>NZ_JBZFQN010000002.1:0-1001196 GCF_058313615.1 Bacillus sp. z33
GATTTCCCATAGCGCAAGCTAGTAAGAACCCTGAAAGATGATCAGGTTGATAGGTCCGAGGTGGAAGTGTGGTGACACATGGAGCTGACGGATACTAATCGTTCGAGGACTTAACCAAATGATTCAAAACGCAACTTGCCGAACCTACATTATCCAGTTTTGAGAGAATAAAAAAGATGAAATTTCTTTAAAAAAACTCTTGAAAAATGTCAGAAATGCAATTATAATAATAAATGTTGCTGACAAAATCGTCTGGTGACGATAGCGAAGAGGCCACACCCGTTCCCATTCCGAACACGGAAGTTAAGCTCTTCAGCGCCGATGGTAGTTGGGACGCGAGTCCCTGTGAGAGTAGGACGTCGCCAGGCATTATAAATTATTCCGCAGTAGCTCAGTGGTAGAGCATTCGGCTGTTAACCGAACGGTCGTAGGTTCGAGTCCTACCTGCGGAGCCATATGGAGAGCTGTCCGAGAGGTCGAAGGAGCACGATTGGAAATCGTGTAGACGGTCAACGCTGTCTCAAGGGTTCGAATCCCTTGCTCTCCGCCATAATAACTTACTAAATGGCCCCTTGGTCAAGCGGTTAAGACACCGCCCTTTCACGGCGGTAACACGGGTTCGAATCCCGTAGGGGTCACCACTTAAAAATGGAGGATTAGCTCAGCTGGGAGAGCATCTGCCTTACAAGCAGAGGGTCGGCGGTTCGATCCCGTCATCCTCCACCATAATATTCTAGTATCACATTCACATTGGCGCGGGGTGGAGCAGTCTGGTAGCTCGTCGGGCTCATAACCCGAAGGTCGCAGGTTCAAATCCTGCCCCCGCAATAAAATGGTCCGGTAGTTCAGTTGGTTAGAATGCCTGCCTGTCACGCAGGAGGTCGCGGGTTCGAGTCCCGTCCGGACCGCCATTTACATAATGAAGTTGGCTCAGTAGCTCAGTCGGTAGAGCAAAGGACTGAAAATCCTTGTGTCGGCGGTTCGATTCCGTCCTGAGCCACCATTATAAATTAAAATTTAAATAATATAATCTCATTTAATTATTATGCCGGTGTAGCTCAATTGGTAGAGCAACTGACTTGTAATCAGTAGGTTGGGGGTTCAAGTCCTCTTGCCGGCACTCTTAATAACGGAGGGGTAGCGAAGTGGCTAAACGCGGCGGACTGTAAATCCGCTCCTTCGGGTTCGGCAGTTCGAATCTGCCCCCCTCCACCATTCATATAGGGGCATAGTTTAAAGGTAGAACAGAGGTCTCCAAAACCTCCAGTGTGGGTTCAATTCCTACTGCCCCTGCCAACATGGCGATTGTGGCGAAGTGGTTAACGCATCGGATTGTGGTTCCGACATTCGTGGGTTCGATTCCCATCAGTCGCCCCATTTTTTTAATTAATTTAAATAATAGCTTATATTACCTAATAAATTTTAATTGTTGGGCTATAGCCAAGTGGTAAGGCAACGGACTTTGACTCCGTCATTCGTAGGTTCGAATCCTGCTAGCCCAGCCAACCTATATGCGGAAGTAGTTCAGTGGTAGAACATCACCTTGCCAAGGTGGGGGTCGCGGGTTCGAATCCCGTCTTCCGCTCCAACGAATATATTGGCGGCATAGCCAAGTGGTAAGGCAGAGGTCTGCAAAACCTTTATCACCGGTTCAAATCCGGTTGCCGCCTCCAAAATCATGCCGGTGTGGCGGAATTGGCAGACGCGCACGACTCAAAATCGTGTTCCGTGAGGAGTGTCGGTTCGACCCCGACCACCGGTATCATTAGATTAATTTTTGCCAAGATTAATCAATCTAGAAAGCTCATGAATCCTTGATATAAAAGGGTTTGTGAGCTTTTTTCATTTTATATGAATCAGATAGAAAACGATATGTTTTTAAACCATTTTACACATTTTTTACACAACCATGGACTCAAATGTCTTTATTGTTATTTGTTCATCTTGTAGACGTAATTCCTTTAGAACATGTGTGTATTGCTTCAGTGTAGTTTCAATGTCACTGTGCCCTAGTCGTTCACTCACATAGTGGATAGAGGCTTTTTTGTATAGAAGTACACTTGCGTGAGTATGCCGTAATCCATGAACTGTTATTGGTTCAATATTTAACTTATCCAGTTGATTTTTCAGCAACTTATTAGCGTTGGTATTACTGATGACTTTATACTTTGAAGACGCACTGTAGAACACTAATTGATGAATATTGGTGGGAGTTGTATTGAACAACTTTTTAAAATGGTCCATTGTTAATGGATCCATTATAATGATTCGATTCGACTGTTCATTCTTAGGTGGACCGAAACCTTCTGGAGAGCTTTTCTTATATCCCCAAGTTTTATTGATGTTGATGGTATTATTATCGAAGTTGAAATCTTTTCTGGTTAAGCCTACAAGTTCACCAAAACGCATTCCGGAAGTTAATCCAAGAAGAAGGAGGGAATATCCTAATCCTTCGTTAATTTTACTCAATATGCTAAGTAGTAGCTGCTGGCTTTCGTGATAGCTCAAATGTTTTTCTACTGACTTTTTTGCTTGAACTGTCCAAGGTGGTTTTGTATTTCTAGTGAAATCAATATGGATTATTTGTTCCTCTAGAGCATCCTTTACACTTGATTTAATGTGGCCATGTACTTTAGCAACAGTTTCCTTTGCTTTATCGGATCCAAACCAATTCAAGAATTTTTGATAATCATCTCTTTTGATATTTTGAATAGGTGTATCCAAAAAATACTCTTTAACCGCATTTAGAGAGTATTCATAATGTTTCATAGTAGTCGAACTGATTATCGGAGCTTTATATAGTTCAATCCAGTTTTTAAGGTATTCATGGAAAGGAATCCTTTTCAAGATAGGATTAAACCCTTTAGCTAGTTGGGCTTCTACTTCTGCAGCTGCTATCTGTGCCTCTTTTTTAGTGCGGAAACCTCCTTTTCGTATAGGCTTTTGTTTTCCACTCACAATGTGACTAACTGTATATTGATAAGTTTTTCCTCTTTTTGTTATGATTGCCATAATTCCACCTCTTAAATTAAATAGATAAGGGTGGTCAGTGGGTCACCCTTATCATATACAATGTTGTAAAGTTTTGTATAGCTGAATGAAATTTCATTTAGCTATTTTATCTCATTGTGAGAATATTTTTTGAAAGTAATCATCTAAAAACTCAGCCATTTTTATGGCATGAAATGACCATGATTGACCTTTTGACTTTGGATAGAATACAAATCCATCTTGATCAACATCAAGCACTTTTCTAAATTTCGACGGATAAAGTATGTTTTCTTTAATCCATTCATGTTTACGATTAATCCGGTTTTCAAGATCTTTCATTGTCCAATAAACACCCTTTAACTGTTGCTCCTTAAATTCTTGTAGCTCTATTTTTGAAATGATTACTAGATCAGGGGGGATAGAGATTGTTAGATCAATTGATAATTCTTGCTGGCTCATAAATATTTTACCTCCTACACTATCGTTATCTTAGATTAGTAATCAATAGTGATTTATAGTGATTTCTAATATTATTATAGCTCCAGGCTATGTCAATTAGCTAAGTTGATAGGAGTGTGACAGCGAAGGTTTAAAGTTGGTATAGGTAAGGAATATCATGTATTTGAAACCTAATATATATTTTTGAGAAAAAGCTTTAATTTTCTTTAAAATCCTTGAAAATCCTATAGAAGATGTTAATTTTTAAAAAAATTTTGTGAGGTAGTAGGTTATAAGAAAGCCTTCGGCTACTAAAGTTCGGTGCCCCACCCCTGTTGAAGATGGGTAGGGAGATTGGATATAGGGTAACTGAAAAGGAAGTAACAGTACGGACATTTGGAAATCTAAATGTTGAAAGGCTTGTAAGGAAGGCTGCTCAGATAGAACTTTGTTGGGATTTTAAACCATCAAAGGAAGAAATGCAGTTTGATGATAGAATAGAGGAGTTTAAGAAATATCCTAAAGGCTGAAGAGTAAAAGCAGATGGTCAAGTAATTACAAGTGACTGAGTCTCTTGTTTTCAATTAGTCTGACATTAATTAAGGGGAGATCAGCAGATGTCTATACATAATTATTATTCAATAATATATAAAGAGGATGGAGCTGACATAGTTAGCTTTCCTGATATTGAAAACTGCTTTAAGATGCTGGTACACTTACAGGGTCAAAATAGGGGTTCAGTACGAAAACATTATTTTAACTCTTAATCATTTTGAATGTGAAAAGTTTATTAAAATTAATTGATAGAGGCATACATGTAAAAGCAACATGTTTTGGGTGTATGGAACTAAATGTTGAAAATAAAAAGAGGACAATGTTTAATCCTCTTTCATTTTCGAATTTATTAAATAAAACTATTTGACGATGCTTGCAACGATTTCTTGTTCACGTTTTAGGTCGATACTTTCAACTTGTTCTAAAGTAAATGGATATATCACGTCGGATGTTATTATTGCTAATCCGACGTCATCTTTTAGAGGGAAATCATATTCAACCATATAGTCGAGAAACCATCCAAAAACATCAACAACTATGCCAATCCCCACGCTATAAACATTATTTTTTACGAGGACTGGAGTTCCTATCATTTTTTCTTCTGCTAAATACCTTATTGGTTTGATAGATCTATCGACGTTTTTATAAACCTCTTTGTAAAAAGCTTCTTCTTTATCTCGTTCTAAAATGCCGGGAAGGACATCTGACCTCCATTTATTTTGCCAAAATTCAAGGTCAATCCGTTGAACTTGTTCTAAAGGAAGTTGTTCGTAACCTCGGTTTGTTTTTACTATGAATTCAATATCTTCCTTAAAGGGACTTTGAACTACATCAATTATTACACCTATTCCACTCATAACATTTGGCTTTGTAACACGGAGATTATCAAGATGTTCAAAGTATAGTAACGATACTGCTTTTCCTATCATTTGTTCTGCTTCTTCTGATTTTATGGTTTTCATGATTTAGTTTCCTTCCGTTTTTTACTGCTATCTACCTAATTTTAGTATATAACTAAATATAAAAATACCTCTAAATAAAGAAAATTATTAAAAAATAGTGAAAAAATGTCATAATCTCGATTTGTCATCATTGTTCTTATAAAAATGACACTATAGAACATTGAAATTCTAGTAAATAAAGCAAATAGCAATAACACTTGGCTGATAAGGTTAAAGGCCGTTAAAGAATTTGGAAAATACAACTGTCAATAGACTAGAGACGTAATCACTAGAATTACCGTACATGATAGAGCGTTTAAACGACTTAGAGAATAGAGAAGAATGATTCGGAGATTGATGCTATTATCAATAAGGCCTTAGCTCATATTGAAAACGAGAACACAGGGAAGCTACGTGATGTATTCCGAAACATCGACTTCAATAGTGAATCGATTCTCGGTAAAGCAGCTGAACGCCATGCTCTGGAAGTAGTAAAAGAATGGAATAATGAAAAGAATAGGGATTTAACACCGGATGATGTAACATTTGGAACTGATAAAATATCGCATACCTCACATAAGCACCCGTCCAGTATCATAACTACCACGTCACCTACATTACCATTCCATTACGCTGAAAGTGTTAAATGCTAAACTAAATAGGTTAATAACAAAGATTGTCCACCATACCACTTTTATAGGGAGATTCAAATGTTTCCAATGTTCCCCGAGCTGATATTCTTTCAATTAAATCATGTAGCAAGTAATAAGGAAAGGTATACACCAATCTAACCACCCATGGTATTTACTTATGGAAGGGTACCGTTCAGACACCATAATAGACTTCTAATTCTAGATTGTTTTTTGCATCAATCAATGATAATAAGTTCATAGTGACCCACCTTAGAAATGCATTTTAAAATAATTACATTTTTAGGTATATTATATCAAAAAATGAATTTGGTGGTAAAATCGAGTTATATTGTTAAAGTGAAGGATGAACGGAAAGAAAGGATAGTTATCCAGTTATATGGGATATTTTTTTAGTACTTTGATGCATTCATTACCTAGTTACGGGGAAACGTATCATTGAATTAAAACTTCAGAAATAAGATCATAAAACTATCTATAAGATAATAGTAACTAAGGGGGACATAGAAAGAGGGCTTTTTACCTCCTTAGAGGCTACTATACATTTCAATCTTTCACATGCAAAAAGTTAGCCTAATGATGCAAAAGTAGACTCTACCTATTTATAAAAATAATTCATAAAAATGGAGAATAAGTATACCTCAGACTACTAAACATAGGGTAATATTGCATTATTTATTTAAGAGTCTTTGATCGTCTCCTGTTGTGAGGAACCTAGCATTTAGTAGTTATATGTTAGTGGGATAAAAAAAGAACTCAATGAAAGAGCTCTTTTGAAGTGTTCTTAACGAAAACGATTGATATTGATATAAGTATCATATAGGGAGTATTCATTAGCTATTACATATCCCAAGTTATTATCATAAAATTGATTTGCATGATGTATAGGATAATCCATTAAACATAGCTCCTTACTTAAGTTTTCTGCTTCCATGTTCCATAATTCTTGGGGGTATTCAAGATTATCATGAAAAATCTTTTTGAAAGAGGGAGAGTCTGTTAGTGAAATTTTATATGCTGTAATAAAGGTAGTTAACATTTGCCGTGGGGAGGATACATTAAAATGAAGTTCATAACCCCACATCTTCTCTAAATAGTCTTCTATATCTATAGAAATATCCATTTCACCTAAAGGCAGTAATTCATGGAGCTCTAAATCTGTTGCAAGATGTACATATGCATATTTTTGCTTTTTTTGAAATTGAGCTTCTACCACTCCTAGGTACTTCATTTTTGGCCGCCTACTTAATTTTTTTAAGTGTAAGCAAAATTCTTTTGTTCTTTCTTCTACAATGTTTATATCTTTAATTGGTATCCTTAAACAAAAAGTATATAAAAACTTATCATTGATGAAATTTTTTAGAAGATTCCTCTGCAAATGTGTAATTTCTCCTAATATAGGATCTCTTTCAAATCCAAATCCATAGTTTTGATTACCTCGATTTTTATAGTCGTATATAAATACACTAGCACCGCATTCTACAAGTTTTACCTGTTCAGACATAATTAATTATTCCCCTCTATCCAAGAGGTCAAAGTATTTTTTGATACTTTAATTCTCTTTCCAATTTTGATAACATGAAATTTTCCTGAATGTACAAGTTCGTATGCTTGTTTTCTTCCGATACCGAGTATTTCTTGAATATCTTTAACGTTAAGAATGTCTGGATAATCATCATAAGTTTTGCACATATTTTAGTAACTCCTCTTCATTATTTAGATAGTAATTTTCATATTTGATTTCTCCTGAAAAAGCATTATGAAAAGTATCACTAGTTATTAATACAGGATCACAAGTAGATAGAATAGAATAAAATTCTTCAGTATTTGTGATTTCCTTTATTGTAGGCTGCAACAGATTATGTGAAGAGAGATACCGTTTATAGTTATTAAGCCTTGGATCAGCTATTCCCTTATTAAGATAGCTAGTAATCTTTTCATTATCTGTAGGATTTGATATCATGATAAATTTCCGTGAAAGTCCATACCGCCAGATATCCTGTATGGATTCTTCAGACGGCTCAATAAGATTACATAACAAATGATAATGTATAACTCCGTTACGGTTTGTATCTTGAAATTCGGTTACACCTAAATACTTAAATGCAGGAAGATTATTCTTCTTTAGATAGTGATTAAGCCTTTTTTTAAACTTGCTAAACATTTCGTTACAAAACCGTATATCAGTCAAATCTCCAACATCAGAGGGTTTGAAGGTAAGGGTGAGAAAAGCATACTCATTAGTAAAGTTACACTCTAAGAGTCTGCGTATTTTCTTTCGTGCACGATTAATACTTATCCTTTGATTATTCTCATAGCTTTCTTTGTTTTGAGTAGTGAAAGACTTTCGGCCTCCATAAGAAGTTCTATGTTGAGTTGAATGTGGGTGTACTGATTGCTGTGTAATCTCTATATAGCTTTTGCTAGAGATAACTTTCATGTAAGGTGCCATGTGATTTCTCCTTTTGATAGGTGACTGATTTCGTCAAATTAATCACTATTTATCAAGTTATATTAATTTAGATATCACTGATTTCAATTAATACACCGGTGTACTTTAAATCAATAATTCTTATCCTTATTGTATCTTCTGTTATCCACGGAAATCCAACTTGCTTAGCGGTGATACATAAATAATGCAAATGTTCTAAGAGAGGTTTTACATAGAATTTTCAACCAAGGTTATAAATACTATATATTTCGTTGATATTCTCCCGTTATTGATTATATGCACTGGAGAATGTGATGTTAGGAGTAGATTATTAAAAATATGTGTGTATTATTTACATTCTGTTATGTTATTTCAAAATATTTACAGTTTGTTTCTGGTTTAGTATAATAATAATGCATGAAGTGCGGTGACCTTTTACCGTAGCGGCAGACTCCCTGTATAAGGAGTCTGTCTTTTTAATAGTTATTCATTGATAATTTTAGATTTAAAGGAATTTATCTAAGGAAATATAGAGGTGGGAAAGCTCATATTGAGGTATCCAGTAATATTTATTAATTAATATAGTAGAAGTTGATCAACCCACCAATATCTCTTATGAATTTCCACATACACTTCCTGGATAAGTGGAAGATATTAATAATTATTGTATTGAAATAAAACAGTCTGTCTTATTAGGGCTGCTTTTTTATCTTTAATGGACGTTTAAATATATATTGAATCCCGATATAATCTTATTTGTATAAGTAATTTCTTTTACTCTTCGTTTATCGCAAAACTGTAATTGAAAATTATTAATATGTAATAATAAGGTAATAATCAACTTTTACTTATTAAGTGTGAATTTGTTATTCTTATAGTAAATAATTTTGTATTTTGTATAAGAGGGGAAAACAACATGATTAATTTTCAAGATAAAGTAAGTTTTATTTGGTCAATTGCAGAGGTATTACGTGGGCCATATAAACCAGATGACTATGGGAAGGTAATTTTACCTTTAGCAGTATTACGTCGGTTTGATTGTGTGTTAGAAAGCACAAAAGATGAAGTATTAGTAAACTTTGAGAAGTACAAATCTATGAATGAAGATGCTCGTGAGCAAATCTTAAACCGAATTGCAAAGCAGAACTTCCATAATACAAGTAAATATGATTTCAACAAATTATTAAGTGATGCTGATAATATTGCTGATAACTTACGTGACTATATTAATGGATTTTCAAAAATGGCTCGTGACATTATGGACCATTTTGACTTTAATCGACAAATTGAAAAGATGGATAACAATGATCTTCTATATTTAACGATTAAACGTTTTAGTGAGCTTGATCTTCACCCTGAGGTAGTATCAAATGTAGAAATGGGCTACATTTTCGAGGAATTAATTCGTCGGTTCTCTGAGCATGCAGAAGCAGGGGATCACTATACTCCTCGTGAAGTTGTTCGTTTAATGGTGAGCCTTCTGTTTATGCAGGATGATGATTTTTTAACGAAGCATGGATTGACACAAACATTATATGATTGTGCTGCCGGTACAGGCGGTATGGGGTCTGTTGCGCAAGAGTATTTGAAAGAATTAAATCCGACAGCTGATTTGGAGTTTTTTGCCCAAGAGATTAATGATGAGTCGTATGCGATTTGTAAAGCAGATATTTTAATCAAAGGTGAAGATGCAAGAAATATTCGATTGGGAAATACTCTTTCAAATGATCAATTTAAAGGTGATAAATTCGATTATTTAATTTCGAATCCTCCATACGGTGTCGACTGGAAATCATATCAAAAGCCAATTTTAGCTGAGCATGAAGAACAAGGCTATAATGGTCGTTTCGGTCCTGGTACACCTCGTTCTAGTGATGGCCAGTTACTGTTCTTGCTACACTTGATTTCAAAAATGAAACCAGTAACAGCAGAAAATCCACAAGGTTCACGATTAGCCATTATTATGAATGGTTCACCTTTATTTACAGGTGATGCTGGTTCCGGAGAGAGTGAAATCCGTCGTTACGTATTAGAGAATGACCTAGTAGAAGGTATTGTAGCGATGCCAAATGACTTATTCTACAATACAGGTATCTCAACGTATATATGGATCTTAACTAATAATAAAACGGCTATACGTAAAGGAAAAGTGCAGCTAGTGAACGCGGTTGACTTCTCACGAAAGTTGAAGAAAAACATGGGAAGTAAGCGTAATTACATTACTCAGGAACAAATTGATGAAATTGTACGTTTATACGGTGATTTTAAACCAGGAGAATTCGTAAAAATCTTTGATAATGAAGATTTTGGTTATCATAAAATTACGGTTGAACGACCACTTCGCTTAAATTTTGTGTTTTCAGAAGAACGTATTCAACGAGTGGCAGATCAAAAAGTTTTCCAAAAATTAATGACATCGAAGAAAAAAGGCGCTAACGGCCTTGCAGAAATTGAAGCGGGTAAAGAATTGCAAGTAAAGATTATAGAAGTGTTACGAAGCCTAGGAAGTGACACATTATATAAAAACCGTGAAGTATTTGAAAAACTCTTGAAATCGGCATTTAAAAATGAAGGTCTTACACTCAGTGCACCTGTATTAAAAGCAATACTTGCTGGACTTGCTGAACAAGATGAAACAGCGGATGCTTGCATGAAGAAAAAAGATGAAGTCGAAGCAGATACAGATTTACGTGAAACAGAAAATGTCCCGCTGAAGGAAGATATCCAAGAGTACTTCGAACACGAAGTTAAACCACATGTTCCTGATGCGTGGATTGATGAATCGAAAACAAAAAAAGGCTATGAAATTCCGTTTGCTCGACAGTTCTACAAATATAGAGCACTGCGCCCTTCAGAAGAAATTATGGATGAAATTAAAGAGCTAGATGTGACTATTGCTGAGCAGTTGAAGAAGGTGTTGCACTGATGAATACATCTGTTCCAGACTTAAATGAGAGAGTACCTAAAGGATGGAGAGTAGTACCATTAAGATGGTATCTATCATGTAAGAGTGGAGAATCCATCGATACACAGCTTGTTGAAAAAGTATCATCAGAGGATAAATCTATACCTATTATTGGTGGAAATGGAATAATGGGATATTCAAATGAAGTTAATGTTACAAATGAAACATTAAGTATCGGGCGTGTCGGAGCGTTATGTGGTAATGTCCATTATATTAATTATCCTTGTTGGATCACTGATAATAGTCTATTTATTAGCCGATATGAACTGAATAGAATAGACCTTGAATTTTTAAAATTGATCTTAGAACAGCTTAATCTAAATCAATATTCTACTTCTACAGCACAACCTTTGATAACAGGAGAGACAATTAAAAAGAGAAAAATTGCATTACCTCCTCTTGAAGTACAAAAAAGAATAGTAGCATATGTTAACCGAAAAGTTAAAGAAGTAGATAATGTTATAAATTCTAAATCGAAAATGATAGAACTTATGAATGAAAAACGCCAAGCTATGATTACAGAAGCCGTAACAAAAGGTTTAAATCCAAAGGTGGAAATGGAAGATTCAGGTGTGGAATGGATTGGGGAAATACCTAGGCATTGGACAATCAAACCTTTATATACAATCTTTAAAGAGAATAAAAATAAAAACAAAGATAATCTAATCAGTAATGTACTCTCATTAAGTTACGGTAAAATAAAGCGAAGAAATATAGAATCTAATTTTGGTTTACTTCCAGAGTCATTTGAGACATATCAAATTGTCGACTCAGATTATTTGGTATTAAGGTTGACTGATTTACAGAATGATAAAAGAAGTTTAAGGGTTGGTATAGTAACTGAACAAGGTATAATTACGTCAGCTTATTTGGGTTTAGTGAAAAAGTCGCTAATTAACTCTAAGTATGTATACTATTTATTACATTCATATGATTTAATAAAAGTTTTCTATGGTTTAGGAAGTGGAGTTCGGCAGTCAATAGGTTACATGGAATTGAAAAAACTACCGATCTTATTACCTGAGTTAGAAGAACAAAATACTATAGTAGAGTATCTTGACAATATTAGTGTCCAAATAGAGAATTTAATTAAAGATTTAAAGGTAGAAGTTCAAAAGCTTAAAGAATATCGTCAATCTTTAATATACGAAGCAGTAACCGGCAAGATAGATATAAGTATATAGAAATCGATTCTTAACGGGGGTAAAGAGTATGGCTATTGATGCGTCTGAAAAAGGATTTGAAGAGAACATTGAAGATTCACTTTTAACGAACGGATATGAAAAGCGTGTGCTAGAAGGTGAAGCAAGTCACCTTTTTAAAAAGCATGCGTTAGATGTCGAGAAGCTTTTTGAGTTTCTGGCAGCAACACAAGAGAAAGAGTTAAAAATGTTGGAGAGATCGTATGGAGCGGATTACAAACAAAAGGTGCTTGCTCGTATTTGTGATAGCTTGAAGAAACAAGGAATCATCCATTGCTTGCGTCATGGTATTAAGGATCGTGGTGTGACGTTAAAGCTGATTTACAATAAGCCTCCCACAACGATGAATCAGTTGATGAATGACTTGTATCATAAGAATATTTTTACGGTGAGCCGCCAAGTGTATTATAGTGACAAACATAATAATAGCTTGGATATGGTTCTATTTATCAATGGTTTACCTTTAGTTGTATTGGAACTTAAAAATCAGTTTACTGGTCAAACAGTCGAACATGCGATTAAGCAGTTTAAAAAAGACCGAGATCCGAGAGAGCAACTGTTCCATTTCAATGAGCGTGTAGTAGTTTACTTTGCGGTTGATCCGGATGAAGTATTTATGACAACGAAGCTAGATAAGGAGAAAACGTATTTCTTGCCATTCAATAAAGGTAATAACGGAGGTAAAGGAAATCCAACGGTTTATAAAAACTACCGTACACATTATTTATGGGAACAAATTTTATTGCCTGATAGTTTATTGGATATTTTGTTCCGTTTTGTATATGTGAAAAAGGATGATATATTAGATTCAAATGGAGAAGTGGTTGCTGAGCGTAAGTTGCTTATTTTTCCACGTTTCCATCAGCTTGATGTTGTACGAAAGCTCGAATTGGATGTGGAGGCCAAACATGTTGGTCAGAACTATTTAATCCAACATAGTGCGGGAAGTGGGAAAACGAACTCGATTTCTTGGCTCGCACATCGATTGGCCAAATTACATGATGGACAGAATGAAGCGGTTTTTAGCAGTGTAATTGTTATTACTGACCGCAGAGTACTGGATAAACAATTACAAGATGCTGTGTATCAGTTAGAGCATAAAGCAGGAATGGTTGAGCGTATTAATAAGGACTCCAATCAATTGGCAGCAGCAATCACGGGTGAAACACGTATTATCATTACAACCCTGCAAAAATTCCCGTTCATCATGGAAAAAGTCTCTGGACTTGAACGGAAGAAATATGCAGTCATTATTGATGAAGCTCATTCTTCACAAGGTGGTAAAGCTTCCACTGCATTGTCAAATATTTTATCGGATAAGACGTTGGAAGATGCGTATGAAGAAGATCGTATTGCAGAGGAAAATATGGACAATCTCGCCGAACAAATCGTCGAAACGATTATGAAGAGTGGAAAGCAAGATAATGTATCGTTCTTTGCTTTCACTGCAACACCTAAGCCAAAGACGCTTGAAAAATTCGGCACGATGGGAGAAGATGGAAAGCTACATGCGTTTCATGAGTACACGATGAGACAAGCGATTGAAGAAGGTTTTATTTTAGATGTATTACAGAATTACACAACGTATAAGACGTTTTATAAGATTGCAAAACAAGTAGATGATGACCCTTTGGTGTCACAAAAACAAGCCACGAAAAAACTGGCCCAGTATGTGTCACTTCACCCTCATAATATCGCTCAAAAAACGGAAATCATTATTGAACACTATCGCAATTTTACACGGAATAAAATCGGTGGTCGAGCGAAAGCGATGGTGGTAACAGCAAGCCGTCTACATGCGGTGCGTTATAAGATTGCTTTTGATAGGTACATTGATAAGATGGGCTATCATGATTTGAAAACAGTTGTAGCTTTCTCTGGTATTGTAAAAGATGGAGATATTCCATACTCTGAATCGGATATGAATGGTTTTAGTGAGAAAGAGTTACCTGAAAAATTTCATTCAGATGAATATAAAGTGCTCCTAGTAGCAGAGAAGTACCAAACAGGTTTTGATGAGCCATTGCTTCATACGATGTATGTGGATAAGCCTTTAAGTGGTATTAAAGCGGTTCAAACGCTGTCTCGTTTAAATCGTACTTGCCCTGGTAAAGATGACACATTTGTGCTCGATTTCGTGAATGATCCAGAGGATATTCAAGCCTCATTCCAACCTTATTATGAAACAACTGGTCTTGAGGAAGTGACAGATCCGAACATCCTGTATGACTTACAGGCGGAGCTTGCACCTTATCAAGTGTATACCGAGGAAGAAGTTCGAACAGTTAATGAATTAGAAGTCAAGGGTGGTTTGAATAAATCAACCAAAGAACAGACAGAGCTGAATGCTTGGATCGACAAGGGTGTAGAGCGATTCAAACGTGATTTATCGGTTGAGGAACAAGAAGCTTTCAAAGCATCGGCAACGAAATTCACAAGAACGTATGCCTTTGTCTCACAGATTGCAACGTTTATTGATGTTGAACTTCATAAACAGTATATCTATTTAAACTATCTATTACGCAAACTACCACGTAATAGTGAAGATAAGGGTATTTATATGGCGGATGATGTGGCACTACAATATTATCGTAATCAAAAGATCTTTGAGGGGAGCATTGAATTAGAGAAATCGGGTGAGGTAGAATTATCACCTGTTTCTCACGGTACGAAGGGTGCACAAGAAGATGAAAAGGTACGATTATCTTCCATAGTTGAAAAGTTGAATGAACGATTCGGCACAGATTTTACCGAAACGGATTTCTTATCACGTGATCAGGTAAAAGAAGATATGATGAGTAGTGAAGACATTCAACAGAAAGCCAAGAATAACACAAAAGACAACTTTAAATTCGCATTTGAAAAAACATTCATGGATTTCGTTATCGATCGTATGAATACGAATGAAAAGTTCTTTATGAAGATATTAGAGAATGAAGAATTCCGTACCTTCATTATGGAAGATATGATGAATGAGGTTTATACTGAAGTGAATCAATGAAAACATACCCCTTCTTTAAAGCAATCTTTTAAAGAGGGGTATGTTTTTATATATTTACTGGATCTTTAGTAGAACTGTCATAATATGAGTTGGTTAAGAGTGATACTAAAAAGTCATCATTTAATAATTTCAGGAAGAGATTCTGTGATTTTTTTGTATTTAAGATAAACTTTGTACGATTTTCATTAAAAGAAAACTTATTTTTTAAAGGTTCAAAATTATTTATGAAGTCAGAAATGGTTTGGATGTTTAAATTATTCAACACAATCGAATGGGTACCAACTTGTGCTAACTTTCTTGTGAATGAAATATCGGATAGCCTTGATTCAAAAACAGATGTGTCAACAATTAAATCGGCGAGTTTAATTAGTTCAAGAGATTCTAAAGCCTTTTTATTAATTATGTTGTGAAAAGAAAATTGCCTTTCTAATACACGGACATTTCTAATGTAAAGTTCGTCATCCAAATAGAAAAAATCAAAGTTCGGGTATACTTTTAATATATCTTCTGGAATTTGAACCAACCTTTCAGCGGATTTCCATAATCCCATTGCTGTGCTATCACGTTTATATAGATTAATAGGATAGTTATATTTATATGATATTAAGGATAAGTTGTCTATTTTTAGGATGAAAACTATACCAGATATTTGGTCTAAACTATCAGTCCTGAAAGAAAAAGTATCGAAATCATGTTGAGTTCTAATAGTGTTGAAAATAGAAAATGCTTCAGGTTGTTCGTTGTAGTCATATTTAAAGATGAAATTTTTACGTTCCTCTATCTTTGATATTTCAGTAATCCTAAGTTCTGAATTTTCAACAATAGTTTCTTTGAGGTGGTTCAAGAAATCTAATTTTAGGGTTTCTTGATCTGTTTCTTCAATGTCAGCGAGCTTTATCTCTTTACCTGATTCTTTATTTAGAATAAATAGTACTTCACAAACAAATTCGCTAGGCCTATCTACAAATGTTTTTATTTTCTGTTTTAAATCGGTATTAGTCATCTTCTCACCCTAACGTAATAAATATCTTTGTGTATTTTTCTATAACTTAATGTATCATTTTGATTAATATTTTCTCTGGAAATAATTATGATACCTTCTCGAGTAAGACCTGTTCGAAATTGTGCATCTACTTTATAGATTCTATACCCTAATAATGCTAGGGTCGGATTGGTATAAAATATATTTGTTTTAATATACATAATACCAATAGCGATTAAGAGCAGGAATAATACAATAGTGTATCTAATTTTTGTTAAGTCAAAAGCAATTAAAGGTATTATATAAGTTGTTAAAAAAGTAAGATGCTCATAATTTCTATTTTCAACTTTTTTTACTATTATGTTGTTTTGTTGACTACCGTTTAATTTGTATTTAAATTTATATAAAAAAAATATACCTAGGAGGAAAAATCCAAATGAAATTAGTGGAATTACGTTCATACTAACTAATTTCTTTAGACCTATAAAAGAACTACTATTTTTAAAACAAATAGGGACATCGATGGTTACAATTATGATTAAGATAAATAGCAACCAGAGGGATATGATATAAAGTTCAATTTTATCCCAATTGTTTTTAATCAAATGCACCTCCCCCTTTTTTAGTTTATTTTACCATTTTCATAGTGATTAATGTTTTTTTTTTGGCTATATAGTAAAATCCGTTGAGTAACTAGCTAAAGACCTTTAAAAATACGCTGTTTAAATAATTGGAGGTAGTATTCGGGAAGCCCTGCTGCCTTCAAAAGTGTAATTTAATGAATTTTGAAGAACTTTAAAATAGTTGCTTCAACAAAGTAGGAGTATTGTTTCATGTTTCCAATATTTCAATTAAATTATCCTGTTTATTATAAAATACAGAATGAATGGATATTATATAGTTGAAAAGGGGTTATTCAAATGGAAACGGTACAAGTAACTGTAGAAGATAGATTTTCTGTTTTCTATATTTTAAAAAGATTTAAAGTGAATAAACCTAAAGGTTATAATCTCCCACACTTTCCAGGTATGTCTTACTATGCACCGATAATATCTTTAAATAAGGAAATTATTAATCAAAAGGTGAGCAAAGATGCAAAAGGTGTTTATATTATTTTTTTATGGTTACCTTGGGAAGGAGAATTGTATCCTGTATATGTAGGTAGTGGAGAGATTTATACTCGACTTTTCGCACATACTAATTGCTTCAAACAGAAAACAAGGAAAGACAAGGGGGAAATTAAGTATACTACAGAAAATATTACTCCTAAATTTTTTTATGACCTTCTTAAAATAGTTGATGAGGGATATTGGTTAGTAACATGGAGCATTTGTAAGGACACATTAATTCTAGAAAATGAAATTTATCATTTTTTAAATGCTACACCATATCTTATTAATGCGAGAGCTCCTGTTAAAGATAAGAGATCTATTAACAAATTTCAAATAAAGAGAGCTGAACAAAGAATTAATGAGATATTAGAACAATTTTATTTTCATGCTAGTTTGTTTAAAATTAACAAAGAGTAATAATTGAGAGCTTTTTACACAAATTTTACACATGCTTTTAAAAAACCTTATAGTACCAATATATATTGACCAATTTCGACCCCGACCACCGGTATCATTAGACAGTAGGCCAAAGCTGTCAAATCAAGGTTCTCAGCATTTTATGCTGGGAGCTTTTTTTATTTTTCCTACACGACAAAAACGATGCATAATCGTGTGCAATGAATCGTGCGAATAGGAGAATTAAATATGAAGAGAAGAAACATATTACTTAAAGAATTTAGATCTCGTAACAAGAGAAACTATAATACGTCTTATTTTCTTTATAAGTTAACCACCATTAATTACCATTGTCTTAGGTGAATGAATCTGTTACTATAATTTTAATTTAAATGAAAACCTTTAAGTGCAGTCCAGAGAGGCTGACAAGGTGGGCGATATACTGTTTGGAGAACGTATTTATACACATATTATTGTATAAAGAAAATACGTTTATTTCTGACATTTTCCACTTGTCACTTTGCGGCAAGTGGTTTTTTTTGCTCACCAAGACTAAAACTTGGGAGGAAACAAAAGTGCAATTAAAAGACAAAGATTTTTCATTTCAATCAGTACCTAAAGCAAATCGCAACAGCTTCCTTAAAATGCTTGTTGTTATGCTTGGCTTCACATTCTATTCAGCAAGTATGTGGGCCGGTGGATCATTAGGTGAAGGATTAACATTTATGCAACTGATGGGTGTCATCTTACTTGGAAATCTAATATTAGGGGCATTTACAGGGGCATTAAGTTATATTGCAGCAAAAACAGGATTATCGACTCACTTACTCGCACAATATAGCTTTGGTGAAAAAGGAGCATATATCTCTTCATTCATGTTATCAGCAACACAAGTAGGATGGTTTGGCGTTGGGCTAGGAATGTTTGCCTATCCGGTCTCTAAATTAACGGGCCTTCCACTAGTACCGATTGTTATCATTACAGGGATTTTAATGACAGCAACTGCTTATTTTGGTATGAAAGCTTTAACAATCTTAAGTTTCATTGCTGTACCGGCTATTGCGATTTTTGGTTCAACGAGTGCCGGCATGGCTATTATGGATATGGGCGGATTGGATGTACTTCTTGCTTATCAACCTGAAACTTCATTAACATTAGCAGCAGCTTTAACGATTACAATTGGTTCATTTATTAGTGGTGGGACATTAACACCCGATTTTGCACGCTATGCAAAATCAGGAAAGCATGCTGTAACAACGACAGTCATTGCCTTTTTCTTAGGAAATACGTTAATGTTCTTATTTGGTGCAATTGGTGTAATTGCAACAGGTCATAATGATATTTCAGACGTAATGGTTACACAAGGACTACTATTACCGGCCGTTTTAGTGCTCGGATTAAACATCTGGACAACAAATGATAACTCATTGTACGCATCCGGACTTGGTTTTGCAACCATGTTCAAGAAGCCGAAAGTATTCATGGTTATGATCAACGGTATGATTGGTACGGTATTTGCCATCGTTCTTTATAATAATTTCACAAGCTGGCTAACATTCTTAGGCTCCACTCTACCAGCTATTGGATCAATTATTATAGTGGATTTCTTCTTTATCCAAAAAAGACAATACATTCAGTATGAGAAGGCTAACATTGCAAAAGTACATATTCCAGCCATCATTGCATGGGCTGTTGGTGTCATCTCGGGATTAACATTGCCGGGAATCGCTTCACTAAACACATTATTGATCACAGGAGTTATTTATGTAGTTGCTGTTAAGCTAATGAACACAACAGTTGTTACTGAAAGGGAAGAGGAGGCAGGATGCTTTTATGCAAAAGTGGGCTAATGCTGCCATCTTTGGACGAGAAGGTCTTTGGGATTTACTAATAGAAAATGGTACATTTGTAAAGATTGTTAAAGCTGGTACAAGTGGATTTGAAAGCTATGAAACAATAGATTTAAGCGGAAAGTTGGTTTGTGCACCATTTATTGAACCGCATATTCATCTGGATACTACCTTAACGGCAGGCCAACCACGTTGGAATGAAAGTGGGACTTTATTTGAAGGTATTCAATGTTGGTCTGAAAGAAAAGATTCTTTAACAAAAGAGGATGTGAAAGAGCGCGCAAAAAAAGCACTTAGCTGGCAAATTGCTAATGGGATAGGTGCTGTGCGTACACATGTTGATACAACAGATCCTTCTTTAATAGCTTTAGAAGCTTTGCTTGAAGTAAAAGAAGAAATGAAGGAATACCTTGATTTGCAAATTGTTGCTTTCCCGCAGGAAGGTCTAATTTCTTATCCAAATGGGCTGGAACTGGTAGAGGAAGCATTAAAAATGGGTGCTGACATTGTAGGAGGCATACCGCACTTTGAATTTACGCGTGAAGACGGCATTCAATCTATTCGCGAGATTTTTCAATTGGCAATGAAGTATGACAAGCCGATTGATATTCATTGTGATGAAATTGACGATGAACAATCTCGCCATGTGGAAGTTGTAGCCCGAGAAACGATTATGAACGATTATCAAGGCCGTGTTACAGCAAGTCATACAACGGCAATGGGCTCTTACAATGATGCCTACACATATAAATTAATGCGCGTACTTAGACTTGCCGAATTGAACTTCGTAGCAAACCCACTAGTGAATATTCATCTGCAGGGGCGTTTTGACACGTATCCAAAACGCCGTGGTTTAACACGCGTAAAAGAGCTTGATCAAAACGGTTTAAATGTTTGCTTCGGTCATGACGATATTATGGATCCTTGGTATCCGATTGGAAATGGGAATATGCTGCAAGTACTGCATATGGGCTTACATGCTTCACAGTTAATGGGTTATAGTGATATTGCAAACAGTTTGCGTTTTGTGACTGATAATAGCGCAAAAGCATTGAACCTCAAAAACTACGGTATTGAAGAAGGAAATCCGGCAAACTTCGTTGTGCTTAATGCGGAGAATGGCTACCATGCGCTTCGCCTGCAAGCAGAGGTTCTCTACTCTGTTCGAAACGGTAAAATAATTGCTGAAACAAAGCCTCATGAAACGAAAGTTTTCCTGCAACATCAAAAGATTATTACCTTTATATAAGTATAAGTGAAGATCATCATCAGTTAATGAACTTCCCCTGAAAAGGTAGACACGAATATACCTTTTCAGGGGTGTTTTTTGAGTGAACGTATATTATGAACAATGTACAGTACTTTTAGCATATAAATATCTTTCTCCGACCAATGCATATAGGATAAATCCGATTATAATACATGGTGGAGCAATAGCTATTATCTATTTCTTTTTGCAAACCATACGATCACCTCTTTCATTTTATTTTATCAAGCTGAAAGAATCCTGAATAACAAATGATTCCAATTGGATAATTGACGAGAGTAGTTCTTCAAGGCTGCTCTCTTTTTTATTATTTATAATAATTGCATGCCTAGTTAAAAAAGAGTAAGAACACAGTTGCTATAAATATTTTTTAGAAAAATCTTATAAATTAGAACAACTTAGTTCAGTCGACGCACAAACTATTCACCTGATGTTATAATACATCGTAAGGCGTACAGGAACCATTTATTTATATGGTGAATGGATAGAAATCTGTTCAGAAGGCAAGTTTTATCAGGATAAGATATTAAGTTATATATATTTAGAGATTTTCTATGGTGGCAGAGAAAAAAGAAAGAGAACGTAGTGCATATTTTGTTAATTAAAAAACTCTTATTTTTAGAGATTGGATTGATTATAGATTATCCTTTGAATCCGAAAAATATATTTATCCGTACCCCAAAATTGGATATGTACAGATGCATTTGTATAGAAAAAATGGAGGTATAAGTAAATGGAAGCCAATAAAGCAAAAATGATTGTAGAGAAAGATTTTAAAATCGCTGAAATCGATAATCGTATATATGGTTCGTTTATAGAACATTTAGGAAGAGCGGTTTATGGAGGTATTTATGAACCTAACCATCCTCAGGCGGATGAAAATGGATTTCGAAAGGATGTTCTTGAATTAGTAAAAGAACTCAAAGTGCCGTTAGTCCGATATCCTGGAGGAAATTTTGTTTCCGGCTATAATTGGGAGGATGGTATAGGACCTAAAGAAGAACGCCCTAATCGTTTAGATTTGGCATGGGGAACTACTGAAACCAATGAAATGGGCACCAATGAGTTTATGAAGTGGGCTAAACTGGTGAATGCAGATGTAAATATGGCTGTTAACTTGGGTACAAGGGGTATTGACGCTGCTAGAAATTTAGTGGAATACTGCAACCATCCCGGCGGCTCCTATTATAGTGATCTCCGTATCTCTCATGGTGTAAAAGAACCCCATAATATAAAGACATGGTGCCTTGGCAATGAAATGGATGGACCTTGGCAAATAGGGCATAAAACTGCTGCTGAATATGGAAGAATAGCTCAGGAAGCAGCAAAGGTGATGAAATGGGTAGATCCAACTATTGAACTGGTTGCATGCGGAAGTTCACATCGAAACATGCCTACATTTGCTGATTGGGAAGCAACGGTTTTAGATTATACATATGACCATGTTGATTTCATTTCTCTTCATCAATATTATGGGAATCGTGACAATGATCTATCCAATTATTTAGCGTTATCTTTAGAAATGGATGATTTCATTAAATCAGTTATCTCCATTGCAGATTATATAAAGGCTAAAAAACGTGGTAAGAAAACGATTAATCTTTCCTTCGATGAATGGAATGTTTGGTATCACAGTAATGAACAAGACAAACAGATTGAACCTTGGAGTATAGCGCCACCACAATTAGAAGATATATATAATTTTGAAGATGCGCTATTAGTTGGGTGTATGTTGATTACTTTGTTGAAGCATGCGGATCGAGTTAAAATAGCCTGTCTTGCGCAGTTAGTGAATGTTATTGCTCCAATTATGACTGAAAATAATGGACCTGCCTGGAAGCAAACCATATTCTATCCTTATATGCATACATCTGTTTATGGTCGCGGTATATCGTTAAATCCTATTATTTCTAGTGCTAAATATGATAGTAAGGACTTTACAGATGTTCCCTATTTAGAATCTACAGCAGTATATAATGAAGAAGAAGATACTTTAACGATCTTTGCGGTTAATCGTCACTTGGAAGAAGGATTGGAGTTAGAGGTAGATATACGTAATTTTAATGGATATGAAGTTATAGAGCATATCGTTCTGGAAAATGAAAATATGAAACAGACCAATTCAGTCGATAAAGAAACAGTAAAACCACATTCAAATGGGAATGCAAAATGTAATAATGGCAAAGTAGTATCCGTTTTGCCAAAGTTGTCTTGGAATGTCATTCGTTTAGCAAAACAGAGATAAGGATAAGCGGCTTCCATATGTAGAATATGGAAGCTTTTCTAATAGGTTAAATAATTTTAAGCTGAAGTGAGAGAGAACGATCTACCTTTTATTGATCCCTCCTTTCCCCTGAATAATCTGTTATCGAGAGAAATAGATAAGTCCGATAATATTCCATGTTTACTTGTGGAATACTTTTCTTATGGATTTAGCAGTTTGTTAGGAGGATTTTGATGGATGATTTAAAAAAGGATAGTCTTCAATTAGAGAAAATAAGTCCGTTTGAATTAAAAGATAAACTCATTGATCTTGCAAAAGGAAAAATGAGAATGACTAGAACTATGCTGGATGCGGGCCGTGGTAATCCTAATTGGATTGCAGCTACACCTAGAGAAGCTTTTTTCACACTTGGACAATTTGCTATCACTGAATCAAGACGCATATGGGATGAAGGTGATTTAGCTGGCATGCCTAGTCGCATAGGTATTGCAGAACGTTTTAATCAATATGTTAAGGAAAATCAGCAAGCGCCAGGGATCCAATTACTAAAAGAAATCATTGATTACGGCATCACTATTAAAAAGTTTGAACCAGATACATGGATCTATGAATTAGTAGATGGGATTATTGGAGATAATTATCCAAATCCGGATCGAATGCTTGTTAGAACTGAACAAGTTGTGCTGGATTTTTTTATAAAAGAGTTGTGTGGTGAAAATACAACATCTGGTCCATTTGATTTATTTGCTGTTGAAGGGGCGACGGCAGCCATGTGTTATGTATTTGATACGTTATATAAAAATTACTTACTGCCTAAAGGCTCAAAAATTGCTGTGATGGTTCCGATTTTTCCACCTTATATCGAGATTCCAGAACTCCCCAGGAATGATTACAAGCTTGTAAAAATTGAGGCATCTGAAATAGACAATGAAGGACAGCATACATGGCAATACCCAGTTGAGGAATTAGAAAAGTTAAAGGATCAGGATATTAAAGCACTCTTTCTAGTAAATCCGAGCAATCCGCCCTCCGTTTCAATGAATAAGGAATCCATTGAACAGATTATTCAAATTGTAAAACAAGATAACCCAAATCTTATGATTATTTCAGATGATGTGTACGGCACTTTTGTTGAGGGATTTCGCTCTCTAATTGTCGATTTACCATTTAATACAATTGGAGTGTATTCATTTTCTAAATATTTTGGTGTGACGGGGTGGCGATTAGGGATAATTTCCATAAATCAATCCAATATATTTGATAAATTAATTAATGAGTTACCAGAAGAAGAGAAAGATATTCTCAATAAAAGGTATGCTACCCTTACACCGGATCTAGATAATCTCAAGTTTATAGATCGAATAGTGGCAGATAGCAGAGATGTTGCGATGAACCACACAGCTGGACTATCTACTCCTCAACAAGTACAAATGGCTTTATTTTCGATTTTTGCAATGCTCGATACCAATAATGAATACAAGCAAAAAACAATAGACATTTTACATCGAAGGATGAATCTATTATATAAAGGTCTGGGTTTACCCAAGAAACACTTGCCTAATGATGCAGACTATTATACAGAAATCGATTTGGAAATCTGGTGCAATCATCATTTTGAAAAAGGATTCACTGATTACCTGAAAAAGAATTATAACCCGGTTGATATTTTATACCGCCTAGCAGAGAAGTCATCGATTGTATTATTAAGCGGTGAAGGATTTTCAGCACCCGTATGGTCCATTCGTGTATCTCTTGCCAATCTAAATGATGAGGACTACTTACATATTGGCCAAGAACTAAAAAAGGTACTAGAAAATTATGTAGTAGAATGGGAAGAGAAAATGGGCAATAGTTAGTTCTGACTAACTTTAACGTTCAAAGCAACAGATATGTATATATGTTCGTTTGTTAACAGTATCCCTATCGTTAAATCGTATCTAAAAGTCTTGCTACAAAATTTGTGTAGCAAGGCTTTTAAAGTTTGTTTCTCATTCGAATTTGATGCCGCCATCAGTCCGTGGAAAGTAACTAAATCATTGAATTTTTGACTTGCGTTTAGAAGTTATGTAATGTCGCTGTACCCTCAGAATATTTTAGGATTACCTCCCCCCTACTTGTAGATATGTTTGAGGCTAGTTGGGGACTGAGATCTCGTATAACAAGCGAAGCTTTAATACCCTCTGGAGGATATAGGGGTACTGGTAAACTTCCAGGAGGACGAGAAAGAATGAACCCAGTTGTGGGGATAGACATAGCCAAAAAAGAAAGTGAAGTACAAAATAAGCTGCTTTAATGGATTAATGCTTTATTGAAAAAGAACGAGAATTTCCTGGATATAGCTTAGGAAATAATATTTATCCAATATAAGAATAACCTTCCAAAATGAAACTGGAGGGTTATTTGGCATACCCAAAAACAGGATAGCATATAAAAAAATGATATACAAAGAGATATTGATAACCTATTAGCTGGTTCAGATTCTGGAGGTCTCTTTATTAATTCTTCTAGCTTTATTACTATATGGAAATAATATCTAGGTTGATTTCAGATTGCAAAGTGGTAAATAAGAATATGAGTAATTTTGGAAAAGCCAATTTGTTATTTGCATAAATATAAAAGAAAAGGAGGAAAAAGATGGATGATTTATTCTTAGGTATATTTTTAATTTCTCTTTTAGCTTTAGTTATCGGTTTAGCTGGACCAAGGGTTGCATTACGATGGCTTCCTGAAAATAAAAGAAAAAGAAGGTATGCATTTTCGATTTTTGGGACTGTAGCAATAGTATCTTTTATTTTATTTGGTGTTACTACATCTCCGGTAGAAGAGGTTGCAGATGGTAGTCAAAAGGTAGAACAAAAGGAAGAAAAAATAGATACAGCTACTGTTGAAGCAGAGGTAGAAACTAAAGCTGAAGAAGAGGCTAAGGCTAAAGCCGAGGCGGAGGCTAAAGCTAAAGAAGAAGAGGAAGCTAAGGCGAAGGCAGAGGCAGAAGAAGCCAGAGCTAGAGAAGAAGAGGAAGCTAAGGCGAAGGCAGAGGCAGAAGCCAGAGCTAGAGAAGAAAAGGAAGCTAAGGCTAAAGCCGAGGCGGAGGCCAAAGCTAAAAAAGAAGAGGAAGCTAAAGCTAAGGAAGAAGAAGCAAAGAAAAAAGAGGAGACACAGTTCTCAGGATATAAACTTATCAAAGTTGATGGTGGCGATTTGTCCGGAAATCGCGAACCTAATGTTGTCGTTGATATCGGCTATGGGGATCGTGAATATTGGGCGTTTACTAATGAATATGGGCAACTAGTACGTGTCATTGCTGACAAGATTATTCTACAAGATGACAGTAACGAGACTGTAACATCATCTGGTAGATATTACTCTGACGAGGCAAAAGTTCCGGGTGTGGAAAGTGATAATTTTGATGAAGGACATATCATAGCTGACTCTCTAGGAGGGGTATCGAATGCGTATAATATTACCCCACAAGAAAGTACATTGAACAGGTATGGCGACCAAGCATATATGGAAAAAGTGATCCGTGATGCAGGTGGTGCGACAAATTTTGAAGCAATTATCACTTATCCGAATACAAAAACACAGGTTCCTTCAAGCTATAAGTATACGTATACCATCAAGGGCAATAAGGTTGTAGATAATTTTGACAATGTTAACCCGGATGAAGTAAACGAATCGCTTGGTTTAACAGAAAGCAAGTCTTCTAACTCAACTAGTTCAAGTAAGAGCTCAACCAATTCAAGTAAGAATTCAACCAGTTCAAACACAAGCGGTAATATTTCTAGTGTTGATACGAACGGTAATGGTGAGGTGACGATTAAAGAAGCAAAAGATGCAGGTTTCAGTATGCCTATAACGAGTGACCACTGGTTGTACCCTTATATGCGTGATAACGATGGTGATGGGATGGTAGGTGAGTAGGCATCTAGACTATAGGAATATTAAAACAAAACCCTCCTAGTTAATAGGAGGGTTCAGTTTGTGATAAATAATCCTTAAACTTCCTCAGTTTAATATGATTTTCTCACGAATACTCGCTAACGGGAACTTTAAGTGAACAATGGAGAAAGCAAAAAGCTGTCTCTTTTTTAATCGCATTAGCAACAATCTTTACGAAATCAGCCTTATGAAAATAATCACCTTTTTTTACTTTACCTAATTAAAATGATGAAGTATCTTCAGGCATATTATTTACAATAAACAAGGATGAATATATAATTATAAATTATTGTAGAATAATAAAAACATTGGAATAGGAGAGTTGTGAATGGAACTATTAGGGATCATTATCATAATAATAGGTTTTGCCTTAAAGTTAGATACTATTGCAGTTGTTGTTGTAGCTGGTATTTCGACTGGACTTGTGGCAAACATGAATATTGTAGAAATTCTCAATACACTCGGAGAAGCATTTGTATCAAATAGAGTAACTTGTTTATTTTTGATTACTATTCCTGTTATAGGGTTGAGTGAAAGATA
Source organism: Bacillus sp. z33 (assembly GCF_058313615.1). NCBI lineage: Bacteria > Bacillati > Bacillota > Bacilli > Caryophanales > Bacillaceae > Bacillus > Bacillus sp. z33. The sequence goes on from NZ_JBZFQN010000002.1 coordinate 27,485, forward strand.
TGGGTTAAAAGCAAAGGCAGTTATGCTGATTAAAAAAGCAAGCAGCTTATCCGCAGGAAAATTACTGAGTGGTTATACCTTTATAAGAGAAGTAACGATTGGTATGGGTGTAACACTTGGTGGACATCCACAATTTGTTAGACCTTTAGTAAGCCCAATGGCAGAAGGTGCAGCCATTGCTAAGTATGGAGATAAAGTCGACGAAAAAGATATTGAAAGAATAAAATCGTACTCAGCAGCATCTGATAATATCGGTAATTTCTTTGCGCAAAATGTATTTATTGCAAATTCAGGTGTACTTTTAATTGCCTCTACATTAGAAGGGCTGGGCATGCAGGTAGATACACTTCAAGTATCGAAAGTTGCTTTTCCGATAGCAGTAATTGCATTTATTTTCTGGACGGTGCAAAATTTATTATTAGATAAAAAATTAAAGCAAAAGTATTCTAGTAAAAATATGGAGAAGGATGAGGTGACCAATAATGAATATAGCGCAATTCTCTAATATTTTATTAGAACTATTTTATATCATGATCGGATTATTTATGGGAATTACCATGGTGTTCACCTTGAAAGATAAGAACCACAAAACAAGAATTGGTACAGCAGTGTTTTGGGGGCTATTAGCAGTAATTTTCATACTGGGAAATTATATTCCAAGTACAATAGTAGGTGTATTAGTAGTTGTGATAGCCGTTTTATCGGCAACTAAGCAAATAAATATTGGAACGTTAAAACAATTAGATGAGACTTTTGCAAACTTAAAGGCAGAAAAATTAGGCTTGAAAATATTCATCCCATCATTGTCTATTGCAGTTATAGCCATGCTTGTGGCTCAGTTTACTAGTTTCCCTGGAACTGTAGCGATTGGTATAGCATCCATATTTGCTTTACTATTTACGTTTGTTTTAACTAAGGGGACTACTAAAGAGTTGTTAGAAGATACTAATAGAATGTATCAATCAATCGGATCATTTGCAATTCTGCCTCAATTATTAGCTTCATTAGGCGTATTATTCACGACTGCAGGTGTAGGTGATAAGATCGCCTCTATTATTTCAAATGTTATACCAACAGGGAACGCATTTGTAGGTGTAGCGACTTATTGCGTAGGAATGGCACTATTTACAGCTATCATGGGGAATGCATTTGCCGCATTTGCTGTTATCACTGTCGGCATTGGTGTACCGTTTGTATTTGCAATAGGCGGAGATCCTCTTATCTGTGGAACTCTGGCATTAACAGCCGGTTACTGCGGAACATTAATAACACCAATGGCTGCGAACTTCAATATGTTACCAGCCGCATTACTTGAACTTAAAGATAAAAATTCAGTCATAAGGGCACAGGCTCCAATCGCTTTAACATTATTAGTTGTTCATATATTTATGATGTATATTTGGGGATTTTAAGATAAAAACTTTACAATAGGAGAATAAATTATGAAAGTATTAATAACTGGATTTGATGCATTTGGAGGAGAACCAGTAAACCCGGCTGAAGAAGCTGTTAAAATGGTAAGCAACAGAATCGCGGGAGCAGAGGTTATTAAAGTCATTATACCTACAGTTCAAAATAAATCCGTTAAAGCAATCGAGAATGCAATAGAGCAGCACAAGCCTGATATTGTGATTTCGGTAGGTCAGGCAGGAGGAAGATTTGATATAACTCCTGAAAGAGTTGCTATTAATCTGGATGATTATAGAATTAAAGATAACGAAGGAAATCAACCAATTGATGCAGTTATCCATTCAGATGGCCAATCAGCGTATTTTTCAAATTTACCAGTAAAAGCTATGGTCAAACATATGAATGAACATAACATCCCGGCATCATTATCAAATACAGCCGGAACATTTGTCTGTAACCATGTCATGTATGGAATCCTGTACATGATTGATAAGAAGTATCCGAATATAAGAGGTGGATTTATTCACATCCCTTATATGACTTCGCAAGTGATGGATAAGAAAAATACACCGTTTATGTCATTAAATGATATTGTGAAAGGATTAGAGCTCGCTATTGAAGCTTGTATTATTTATGACAAAGATATAAAAGCGATCGGCGGAGAGATTTGTTAATGAAACGAATCAATCTTTTTGTCTATGGAAGTTTACGGGAAGGTTTTTTCAATTATAATAAGTATTTAGATAATAAGGTCATTGAGAAAAAAGAGGCCAAGTTACAAAATATGAAATTATATCATATGCCCTATAAAGGATATCCTGCTATCACTTCTGGTGAAGATGTGGTATTAGGAGAAATAATGGTCATAAAAGGAGATTGTTACGAGGATACAATGAAGGCAATGGATCAGATGGAGGGGTTTATAAGCGAAAAAAATCCTGAAAATGAATACCATAAAGTTATTCTGGAAGTAGACAATCTTCATACCAATCAAAAAGAAAAATGTTATGTATATTTCTATAACAAAGGCAAAGATACACTTTTTGATAACCATGCCATTTATATTCCACATGGCGATTGGAAAGAATATATGAGTAGCGGAAATACACAAGAAGATCTCTATCAAACTGGAGATATGATCACAGGAATGGCTAAAAATGAAGTGGAAGAAAGTTATGTTTTTAGCTAAGGAATTAAGTGAAGATAAATTATACAAGAATCTATAGCATAAATGTGATCTTACAGCTGCAGAAATGCAGCTGTTTTCTTTTAACATTAGTACCGATCGTTTTATTCCTTAATAAATTCTTCCATATTCTCTTTACTTTTATGATATAAAATAACGATGAAGAGGATAATTCCGGCAGCAATCCAAATAGACGTGTTTCCCATATGGACACTGGAATAGGTCCCTATTAATGCACCGAAAATAAAGGAGAGTATAATGGCGGAAAATCTTTTAAATTTTCTCTTTGATTCAGAATCATGATTTATAAAGGCACCGTAAAAAGCTGATGAGGCAGTTCGCAGATTTCCGGTTGTAATGGTTGAATTATAGCTCCAATTTTCCAGTTTGTTGAAGGTGGCTATTTGTAGGGATGATACAAAGGCAATACTCATCGTGACAATCATATTGGGTACACTTCCCGGCAACCAACCGACAATAAATAAAATGATACACTCCAATAGTAAAACAGCTCGTCTGTGCATATCATGTTTGTCTTTTATATATTCGGCTGTTAAAACGCCGGCAATAAAAGCTAAAAAAGGCGGCACATTTTGTATGGCTGCTCCATATTTTGTGCTGGCTGCTCTCGCCGCAAATAAAACGGTATTTCCTGTTTGTGCGGTCGCAAAAACTCCGTCTCTGGTGACATACGTATATGCATCTAAAAATCCACCCACTAAGGCCAAAATCATGCCCATGATTAACGAATTAGCTGATAATGAAAGGAATTTTCTTATTCTGTATTCCATATCTGTCTCCTTACTCTCGGCCTACTTTTTAGCATAAATGAAAAGAATGCAGCTTAATCGAAATGATTCCACATACCAAATTGGATTATACAAAACTCATCAAGAAAATATCCTTAAATCTATAATTCGGAAAATAAGTGCATGAGGAAACGGATGCAATTTTTTGCAATTAAATGAACGAAAAAGTTAACGGTTGCTTAAGGAATGTAATGGATTATCACGGACTGATAGGCTAGTTTGTTTCGAGGAAGAGATGAGATAGAATAGAAAGGTTTCTAGATCATATACTTAATGGAGAAAGAACCTCCGTTAGTAACGAGAGGTTCTTCATTCTTCATGCCTTTATTTTTTTCACATTCATTTCTTTCAGAGATACAATCTTTGTTTTCTTAATAAATTTATATCCCAACCAGAAAATCAGAAATAGTGGAAGACTGATATAGGATACCATTAAGCCATACCAATCAATCGGTCCGCCAAATAGAGCATCTGTATTTTGGCCAAGTATGATTAGGATACAGAGCGTGGCAGCAGTGAGTGGTGCGAATGGGAACCATTTTGCTTTATAAGGCAGATCATTTAGATCATAGCCTTGAGCCACATATGCTCTGCGAAAACGATAGTGGCTGATGGCAATGCCAAGCCAAGCGATGAACCCAGATAAACCAGCTGCATTAATGAGCCAGACATAAACCACACCGTCTCCAAAAAATGAACTTAAAAATGCCAGACAGCCAACCAGGCCAGTTGCGATTAAAGCATTGATAGGTACACCTTTTTTGCTCAATTTTCCAAGTGATTTTGGAGCATGTCCTCTTTCCGCTAAGTTCCATAGCATACGAGCTGCTGCATACATTCCTGAATTACCTGCTGAAAGAATAGCAGTTAGGATAATAGCGTTCATAACAGATGCAGCAAAGGCGATGCCAGCGCGCTCAAATAGAATAGTAAATGGGCTCTTTGCCACATTATCAGTGGCAGCCAGCTCTGGACTAGTATAAGGAATAACCAGACCAATGATTAGAATAGATAGGATAAAGAAAATTAAAATTCTCCAAAAAACTGAATTAACGGCTTTAGGAATTGTTTTGCCAGGATTTTCACTTTCACCGGCTGTAACTCCAATTAGTTCTGTTCCCTGAAATGAGAAGCCGACCACCATAAAGACTCCTAATATAGCTGTTATTCCTCCATTAAAAGGTGCATCATCCACTGTGAAGTTTTTGAATCCAATTGCTTCTCCACCGAGAATTCCGAATATCATCAAGACACCTGAGACAATGAAAATAATAATTGCAATCACTTTTATTAATGAAAACCAATATTCAGACTCTCCAAAGCTTTTTACGGAGAGTGCGTTTAAAAGAAAAATAATAAGAAGAAATAATCCGCTCCATAAAGCTGAAGGGCTGTTTGGAAACCAAAATTTCATAATTAACACGATCGCAGATAATTCTGCTGCAATTGTGACGGCCCAGCTATACCAGTAATTCCAACCTTGTGCAAAACCAAATGCGGGATCAACGAATCTCTCTCCATAAATACTGAATGACCCGGCAACTGGCATATGGGCAGCCATTTCTCCAAGGCTAGTCATAAGAAAGTACACCATTATACCGACAATCAGATAGGCAGCAAGTGCACCACCAGGCCCGGCTGTATGAACTGTATTTCCACTGGCAAGGAATAACCCCGTGCCGATCGTTCCTCCAAGTGAAATCATCGTTAAGTGCCTCGATTTTAAATTTCGCTTTAATTTTCTTTTCTTTTTAAATATAGGTCGTTTTTTTGGTATGGAAGATTCCATTTTTTTGTATGCCTCTTTCTTAATTTCATTTTTATAATATAGTAGTTTTATATACCAATTTAGCAGGCAAGCTTAAACATTTTAGTTAATAATCGTAATTTACAGAAAGTTCTGTTTAGGAGGTAGTTTAGAACATGAGGGGCGGCGGCAATAAAAAAGAGCATCACCTCGATTAGCAGGGATGCTCAAATTCTATACATATAACATGGACAGAGAGGGGAAAATTATTTGTTTGATTCTAGAGTAAGCGTTCCATCGACGATTTTATAAACTTTATCGCAATAATCTATCAGTCTAGTATCATGTGTCACCACAATCGTTGTTTTCCCATGGTTAGTCGTAGCGGTTTTTAACATTTCCATGACTTCAAAGGCACGGTCTGAATCAAGGGAAGCGGTTGGTTCGTCGGCGAGAATGATACTTGGATCTGTATATAATGCTTTAGCAATCGCAACACGCTGGCGTTCACCACCTGATAGATCAGATGGGAAACTGTTAAGAAGATCTTCGATTCCCAGTGCATTAATAAGATTCTGTAGCTGTTTTGTTTGCATATTGCTCTTTTTCACTTTATCCAGTAATTGCATTTGCTGATTTACTGTAAGAAAGGGAACAAGGTTAGAAGCTTGCAAAACAAAGCCTATTTCTTTTAATCGAACAGCTCCTCGCTCTTTTTCCTTAAAGTTAGTTAAGTTTTGGCCGTTTACATAAACTTCCCCGTTGCTAGGTGTTTGAAGACCACCTGCAATGGTTAGAAACGTACTTTTCCCGGAACCGGAAGGACCGATTACGGCAATTAATTCTCCTGCGTCTGCTGTAAAGTTAGTCGTTTTTAATGCTTCAATCTCTGTGCGACCGGATTTGAAGACTTTGTTAACTTCTTTTAATTCTAGTAATGCCATAATATTAACCTCCTATCGCATCTAAAGGATCGATTTTGACAATGGTTTGAACAGAGAATAGTGCTCCCAGTATGGATACAACAATCAGGACAACACCATAAATCAGCATGTCAATATAGTTAAAGGCAACAGGAACGGCTGCGGGTAAGAAATAACCAGTTATAAGGGTTAGAATAAAACCAACTAGTACACCTGCCAGAGATAGGATGAAGGTCTGTGCAATTACTGATGTTGATAAATAGCTGTTAGAAATACCCTGAGCTTTCATGACTCCAAAAATACTGATTTTTTGAATCGTCAATACATAAAGGAAAATCGCCAAGATAACGGCAGATATAATAAATAGAAAATAAATCATAAAGGTTAAAGTTAAGTTTTGTTCTGAATATCCAGGCATATTTTCAATAAATGTTTGTGTAGATACAACTTTATGCGCATCATCGACAGTGACGTTGTCTAAGTTATCTGTACGAATGACAAAGCCATTAATTTGGTCCTCTTTTTGTTTTGCAGCTTCACCAAAACGAACTTCTTGAACGGTTTCCAGAGATCCGTACAATACTGGCGCAGCATTGAATTTTGCATCTTCTGTAAATCCGGTAATGGTAAGAGTGGTGTCAGTGGAAGAAAGGCTCAATTCGTCACCAATTTTATACCCCTCATCCTTAAGAGAATCATCAGCGATTACCTCACCAGTTTTACTAAAAGCTTTTCCTTCAGTTACCTCAGGCATAATAAATTCATCTTCACGGATACCGAAAAGAGAGACATTTGCTTTACTATCATCTACTTTTGCAATCGAGTTAAACTGGGACAATACGGCATACTCATCTGTACCATTGCCTTCATAATCGCCAATTTCCATACTTGATTGCGGGAGCGTAATATCTGATTCATCCGTCAAAATGATTCCATTTGCATCCCATTTATCAACGGCTTCTTTATTAAGGTTTTCAAGCCCGTTAGCCAACCCGGATAAAAAGAAGACAAGATAGGAAACAAGTGTTAGAACCCCAACAATTAAAATAAAGCGTAGTTTATTATTTTTAATTTCATTCCAGGCTAAAAACATGCATCCCCATCCTCACATAATTCATATTGTAAATATAGTTAATATATAAATAATGTATAAGAAAAATATAATAATAGCAAATAATTGAATTACAGGGAATTTTGGTTAGAATATAAAAAATCCCCGATAGGCAAACAGACTTTATCTTTTAATCTGTCGGCTTATTGGGGCATATCATGAATAGGGGTGTGAGGATAGTTATTTTATTTTAGAGGTATTGATTGATTTCGTTCAAAATCTGCAGCCAATCTTTATCAGACGGGGATACATCCCAGCGAGGACCTTGTTGTGTGCTTTCTCTAATCCCTAGCCCACCAACGATAAATTTAATCTTTGGATTTTTCTTATAAAGGGCGTCTATGTATTTTTGGACTGCGTTATCATGTTTATCACTGGAAATCGAGATGGCCACTATACCAATATGCTTTTCCTTAATTATCTCATCTAACCCATCAAGTGGTGTATTGGCACCTATATAATAGACCGGATAATGTTGCTCTTTTAAAAAGAGCGTAAAAAGGATTAATCCAAGTTGATGATGCTCTCCTTCCGGACAAATGGCAATCACTTTAGGTTGAACAGGGGATGGTTGGAAAACCGTAAAAAAATTAATGGCGCGCTGAAGCACAATATTACTAATCATATGCTCCTTAATAACAGACAATTCTCCTTGCTCCCAAGCATTACCTACCTTGTACATAAGCGGGACAATAATAGAATAAAAAACAGTTTTGTAATGAAATTGGGAGAAGTATAAATCAAAAAGCTGATTGCATCTTTCAGAATCAAATTGCAAAACTGCATTAAAGAGTTCATCAACTTGTTTACAGAATGGTTGGTTTAATGTGGGGTCTATTGATTGGTTCTGATTGAAAATACCTTTATCTTTTTCCTTTTGAATTTTAAGAAGTTGAACGGCCTGGCTTACGCTCATTTTATTGTTATAAACTTGCTTTTTAAGCCATTTTAAATCATTTATATTTTCCTCAGTATATATTCTGTGACCTGTGTCAGTACGCTTTGGAGTAATGGCATGATAACGGGTTTCCCATGAACGAATAGTAACAGATGGCATATCTAACAGTTTAGAAACAGCGTTAATTTTATACATAAATAACATTTCCCCTAAAATACTTTGGATTCCTACATTTTAACAGTATATTAAATTTATAAAAGAATGCAATTTTGAGGTACTAAAGTAAGATCGTAAATTTAAAGATTACATATCTTTGCGATTAATACTTGAGTCTATTGTTAAAAATTCAAATAATAAATTTGGAGCAGTTTCCATATATTCATACGTACATAATTGGTGTATGGAATTTCTTGAAATAAGTGAAGGATGGGTTGAGATGGGGGTAAAATTGATAGTTGGAATTGGTATTGCTTATATTTTATTGTCTCTTCTACTCTTGCCAATGCAATATAAGTATGTAAAGGGACTAAAAGAAATGGATGAAGAACGAAAAAAGCTGGGGGTTTCTCAAGGTGAATTTTATGAGAACATGAGTTTTGAAAACCAACTGCTCCATTCCAATGCACAAGGAAATCTGGTTTTTATAGGGGCCAATTTATTGGCAACCGCTCTATTTCAATATAAACTTGCTGAACGAAAAAAGGCAGTAACTGATCTATACAAAGTTAATTCCCATACATATAGCCAAAAGTGAACCCAGTCATGAGACTGGGTTCTTTCAGTTCATTATTTGTTTTTAAGGTTATAGATTGAATTGTATGTATTGCTATAATATCAAAATAAAAAAATATATGTACATATTTTCCTGTACGAGTTAAACTATATTCAGAATATTTTAATCTTTCAATTAAATCACCGTTTCATATCTTTATCTATATGAAAAACAGGGGGCATGTGTAATGAAAAAGAAGCAACTCGCAGGTATTATTCTTTCATTATCATTAGGTATGGGTGTTATGGCTGGATGCGGTGGGGAGAAATCGAGCGGCGGAGAAAAGGGAGATACGATTAAAATTGGAGCAAACCTTGAATTAACCGGAGGCGGCGCATCCTATGGTCAATCGATTGTGGAAGGGATGGAATTGGCACTTGATGAAATAAACAAAGAAGGTGTGGAAGGCAAAAAGCTGAAGATTGTGAAATACGATAATAAATCGGATGCAGCAGAAGCAACGACTGGAGCTATAAAGCTCGCCAGCCAGGATAAGGTAAATGTCATGATTGGTGCGGCAACGAGTACAAATACGCTAGCACAGGTCCAAGTTGCAAACGACAATAAAGTACCATTAATTACACCGACAGGAACAAATGAAACCATTACTTCAAAGGATGGCGAGGTCAATGAATATGTATTTAGAACATGTTTTATTGATCCGTTCCAGGGAACAGTTGCAGCAAACTTTGCTCAGCAGGAATTGGGAGCAAAAACAGCTGCTATTTATGTAGATAGCTCCAGTGACTATTCCAAGGGGCTGGCAGCAGCCTTTAAAGATGCATTTACAAAAGCGGGCGGTCAAATTGTAGCAGAGGAAGCGTTCTTACAAAAAGATACTGATTTTCAATCAACGCTGACAAGAATTAAAAAAGCGAGTCCAGATTTTATTTTTGTTCCGGCATTCTATGAAGAAGTTGGCTTAATTTTAAAACAGGCACGTGAGTCAGGAATTGACGTTCCGGTTATGGGAGGAGACGGTTGGGATTCTCCTAAGTTAATCGAGATTGCAGGTACAGAAGCACTGAATAATACCTTTATAACGAATCATTATTCTGCTGGAGATCCGGACAAAAAAATTCAGGATTTTGTATCAGCATTTAAAAAGAAATATAAAGATAAATCACCTGATGCCTTTGCTGCGCTTGGTTACGATACAGCCTACTTCATTGCTGATTCCATCAAACGTGCAGGGGATAATGCAACACCCGAAAAAATTAAAGATGCTTTGGCGGAAACAAAAGACTTACAACTTGTATCGGGTAATTTAACGATGGATGAAAATCATAATCCAGTTAAGTCAGCTTCTATTTTAAAATATGAAAATGGTAAGCAAGTTTTTGAAACGAAGGTAAATCCATAAGAAAGAAGAATAGGAAGCTTTGTTAAAAAGCTTCCTGTTTTTGAAATATGGACGGAGGGGAGTCGGGTTATGGAATTCATTCAGCAAATGGTAAATGGGATATCACTTGGCAGTATATACGCTTTAATAGCACTGGGTTATACGATGGTATATGGAATTGTAAAACTAATCAATTTTGCACATGGCGATGTATTTATGGTCGGGTCATTTATTGGCTTTTATGCCATTACGATTATGGAATTATCTTTTTTCCCCGCATTGCTTCTAGCCATGGTGGCTTGTGCCATATTTGGAGTTTTAATTGAACGGATTGCGTATAAACCTCTTCGCAATGCCACTCGTATAGCAGCACTCATCACGGCAATAGGTGTTTCCTTATTAATTGAAAACGGGATGATTCGCATCAGGGGAGCGCAGCCTGAAGCATATCCAAAGGATGTTCTGCCATCTGAAACCATAGATATCTTTGGTGTTATGATAAAAAGTCAATCACTGATGATTTTGGGTGTATCAATCTTCCTAATGCTCGTCCTGCAATTTGTTGTTCATAAAACCAAAATTGGCCGGGCGATGCGTGCGGTTTCATTTGATGCGGATGCAGCAAAATTAATGGGAATCAACGTTAACAATACAATTTCTGCTACGTTCGCGATAGGATCTGCTCTTGCTGGTGCTGCAGGTGTTATTTTTGGGACTTACTATACAAAAATAGAGCCATTAATGGGAGTGATGCCAGGTCTTAAAGCTTTTGTCGCTGCTGTTCTCGGAGGAATTGGTATTATTCCGGGAGCCATGGTTGGTGGACTGCTACTTGGTGTAGTAGAGGCGTTGGTCAGTGCCTTCGGGTTATCCTTATGGAGAGATGCAGCTGCATTTGTTGTCCTTATCTTGATTTTAATTTTTATGCCGCAGGGCTTATTTGGAAAAAACCGAAGAGAAAAAGTGTAAGGGAGACATAGTGATGGCAATTTTTAAGAAGGTTAAAGGTTTTTGGCTCTCTATTTTACTCTCATTCGTTTTGTTTGCCTTAATACAGTTTCTTATTTCAGGCGAATATATAAATGTTTTTTATACTAATCTTATTATCACGATTGGGATTAATATCATCCTTGCTGTTAGTTTGCATTTAATTATTGGTATTACAGGACAATTTTCAATTGGACATGCAGGCTTTTTGGCAGTTGGGGCATATGCATCTGCTATTATGTCTATGAATTTTGAAATCCCTTTCTTTTTGGCTATGCTGATTGGAGGAATCATAGCGGCTTTGGTCGGCATGATTATAGGGATTCCGAGCTTACGATTAAAGGGTGATTACTTAGCGATTGCCACACTTGGATTTGGGGAAATTGTTCGTATTGTTTTCCTTAATATGGATTATATTGGCGGGGCGAGAGGGATGCTGGTCACTCAAATGACGACTTGGTCCTGGGTGTTTGGCTGTATTTTAGTGACGATTATTGTCATTCGGAATTTCACTAATTCCACTCATGGTCGTGCATGTATATCTGTTAGGGAAGATGAAACAGCAGCAGATTCTATGGGGATTAACACTACGTATTATAAAGTAGCTGCCTTTGTCATTGGTGCCTTTTTTGCTGGAATTGCAGGTGGTTTATACGCCCATAACTTTTATATTGTACAGCCGTCTACCTTTGGCTTCCTAAGGTCCTTTGATATTTTAATATTCGTAGTTTTGGGAGGATTGGGCAGCTTGTCAGGTTCGGTGATTGCAGCTATTCTTTTAACATTCATTTCTTCGTTTTTATCAGACTATTCGGAAACAAGAATGCTCCTTTACAGTATTATCTTAATCGTGACAATGCTATACAGGCCACAGGGATTGATGGGTACAAGGGAAATCACCTCATTTTTCAAAAGGAAGACTAAAGGGGGAGTGAAGGATGCAAACCATCAAACCACTACTTAAGGTTGACAATATTGGGATTCGATTTGGAGGATTAAGAGCGGTAGCAGATGTGTCTATGGAGCTGTTTCCAGGAGAACTTTGCGGCTTAATAGGCCCTAATGGAGCAGGGAAAACAACCTTTTTTAATCTTTTAACTGGGGTCTATGTACCATCAGAGGGAACAATCTATTTAGATGATGAAAAACTAAATAAACTGCCACCTTACAAAATTACAAGAAAGGGAATTAGCAGGACGTTCCAAAATATTCGTTTGTTCGGCGATTTATCTGTCATTGATAATGTGAAAGTAGCTTATCATTCACAGGCTAGACATTCTATGTTCAGTTCAATAGTTAGAATGCCCAATCATTTTTCCGGAGAAAAAGAGATGGACCAAAAAGCCGTCGAGTTTTTGAAAATATTTAATTTGGATTCATATCGCGATGAAAAAGCCAAGAATCTCCCATATGGAATGCAGCGCAGGCTTGAAATAGCAAGAGCTTTAGCGACGAATCCGCGGTTACTCTTACTGGATGAACCGGCAGCAGGAATGAATCCTAAAGAAACTGACCAGCTGATGGACTTAATCAGCTTAATACGTGAAAAATTTGATTTAACAGTACTTTTGATTGAGCATGATATGCAACTTGTGATGGGTGTGTGTGAACGTATTTATGTACTTGATCACGGACAATTAATCGCCCACGGAACACCGGATGAAGTGCGCAATAATCCTAAGGTTATAGAGGCATATCTAGGTGAGGAGGTATCCTGATGCTGAAGGTCGAAGATATTAATGTTTACTATGGCAATATTCAGGCATTAAGAGGAATATCTTTTCATATTGAGGAAGGGGAAATTGTCACATTAATCGGTGCTAATGGAGCTGGCAAAAGTACATTGCTCAAAACTGTTTCAGGTTTACTTAAACCGAAACAAGGTCAAATCATATATCAGGATAAATCAATTGCTGGAAAAGCAGCACAAGAGATTGTAAAGCAGGGAATCTCACATGTACCAGAAGGACGCCGAGTTTTTGCCAATATGACAGTGGATGAAAATTTACAGCTCGGTGCTTACTTACGTAAGGATCGAGTTGGGATTAAGGAGGATCTGGAGAAGGTATTTGAGCTTTTTCCCAGGTTGAATGAACGGCTGAAACAGCCTGCAGGAACACTGTCTGGTGGAGAACAGCAAATGCTTGCGATGGGAAGGGCATTAATGGCAAAACCGAAATTACTTTTACTCGATGAGCCATCTATGGGACTTGCACCACTCCTTGTTAAAACGATTTTTCGTATAATCGAAGAAATTAATGCCTCGGGGACAACTATCCTACTTGTTGAACAAAATGCTAATTTAGCTTTATCGATTGCTAATCGTGCTTATGTGGTAGAGACCGGTAGAATTGTTCTCTCAGGATCTGCAGATGAGTTGACCTCAAGTGAAAAGGTTAAAATGGCTTATCTTGGCGGGCATTAAAGGATAAAAATCACTCCTCTGTAACTTCTGCTGAGGAGTGATTTTATGTAGGCCATAGTTCATATTAATGGTACATGGCTTGATATAAATTCAATATGCATTTTAATTAATAAGATAACTGGTAAAACCTTTGCTCAATCTTCCAGATTCACTTTTTTAAGTAGAGTATTATAAAAATAATACGTGGAATTAACGGGAACATTAACCTATACTGCTTATTCTAGAATCTCTTTCTCTTCCTCGATTGCTGAGATTCTATCTAGAGTATTTACGATAAGAATCGAAAAAGCTTATCGGTTTCTTAACAATAATTTTATTACTACAAGCTATTATATATAATCTGGGAATGTGTAAAATTTGAAAGACCTAATCTATATAATTAATCAAATAGCTGAAAAAACCACATCTATTCCCCGTTGTGAATAATATTGGTATCTGTTATATTAAAATAATAGTAACAGAATAGTACCTTATCATTTCGATGGGGTAGAGGTGCAGGTTTCAAGAGTAAGCTATGTGAGGATGACAACAGAGATCATAGCCCAAAGGGGAGACTGCCGAAGCAAGTTGATTAGTCAAAAATGAACTTGCTGGGGTTGTTTTGAATAAAAGCAACACTGTCATTGTAAGAGGTTCTTATAATGAGGAGCTACAAGTCGTGATGGAGAAAGATAAGCTGATACAGGGTTGCATTAGATATTTCTCTATTGCAGCCCTTCTTTATTCTCTTTTATGCTGGAAGAAAAGAGAGCAAAGGTACAGCCCACACGGTGAGTTCCCCTTAATTATGTGGAGGAGGAAAAAATGGAAACGACAGTTTATACAATCATTCCCCCATTATTGGCCATTTTGATGGTGGCCTTAACAAGAAAAGTTTTGCTATCCCTCGGAATGGGAATTGTGGCATCGGCTTTCATGCTTGCTGATTTTAAAATGGGAGAAACATTTATTCTTATATGTGATGCCGTAAAAGGAATCTTTATTTCAGATGGGTCACTTAATGTATCCAATATATATATTATTTTATTCTTACTCATCCTTGGTATTATTACTGCGTTTATTTCAATCTCAGGTGGGAGCCGCGCTTTTGGTGAATGGGCGATGAGACATGTAAAAACAAGAGTTGGTGCCCAATTAGTAGCGGCCTTGCTTGGAATACTCATTTTTATTGACGATTATTTTAATGCCTTGGCAGTTGGCCAAGTAGCACGTCCAATAACGGACAGACATAAGATACCGAGAGCAAAACTTGCCTATCTCATTGATTCCACCTCGGCACCAGTCTGTGTAATTATGCCGGTTTCGAGCTGGGGAGCTTATATTATTGCGTTGATTGGGGGTATTTTCGTAACTCATCAAGTGACAGAATACAGTTCCTTATCAGCATTTATTCAAATGATTCCAATGAACTTTTATGCGACTACAGCATTGGTTATGGTTTTTATTGTTATCTACCGAAATTGGAATGTCGGCCCAATGAAATTACACGAGGAAAGAGCAGAAGCGGAAGGCATTCTTTATAACCCAGCCAAGACAGTGCCGGGAGAATTAAAAGAAGATTTACCGAGAAGTACGACAGGTAGAGTCGGAGATTTAGTGATTCCCATTGTGACTCTTATTATTGGTACAGTAGCTGCCATGTTATGGACAGGTTATCAGGAAGTTGCCGGCCATGCGACTCTTTTGACTATTTTTGAAAATACTAATGTCACTAAATCATTAGTGTTGGGTGGTACAATCGGTATAATCGTAACCATTCTTATGTTTTTACGACAAGTCTTTATACTGCGTGGAGTCTCTATAAAAGTGTTTACCAAGGGACTTAAGCATGGAATTGGCGCTATGCTGCCAGCGGTATATATTTTATTATTTGCCTGGACCATCGTTGACTTGATAGGTAGGCTTGGAACAGGCCAGTATTTAGCAGGATTAGTACACTCCTTAAATTTAAATGTATCTTTCCTTCCGTTGTTATTATTTTTACTAGCCGGATTGATGACATTTGCAACGGGTACTTCATGGGGGTCGTTTGGGATTCTGCTTCCAATAGCCGGAGAAATTGCGGCAGCGACAGATATTACGATGATTTTACCCGCTATGGCAGCTGTGTTGGCCGGTGCTGTATTTGGTGACCATTGCTCTCCTATATCAGATACAACAATACTTTCTTCTACAGGTGCCTGTGCGCATCATATCGATCATGTGATGACGCAACTCCCATATGCTTTAATTAGTGCAGGTATTGCCATGACAGGGTATATTGTTCTTGGATTTACAGGAAGTACACCATTTGCACTGATGATCGTTATCGTATTGCTTGCTTCATTTGCTTGGATGACTAAGCCACGAAAACAAGAACAAATGGAAAACAGTATAATGAATACTTAAAATAGGATAGCCGGGAAACCGGCTATTTTTTTTACAAGGGGGGCGTGATAATCCAGAGTTCTCTAGCCTGCTCCTTTTAGATTGTTAATCTATTTTAACCAAGCATTTTCTTATAGGCTCTGACTATTAATCCACAAATCACTGCAACCCCGAAGAAGGTAATTAGGAAAGTCAGTGGAGAGGCGGATGTTCCAAAAACAACTTCATTTTGAAGTAGTTCTACGTTCCCCCATTTATCATCAAAATCAGGTTTATAATACCTTGTTTTAATATAGCCTACTAGGAGTGGTCCACCTATATAGATCAAATGAATGATAAAGGAAACAACTAATGATTGAATAATCGTTTTCAATGAAAGACACTCCCTTCAACACCTGCTATTCCATAATAATCCATATGAGGTATTTCAGTAACTATCATTTGCTAAAAAAATTAAGGAACCTTTAAAATTCGGTTCATAAAAGTGTTTAATCTGTTAATAAAATGGATACATAATATTATATTTGTATAACAATTGATCTTTGGGAGATTTAGTATGAATCATTTTAGGAGGGTGAGGAATCATGAGAAGCAGTATTCCATTTAGGACATTAGTATCCATTATTATGCCTAGCTATAATTCAGAGGTATCTATTCGTCAAACCATTGAGTCAGTTAAAAAGCAAACCTATGAGAATTGGGAATTCATTATTGTTGATAATGCCTCTACTGATAATAGCAGGAGTTTAATAAGAGAGTACCTAATGGAAGATTCCAGAATAAAATTAATTACCCTTCAGGAAAATGTCGGACCGGGAGAAGCTAGAAATATGGCTATTAAATCTGCTAAAGGTCATTATATTGCCTTTCTTAACATTGATGATTTATGGGCACCAAATAAATTGGAAAAACAGCTTGAATTTATGCAAGCACATAACTTGGCATTTAGTTACACGGATTATCAATTTATTGATGAGAGAAACCTTGCTTATGAACCTGTCATAAAGATGCCTAATCAACTTACATATCAAGACTTGTTAAGAAATACAACAGCGATTGGCACTTCAACTGTTATAATCGATCAATATAAAGTTGGGAAAGTTCAATTGACCAACAATCGCCATATACCAGAAGATTTTGCTCTCTGGCTTTCTATATTAAAACGAGGATTTAAAGCAATGAGATTAAAAAGCGTTCATGCTTATCTAAGAAAGAGTAATTATATATTGGAAAAAAGCAATTATCAATCTGCTACCCGAATTTGGTCATTATATCGTGAAGTGGAGAAATTAAGTGTCTTTGAATCGGCTTTTTGCTTTGTGAATAATGCGAAACAAGAAGCAAGAAGAAATCGAAGTTTAAAGGTATGAGAAGAACTGGCGTCCGTTACTTTTGAGGATGCCAGTTTTATTTATTAAATAAATTTTGCAGTTTTTGTCGAAAAAAGATTGAAATATGTTGAACAATCTGCTAGTATAATACTTATCTTATTTGCGGGTGTAGTTTAGTGGTAAAACCTCAGCCTTCCAAGCTGATGATGAGGGTTCGATTCCCTTCACCCGCTCTTAATTTCCGTTAACAACGCAGTGTTTCGTAACCTTGGAGTACGAAGCATTGCGTTTTTTATATTTTTATAGTATTTTTTTCTTGACTCAATAGATGGATTGCAGACTCTCCTCCATGGACTTGAATAAACATTTTGGAAATTGCCTGCATAATCTGCTTTGCTTGTTCATTAGTCATTTCAGGATGAAAATAAATGACATGCAGTGCATTTGTTGTATGGTCATTCACACTGGTACGTACAGAATCTACATAAGGGCTGCCAAATGGGCCTGTCTGATCAAAAGAACCTATAATCCCCTCTAATTTGTTTACACGACCATTTAAACCTTCATATGAATCCTCAAGTGTACCGATTCGGAACACCACATCACCTTTCACCTCTGCTAAATCGTATATTCCCATTGGACATGTATATTGCAGGGAGAAAAAATTATTGAGAGCGATCGCTGAATTTCCTGATGGCGTATACGCTTCTTTTTTGACGCGACGAAATAATGATTCCACTGAGGGGCGATAGCGGGAAGGATCACTTCCTGTTTGTTTAAATACTTTTCTCCATGATACAATCCCTTCATATGCACTCCAGGGTTTACTTTCCAGTTCAGTATGTAAATGTTCGATAAAGAGCTGAAGACGTCCTATCAGCATGGAAGGTAGGGCATCTGCCACAATCTCTTGATAGGAGATAATACCGATTTTTACATCGCCGGCACATTCAAATAGTTGCCGATCCACTTGAATTTGCATAAATTTACACCTCCAAAATGATTGGAATATAGTTTACCATAAATACGAGAGTTATACATATTTCCTAGAAAGGAGAGGCTAAGATGGATTTTCGTTTACTTAAGGAAGAAATTATTGACTACAGCAAGACAATCGGGATCGATAAAATAGGATTTACATCAGCTGATCCTTTCCAGGTGTTAAAGAAACGGCTGATTGACCAACAGAATCTTAACTTTGCATCGGGGTTTGAAGAATCAGATTTGGATAAACGGACCAATCCAAGAAAGCTAATGCCGGAAGCTCAATCTATTATCGCTATTGCCATAGCCTATCCTTCCAAACTTAAGAATGCACCTAAAAGTAAAGCTGGCGACAGGCGTGGTATTTTTAGCCGTTCTTCATGGGGCACGGATTATCATTATGTAGTAAAGAATAGATTGGCTAAGCTTGAAGCATTTATTTTAGAGCGGTTGCCTGAATCCCTCTTATCATCAATGGTTGATACTGGTGAATTAGTGGATCGTGCCGTAGCAGAGCGGGCCGGTATTGGTTGGAGCGGGAAAAATTGCTCTATTTTAAATGAGGAATTTGGCTCTTACCTATATCTTGGAGAAATGATTACGAATATCCCTTTTCCATCTGATACTCCAATGGAGGACTTGTGCGGAACATGTACAAAATGTCTGGATGCCTGTCCTACCGGAGCATTGGTTCAGGGCGGACAAATTAATGCCAAGAAGTGTATATCGTTTATGACCCAAACGAAGGAAATGATTCCTTATGAATTCAGAGATAAAATGGGCAACAGGGTGTATGGGTGTGATTCCTGTCAGACATCCTGTCCATATAATCGCCGTATAGACTTTCATAATCATCCTGAATGCGAGCCGAATCCAGAATTGGCTAAACCTCAGCTTAAGGCCATGTTAACATTAAGTAATCGCCAATTTAAAGAGAAATTTGGCAGTATTTCAGGTTCATGGCGTGGAAAGATGCCGATTCAGAGAAATGCGATTATGGCACTGGCACACTTCAAGGATCAAGATAGTATTGGATCTATTAAAGAATTACTGCAAAAGGATCCGAGGCCAGTTATTAGGGCTACAGCAGCATGGGCTATTGGGAAAATAGGTGGCCAGGAAGCAAGTGATATTTTAACAGATTGTCTAACAAAAGAGGAAGATCAGATGGTAGTGGATGAGATAAAAGGCGCAATCGACCACCTTATTTTACCGGAGTAACTTTTTTACTCCGGTTTTTGTATGGAATTTATACATTCATCATACTTTTTAAAAAAAGGAGTGTGAATGAATTGATGAAAGAAAACTTGCGCAAATTGGTCGTGGAGAGAATACAAAAACTCAAAGAAGATCCATCTTCTTATAAGAAAGATAACATAGAGAGTTTGGTAAAAAAGCGCGATGGAATCCAATTGCGCGGGGGAGAATTAGTCAAAGTAATGGCTAAGGGACATGTAAAAAAAATTGCAGAACGGACAGATGCCATTGATGCGATTTATGAAATACATTGGAAGCTCGCGATTAAGCAAGGAAAACAATTTTACCTGGAAGAAGAAGTAGAATTACGCAAAGCTTCTTTTAAAGGAACCGACCTGTTACATGATCAGGAATTAATCAAAAAGCCTCAAGTACTGGATCAAGGTCTCCTTAAGAATTTGAATGTTGTTTCTCCGCGTTCCAAGATTGCTTATAACAGGTTGAAGGCAGTTCAATATGCTGAGAGATGGTGGAACTCCTTTAATCCTAACTTTCCGCAATTCACGGACGATTGTACAAATTTTATATCCCAATGTTTATATGCAGGTGGAGTACCGATGTGGGGCACGCCGAATCGTACAAAGGGGTGGTGGATAGAAGGGAAAAGCAATTGGAGTTATAGTTGGACAGTAGCACATGCTTTTATGCTGATGTTAAAAGCAGCTGCTTGGGCGAAGGAAGTGAAGAACCCGACCCAATTAATGATTGGGGACATCATTTGTTATGATTTTGAAGGAGATGGCAGGTACAATCATAATACAATTGTGACAGCGAAGGATGAATATGGGAATCCGTTGGTAAATGCTCATACAACAAACAGTCGATTGAGATTTTGGGATTACGAAGACTCCACAGCTTACACTCCCAATATTCAATATAAATTTTTTCATATACTAACGAATTAGGGATCCCATTTTTGGAAAAGGGATAAATAGTGTTATAATAAAGGCTGCTTAAACTATCCAGAGGTGAGAAAAAGTGTCTTTACATATTGTTTTATATCAACCATTAATCCCGGCAAATACGGGTAATATTGCCCGCACCTGTGCGGCCACTGATACAACTCTGCATTTAATCCGTCCATTGGGATTCTCTACTGATGATAAGGCGTTGAAGCGTGCCGGACTTGATTATTGGGAGCATGTAACCATTATTTATTATGATTCAATTGAGGAATTTTTTGAAAAGAATAGTGGTGGAGAGTTCTTATACATCACAAAGTTTGCTAAGAATTATCACAGTGATATTTCATATGAAGATACCACTAAAGATTACTTCTTTATTTTCGGCAGAGAAACAACAGGTCTGCCAAAGCATTTATTAGAGGAGCATCCTGAAAGAGGATTGCGTCTGCCTATGAATGATACCCATGTTCGTTCACTTAATTTATCGAACACAGCAGCGATTGTCATTTATGAAGCATTACGCCAACAAAATTATATACATTTAACATAACTTCTCCTTTTGAGAAGTTTTTGTTTTAGCATATTAAACATATCTTTAGATGACATCCGTACTGTTTGGTATATTTGGTGACGAAACGATAGAAAGGAGCTTTAGTCCAGTGAATGAAACGATTGAATTATTAAAGAATCATCGTTCGATTCGAAAATTTAAAGATAAATCATTATCAACAGAGCAAGTTGAAGCGATTGTCAGTGCAGCACAGTCTGCGTCAACATCGAGTTTTGTACAGGCTTATTCAATTATTGGGATCAGTGACCATAATAAGAAAAAACAATTGGCTGAACTGGCAGGCGGACAGTCCTATGTAGAACAGAATGGATATTTCCTAGTGTTTTGTGCAGATTATAATCGCCATAAGCTGGCTGCTGATCTAGAAGGTACAAATATAGATCACAATCTGGAAAGTATGGAGACTTTCATAATTTCATTAATTGATACAGCGTTGGCTGCACAAAATGCTGCCATTGCAGCTGAATCGATGAATCTCGGTATCTGTTTTATCGGTGGTATCCGAAATAATATCGAAAAGGTTTCTGATCTTTTAAAATTACCTGATCGCGTAATTCCGCTCTTCGGAATGGCCATTGGTTATCCGGAAGATGAAGCGGCTACTAAACCGCGTCTGCCACTGAAAGCAGTCTTTCATGAGAATGAATATGAGGACAAGCAGACTGAACTCGAAGAATATAATGAAATTATCTCAGCCTATTATAATGAACGTACAGACGGCTTAAGACAAGATAGATGGACAGAGCAAATTATTGGTTTGCTAACAAGCAAACAGCGTGAATTCATGATGGATTTCGTAAAATCCAAACACTTTGCTCTAAAATAAATATAAAATAGCAAACCCCTCACTTCATGAGCTGAAAGTGAGGGGTTTTTACTTTATTAACCTTGACCTATGTGAGCAAGAGACAAGGTATCAAGATGTGACGATTTTAGTCTTTGTTCCTTAATTTGGCCGTTTCAGCTTTTTAGGTAATCCGGCTTCGGCGGCTAGAAGCTCAGGACATAAGCATGACCTCTGCAGGAGGGAAGAACACCTCCTTCCAAGCCCCTGTCTTATGCTCCTCGCGGGCCAACAGGATGTTGGTCAAGAAGACGTTGCCACACGATGTGGCGATTTTAGTCTTCGTTCCTTAATTTGGCCCTTCAGCTTTTTAGTTAATCCGGCTTCGACGGCTAGAAGCTCAGGACATAAGCATGACCTCTGCAGGAGGGAAGAACACCTCCTTCCAAGGCCCTGTCTTATGCTCTTCGCGGGCCAACAGGATGTTGGTCATGAAGACGTTGCCACACGATGTGGCAATTTTAGTCTTCGTTCCTTAATTGAGCCGTCTCAGCACTTTTAGTTAATCCGGCTTCGGCTCCTAGCTCCTCGAGACATAAGAGTAGCCATTGCGGGAGGGAATAGCGCCTCCCTACATGCCTCCTCTTATGCTTGTCGGAGCTGACCAGTCGCCTCAGCACTTTAGTTTGTTTTGTCGTTGTAGCCGCCGGTGAAGATGGCAGCAAGGAATGCTAGGGATACAGCAATTATAATAGCAACAGTCATTGAAAGGTCCTCCTTATATCGGTATCTTGGAAAAAGTATACCATATTAGTTAATTTTTTTCTTTAATGAGTGTATTTTAATAAATCGAAAATCAGGCAATTCATTTATGGATTCTGGAGGGCATAGCACATGTTTGGCTCAATACGTGCATACAGTATTAGTAGCAGCTGAATCACAGCTAGGGGAGGATTAATACTGAATGGATATCATAAAAAAAATAGAACAGTTCAGAGAAGAAGAGGAAAAGTTGAAGTGGGAAGGAACATTCGGTGACTATTTGCAACTATTAAAGAAAACACCCTTAGTCGCTCAGTCAGCTCATTCCAGGGTTTACAACATGATTAAGGATGCGGGCGTTGAAATTATTGATGGAAAGAAAAGATATAGCTTCTTTAAAGGGGAATTATTTGGTCTTGAGGAATCACTTGAACGTCTAGTAGAGGAATATTTTCATCCAGCTGCTAAACGATTAGATGTGCGAAAACGTATATTGCTATTAATGGGGCCTGTGAGTGGTGGTAAATCGACCTTAGTGACACTTTTAAAACGGGGACTTGAGCAATATTCACGGACGGATCGGGGAGCAATTTATGCGATAAAAGGTTGCCCAATGCATGAAGATCCACTGCATCTAATACCTGCACATTTGCGCAATGATTTTTTTGAAGAGTATGGAATTAGGATCGAAGGAAATCTTTCGCCTTTAAATATGATGAGATTAGAACAGGAATATCATGGAAGAATTGAAGATATGACCGTAGAAAGGATTTTCCTATCTGAAGATAAACGGATTGGAGTGGGGACATTCAGTCCATCTGATCCAAAATCACAGGATATTGCTGATTTAACTGGCAGCATCGATTTTTCTACGATTGCTACGTACGGATCAGAATCCGATCCGCGAGCGTATCGTTTCGATGGGGAATTAAATAAAGCAAACCGTGGGATGATGGAATTTCAGGAGATGTTAAAGTGTGATGAGAAATTCCTATGGCATTTGCTTTCATTGACACAGGAAGGGAATTTTAAAGCGGGCAGATTCGCACTTATAAGCGCGGATGAATTAATTATAGCGCATACGAATGAAACGGAATATCGTTCCTTTATTTCTAATAAAAAGAACGAAGCTTTGCATTCCAGAATCATTGTTATGCCGGTTCCTTATAATTTAAAAGTATCCGAAGAAGAAAAAATTTATAAGAAAATGATTCATGAAAGTGATGTATCAAACGTCCATATCGCACCGCATACCTTAAGAGTCGCCGCCATGTTTACTACTCTTAGTAGATTGAAGGAACCGAAAAAAGGTGATATTGATCTTGTCAAAAAAATGAGGTTATATGATGGAGAAAACGTTGAAGGCTTTAATTCTTCAGATGTAGAGGAATTAAAAAAGGAATATTCAGATGAAGGAATGGGCGGTATCGATCCACGTTATGTCATTAACCGCATATCATCCACCATTATCAGAAAAGAAATACCATCCATTAATGCGTTGGATGTATTGCGTTCCTTAAAAGAAGGGTTGGATCAACATGCTTCCATTACAGCAGAGTTGAAAGAACGCTATATGAACTATATCTCTCTTGCAAGAAAAGAATATGATGATATTGCGAAGAAGGAAGTACAGAAGGCATTTGTTTATTCCTATGAGGAGTCAGCAAAAACATTAATGAACAACTATTTAGATAATGTGGAAGCTTTTTGCAATAAATCAAAACTTCGCGATGTCCTAACAGGCGAGGAAATCAATCCTGATGAAAAATTAATGCGTTCTATTGAAGAACAAATTGGCATATCTGAAAATGCCAAAAAAGCATTCAGAGAAGAAATTTTAATCCGTATTTCTGCTTATGCCCGTAAAGGCAAGCGGTTCGATTACAATTCTCATGACCGTTTACGCGAAGCAATCCAGAAAAAACTGTTTGCTGACTTGAAAGATGTTGTTAAAATTACAACTTCATCTAAAACTCCAGATGAAAGTCAATTAAAGAAAGTAAACGAAGTGGTTGCCAGATTAATAGACGAACATGGATATAATTCTACATCAGCTAATGAGCTTCTTCGATATGTAGGAAGTTTGTTGAATAGATAAGATTATTAGTGAAGAACTATCTAAACAGTCGATTCAAACGACTTACAGATAGTTCTTTTTAATTGTTATTTACATGTAAAGAATGAGATTAATATTCTCTAGAGAAGGAGAACACCTATATGGACTGATCCTCCAAAATTTTCGAGACTGGGATATGGGTAAGAAAGAGATTAGCAAGGTAGTATAATAGTTTATTGGAAAATAATGTTTATTAAGAGGGGTGGCTGGGAATATGCCATAGGAGGTGATAAAAATGAAAAAAGATGCAAAGGCAGATACGATTGCTGAAAGTCTTGCTGAGAATGGCTCAATGGCACCGGATCTTGAGGAAATGAAGAACCTGGGAAAACAGATGGAGCACCTTAGGACAAATGAAGAACTATCCAAAGAATACGATAAGCAACCAGATCCTGTTCAACATGAGGAAGAAGAGGCAGAAAATAAATAAAACAATAGGTCGTTTCTCAAAAACGCTTGGTTATTGAGTGGCATCTCCCGCGTAAGTTCTGTTTGATAATAAGGGGGGAATATCCAAGCGTTTTTCTTTATGAATACAAATGCTCCTATACAAAACATAGGATTTTTTTATTGTATGGAGATGAACAGGACTGCTAAAAAAACCGCTTATTCTAAAGATATTTGGCTACTTTCGTTCATATTCTCATTGATATCCATTAACTTGCCGCCAATATTTAAACTACCACAGTAAAGCACCCCCTTTTATAATCCTCTTTCAAAAGCGTCATACAAGCCTTAATTCGTGAGCACTACCTGAATTAATTCCTACCTGCCTTAAACTATTTTCAGTCATATGTATGGTTTTAGAATTATATGATCTAAATGGTGAGGGATGAGCGAAACTTTGTCTTATTTCAAGAATATTTTGGCAATAAATTGTAGCTTACGCATAGGATAGAGTAATCAGACAGTGATTTTGAAAAAATCAAAACAACTAAAAATGATGAATGCTATATAGGGGGGAAAACGATGTCGGATAAGAATGATAGCCATCAGTTCGCCATTTCAAAGGAAGATTGGACCCTCCATCGAAAAGGTTTTGATGATCAGCAAAGACATCAGGAGAAAGTGCAAGAAGCGATACGAAATAATTTACCTGAACTAATAACAGAGGAAAGTATTATCATGTCCAATGGGAAGAATGTGGTGAAGATCCCGATTCGCTCTCTTGATGAATATAAAATTCGTTATAATTATGATAAAAACAAGCATATTGGTCAGGGAGAGGGAGATTCCCAGGTAGGAGATGTAGTTGCAAGAGATGGAAGTGGGCAAAAGGCACCGGGAAAAGGAGGAGAAGCGGGAGACCAGGCAGGAGAAGATTATGTAGAGTCTGAAGTTTCTTTATTAGAGATTGAGGAAGCCTTGTTTTCTGAACTCGAGTTACCCAATTTAAAAGAAAAAGAACAGGGAGATCATACAGTCGAGCATTACGAATTCAATGATATTCGGAAGACAGGTTTAATGGGAAATGTAGATAAGAAAAGAACGATGATTAGTGCTTTTAAAAGAAATGCACTGGGGGGCAATCCTGGATTTGCACCAATCTATCAGGATGATCTTAAATTCAAAACGTGGAATTCAGTTGAGAAGCCAGAATCTAAAGCAGTCGTTTTGGCCATGATGGATACATCTGGAAGTATGGGGCTGTGGGAAAAATATATGGCTCGCAGCTTTTTCTTTTGGATGACACGTTTCTTAAGAACCAAGTATGAAACTGTTGATATTGAATTTATTGCGCATCATACAGAAGCCAAGGTCGTAGAAGAAGAAGATTTCTTTTCTAAAGGAGAGAGCGGTGGAACGATTTGTTCATCGGTTTACCGTAAGGCTTTAGAGATTATCGAACAAAAGTATCCAATTGAACGCTATAATATTTATCCTTTTCATTTCTCAGATGGAGATAACTTAACTTCAGATAACCCTCGTTGTGTTAAACTAGTTGAAGAATTAATGGACGTATCCAACATGTTTGGGTACGGGGAAGTTAACCAATACAATCGAAATTCCACATTAATGTCCGCATATAAAAACATTAAGGATGAAAAGTTTCAATACTATATATTGAAGCAAAAGGCTGATGTCTTTCATGCAATGAGAAGTTTCTTTAAAAAAGAAGTGGGGAGTACAGGTTCATAATAATTAAAAAGACTGACGTTAAGGGCAGATACAAAATCTTGCGCCTTGCGTCAGTCTTTTTTATAGAATAATTATTTCATTTCCATCATTGCAACAAGTTTCTTAGATAAGGCTAAAAGTATTAGACCGAAGAAAATGGCTACACCGCCGATTAGAGCGAATACTTCAAAATAACCAAGTGATTGTGTGACAACAGCTAACTGTCCAGCAATAATGTTAGCGACACCAGATGATGCTAACCATACACCCATTAGCAATGAAGCTAATTTAACTGGAGCAATTCTACTTACAAGGGAAAGTCCTACTGGAGATAAGAACAATTCACCCATTGTATGAAGGAAGAATGTTACCACAATAAACATGATGTTTGCTTTTTGTTCCACGCTCGCAACATCGTTACCTGTTTGGAAAATCGCAAATAACAATACGATATAACCCAAACCTAGAGTAATCATCCCCATTGCCATTTTAGTCGGAACCGGAATGTCACCACGTTTAGAGCTTGCAAGTTTCACCCATAGTGCAGAGACAATTGGTGCCAATAGGATGATGAATAATGGGTTAAGCGATTGGAACCAGGATACTGGCACTGTATAACCAAGTACATTGCGATCAACAAAGTCTTTTGTATATAGAGTTAAGGAACTTCCAGCTTGTTCAAAACCGGCCCAGAAGAAGACAACAAAGCAAGTAATGATAATGATTACCCAAGTACGTTGTTTCTCACTGCGCGTTAATGGAGCATTGGATTTTTCTTTAGATTCTTTCGTTTGAGTAACGGATGGACGTTTACCGGCATCGCCTAAGTATTTGTTAGCAAATAGGTTGAATAGCAATTGACCGATGATCATACCGATCGCTGAAATTAAGAAACCATATTTGTACCCATATGTCATAACTCCGTTAACTGTCGTAGCAAATAAGTCTTCCGAAACAAATCCGATGATTAATGGGGCAAAGAAAGCACCAACATTAATACCCATATAGAAGATTGTATAGCCCGCATCACGGCGAGATTCATTGCCTACATATAATTGTCCAAGCAATGTAGAAATATTTGGTTTGAAGAAACCATTACCAGCGATTAATAACGCTAAGCCAATGTATAAAAATGTTTGGCTCTGATGGGCGAATAAAGCAATATTACCTAAGGCCATTAAGATTCCGCCAATTGTAATAGACAGGCGGTGACCTAGATAACGGTCTGCCAACCATCCACCAATAAGCGGTGTAAAGTAGACAGCACCAGTGTAGAATCCGTAGATACTAAGAGCTGTTTTGTTATCAATCCCCAATCCGCCGCTGACTAACTCAGTAGTCAAATAGAGGATTAAAATAGCACGCATGCCGTAATAACTAAATCTTTCCCACATTTCTGTTAGGAATAAAAGATATAATCCAGGAGGATGCTTTTTCTTGCCAAGCTCCTGAGCTTGAGTGTTAACTGACATCTCTGTTTCCTCTCCTTATTTCATAACATAAATACTATTTTAAGAAAATTTAGAGTAAATAACAATAGTTTTTTTAGTGCTTTAGCGAAGTAAAAAGATTCATAAATATTCAACAATTATGATTATTTAGAATTAAAAGTTGTATTTTTATTAGTTTCCAGTATTATTCTTTGAATATAAAACCAACTTTTTTGTATATAAATACATCCGCGTATAATGGTATATTACCACATATTATTATATTGAAAAAGAAATAAATTTCATTTAATAAAAGTCAGTTTATTATAAAAAGTCTTACAAACAAAGTGTTATAAGGGAACCATGTATATGACAATTAATCTACTGAAATAGGATTACTTTTCCTGAAAAAGGGGAAATAGCTGAATAAAACCAAATATGGTGTTTTTTAAGGGGATAAGTGAAATGAATAAAACGGAAAATAAATTACATATTACATCTGAAATAGGCCAACTGAAAAAAGTACTCTTACATAGGCCAGGTAAAGAAATTGAGCATTTGATACCTTCAAATATGGGAAGATTGCTTTTTGATGATATTCCTTTCCTTCCAAAGATGCAAATGGAACATGATATGTTTGCTGCTGCGCTGAAAGATCGTAATGTAGAGGTCGTCTACCTGGAAAATTTAGTGAAGGAATCATTTACAGCTCCTGAAAATAAATCAGAGTTAATTAATACCTTTTTACTGGAAAGCAGGCATCACCTCGCTGGAAGCTATGAATTGGTTAAAGAATACCTTGAATCCTTATCAGATACAGA
Organism: Bacillus sp. z33; assembly: GCF_058313615.1. Classification (NCBI taxonomy): domain Bacteria; kingdom Bacillati; phylum Bacillota; class Bacilli; order Caryophanales; family Bacillaceae; genus Bacillus; species Bacillus sp. z33. The sequence continues at coordinate 56,541 of NZ_JBZFQN010000002.1, forward strand.
ATTGGTAAAGAAATTAATGGAGGGTGTATTAAAGAAAGAATTAGATGACCATAAAAAGGTACATCTTGATGACTTTTTATCAACCCAGTATCCTTTTTATATTGACCCGCTTCCAAACTTATATTTTACAAGGGATCCTGCAGCGATTATTGGGGAGGGAATGACCATCCATAAAATGTTCACTGCAGCCAGAAGAAGGGAATCTCTTTTCTGGGAATTTATAATGAAGAATCATCCTGAATATCAGAGCCAAAATCACTCACATTGGTTGGACCGTTCGGATCCTTTTGCGATAGAAGGAGGGGACATCCTCATTTTAAGTGATGAGGTTGTGGCCATTGGAGTAAGTGAGCGAACATCGGCATGGGCAATTGAAAGAATGGCCTATAATCTCCTTAGTGGTTCAACGACTTATAAAAAGGTACTGGCTGTTGAAATACCAAAAAAACGTGCTTTTATGCATTTGGATACGGTTTTTACAATGGTCGATAAAGATAAATTCACGATTCACCCTGAAATTGAAGGAACAAATGGGCAAATGAATATTTTTATCCTGGAGCTGACAGATCAAAAGAGTATCCAAATATCAAGAAGATATAATTTAGTAGATACATTGAAGGAAGTATTGAAATTATCGGAATTGGCCTTAATCCCTTGTGGCGGAGGAGATGAAATATTTTCACCGAGAGAACAATGGAATGATGGATCAAATACATTGGCCATAGCACCGGGCGTTGTGATTACATATGATCGAAATGTGGTAACAAATAAGCTATTAGAAGACTATGGGGTGGAAGTAATAGAAATCCCAAGTTCGGAGCTTTCTCGAGGAAGAGGAGGCCCACGCTGTATGAGTATGCCTCTTGTGCGAGAATAGAAGATAGGCGGAGGAAGGGACAAACCCACCTCATAATTGAAAAAGCCGGTGGGATTTTACGACGAGTAAAATTCCACCGGCTTTAATTAGTTTTGGATAAGAATAAGAATCACAGGAATATAGATTCCTAGTTTATGCTTCCTTGAATTGTTCGATTCATAGCGTCTGTAATTGTTTTATAAGGATACCCAAGATCTCTGGCTACCGCTTCAAAGGTAACATATCCGTTTAGCGTGTTAACCCCTTTAGATAATGCAGGATTATCTGTAACAGCTTGGATTGTCCCTTTATTTGCAATTTGGAGGGCATAAGGGATCGTCACATTTGTCAATGCAATGGTAGAAGTCCTTGGGACTGCACCGGGTATGTTGGCTACTGCATAATGAATCACACCATGTTTGGTGTAAGTTGGATGATCATGTGTGGTTATATGGTCAACTGTTTCAAATATGCCACCCTGGTCGATTGCCACATCTACAATCACTGAACCCGGTGTCATAGCTTGTACCATTGAATCTGTCACAAGCTTTGGAGCTTTTGCCCCGGGAATAAGAACAGCACCAATCACTAAATCAGATTCGGCAACCAAATTGGCAATATTAAATGGGTTGGAGATAATGGTCGTCACTTGGTTTCCAAATATATCATCAAGTTCTCTCAAACGATCCGGGCTTAAATCGATTATGGTTACATCTGCTCCTAATCCAATAGCAATTTTAGCAGCATTAGTACCCACTACTCCACCACCAATGATCGTTACTCTTCCTCTTTTAACCCCAGGGACACCACCTAACAATATTCCTTTTCCACCATGAGGCTTTTCAAGAAATTGCGCACCAATCTGGACGGCCATTCTACCTGCTACTTCACTCATAGGGGTTAATAATGGCAGCGATTTTCCCGATGAAACAGTTTCATAAGCGATTGAAAACACTTCTGAATCTACTAATGCTTTTGTTAATTCAGGACATGCTGCTAAGTGAAGGTAGGTAAATAAAATTAAACCAGGGCGAAAATATTTATATTCCTCTTGCAGAGGTTCTTTCACTTTCATGATCATCTCTGCTTCTGCCCAAATCTCTGCTGCACCAGGATAAATAATGGCGCCGGCTGATTCATAGTCCGCATCTATAAATCCACTGCCCATTCCAGCTGAGGATTCTACCATGACTTTATGCCCGGCATTCACCAAAGTCACAACACCTGCTGGAGTTATGGCAACACGATTTTCATTATTTTTAATTTCTTTAGGGATTCCTATCAGCATATTTTATCCTCCTGTCTTATCTTATGTATAGCTATTATAATCCGTATTTTATTTGAATAGTATGTTAAAAACAGAAAATTCAAAAATAAGGATTTGTGAATTTTCACAAACGTTCAATCAATAATAGTTTGCTAATTTCATTTCGAGCAGAAGGTGGGACGTTATTTTATGATTTTTTAAATCATAATGGCTGATGTCAGATATTCTTTTTAAACGATAGGAAAGAGTATTCGGATGTATATGCAGAATAGCAGATGTAACGGCTGGATTGGAATTATAGGTTAAATAGGTTTCTAATGTATCGTATAGTTGTGTCTGATGTTCATTGTCATATATCTTTAAAGCATTAAGACCGATAGGGAGTTGTTTGGTTTGGCTATTACGTTTTTCACTGATGATAGGTAGGTATTGATAAAGGCCGAGTTCATCGTACCAATATACACCCATTAATTCATCTGTATACCTTTTCTTTAAACTAATGACTTCCAGAGCCTCTGAATAACTTTTATAGGCATCAATATACTCATAATAAAGGTTTCCGCAGCCTTCTGAACAGATGGTAATATTGAAGCGATCCTTCATATCGGCTGTAAAAGACTGAATAAAAATGGATATAGAGTTCTTTGGTTGGTCCTTATAGGCATCTATTAAAAGGATTAGCTTATTTTGATCAATTGTGTAGAAGACAATAGTCGCTTTTTGTGTCGTACTGATTAGGTAGACGATTTGCTTATCCAAATCGATATCAATAGAGGATTCAAATTCAATGACAACGATGGTGTAGTATTTAGGTAATGTAAATGGAAATTTAACCGCATCTGCAAGGATTGCTTTCTCTGCAGTATAATGGCCGGTCAACAGTTTCCAAAAGAATTCCTGATAGTTTTCTTCTTGGCCTTTTAAACGAGACTGGAGTAGTAGGAGTTGATTTTTTGCCTCCTTAGCCGCGAATATCAAAATGGATAGTTTTTCATCTGTAATGACTGTGTCGGATTGAAGAGCCCAAATAAACCCCAGCACTTCATCATTTTTTCGTATGGATATGGCAATTCTTTTGCCAAGTCCTACTTCATCAAGGGAATCGACAATGATGGGCTTATCATTGTGAAGAAGGAAGGGAATAATCCCTTTTTTCCAAAGAGCATTAATTACTTTTTCTGGTACGCGTCTGCCCATAATCGTTAGAATGCGGGCTTGATCGGTAATATTGGTATGAGCACTATAGGCCAGTAGTTGATGATTGGCATCCTCAATGGTTATCGGATAACGGATCAAAGAACTGAGTCGATCAGCAAATTCATCCAGGCCTCCATATAATCCTTTAAAAAAATCTTTTGAATGGTACTGATTATCCATTGAAAGACTCCTTAACTAAATTGATTGTTATCCCTATAATACAATAAATGGTAAATGATATGTAGAAAGAACACACTAATTAAAAAAGAGATTGGATATGATTACGAATTTGTAACCCATCCAATCTCCTTCTATGAAATTATTAATTAAAAAATAAAATTTAAAAGTAGGTAAATCAAACCAGCTAAAGTTCCGGAAATAGGTATCGTGATAATCCAGGTTATGATCATTCTCTGTGCCGTATGCCATTTTACGCCTTTCACACGGTGGGAAGTACCTACACCCATGATAGAAGATGATATAACATGAGTAGTACTTACTGGAAGGTGAATAAAGGTTGCACCAAAGATAATGGCTGCAGATGTAATATCAGCTGCCACACCGTTAACAGGACGAATCTTCATAATGTTACCGCCGACTGTTTTAATAATTCTCCAACCGCCTACAGACGTTCCAAGCCCCATTGCAGTAGCACAGGCTAATTGTACCCATAAAGGAATATCAGAGGATGTTGTAAAACCATTTGCGATTAGTGCCAGAGTGATAATTCCCATTGCCTTTTGAGCATCATTTGTTCCGTGAGAATATGACTGCAAAGCTGCAGTACCGATTTGAATAAAACGGAAATTTCTATTGGTTTTTGCTAAATTGTTATTTTTAAAGATTACCTTGAAGATACTGTAAACAATATAACCAGCCACAAAGGCGATGAATGGTGAGAATAGCAAAGCAAAAATAATTTTTATAAATCCGCTGAAATGGATCGCACTAAAACCAGATGATGCAATCGCTGCTCCAGCAATAGAACCAATAATTGCATGAGATGAACTACTTGGAATGCCATAATACCAAGTGATTAAATTCCAGGCTATTGCAGAAACCAAAGCTGCCATAATAACAATTGATCCATTTTCGAGTGTAAATGGATCAACAATATCCTTTGTAATAGTTTTTGCCACACCTGTAAATGTCATGGCTCCTACAAAGTTCATGATTGCAGCCATTAAAATAGCATGCCTTGGTTTTAATGCCTTGGTTGACACTGCCGTAGCAATCGAATTGGCTGTATCATGGAAACCATTGATGAAGTCAAAGGTTAAGGCCAATACGACAATCAATACTGTAATTAAAAGTAATGTATCCATAATTGTTTAGGAACCTTTCATTAAGAGTTTTTCATTACAATTGTTTCTAATGTATTCGCAACAGATTGACAATAATCTGCAATTTCCTCCAGGTTCTCATAAATCTCTTTATATTGAATAATGCGAATTGGATCTTTTTCACTTAGGAAAAGGTGTTTAACAGATTGACGATGCAAGGTATCACAGGAAGATTCATGTTCTTTAATTTTAATCGCAATCGGACGAATGTCATTTAATTTTTTTATCGTTAGTAATTCTACAGCTCGGTCAATTTCATGAGCGGCATTGCGAATTTCGTCAACAAATTTCAACATATACTCATTAGCATTGACAATTGAATACATTTCAAACAAAGCAGAACAATGTTCAAGACCATCCAAAACATCATCCATTGTCATCGCAAGCATTAATATATCTTCACGTTCAATCGGAGTGATGAAGGCGTTATTAAGCTCTTTAATCACTTCATGTACAAAATCATCTCCAGTTGTTTCATATTGTTTCATTGTGTCGGAGAAGATTTTTAAATCGCTAATGTTTTTTAATTTATAATCTGCGAAATAATCAGAGCTTTCTTTTAAATTTGAAGAAATATTTAAAAGCATAACCGAAAATTTATCTTTCTTAGATTTGAATACCATAGTGACCTCCACTTTCGGAAAATAATTAAAATTTATAACAAAATTAATACTAAACTTTTTATTTATACTTGGAAAGGAAAAACATTTTTTTTAGTGAATATTTACATAAACATGGTTTTAAACAACTAAAATTTACATTGAATTTACAAACTTGTAACATTCAGAAATAAAATTAACAAAAATATGTCTCTATAAAATTAGAGGGGGAAAGGGAGTCTTTGGATAAAGTTTATTAGGAATATAAGGGGATGGAGAAGCAGCTAAGACTTAGACATTTGAGGAGTATGTCTTTATCCATTTAAAAAGTGTTGAATCCGTTTTGAGCTAGGCCTGTGATTCCTGAGTAAAGTGATAAGTACATGTCGACGTATTTAATTTAGATATAAAAAAGCCCCCAGTTCCTTGAGAAATTGGGGGCTTTTGTTTACTCAACGCTGTTTTTCGAAGAACTATTAGTATCCGTAGCTTTTAAATTGTAATTATATTTTGATGGATCTACAGGTTTAAAACCTTCTGGTGTATAAAATCTGAGTAAATCACCGTATATAATTTTATCGGACATTGAAAGCATGGTAGAGGCATACTCTTCCATTTGTTTATACTCCTCAGTTTCTTCTACCAACGTTCCTGTGGAATCGTAATATTTACCATCAATATATTTTACATCCGGGCTCATAAAGTCACCGTCTCTAAAAGGTACAATTTCAGTATGGTCTTTTGATAATAAATCAGTACCAAGTTGGATATATTTCTTAGAATCAACGCCCAGTAAGTGTAACAATGTTGGCATTAAATCTACCTGTCCGCCATATTGGTGTTGTATTCCGCCTTCCATACCAGGTACACGGATAATTAAAGGTACTTCCTGTAGTTCAGCAGAATCATATTTCGTAATTTCCTCTTTATTAAGAACTTGTGCCATAGCTTCATTATGGTTTTCAGATATACCATAATGATCGCCATAGAATACAAGCATAGAACGATCATAAAGACCTGTTTCTTTTAGATAGTTGACAAATTGTTCTACAGATTCATCTAAATAACGGGCTGTTTGGAAATAACGGTCTACAGAGCCATCTCCCGTTGTTGCTGCCTCAATGGTAGCATCCTCGTCAGAAATTGGATAAGGGAAGTGATGAGATACTGTAATAAATTTTGTATAGAACGGCTCTGGTAATGATTCAAGCATCGGTTTAGACTGCTCGAAGAACGGTTTGTCTTTTAAACCGTAATTTAAAACATCTTCATCTTTCATGTCATAGTAGCTGGCATCAAAGAAGTTTTGAACTCCCCAAGATTTATAAACTTCATCGCGGTTCCAGAAGGATTTGTAGTTACCATGGAACACGGCAGAAGAATATCCTTTTTCTTGTTCAAGGATGGCAGCTGCTGATTGATACGTATTTGTACCATTTGTAGTCATAGCTGACCCTTGAGACAGTCCAAACAAGGAGTTTTCTAAAAGTACTTCTGAGTCAGATGTTTTACCTTGACCTGTTTGGTGGTAAAAATTATCAAAGTAAAGTGTATTTTTATCTTTTGTAAGCGAGTTAATAAAAGGTGTTACTTCTTCACCGTTCAATTTGTAATCAATCAGGAAGTTTTGGAAAGATTCCAAATGAATATAGATAACATTCATTCCTTCAGCGGCTCCAAAGTATTTCTTGTTTGGTTCTGCGTAATTAGCCTGTACGAAGTTTTGTACTTCTGTTAAGTCACTGGAATCTGCCGATGCTTTTTGGGCATTCACCTTCATTGTCTTTAATCCATCATAGATCGTGTAATTATAGGTTCCTAGATATTTGACCAGGTAGTTTCGGTCAAATGTTCTAGTTAATAATTGCGGACGGTCAATCTCAGCTAATGCAATATTCAATACGAGCATTCCCACACCAAATGTAAAAACTGCACCTGTTTTGCGTAATTTCACACGGCCTTCACTTGGCTGGAATTTTTTGTAGACAATCAGCAAAATCAGAATGATTGCATCCAGGAAATATAATGGATCATAAATACGTATGAGCTCCAGGATACTTCCGAATAATCCGCCACCTTCACCAGCATTAAGATTCTGCGTCTGTTTTAAAGTCTGCCATGTAATAAAATCGTTAAAGAATCGATAATAAACGATATTGGCATATTGCACAATGGAAAGTATGACGTTTATGACAACTAACCACTTGAATGAACGTCTGCCTTTTGCCAATAAAGCGAGACTAAAGAAAATAACCGCTGAACTGATTGGATTAATAAAAAGTAAAAATTCTTGCATGGTATTCGTGATACCAAGGTCAAATTCAACTATATAACTTGTATAGATTTTAATCCAAAAGAGAACAACAGCGACTATAAGGAAACCAACAGGTCCACTTAAGCTCTTTTTCGCTTTGCTCATAAATGCACTCATTGTTTCACCTCGGTATTAAGATTATATTTATACTAGTTTCGCATTTTTATGCTTATATTTGTTTGGCTCAGAAAAAAGAGATAACAATATTGAATTATAAACTGAATTTGGGAAAAGTCAAATTGAATTCTTTCGACAAAATCCTCATAAAATCCTTATATATAAGGGTTTCCATATTTTAAAATAGACCATTAATAATGTTGATTTTTGGACGTATCCAGCGCTCTTTTGTTTATTTTTATTCCCCACACTTTCGGATTTAGTTAATGGACAAGACTTTTATGATCTAGGCTTGGTATTGATAAAATTATTGATGACTGACAAGTGGGTAACTCTATATATTATATGCTCCCTATACAGAGGACAAGAACATACATTACAGATTGGTTCAATAGAAATAAATAATGATTCTATTGATCAAAAAAGCGTAGTAACACGTGATGGGGTGGGAGTCGGTAAGGCAAGATACGGAATATGTGAATCAGATGATAAATTTAAATGGTTATTAAGCGTTAAGATCACAGATGTGAATCGGTTTGGCTTATGATCTAATTCATTAGGGATATTTAGATTCCAGGAATTCTTTGGAGCTATTATATAATGAAAACGCTATAAAAACAATTCGAATAATTTTGTATCTTTATCCGAAAGACAAATTTCATCTCTAAATGTGTATGTTTACATTATCGCCCAAAATGTAGTCATCTCCAACAGTAGCTTAATGATCTATCGAGAACTAGGCTCTTCGTATTCCTTATAATATGAAGAATATAGTAATGATATAATTTTTGGGTTTTGTTTTATAAATATGCTAACTACTAGGGTATTCATATTAAATGAAAATAATTAAAGCTACATCTAAAGTTATAAATTAAATGAACCATGTAACAAGATATAGCCCTAATTTCCAATACTTTTGAGCACTCTGATTTTTCTTTCCTATTATATAGTAGAAAAAAATCATGGATAGTTAGAACTCTTTTTAGTATACCATTATTCAACAATAACTATTAAAACATAACATATACCCATTTTTCAGGCAGCTTAATCCTCTATAAAAAAATTACCAAAAATAATTAAAAAAATGTTTAGGACTGATAGAAAGGGGAATCTATAGAGTATTAACGGCGCCGTTGAATATGTACAAGGCAGTGAAAGTTGATCTACTTTCAATAACCTGTCTGCAAGTAACCATAGCTCTTGTAAAATAATATCTGACAAGAATACTTATCAGATTAGGGATAAACTTGAGTCTGTTGGCTACTCTATATTTAGAAATCTATTTTAAGTTATAAAGCAATTATCCCTAGTCCTAGTAACTGACAAAAGTCAGGCTAATTAAACAAACTTTCAAGGAGGAATATATCATGAGTTTTATTATATCATTAATCGTAGGTGGAATTTTAGGTTGGGTTGCAAGTCTAATCGTAGGTAAGGATGTACCAGGCGGAATCATTGGTAACATTATTGCAGGTATCATTGGTTCTTGGTTAGGTACAGCGATATTCGGAGATATGGGACCATCTGTTGCAGGATATGCCATTATTCCGGCTTTAATCGGTGCAATTCTTTTAATCTTCATCGTAAGCATGATTATGAAAGCTATCAATAAAACTGCTTAAGTATTACTTAAACATCTTTAAGTAAGTTAAGAAGCAAAAGACAAATCCTTTCTACCATAATAGGTAGGAGAGGATTTGTCTTTTTTCGTTTGAAAGGACATTATATAAATGGGATTTCGCTTTCGACAGACAGTTTTTCGCCGGTAAGCGGCTGTATAAACTCTAATCTGTATGCATGAAGGGCTTGCCTATTTAGATGTGCACTTTTCTTTCCCCCATATAAGGGATCACCAACAAGGGGATGTCCAATTGAGCTCATATGGACTCGAATTTGGTGAGTGCGGCCTGTTTCCAATTTACAGGAAACAAGCGTTTGATTTATAGAATTCATTCTTTCTAATACTTCATATTTTGTCACTGCCTGTTTTCCGGATGGGCTTACTCTCATTTTCCCCGGTGTATGTCGGTCTTTTGCAATTGGAGCGTTTATCGTACCTTGCTCTTTTTTTACAATCCCCTGAACAAGTGCCACATACGTCCTCTTAATTTCCCCATCTGTTAAAGCCTTATCCAGTATAGCTCCTGCATAAGCATGTTTAGCTAGGAGAATGGCCCCGGATGTATCTTTATCCAAGCGATGGATATGCCTAGGTTTAATTTTATTATTATTAATATAGGCTGTGACAACATTCATTAAAGATTGATGATCGTTATCAGAAATAGGATGGGTATTAAGAAATGGCGGCTTGTTCACAACCATAATATCATCATCTTCATATAGAATTTCCAATTTCTTCTTTATGGGTAGTAATGCATTTAAATCATCTGCATAAATGGGTATATAAATAATAGAAGAAGATTGTATTTTTGTTGACCAAGAAATCGCTTCACCATTCAATAAGACGTTCTTTTCCATTCGCCACTGGTGCAGCATTTTCTTTGGAATGTGCAGATGATCTCTTAAAATGGTTTCTATCGATTTTCCCACCCAATCCGAGGGGCAGGTGATTTGAGCGTAAGGACCTGATTTAGTAACGTTTAACATGTAAATACCTCATTTTTGCAAAGTTATTTAGTATTATATATACAATATCATGTGCTATCCTATATATGCCAACAGAGGAAGATTGCAGAAAGTAGGGTGTTCAATATGAAAATTGTCGAAGGTTCTCTTCATTTACAGGATATTGAACTAAGTAAGGCAGTTGAAAAATTTTATAATGAATTGTTTCCTATGTACTTCACAAAAGAACTAATTGATTTGTTTGTCTTAAATGAAGTGTTGTCTGTACCTGATTCAAACTCTCATATCGGTACATTAAAAGGTGCCTTTCAAGCATTGTCATGTATTCAAACCTTAATGATCATTCTAGAGAATCAAAATGAAAATCCTGAGGCTGTGGAATTATTTAATCACAATTCAAAGCTATTAAATGAACTTGGTATCTTTTTTCCGTTTGAGCATAAACACTTTTTTGGTGAGAATAGACAGATTGAACTTCCATTGTATCAGACAAAAGCCGCCAATACCTATTTAATCTAAAGAAACACGCCGAGTAAATGCACCCGGCGTGTTTTTATAAATTATCAAACCACTGTTTAAATTCCTCAGCAGTGCGTTCCCCTTCGATACGGCTTGATTCTTTCCCATCCTTATAATGGATAAGTGTTGGTGTTGCATCAATTTCATTCCAGCCCTGCTCGAATTCAAGCACATTATATTGATAGATGTGTTCATCCATTTCTTCTGCTACAGGCATTAGAATGGGAGTGGTATTTACACAATGTGAACATTTCGGACTGAAATAATAAACGGTCACTGATTCTTCCTTTTCCAGTTTCTCATCCAATTCATCCGGTTTAATGATGTTTTGATACAGCGGATCATCTAACTGATCGACAGTCGCAGGGTTTAATTCACCTTTATCATATGGGTTGTTGCTGCCTGCCGTTTTTTCTGTTTGTTGCTTATTGGTTAAGTACGCGATAGCGGCAAAAATCAGAACGACCGCAGCGACGAAAATAACAACTTTCTTCATTTTGTTTCCCCCTTTGTCACTTTAAATATATACAAGCTGCATACAAATATGATAATGAAAGCAGTTAATGCAAGCATTGGTATAGTAATGAAGCCAAGCCAGTTAATGTAGTCCCCAGTACACGGTATTCGGCCGCATGAAACTGCCCGATCCATAAAGAACGGTACCTTCTGAATGAGTACATGATAGGTTGAAATACATGTGCCAATAGCTGATAAAATCATTGTATAAAAAGCAATATGATAGTCTTTTTTCCAGATTGCCAGTACTAAAATCACCGAGAAAGGGTACATGACAATCCGTTGATACCAACATAAAACACATGGCTCAAAGCCTTTAATCTCTGAAAAATAAAGACTGCCAGCCATCGCTATAAAGGCTGCAGCAAATGCCAGAAAAAGGGCGTTATCACGATTTATCAATTTCTTAAGCATGAAAATTCCCCCTTTTCAACTTATTACCTTTATTAAAATTATAGTATGTTATCATAATATTGTAAAAAGAAATCGCTTTATTATCATTTGTTGAGGGTAAAAAGACTTATGGTGTCCTTGGCTGGATACATAAAAGAATATAAGACCGAATCCAGCTCTTTTAGAAGAAATTAAAAATAATTTTGCTCATATCATAAGGAAGGTGCTGAACGATGAAAAAACAATGGTGGAAAGAATCTGTCATTTACCAAATTTACCCACGAAGCTTTATGGATTCTAATGGAGACGGGATAGGGGATATTCAGGGAATTATAGCACGCCTGGATTATTTGAAAGAGCTGGGTGTGGATGTAGTATGGTTATCGCCGGTATACAAGTCGCCAAATGATGATAACGGTTACGATATTAGTGACTATCGCGATATTATGGACGATTTTGGAACAATGCAGGATTGGGAATTGATGCTTGAAGAAATGCATAAAAGAGACATTAAACTTGTGATGGACCTTGTCGTCAACCATTCATCTGACGAACATGCCTGGTTTATTGAATCAAAAAAATCTAAAGACAACCAGTACAGGGATTATTACATATGGCGTCCTGGAAAAGATGGAAAAGAGCCGAATAATTGGGAGTCCTTTTTCAGTGGATCTGCCTGGGAATATAATGAAGCAACTGATGATTATTATTTACATCTGTTTTCCAAAAAACAACCGGACCTTAACTGGGAAAATGAAAAAGTCCGTAAAGAAGTATATGATTTAATGAAGTTTTGGCTCGATAAAGGTGTAGATGGATTCCGAATGGATGTAATTAACCTCATCTCAAAAGATTCTGCTTTGCCTGATGGGTCAGTCATGGAAGACAAAGAATATGCATCCGGAGCAAAATATTATATGAACGGTCCGAAAATACATGAGTATTTTCAAGAAATGAATAAAGAAGTTCTATCTAATTACGATGTAATGACGGTCGGGGAAACTCCCGGTGTAACACCCGATGAAGGGATATTATATACAGCAGAGGATCGTCATGAGTTAAATATGATTTTTCAATTTGAACATATGGATGTAGATTCCGGTCCATCAGGTAAATGGGATATACAACCATTAGATTTAATAAAATTAAAAAAAATACTTTCAAAATGGCAGACAGAATTGCATGGAAAAGGGTGGAACAGTCTATATTGGAACAATCATGATCAACCGAGAATTGTTTCACGTTTTGGAGATGACGGAGCATACCGTATCAAATCAGCTAAAATGCTGGGAACATGCCTGCATTTACTCCAAGGTACACCTTATATTTACCAAGGTGAAGAAATTGGGATGACAAATGTTCAATTTCCGAATATAGAGTATTATCGGGATATCGAGAGTAGGAATATGTATAATGAAAGATTAGCAAAAGGTATGAAGCCAGAGGAGATTATGAAAAGGATCTATGCAAAAGGACGTGACAACGCTCGAACTCCGATGCAATGGGATGATACCGAACAAGCTGGCTTTTCAACAGGGAAACCGTGGATTAACATAAATCCAAACTATATAGACATTAATGCTAAGAATGCATTAAAGGATCCTGATTCGATTTTCTACTATTATAAGGAGCTAATCGCCCTGCGCAAGAAAATGCAGATTATAATAGAAGGAAGTTATGAGTTAATCGAAGCAGAAAATGAATATATTTTTGCCTATATGAGACATCTTAATCATCAAACTTTGCTTGTACTAACAAACTTCACAGGTGAAGAACAGCGTGTAAGCTGGCCGGACCCCGTAAAAGATTTTTCTGGACAAAAGGTAATTGGCAATTACTCTGATCGTGCAGAACAAGAAACAGCCGCTGAGACAATCCTGAAACCCTGGGAAGCCGTAGTTTATTTAATTGAAAGATAATCCTCATAAAGCTGTTGGAAACTGAAGCCAACAGCTTTTCTTTTTGTGACGCTGACTAAACCGTGGACCTTTTGTCAGCATGTCTTTGCCTATTAGTCATATAGCCATTCAGGATTGTTTGAAAAAATTAAAATATGGGAAAAAACAGAGGATAGAGAGAATGGCTTTTAAAAAGGAGTGTCATGTCTGTGACAGAGGAATTGGATTTAACAAAATATGAACATAAAATGGAAATTAGGCGAATGGAGATTCGCGATATAGATGATATTTTGGAGCTGCAAAAGCTTTGTTTTCCGGGGATGGATCCGTGGAAGCACGAGCATTTGGAGAGCCATTTATCCATTTTTCCAGAAGGGCAATTTGTAGCTGAACTAAATGATGAAGTAATTGGTTCATGCTCAAGTTTAATCATTAATTTTGATGAATATGATGATCGCCATACCTGGTCTGAAATAACTGATGATGGATATATTACGAATCATAATCCTGACGGCTTAAATCTATATGGAATTGAAGTTATGGTCCATCCAAAATATAGAAAGATGAAAGTTGGCCATCGTCTATATGAGGAACGCAAGGAATTAGCCCGTAGGTTAAATTTGAAAAGTATTATTATCGGCGGAAGGATTCCAAACTACCATAAATATGCAGATCAAATGACTGCACGTGAATATGTGGAAGAAGTACGCTTACATAAAATATATGATCCAGTTTTATCCTTCCAATTTTTGAATGAGTTTACACTTACCCGTATTAATCAAAACTATTTGGAAGATGACCGAGCATCAGGAAAAAATGCGACCCTGATGGAATGGAATAATGTAGATTATCGTCCTAAATCTAAACGGTATTATAAAACAGCTTATCCTGTTCGAATATGTGTCGTGCAATATATGATGAGAAAGATTCACTCATTCGAAGATTTTGCAAACCAAGTGGAATATTTCGTTGATGTTGCTGCAGATGCTGATTCTGATTTTGTAGTATTTCCAGAAATATTAACGACTCAATTAATGTCCTTTTTAAATGAAAAGGTTCCGAGTCAGGCAGTCCGAAAAGTAACAGACTTTACAGAGCAATATATTGAGCTGTTTACAAACCTAGCTGTCCGCTATAATGTGAATATTATTGGCGGTTCACATTTTGTGAAAGAAGAGGATGATAATATATATAATATTGCTTACCTCTTTAGGAGAGATGGGACAATCGAGAAGCAATATAAGCTTCACATTACACCAAATGAGAAAAAGTGGTGGGGAATTAGCGCTGGTGATGAGGTCAATGTATTTGATACGGATTGCGGAAAAATCTCCATGCTCATTTGCTATGATATTGAGTTTCCGGAATTGTCCAGGATTGCGGCAGATAAAGGAGCGAATATTATTTTTACACCATTTTGTACAGAAGATCGACAAGGATATTTGCGTGTAAGATACTGTGCACAGGCTCGTGCAGTGGAAAATCAGATATATACCGTCATTTCAGGAACAGTGGGGAATTTACCACAAACTGAAAATATGGATATCCAATATGCACAATCAGCGATCTTTACCCCATCTGATTTTGAGTATCCACGCGATGGGATCGTGGGCGAAACCAATGCCAATATTGAAATGGTACTCATTGGAGATGTTGACCTTGAGATTCTTAGACGTCAGAGATTATCTGGAACGGTACGCCAGTTAAAAGATCGCAGAAAAGACTTGTATGAGCTTCATTACAAACGATAATACTTGGAAAATATTTCTTTAGAGATATTCCTTAATAATATTCAAGAAATATTAAATATTTAGTAAAATAAAGAGGATCGTTTAATTAGGAGGAATAAAATATATGGATTGGAAAACAACTTATAATAGATGGAATGATCATTTGACGCTTGAACCAGAGTTGCATGAAAAACTAACTGCACTTGTGGATGATGAAGTCGCGTTAGAAGATTGCTTCTACAAAAATTTGGAATTTGGTACAGGCGGTATGCGCGGTGAAATCGGTGTTGGAACAAACCGCATGAATGTTTATACAATCCGTAAAGCAACACAAGGCTTTGCATCATATATTGAAAAATCAGGAGAAGAAGCAAAACAGCGCGGAGTGGTAATCGCTTATGATTCAAGACATAAATCACCTGAATTTGCAATGGAAGCAGCCAAAACACTTGCAACCAACGGGATTCAAGCTTATGTATTTGATAGCCTTCGCCCAACTCCAGAGCTATCTTTTGCAGTTCGATATTTACATGCAATCGGTGGGATCGTCATCACAGCAAGTCACAATCCACCAGAATATAATGGCTACAAAGTGTATAACGAAGATGGCGGACAATTACCGCCAGCTGATGCCGATGTTCTGATCGAGATGGTGAATGCAATTGAAAATGAACTCGAAATTAAAGTAGAAGAAGAGTCCGTATTACGTGATAAAGGATTAATTAAAATAATCGGCAAAGAAGTGGACGATGCCTATAACGAAAAAGTCCTCACGATTACTGAACAGCCAAATTTAGCAAAAGAAGTAGATGTGAAAGTTGTTTTTACACCATTACATGGTACAGCAAATCTTCCGGTTCGTCGTGCTCTAAAAGATTTGGGTTATGAACATGTAGAAGTGGTAAAAGAGCAGGAGTTACCAGACCCTGAATTCTCAACTGTAAAATCTCCAAACCCAGAAGAACATGCTGCGTTTGAATTAGCCATCACTAAAGGAAAAGAAATGGGTGCTGATATTTTAATTGCTACAGACCCTGATGCTGATCGTGTTGGTTTGGCTGTTAAAAATGATGAAGGGGAATACACTGTTTTAACCGGTAACCAAACAGGTGCGTTATTCTTAGACTATATCCTTTCTCAGAAAAAAGAAAAAGGAACATTACCTACTAATGGGATCATGTTCAAAACAATCGTAACATCAGAATTTGGACGTTCTATTGCTTCCAGCTATGGAGTAACAACAGAAGATGTTTTGACTGGTTTTAAATTTATTGGGGAAAAAATCAAGCAATATGAAGAGTCTGGAGAATATTCTTTCTTATTTGGATATGAAGAAAGCTACGGTTCTTTAATTAAAGATTTTGCCCGTGATAAAGATGCGGTCCAGGCTACCGTGATGGCTGTAGAAATTTGCGCCCACTACAAACGTAATGGTAAAACATTATACCAGGCACTTGAAGATTTATATGAAAAACATGGATATTATTTAGAAGGAATGCGTTCCCTGACTTTAAAAGGAAAGGAAGGAGCTGAACATATCCAGCAAATTCTAGCTACATTCCGTAAGGAGCCGCTAACATCTCTTGCGGGAGTAAAAGTAGTGGCTGTAGAAGATTATAAAGAAAGCACACGATTGGATTTACTTACGAATAAAGAAGAAGCAATTCATTTACCAAAATCCAATGTTCTAAAATATTTCTTTGAAGATGAATCTTGGGTATGTTTAAGACCATCAGGAACTGAGCCAAAAATCAAGTTCTACTTTGCAGTTAAGGATAGCCAAAAACAAGCAAGTGAGCAAAAGCTCCAATCCTTTATGAATGAAATGATGCAAAAGGTATCAGAAATATAAAAATAGAGAGCTGACTAAAAAGTCAGCTCTCTATTTTTTTGCGCCGTGTTTCGCTGTTTGCATTTAGCCGTATATTTTTCCCACCACAGAAAAAAATAAGGATATTAAAAAGTTTGCATTGCCCAACCCTCTTCCTCATTATCCGGAAGGAATGTGGCATGGTCAATATATTGAAGGAGGGCATTCAGGGTCTTTTCAACGGAGGTTTGCTCCTTTGAAAAATGATAGGCATGCAAAAAATGTTCAATTTTTTTGGACAAAAAGTGGTCTTTTGTCCGTACCATCAGAAGTAAGAGGTTATCCCATTCTGACCGATGTGTGTAGTACAAAGCACGATCATAATCAACCTTATCCATTTACTTCACACTCCTTTAAGTGGAGGAGTTAAAATTAGTTTGTTCAAAGTCATGATTTTATCACCCTGTAAAAGTTGGGCAGTTTGTAAAATGTAAATTTGAAACTTTCCATGGCTTAATTCTTGGCAAAGCGGTTATCCTAATACCATTAGCAATGGTTATTATCCTATATTAAATGTAGGAAGTGATAACTGTGTGTAGAATATGGGCTGGATGTTTTATATGTAGAAAAATAATGGAAGTTAGAATTGTATGTTGAAAAGATAATAAAAAATACACATACGCCATTTTATATGACTGACTAAAGGGAATTTGAATTACTCTAGAGGTCTTCTCCACTTGAGTGAATGAACCAATCGGATTTGCCTATTATTTACTGCGGGTTCATTAGAGTTAGATGATGTTTCTCATTCATTTTTTATAAAAATAATTATTTATTAAGTAAGTAGTATTGAGATGGATTTGGTGGGAGGAGACGAGCAAAAAGACTTGGATAATGATTTGTCATAGGATTTCGGTTAGATTCCTGTATTGTATATGAAGAAGCGACGGGGGCAGAGCAAACAAAAAACCAGCTAGTGCTGGTCATCGGGTATTTCGTCTGCGTCGCCAAAATATCCACGCGCCTGTCAAAAGAAGGAGTCCCGCAATGGCACTGGCTATTTTCAAATCTCGGCTTTGGGTGTATTCTAGATAGTCATCTTCGTCATAGGTAGCCTGCTCCCCATTTGGAAACATTTCCACATCCGTTTTCATCTGTGCCCAATCATCTGTCCGTCCGCAAGGGCTGACTCCGATGTGAAACCAATCGTTATATCCATATATAAGGTAGGTACCGTCTTCTTTAAGGGTTTCTTGCAGCCAATCTCGCGTCGTATCTTTCACAATGGTACGCGGTTCCAGGTCCCCTTTAAAGACCGTGACCACTTGTATAACGAACCTTCTTCCATCATGTTCCTTCACGATTCCTTTAAACACTGCATCGGCATCGTCAAATGCTTGTTCCACTGGTTGAGGTTCAGCACAGCTTAAGGCCCATCCCATTGTAGGGAAGGACAGTATCCCTAGCATGAGGAACAAGACTACTCCTAACCCTTTAGCGATACGCCATCCGTTCATACTGCTCCTCCTTCTTAATGACCTGCACACCCATAGATCAAGCAAGTCATTTTTTGCTATTTGGCTTTATTTAATCTTTATTTATAAGGATTAATTCAGGGATAATGTCCTTTTTTGTATTTTACCATCTAACGAGCATTAATCAGATAAAATAATAATTATTTAGAATTTTTTATATATATTATTCCTGTGCGTTTGTTGTTATGGAAAATAGATAGGTGAAAAAAAGTGCACAGATTTTTTGCGTCTAGAAAAGTAATAAAAATTAAAACATTACCATCCAAGATGGTTTTCCTCCATAATGTAAATCTTATAAACATGAATTCCCCATATCATCATATTTATTAAATAAGTAGTAATGAGGGGGGATTGGGTGAGAGAAGACGAGCAGAAAGACTTAGAATATGCCATTGATGAAATAACGGAAGTCGCGGTCGGATTTGGACTGGATTTTTACCCAATGAGATATGAAATCTGCCCAAGTGAAATTATTTATACATTTGGGGCTTACGGGATGCCAACTCGATACTCTCATTGGAGTTTTGGTAAACAGTTTCACAAGATGAAGCTTCAGTATGATGTGGGCTTAAGTAAAATTTACGAGCTGGTTATTAACTCTAACCCATGTTATGCCTTTTTATTAGATTCCAATTCCTTGATTCAAAATAAGCTGATTGTAGCGCATGTACTGGCCCATTGTGATTTCTTTAAGAATAACGTTCGTTTTAAAAATACAAAGCGGGATATGGTTGAAAGTATGTCTGCCACAGCGGAAAGAATTAGGCAATATGAGATTGATCATGGCAAAATGGAGGTAGAAAAGTTTCTTGATTCTGTCCTGGCGATTGAGGAGCATATCGATCCATCACTTGTACGTCCAAAACTAAATTGGTCCATGGATGAAGCAGAAACCGATGAGGAATCACCTGATATCATTACTCCGTACGATGATTTATGGAATATAGGTAATAAGGAAACGGGTCCAAAGAAAAAGGCAAAGGTGAAAAAGTTTCCGCCGCAGCCAGAAAAGGATATACTCCTGTTTATTGAGCAATACAGCCGCAATCTGGAGGATTGGCAACGAGATATATTAACCATGATGCGTGAAGAAATGCTTTATTTTTGGCCGCAGCTCGAAACTAAAATCATGAACGAAGGCTGGGCGAGCTATTGGCACCAACGCATCCTCCGCGAGCTTGATTTAACGAGCGGTGAGTCAATTGAATTTGCAAAATTGAATGCAGGAGTGGTGCAGCCATCAAGAACTGGCATTAATCCGTATTATTTAGGCATCAAAATGTTTGAGGATATTGAAGAGCGATATAACAACCCAGATGAAGAGATGATAAGGCGCGGGGTTAAACCGAATTCAGGCCGAGAGAAAATGTTTGAAGTGCGGGAGATTGAATCGGATATCAGCTTCATACGTAACTACCTGACAAAGGATCTGGTCATGCGTGAGGATATGTATCTGTTCCAGAAAAAAGGACGCGATTATAAGATTGTCGATAAGCAATGGAAAGCGGTACGAGATCAGCTTGTCGGCATGCGAGTTAACGGAGGGTTCCCTTATATAACGGTGAATGATGGGGACTATTTGAAAAATGGGGAACTTTACCTGAAGCATTGGTTTGAGGATATTGAGCTGGATGTAAAATACCTAGAGAAAGTCTTGCCGCATATGCATTATTTATGGGGAAGAACGGTTCATATGGAAACAGTGTTGGAAGGTAAGGGGATTTTGTTTAGTTATGATGGAAAGAGTGTGAGTCGGAAGTATGTGTGAGATGGAAGGGAGAGCCGTACAGTCGGCTTTCCTTTTTTGTGGTCAGTGATCTAAAGTAGCAAATAATTAAGTACAGAGCAACCAAAGTAGTATTGTCCTTAAATTATCATAAGCATTGATCCAAGAAGGATTAATGCTCTTTTTTGCTGAATTCCTTATTGTAGAAACAGGGCAGTTTAGCGAAGGAAGGATTTTAGTTTTATTAATGAAGAATTATTCACAAGAAGAATTAGATTATAAGGGTCCTGTTCTTATTAAATTAATGTGGTGATTGTGAATAGGAGCAGTCGTTCCTCCCTCCAAAAATTAACGTTTCTTCATAGTTTAGAAGAAAACTCGAATCTCCTTCCCAGGAAAAGGAAAGAAAAAGTTGAGATGGAACAAATAAAAAGCAGTGGTTTCGAATCCACTGCTTTTTTCTTGCATTAGAGGTTGCCTCCTGGTCCATTTCCATCATTTGGGTTAAAATGTTTGCGACTGGCATCATGATGACTGACATGATGCGGATCACGATGAGCCGATGGGTCTCCAGTGCCTTTCTTTTTATCAAAGTAGACAGCCATCGAGATTACCGCAGCAAGTGGCAAAAGAATAATCAACCAAATCACACGAACACCTCCTTTGAGTAAAGAACTATCTCCTGTTCCCCTTGTGTATACCATACAAATGAACTTTTTCATTAAAAACATTATTTATTTAGGCGTTTCAACCTTAGACGCTTCGGCCCTCTTTTTGTTAAATCTCATTCAATTCATATGGAATGGATTGACCATCCGTTTTTTTTTTTTTACTTCCTGGGTCATTCCCGTCACTTGGAAAATGATGATTCTGTGTTGCTCCATGCAGTGAATTATGTTCTGCTTCAAAGTATTTTGTGCCTTTTGTTTGTGTTATTGGTTATCATTCTCGTTATCTTCATCTGAATCATCATTGTGGTAAGGATACTCGTATATGTAATTTTCTAATCGTTCTAGCTCGTCTTTTAAAGCAAAGTTAGCAAATGGTAATAATATTCTTAGCTTTATAGCTTGAAACCAATTGCGGGGTATATACGAACCTTCTAAGGTTAATAGAGTTTCATACTCTTTTTCTTCAATGGTATAGCGTGAATAACTAATCCCCTCTTTTGTGATAGATTTGACGTTTACGAGTTTATTTTCTATATATTCAGTAATTTCACAAGGGATGCCTATAATTTTCTTTCCTACCTTTTGGCGACTGATATATTTCAAACCAATTCGCATAGGCTCATTTTTAATATCTGAATCGTAAACAGTTTTTACGTGTGTGGATGTCCACTTTATAAGATGTTCATCATTGTGAATATAGTCCATAATAACTGTTGGAGACACGTCATATAAACTAATGGTGTGTCCTTTAATAAAAAATTCATTCACGGTGCACTTGCTCCTTTTACACAAATTGGGTTATATACAGAATACTGGAAAATAATTTATAAGGCAATAATACGGTGCAAGTTTATGTTAACTGTTAGTTTCTTATTAGATGATGCTCCTTATGAAAATATTATTACAATTAAAGTATGACTTGAGATAAGAACTGTATGAAAGAATGGATTTTTTAAACTATCAGGGGCGTTCATTTAAGAAGGATTAATGCTCCTTTCTGTTGAACTCCTTATAGAAGAAAAGGGGCAGTTTAGTGAAATAAGCAATTCCTATTATTAGTTATATTTCATTTAATAATCACTCATAGACAGGCTTAATTATAAGCCTGTCTTTTTTAAGGCAGCTTTCGTAAACTTTGTTGCTTTTTCATAAGTAAAATTCGAAGTAATTAAAAAAATCGGTATAGTCGAAACAAAAGGATTGATTATTCGTATAAAGTATTAGATTAGAGAGGAGGTATTGTTTTGAAAACTAAAACAATAACTGGGTGGACTGAAAAAGGATTTGATAAAAAGTTAAATGAATTTATGTCCGACACTTCGTTAGAGATAATAGACGTGAAATTTGCTTCACCTATATTCTTTTATTCAGCGTTAATTTTGTATAAGTAGAAAAATAAAGGGATATTTATAAACAGATGTCGTCATTTTGAGTGATTGTAAGATACTTAAATTTTTGATAAGGGAGGTTTAAAAATGCCAGTAATTCTAAAGAGTTTTTTTTCAGCTATAATAATTTTTATGACTGTTTTTTCTATGATTAAAGTATTAAGTATAGCCTATAAAAGAAAAGATATTTTAATTTTAAAATATAGAGTTTTTGCAACTTCTTTTATAGTAGTAGGTATGTTAGTTGCTTCACTTTTACCTTTTGGTTATCAAAAAAAAAACGGGGGCATTACTTCAATATCAAGAGCTGTGATCAGCTCTTTTTTGTTATGCAGCTAAAGGGGCAGGTTAGTTTAACAAGATGATGGAAAATAGTCTTAAAATATATAAGGGGTGAAAAATGTTGATATCAACTTTAGATAAAGGGATTATCCATTTAAAAAGGACATCGCAATATGTCAACCGATTAAGGAAATTCAAGGTCTACCTAAATAATCAATATATAACTGATATAGCAGATGGAGAAGAAATTTCCATACCTGTTAGTGCTGGTAATCATCAGTTACATCTAACAATAGATTGGGTTAAGAGTGAAAAATATAAAATAGAATTAACAAGTGAAGATGCTATAAATTTGTTATGTGGTTCGCCTCTTAAAGGTATAAAAATTTGGATTCCTTTTGCCGTATTGGTAGCTCCGTTCATACCAAAGTGGTATCTTTTTATCAAAAAAGTTGATTCGATACCTTTTTAACGAAAATCTTCTCTTTCAACTAATAGGGGCGTTAATTCAAGGATTAATGCCTTTTTATATTGAAGTTCTTTCTTATAGAAGAAAAGGGGCAGGTTAGTGCAATAAGAAAATTTTATACAGCTCCAACTATCTATGGTTACTAGATATTTTATTAAACTAAAAACATAAATACATTATTGTATTGAAATCATATGAACAGGTTGATCAGTATTAAAAAAGTAGTAGTGCAAATTCAATATTTGCACTACTACTTTTAATTATAGAAAAAGCATCTTATAGTTTTGCTGCTGTTTCTCTTACTTTTTCCAAACCTTCCGCAATAATTGTTGGTGCGTTTTCAGGGTCTTGAGCATGGCCTTCTATGATTACTTCATCAATAATTTCAAAGCCGAAGAAGTTTGTCATAACGATACGCATATAATTCACAGACATGTCCATAGCATTCATCTCAGGTGAATTATAGAAGCCGCCACGAGCATTTAATAAAATGACTTTTTTGCCGCTTAATAAAAATTCTTTTTGACCTTGTTCATTATACTTGAATGTAAAGCCTGCTTGTAAATTGTAATCAATAAATGCTTGTAACGCTGATGGAATTGTTAAGTTCCATAATGGGAAAGCAAAGACTAGCACATCTGCATTTGTAATAGCTTTTTGCGCTTTTTGCTGGGCCGCTACTGAAGCAGCTTCCCTTTCGTTTAATTCTTCCCCAATTTGTAATTTGCCAAAGGCATCGAACAGATCTTGGCCGTAATGTGGCATGTTCTCTTCAAACACATCAAAAGTCGTAACTTGTAGCTTGTTATTTTTTGTTGCTTCTTCTACGAATGTTTCATACATCTTTGTTGAAATACCATCTGGACGATTGTTTGCCTTAATTACTAATACGTTAGTCATGACTTTAACCTCACTTTAGAATGTATTTCTCAACAAGAAATTGGTTCATATAAATATTTTAGAATATTAAATAAAATAAAGTCCAATCATACGAATCCAAATAATACTTGTTTATGCAAATAGATAAATCAAAATAAAAATATTTTAAAATAGTAATAATGTAAATTATTAAAGGGTTTATTAAACCGATTATTTACTTAATGCATTACGAACTATGGGAGCCACTTTATTCGCTAGTAAATCGATAGCTTTTTCTACACGAGCAGATGGTTGATTTCCCATATCAAATTGCCCCATAAAGCGTGTATGTCCGAATAATTCATGTTGGTATAGGATTTTCTCTGCTAATTCTTCAGCACTACCAACGGCTAAAATTTGATTGGCTATTCGTTGTGGCATCATTTGCTCAGCAGTAACAGGGTTGAAGAATTGCCCACGATCTTTCATAAAATGCTGCATGTACTGATTATAATAGGGTGAAAACTCACGCATCGCTTGTTCACCATCTGCCGCAATATAGCCATGCCCCGTTACAGAAACCTTTAATTTTGATAAATCATGTCCTGCTTCATTTGCGGCTTTCCAATAAAGGTTTGTTAAATATTGAACTCGCTCAGGCTCACCCCCCAGTAGCCCCATTGCCATATTTACCCCAAGCTTTCCTGCACGCACTGCACTGGCAGGCGTTCCACCAACACCGATCCACATTGGAATTTTCGGTTGCACAGGACGAGGAGCGATTTGCGCACTGCGAAGTGGTGAACGGAATTCACCATGCCAATTCACCACTTCATGTTCTTGTAATTGCATAAATAGCTCAAGCTTTTCTTCAAATAAACGATCGTAATCATCTAAGCTTGCTCCAAATAAGGCAAAGCTTTCTAAAAAGGCACCGCGGCCTAGAATGATTTCAGTACGCCCGTCGCTTAATAAATCAAGTGTGGCAAAGTCCTCATATACTCGAACAGGATCAGCTGTACTAATAACAGATAAGGTACTGGTCAATTTAATCTTTTTAGTTTCCCGTGCAATGGCTCCAAGTAGCATCGCATAGCTTGATGTCACAAAGTCTAAGCGGTGATGCTCGCCTGTACCAAACACATCAAGTCCTGCTTCATCTGCCCACTTTGCCATTTGAATGATGTTTTCAACCCGTTCCTTGGCAGATAACATATGGCCGTTTGCATCTGGTATGCGTTCGCCCAATGAATAAACTCCAAATTCAAAATTCATTTTTTCACCTACTATAAAAGAATAATAACTAACACTAATGCTAAAATTCCAAGAATTGCAATCATGGCTGTATCTTTAAACGTATCTTTCACGCGAATATGTGTAATAACTCCGCCGATACCAACAGCCACTAATATTGCAGCTCCAAGAACTGCTACTCCTTCGCTCCAGAAACCTATAATTAATAATATAGCTGCCCCTAACTCAACCAAACCTGTTACGACTCTAAACCACTGAGGATATCCCCATTTGGCAAACGCTTCTTTGTGCATTTTGGAACCAAATGTTTTCTGAACACCAGCCATTAAAAATAGCAAAGCTAAAATTCCTTGTAAGATCCAGGCTAAGATAGTCATAGTGTCTCCTCCTATTTGTTGAATACAATCGGCATTCTGCCAATCCACTCATTTTTTTTGATAGCATCGTACATGCACTGAGCCACATTTTTTCGCGAGACGCTCATTTTCGCTTTTGTATCTCCAAAAGAAATGGTATAGCCATTGCCGTCCGTTTTTACATTTGGATTGATAATTCTTACGACTGTCCAATCCACTTTACTTGCCTTCACCAACTGTTCAATGCCCTTCATTTCCTGATAGCCAGGAGGGAAAAACAACTTTGGCATAAGTGCAGGTATGATTGTTGCGAGTTGCTTTTTATCTTCATTTGAACTTGCAGATGGTGTGGCAAGAGTAATAAAACGTTCCACGCCTTGTCTTTCCATCACGTTTAAAATCATTTCGTGTGCATCACGAATCGGTAACTCTTTCACTTTTCGTCCACCATTTAGTTTAGGACCAAGGGTACTCACAACCGCATCTTGCCCCTTAATCGCTTCCGTTACGACCTTTTCATCTGTTAAGCTACCCACGATCATTGTTAAATTGTCATGCGATACGTTTAACGTACCTTCTCGACGAACGAATGCTTTTACCTTATCTCCATTTTGCAGGGAAATATTGATAAATTGTTGACCAATTTGTCCGTTGGCTCCAAAAACAGTAATATTCATTTAATAACCTCCGACACTATTTGTTTATGCAACACTTGTTGTAAATTAATAGTAATACGAATATAAACGCCGAACAACCAACAAAATGATAGGGAAAATCGTATATACAACATTTCAGTCCAAATGTCGTAAAAACAGGAGGTTATCAAACAATGATTAGAATCTTTTGCTTTAAAAGGCAAAGAAAAAACGCCTATGTAAACAATCGTTTACATAGGCGTTTTTATTAACCTAATAATTGGAGCAATGCTTCTTTAACAGAAGTCGGTTTACGGCCAAGTAGCACTTCTAAATCAGAATGAGTGTTTTCTAAATCGCCTTTACGAATTGCTTGTTGAATCATCAGAGTTATTGTTACTACCTCTTCTGGTAAATTCGTATCTTTTAACATTTCACCGTAAGCAGTATCATCAACAGCCAATACAGGAATTTCTTTACCTGTTACTTCATTTAATGCATCGACAAATTGTTGCTGTGTCAGATTTTCACCTGCTAATTCATACGTTTTATTCTCGTGTCCTTCACCTGCAAGTATATTTGCAGTTG
Organism: Bacillus sp. z33; assembly: GCF_058313615.1. NCBI lineage: Bacteria > Bacillati > Bacillota > Bacilli > Caryophanales > Bacillaceae > Bacillus > Bacillus sp. z33. The sequence goes on from NZ_JBZFQN010000002.1 coordinate 83,448, forward strand.
CTTCTGCTAAATCTGGACGGTAAACCCAACCTACTTTCCCTTTACCTGCGGAAGTAACCCATGGAGCACCGTTTAAACATTGTTGAACAGTCCCTACTTCATTTTCAACGTACCAGTTATTACGGACGAACACATAAGGTATATCTGATTCTTTAATTATTTCTTCACGTATACGATGAACCTCTGCTAAGAAAAACTCACTCACATCCGCATGTGGGGCACTTGAATAGACCATTAATGAAATACCTGCTTCTTTTGCTGCATCTATTGCATAAGTCTGCTGAAGCTTTGTATTTTCTACATCAACACGTGTCGAAACAATAAATACACGATCGACACCTTGGAAGGCCTCCATTAAAGTTTCTTTCTTATCAAAATCAGTTTCGCGTACTTCAATACCCTGTGCAACCAAGGTCTTCGCTTTTTCTGATTGGGTATCACGTACACCTGCGATAATATTTGATGTCGATACTTTCTTCACTAAATTTTCTATAATTTTTGATCCTAAATGACCTGATGCACCCGTAACTAAAATTTTCATACTTTCTTCCTCCTATTTAATCATTTATCCTAGTCCAATTCGTTTGTTGGCACTTTTCGGATAAACAACACCTGTTGTATAATTAATTCTATACTCAATTAAAAAAAGCACAATCAACAATATAAGCAAAACATCGTATATACGACATTTCATTGAAAATGATGAAAAAATGGGAGGGCATTATGGAGAAGAAACTTGATCCACGTTTCCTAAGAACGCGGAAACTGATTATGGAAGCATTTATGGAGTTAGTCATTGAGAAGGACTTTAAAGATATTACAATAAAAGATATCACGCAACGGGCAACAGTTAATCGCGCAACGTTTTATTATCATTTCTTTGATAAATATGACTTATTGGAAACAGTAATCAGTGAAGATGTATTGCAAGGAATATTAAAAGATGTAACTTCACATAATATATTAACGCCAGAAGTTCTAAATGACATATTCTTTAGCTTATTATCCTTTCAGAGTGGGCTAGCCAATCAATGTTCACGTAGTTATGAAGCATTCACACCCAAAATTGAAACCATTGTAAAGGAAGAACTCGTCAGGGTATTTAAAGATTTATTGAAGCAAAAGTATCCGAATTGGACAAATGAAAAAGCAGAGTTGCATAGCATTATGATTAGTTGGAGCCTATATGGAATGTCGACTAAATATGTAAAGAGTGGTGATCAACCATCGGAAGGAATGATGAAGGAAACTTTTGTTACATTATTAAATGTTTAATTTTGGATATCCGAGATGAAAATCCAAAATTACTATTTAAGTAATAGATCAGAGTTAAAAATATCTGTAATTTGCGAAGTAATGTTGTTGAACTAACAGGGACTTTAGTTCAATAAAGTAGATAGCAAAAAAGCTGTCTCTTTTTTCTGGTATTAACAACAATCCTTGCGAAAACAGCCTTTCTCTATTAGGGATTTAGTTCTCTGTTTAACCAAAGGACAATCAGGTTAAAGGGTAAGGAATATGGAATTTCAAATTCATTCCAAAAACAACGAAGGAGGAACATGGATGAAGAGATGGATGGTCATAGGTTTCTTGTTTTTGCTGGTTGGGATAACAGCTTGTTCAAACACGTCCAATGAGTCGAATCAAAAAGATTCTCAAACGAATGAAAGTGTAACTGATGAGAATTCGTACGAAAAGGCTGAAGACGTAGTGAACCTATTGAAAAAAAATGAAGAGTTGCCGATTGGTGAAGTCAAAGTATATACTGCTGACAATGATCCAAATGAATTATTGGGTCGTCCTGGCGGATATACCAGTAAAGCGGACTTCCTAGATACTAATGTGGAGAAAAAAGCTATCGAGACAGCGGTGGAAGAAGGATCTAACGAAGTGGAAGTAAAACAATCCATTCGGGAGTCATTTGGAGTGGAAAACGGTGGAAGTGTAGAAGTGTTCGAAACTAATGAAGATGCTGAGAAACGCAAAGAATATATTGAAACTGTAACGAAAGAAATGGGCGGACTTCTGACGGAATATTCGTATGTGGAGAAAAACGTTCTTCTCCGATTATCCAAAAGTTTAACCCCTGACCAGGCGGCCGCCTATGAAACGGCTTTAAAAGAAACCATCAAATGAGTTGGGCAAAAACATCGCTAGATAATAGTGATGTTTTTGTGTGCTTACACATATACAATTATGTATACATATCCATTTTTGATGTTATTTGAAATTGTAAAATGATTTGAATAGGTGATAAATTATTTCTGTTAATTCAATTAGAGAATATGGTTAAAACTTTCTCAGAAAATGTAATTTGTTTTGCAGCTTCTTCAAAATTAAAAAAATTATAGCCTTCGCTTTTTCTGACGCTGTATCAATCCATCCTAAAAAGAAGAACTCAAGGATTAATATTTCTGAGTTCTTCTTTTTATAGGTTTTACATCTCGATGTCGACAATATCCCAAGCTGTGATGATACCCAAAGCTTTTTCATGTGGTTTACCGTGTTGAGTGACAATAATAGCTTGAAGATTTAATTGATTGTTGGATATACGGTTTTCGAAAATCTCTTTAACCTTAAATACACTGTCGTACCTACCAACAAAAGAAACATTTTCTGCATTTTCGTATTGAATAACTTCTTGGACGCTCATATTTTCCATTAACAGGCCGTCATCATTGAAAGCGTGTGCTATCCAGCGAGAGATGCCACCGTCTGTCAAAAGTGCAACGAAGTGGTTGTCATCATAAACAGGAATTTGCGAATATTCGCCTTTGCCTTCGTTCTTCATCAAGTCCAAAGCGGTTTTAATGTTGTCGGCAGAATGAATGATCGCCATTTCTTTCGAGCAAATTGATTCTGCCGAACGAGGACTTTTCAATTCTTCAACGAACTTTTCGATTTCTTCCACTATGCTGTGATGAGGAATCGCAATATAATCATCCAATCCATCATTTCCTTTTTCATGGACCATGACATTGCGCAAGTCATGGAATTTCGATAAGCGCGAGTTATTACGCTTATTTTTAATGATGGGATTGGTGCTTCTTCTTAGTAAAGTTTTAAAATCTGCGAATCCTTTGTCATTTTGATATTTAGGGTCTGTATCTTTCATATAAGTATGTATTCTGTTGTAAGCCATTTCAAACCTTTCTGCATTATTCATGTTTGTACCCCCAATGTATTTTAATATGTCTGTTGCTCCTGCCGTTTGCAAGGCCATGACCTAATTGCTAACTTATATAATAGTAAAACCCATCATGATTGATGGGTTTATTGTCTTCCCTTTACCTTCTTATCCTAAGCAATAACTTCATTCATCTTCAGGGTGGCAAAATGGACATTTTGAGTATTCGGATTCATCATAAACATTGTCACAGAAAGGACACATTTGCATTTTTTTCACCTTCTTCATTAACTTTTTATAATGTAGTATTAGTTTAAAAATTCAAATTTATATGTCTATTTACCTATATAATATCATATATTTGTGAAAAAAAGCACATAAAAAATAGTGCATTAGTTGAATAACGAAGACAGTAAAAAAGCTGCTTTTTTTATTAAGCCATTAGTAACAATGCTTACGAACAGAGCAATTAATAAAGATCCTTAGAAGAAGGAAGGCTGGGCGAACTATTGGCATCAACGTATCCTCCGCGAGCTTGATTTAACGAGCGGTGAGTCAATTGAATTTGCGAAATTGAATGCAGGAGTTGTGCAGCCGTCTCGAACAGGTATTAACCCGTATTATCTAGGTATCAAGATGTTCGAGGATATCGAAGAACGGTATAACAATCCAGATGAAGAGATGAGAAGGCGCGGGGTTAAACCAAATTCAGGCCGTGAGAAAATATTTGAGGTGCGGGAGATTGAATCAGATATCTCTTTCCTCCGCAATTACCTCACCAAGGATTTAGTCATGCGTGAAGATATGTATCTGTTCCAGAAAAAAGGGCGCGACTATAAGATTGTCGATAAGCAATGGAAAGCGGTACGCGATCAGCTCGTCAGCATGCGAGTAAATGGTGGATTCCCGTATATCACGGTCAATGACGGAGATCATCTAAAAAATGGAGAGTTATACCTAAAGCATTGGTTTGAAGATATTGAGCTTGATGTGAAATACTTGGAGAAGGTTCTGCCTCATCTTCATAATTTATGGGGGCGGACAGTTCATATGGAAACGATATTAGAGGGGAAAGGAATTCTCTTCAGTTATGATGGGAAGAGTGTGAGTCGGAAGTATGTATAAGAAGGAAAGGAGAGCCGAATGGTTGGTTCTCCTTTCTTCATTTTAAGGTTTTTTTGGCAAGCGATCTAGTTCCTTTAAATGTTGTAAATGTTCTAGTCCCCATACTTGCATCGCAATTAGGACAGATTTCAAATTCATGCCATACTCCGTCATTGAATACTCAACACGTGGTGGTACTTCGGCGTACACTTCACGATGCACAATGTCGTGATGCTCTAACTCACGAAGTTGATTTGGTAACATTTTTTTAGAAATGTCTGGAATGGCTCGTTGTAATTCGCTGAAACGTAACTTTTCGTTATTTGATAAATGGAAAAGGATAACAGGCTTCCATTTTCCAACAATTATTTCCATAGCAATTGCAATGTTTGCGCAATTATCTCTACTATGTGTGACTGTTTTTGTTTCCAATTTCAATCACTCCTTTTAGAAAGCCCATCAAATCCAATAGTCTATTTAAAGTGACTATGTATATTTGAGGTGCCTCCTATTTTTTATTACCGTAGGGTTTATAATAACATCATAAGTAAATTAAATATATAAAATTTACTTAAAATTAAGAATATTCAATAAAACTAAGGAGGAATTATAAATGTCTGGTGAAACTTTAAAAATCGGTATTATCTTAGGAAGTACTCGTGAAGGGCGAAACAGTCCACAAGTAGGTGATTGGGTGAAATCATTAGCAGATGAACGTGATGATGCTACATTTGAAATTATCGATATCGCAGAATTTGATTTACCATTCTTCGGTACAACAGCGATGGACGATGAACGTATCATCAAATGGAATCAAACGATAGGAGCATATGATGGTTTTATTTTTATTGTCCAGGAATATAACCACAGCATTACCGGTGCCTTGAAAAATGCACTGGATCTAGCACGGGAACCTTGGAACAACAAAGCAGCGGGTATCGTTTCTTATGGAGCAGTTGGTGGAGCGCGCGCAGCAGAACATTTACGAGGTATTTTAGGTGAATTAGCCATAGCTGATGTACGTACACATCCAGCACTTTCAGTATTCACAGACTTTTCAGATCATTTTACTTTCAAGCCAACTGACATACACGTTCCAGTTGTTGAAACAATGTTAAATGAAGTCATATCTTGGAGTGCAGCATTAAAAACAGTTCGTGACTAACTGTTTTGAGGTAGGTTTTAATGGTAAATTATCCACTTCCAATATTACGTGCAGAAGAAACTCCATAGCGAGGCAATTCGCATTTTCGCATTCATGTCACTCAGTTGAACTTGTACTAGGTAAAGCAGAAGGACCAGTAATGCCTCCACAATTTATGACTGAAAAGAATGACTTTTCTCCTTTACAGCTTGTCTGATTATATTCTTTATATCATTTAATATTTTTTTTCTTCTCGGTGAGATTGTTGGTGTATCAATTAAGCAAGGAAGACCCTTAGATGAACGAAGGTTGGGCGAGCTATTGGCATCAACGTATCCTTCGCGAGCTTGATTTAACGAGCGGGGAATCGATTGAATTTGCGAAGCTCAATGCAGGTGTGGTGCAGCCATCAAGAACATCAAGAACAAGCATCAATCCATATTATCTGGGCATCAAGATGTTTGAGAATATTGAAGAAAGATATAATAATCCTGATGAAGAGATGAGAAAACGCGGGGTTAAACCAAATTCAGACCGAGAGAAAATGTTTGAAGTGAGGGAGATTGGATATCTCCTTCCTCCGCAATTACCTCACAAAGGATTTGGTCATGCGTGAAGATATGTATCTGTTCCAGAAAAAAGGTCGCGACTATAAAATTGTCGATAAGCAATGGAAAGCGGTGCGTGATCAGCTCGTCAGCATGCGCGTAAATGGCGGGTTCCCGTATATCACGGTGAATGACGGAGATTACCTGAAAAATGGAGAGCTGTATCTAAAGCATTGGTTTGAAGATATTGAGCTCGATGTAAAATACCTGGAGAAGGTTCTGCCTCATCTTCACAATCTATGGGGGCGAACGGTTCATATGGAAACGATATTGGAAGGCAAGGGGATTTTGTTTAGTTATGATGGGAAGAGTGTGAGTAGGAAGTATGTATAGGAGGGAAAGGAGAACCGAAAAGACGGTTCTCTTTTCTTTGGTGTGATACCGTTTTTCAAGAATCAACAAATAGATATATATAGATGTTATCTAGTTTTTTGTTGCTTTTCATTAAGCTGGGTTTAGTGCGAAATACTAAAAAAAGTGAGTAATTACTCACTTTTTATTGAAAGGAACTCAACCAGGGATTATAATCAATGTGAGTGAGTAAACACTTACCTTTGAAAGGAGGACTACATAATGAGTGAAGCTAATGCTATTCAAGTTCAAGGAGTCACAAAAAGTTTCAGCAAAAAAGTGGTATTAAAAGATATCAACTTAGATATTAAACAAGGTAGTATCTATGGTTTTATAGGGCCTTCAGGAGCAGGAAAAACCACCTTGATAAAAATGATTGTTGGAATGGATGTTCCTGATAAAGGTTCTGTCTATTTATTAGGTGAAAAAATGCCTAATTTAAATATCCTGCAAAAAATTGGATATATGGCACAATCAGATGCATTATATGAGGCTCTTACTGGTAAGGAAAATCTTATGTTTTTCGCATCGCTCTTTAAGTTAGACAAAACTGAAAAACAGAAACGGATTGCCTATGCAGCACAATTAGTTAACTTGACCGCAGACCTTAATAAAAGAGTTTCAGCGTACTCAGGAGGTATGAAACGTCGATTATCTCTTGCAATCGCTTTAATTCAAAATCCCCAAGTTTTGATATTAGACGAACCTACTGTGGGAATAGACCCTGAATTAAGATTAAGTATTTGGAATGAGCTGTTAAGATTGAAAAACGAGGAAGGCAAAACGATTATTGTAACGACTCACGTAATGGATGAAGCCGAAAAATGTGATTATATCGCAATGGTTAGAGATGGTTCATTCATAGCATCTGGCACACCTCGCCAATTGAAAGAACAATATAATGTCAATAGTTTAGATGAGGTATTTTTGGATGCTGGGAGGAAAGTACAATGAGAACAGTAGCACTTATTAAGAGGATTTTATTGCAAATACTTAGAGATAAGCGTACCTTGGCTCTTCTCTTTGTTGCTCCATTATTAGTATTAACACTAATGAACCTAGTCTTTAATGGCAATACCGTTGATCCTGTTTTAGGAGTTGCTAATGCGAATCAGCAAATCATCGAAAAATTAGAAGACGCAGATATTGTAGTAAAAGAATATAACAAAGTTTCTAATGTTAAGGATATGATACTTGATAAAGATTTAGATGGTTTTTTACAAGTGGAAGGCGACCAAACAACCTTAACTTTACTGAATAATGATCCGACAATAGCGAAAAGCTTAGAAATGAAAGTAAAGCAAATTGATACTCAAGCAAAGCAATTAAAATTGATGGGGACTAACGCAATACAGAGTGAATTGCTCTCACAAGATTCCTTGAACACAAATTATGTTTATGGCAGCAGTGAAACAGAGCTTTTTGATACCTTTAGTCCTATTCTAGTCGGGTTCTTCGTCTTCTTCTTCGTCTTCTTAATCTCTGGCATAGGCTTATTAAACGAAAGAACAACTGGCACGTTGGAGCGACTATTAGCAACACCTATTAAAAGAGGAGAGATTGTCGCAGGATACCTTGTTGGCTATGGTTTACTGGCATTGATACAGACTGTTATTATCGTTTTGTTTGCGATAAATGTATTGGATATGGTTTTAGTTGGTTCCATTTGGACGGTTATGTTAATCAATGTCATCATTGCTCTTGTGGCCTTGTCACTTGGAATATTATTATCTTCTTTCGCAAGTTCAGAGTTTCAGATGATTCAGTTCATACCGATCATTATTGTGCCACAAATATTCTTCTCGGGTATTTTCTCCATTGAGGGAATGGCGGATTGGCTACAAGTATTCGCAAACTTTATGCCGTTGTATTATGCAGCAGATGCGTTAAAAGGAGTAATGTACGAGGGTTTAAGTTTATCTGATATTAGTAGTAACCTATATATTCTTTTGGCTTTTGCAGCAGTGTTTATCGTTTTAAATTTGTTTGCTTTGAAAAAGTATCGTAAGCTATAATACGGAAGCGATATAGCTTTAAACAAAGATGGTGATTAAAATGGTAAATAATAACCTACTAGATGAAATGGCTAAAATACTTGAAAAATCCAATAAACAAACGGTTAAACAAAAGAAAATTATTGAGGTTGCTATTACGTCTTTTGCGGAAAAAGGATATTCAAATACATCAACATCTGAAATAGCTAAAAAAGCAGGTGTAGCAGAAGGAACAATATTTAAACATTATGGAACGAAGGAAAATTTATTGTTATCTATAATGGTTCCTTTTCTAAAAGATTTCTTCCCTACGATGGTAGATGAACTCGTCGGTGAACTTATGAATGATAAGTATACATTTGAAGAGTTTTTAAGAGCTCTTGTAACAAACCGTAGTGCTTTTCTCTCTGAAAACAGAGAAATATTTCAGGTGTTCATTAAGGAAATGTTTTATAAAGAGGAACTTAGAAACGAATTACTTCCTAATGTTCTGGAGATTGGATTTAATCATTTAATAAAAGTGATTGAGGTATATAAACAACGAGGCGAAATTAAAGACATATCAAACGATGTAATCCTTAAAATGCTCATCACAGTAATAGGTGGAATGTTTATTTCTAATTTTATATTGTTAAATAAACATTCCATTAGCGAAAATGAAATTGAGGAAGCTATATTTTTTATACTAAACGGGCTTGGACAATCTTCTCAATAGAAGATTTTACTGAAGCCACTGTGTAACAAAAGGCTTAAATAAGGATACTCTTTTCAGTAAAAAGCAGCTATTTTTTAGCTGCTTTTTTTATACAGAGTATTGTATGGAGTACATAGCAAAATGTTGTTGTGGTAATGCTCTTATGTAAAAAACCTGATTAGTGAAGAAATCAGGTTTTTTTGAGATACTTAGGAGAACGAAGGCTGGCGAGCTACTGGCATCAACGCATCCTGCGTGAGCTTGATCTAATATGTGGGGAATCGATTAAATTTGCGAAACTCAATGCAGGAGTGGTGCAGCCATCAAGAATAGGCATTAACCCATATTATCTGGGCATCGAGATGTTTGAGGATATAGAAGAACACTATAACAACCTAGATGAAGAGATGAGAAGGTGCGGCGTTAAATTGAATTCAGGTCGTGAGAAAATGTCTGAAGTGCGGGAGATTGAATTGTATATCAGCTTCTCGCGTAACTACCTGACAAAGGATCTGGTTATGCGTGAGGATATGTATCTGTTCCAGAAAAATGGCGCGACTATAAGATTGTCGATAAGCAATGAAAAGCGGTACGTGATCAGCTCGTCAGCATGTGCGTGAATGGTGGATTCCCGTATATCACGGTCAATGACGGAGATTATCTGAAAAATGGAGAGATATACCTGAAGCATGGGTTTGAAGATATTGAACTGGATGTAAAATACCTAGAGAAGGTTCTGCCGCATTTGCATTTGGGGATGGACAGTTTATATAGAGACCATGTTGGAAGGCAAGGGGATTTTGTTTAGTTATGATGGGAAGAGCGTAAGTCGTAAATATGTGTAAGTGATGAGAAGAAGCCAATCCCCGATTGGCTTCTTTTTTTACTTGTGAGCGGCCAACTAGTAAACATCTAGTCAAAACGCACAGTATTTCGCATATAAAATCACCGTGTTTTTTTGTTGTTAAGTCAGGGTTTATATCGCTTTATTTATTTTTTCGCATATGAAACGCATTCTAAATTAAATGCTTGTAGAAATAAAAGGAAAATGAATGCGGGAATAAAAATAGAATAACATTATGTGATAAAATACCATTTATAAGTTATTAAAGTTAATTATAGGAGAATCCTAAAATGAAAAAGAAAATAAACTATATAATCTCACTTTTAATGATTATGTTTATGGTTGGTTGTACGAACGTAGAGGAAGGATCCGTTACAGATGGAAAAACGGATTCACAAGAAGTAACCACAGTTAATACAAAAGAAAATAGCAAAAAAGATGAAGAGAAAGAAGAAACTACCACTGCAGTTGTTGATAAACCAGTAGTAGAGGAACAAGTAGTTGATGAACCAGTATTAGAGGAAACACCAACCCATTCAAATGATGAACAGTTTTCAGGATACAAACGGATTGAAGTGGATGGTGGTGATTTGTCCGGATATCGTCAATCTAAAGTTGTCGTTGACATTGGATTTGGGGACCGTGAATATTGGGCATTTACGAATGAATACGGTCAATTAGTACGTGTCATTGCTGACGAAATCATTCTGCAAGATGACCGCAGCGAACCTGTAACATCGTCTGGTAGATATTACTCTGATGAGGCGAAGGTTCCTGGTGTCGAAAATGCTGTTTTAGATGAAGGGCATATAATCGCTGATTCTCTCGGAGGGGTATCGAATGCGTATAATATTACCCCGCAAGAAAGTACACTCAACCGACATGGTGATCAAGCTTATATGGAAGACGCGATTCGTCGTGCAGGTGGAGCTACTAATTTTGAAGCAATTATCACATATCCGAATACGGAAACACAGATTCCTTCGCATTATAAGTATACCTATACTATAAGGGGAAACAAGATTGTAGATTCATTTGACAATGTGAATCCTGATGAAGTAAATGAATCACTCGGTTTAACAGGCAACAAACCTTCTCATTCAACCAATTCAAGCAATTCAACTAGTTCAAACACGAGTGGTGATATTTCTAGTGTTGATACGAACGGTAATGGACAAGTAACGATTAAAGAAGCAAAAGATGCAGGTTTCAGTATGCCCATAACGAGTGACCATTGGTTATATCCATATATGCGCGATAACGATAATGATGGAATGGTAGGGGAATAAGCACTTATAACTTTTTAGTCAAACTAGATGAATGAAAGAATATTTTACTCGTTGAGCGATTTATAAGCTTGGGATATCCCAAGCTTATTTTTATTATTTTTTTATAGACGAGGTTTTATCACTAAATGAAACCAGTGAAATCAAAAGTTATTGAGTTTTCAATCAAGCATCATTCCAGAAAACACTACTAGCCTTTCCTTGCATTTCATTTATAGATTTAAGGAAATCGGCTGCAAAGAAAGAATTGGAAAACTGATTGCGTATGGAGAGATATCGCCTTTTTGGAGAGAAGAAGCGCCATCAATGGTGTGGATAGTGAATAAATTGATGGTCTTTTCAATTTAATGTGTAAAGTTGTTATATAAGACATCTTCCTGCTTGAAAAGAAATAGCATAAAGGATAATATAAGTTTGTGATTATATAAGAGAATGGTTATATAAGGTGGTATAAAAATGAATCATATGGAGGAAATGTCTCAATTATTAAAAGCCGTAAGTGATTCAAATCGACTGAAGCTACTAGCTTGTTTAAAACATGGAGAGGTCTGTGTATGTGATTTTGTCGATGTCTTACAAATCTCTCAACCAGCGGTTAGCCAGCAGGTGAAAAAGTTAAAAGATGCTGGAATCATTCTGGAGAGAAAAAAAGGGACTTGGAAATATTGCCGTTTAAATGAAGTACAGAAGCCTTATATCCAAGCGATTATCGATCAGTTGGAACCCATCCATGCGAATTGTTGTTCCACTGATTGTGAACACATCAAAGAGTAATGAGGAGGAGAAACCAAATGGAAAAAAAGAGTGTGACCAAAAAGCTATCATTCCTAGATCGCTATTTAACGTTATGGATTTTTGTCGCCATGGCGGTTGGTGTATTGATTGCCGTATTTGCGCCCAATTTTAAAAATGTAGTAGATACCATGTCTGTGGGGACTACTTCGATTCCAATTGCAATCGGATTAATCATCATGATGTATCCACCATTGGCAAAAGTTAAATATGAAGAAATGTGGCGTGTCTTTAAAGACTGGAAAGTATTATTGCTCTCCTTATTTCAAAACTGGCTGCTTGGTCCTGTTTTAATGTTCTTCTTAGCCATTATTTTCTTACATGATTATCCTGAATACATGGCTGGATTGATTATGATTGGCCTCGCCCGTTGTATCGCCATGGTTATTGTTTGGAACGACTTGGCACGCGGGGACCGAGAGTATGTAGCTGGGCTTGTGGCCTTTAATTCAGTGTTCCAAATCTTATTTTATTCTGTATTCGCCTACTTTTTCTTGAACGTTCTACCAGGCGTGTTTGGCATGGAAAACCTAACAGTTGTAATTTCCATGTGGGAAATTACGAAAAGCGTATTGATTTATTTGGGAATTCCGTTTGTGGCAGGCATGTTGACTCGTTATATTGGACTGAAAGTTAAGGGAGAAAAATGGTACCAGGAAACCTTCTTACCTAAGATATCTCCATTTACCTTGATTGCCTTATTGTTTACGATTGTGATGATGTTCTCCTTAAAAGGGGAAAAAATCATTGAATTGCCATTGGATGCGATTCGGATAGCCATCCCATTATTAATCTATTTCTTGGTTATGTTCGCGGTATCGTTTTTCGCATCCCGTAAAGCAGGTGCTTCCTATCCTGTTACGGCGTCCCTATCGTTTACAGCCGCTAGTAATAATTTTGAGTTGGCGATTGCGGTAGCTGTTGCGGTTTTTGGAATCAACAGCGGGGAAGCATTTGCCGCGGTCATTGGGCCGCTCGTCGAAGTCCCAGTCCTTATCGCACTGGTGACTGTAGCGCTTAGATGGGAAAAGAAATATTTCCGTACAATTAAGTTATAGAAACAACACACTAATTATCCAACCAGGAGATGATACTTATGACGAATAAAAAAACCATCTATTTCTTATGCACGGGGAACTCTTGCCGCAGTCAAATGGCAGAAGGATTGGCGAAACAGCTTCTTCCTGAATGGAATGTCAAAAGCGCAGGACTTGAAGCACATGGATTAAATCCAAATGCGGTCAAAGCCATGAAAGAAATCAATATTGATATTACAAATCAAACATCCGATGTGATTGATCCAGAAATCCTGAATCATGCAGACCTAGTCGTGACATTATGCGGTCATGCGGATGAACACTGCCCGATGACACCGCCACATGTGAAACGTGTACACTGGGGGTTTGATGACCCAGCAAAAGCAGAAGGAACCGATGAAGAAAAATGGGCCTTCTTCCAAAGAGTGCGCGATGAGATTGGCGAACGCATTGAACGTTTTGCCAAAACAGGTGAATAATCTACCAACCAAAAGCCAAGGGAAGATCTCTTGGCTTTTGGCTTATCTTTATCGTCCATATCCTCCCATAGAGCCAGCATAAAGAATGGAAGGATACAGAGCTACATTAGAAATTAGCTAGTAACTACGAGGGATGAAAACAACACACTACTAAGTATATGGAGGAATGGCAAAATGAAAATGACGGAACAGGCAAAAACCTATCTACAACAAGCTATGGAAACGAAAGGAGTATCTACTTTGCGCTTTTATGGGATTGCGGGTTGCAGTGGAATAAACTTGGGAGTGGCTCTTCAGGAAGCAAAAGAAAAAGATATTGCAGAAGATATCATGGGTGTTAAAATCGCGATCCAACCTGAAATCAAAGGTCAATTAACTAATGTAACTATTGATGCGCAAGAAGAAGATGGTGAATTAGGTCTTGTGTTGAATGGATATAATGAAGGAACGTGCGATTGATTGAACGTGATTGAAAACTATAATGTTATCAAAAAAATATGATGAGGGATGCGGGAATTATGACTGTAAATCATGGAGGTAATTTATCGGTTGAGTATTTTGAGAGCTTTCTAAATTTAATAATGAGTACAAGAGAGTTAAGCCCTGAAGATGCAAAATGTTGGATGGAAAAAGATTTTTTTAAAGGTAAACCAATTTTGTATGGTGAACCGACTCATCGTAGTTTTTGAGGCAGTAAATAGTAAAAAATGTTATAAGGAGTCGCTGAATGAAGGTAGTATGCGCTATCTTACCAGCGAATAGTTGCTGAAATTTAACTTCATGTAAATTTCAGTATAGTGGAACATTCGAAATAATCCTATCTTTCACGCCAATCGTATGATATGATAAAGGTTAACGAAAGAGGACGTGATAAATTGATAAACATTGTAATCCCTAAACCAGATTTAACCATTACCCAAAGACAGCAACAGCCAAAAGAAGGCGAACCAGTCATAAAGCCAATCTATGGCTTCATCGATTTTCACCAGATTCCCCGCGACAAAGGCGGCCTGATCTTATTTTATAATCGCAGCGACGAGCTTCTCTTTGCCGGGAAAGCGCGAAAACTGCGCCAAAGAGTAAAAAAGCATTTCGAGGACAACGTAAGCCCAATCAAAGATCACAGAGCTGAAGTTCATAAAATTGAATTGATGATCGTAGAAGACCCAATGGAACGTGAAATTTATGAAACCTACATCATCAATACACTTCGCGCAAAATATAATGTCGACAAAGTGTTTTTTAGTTAAGTGAGAAACACAAAGCAGCATATCAACCGAATCCCAAACCACAACTTTGTTGTGGTTTTTTATTTTTCGGGGAAGCGGTCACTGACATTAGTATGGAGAAAACCTTAATTATTCAAATAGATTGTAGAAGGTTAGGACTAAAGTATTCTAAACTGTTCATTTTTTAAATCTGTTATAAACATATGGCTTGGAGCATGGGTGATCATGATTTCTGGTTTTATATGCATGGCAACAGCTTGGGAAGTCACGCCGCATGCCCAAAAGACAGGGATTCACTGTCTTTTATAATTACGCTGTCACTGAAATCTGGATGATGGAGATCCTCTATGCCAATTGCAGCCGGATTGCCGATATGGATAGGAGCGCCATGTACAGAAGGGAACCGGCTAGTGACCTGGACTGCTCGAATAGCATCCTTTTCTCTCATCGGGCTATTCTAACAATCAAAGATAAACATCCAATTATGAAGGTGAGGTCGTATGGTTTGCTATTATTGGAATTACCTGTTATTCTAAAGAAGAATTATTTTTGTTCGGTTTCAGATTGAGAAGCGTTTTTGATTTTCGTCTAAGGTATTTGAGCAGGGATAGTAACACATTGTGTGGACATCCACACTAGGAGGCAACAATTATGGAACAAGGTAAAGTGAAATGGTTTAATGCAGAAAAAGGTTTTGGATTTATCGAACGTGAAGGCGGAGAAGACGTATTCGTACATTTCTCAGCAATCCAAAGCGACGGTTTCAAATCTTTAGACGAAGGTCAAAGTGTAACGTTTGAAGTAGAACAAGGACAACGTGGCCCACAAGCTACAAACGTTCAAAAAGCTTAATAACAGCTAAAAATAGACCCTACATTTGTAGGGTCTATTTTTGTTTTTAATCAATTTTGGTGGTCAATAAAAAAAGCCTTATTCAATAAATGAATAAAGCTTGCAACAAACGAATGAAACTGTAATAGCAAATGGTAGGCTAAGTATAGCACAGTGCTTGCATAATCCCTAATTTAAATCAGTTTGTCTGCAAAAGGACTGTTTTCTGTTTTTATAATATGCAAGATCCAGTGTAATTAAAAGAAGGTGGTTTCTGATTCATATCCGTTTATGCTTCCCATTCTTTGGTCCTTTCTTAAATATTTAGAATATGGAGTGATTATTACTATATTACTGTTCTTATTATGGATTAGGAGAAATAGGTGGTGGTTACACGGTCACCTTATTTAGCTATGGCATAGAGGGATAAAGTTGTTGAAACCTAGCCTTCTTCAATAGATAAAGCATCTGCTTTGGTCATATGAACAGTGCCATTTGGATGGTTGGGTGGAGCATATAT
Source organism: Bacillus sp. z33 (assembly GCF_058313615.1). Lineage (NCBI taxonomy): Bacteria > Bacillati > Bacillota > Bacilli > Caryophanales > Bacillaceae > Bacillus > Bacillus sp. z33. The sequence continues at coordinate 99,488 of NZ_JBZFQN010000002.1, forward strand.
GGAATATAGTTTTAACGGAATAGTACCAGTATTGGTCACATTGTGCCATGTTCCAGCAGGTATCATGATTGCTGAGTCATCATAGATATTTCTTTTAAAGTTTAAATCTCCTTTAGTTTTGCCCATTTGAACAATTCCCTTCCCTTTTTCAATACGTAAGAATTGATCAACTTCAGGGTGAATCTCCAAACCGATATCTTCCCCAACATTGAGACTCATTAAAGTTACTTGTAAATGTGTTCCTGTCCATAATGCAGTGCGATACGTATTGTTTTGCTTTGTTGCTTTATTGATATCAACAACATATGGTCCCGGTCCATTATCTTTCAACATAACCCTTTCGTTAGCATGGGAAGAATGAAAAGAATCAAATCTGTTACCATAATCTATCTCATTAGGAAACGTCCTGTAAACGGAATGTCGAGAATAGTTATACCTTGGTATATTCATATAATAAGGATACGGATATGGATATATATAAGGAACATAATACATTTTTCTCAATCCCTTCACATCTTATAAAATTATCTTATTCATTGTTTAAGAGAATGTACTTAGAGCTGGGGTAATTATTAGGCTTTTTGAAATTCTTAAATGAATGAAGCTAGGTACCAATGCATCCCTTACAAACCCTGAGTTGATGAGCGGGGAAGCGATTGAATTTGCGAAAAAATGTTTGAGGATATCGAAGGGCGATAAAACAGTCTGGATGAAGAGATGAGAAGGAGCGTTCCGCATATCGAAGATGCTCTTACTTGAGTTTGAGAGTGCTGTAATATGTAGTAATTCAAAAAGGTATCAATTGAAATATTTAGTAATTTTGTGTCTTATTTTTGGGAATAGTGTTAAAATTTGTATCTGTCGGTCGTTTGGAGGTGACCGAGAGCTTTAAGGGATTGGATCCTAGGAAAAAGAAAAGCGCATTTATTATACATATTCATTGATGTGAGCATTTTAATTCTTTATGCTTCAATCGGTTTATCAGCGAGCAGTGATTTCGATCATATCTTGGGGCAAACCATGGTGGTTTACGGGGGAACCACTATATTGCGTGAGGCGGGATTGGAGGAAGCATTAGGCTTCCTCGTTACAGACAACTAAGGGGGATTTGTATGACTAGTAAGAAAAAAATTCATTATGCCTGGTGGATACTGGCGGGGCTTTGTATAATTGTCGGTATCGGGAAAGGGGCGGTAAATAACTCCGCAAGCCTTTTCTTAACGCCTATTTCAAAAGACTTGGATATTGGGCTTGGGAACTTGACTTTATATTTAAGTGTATCGGCTGTGGTCACCATGTTATTTCTTCCTTTTGGGGGAAAATTGATGGCCAAGTACGATATTCGGTTGCTCTTGATTTTGGCAATCTTTTTGCAAGCAGGTTCTTATGTGGTGTTCAGCATGATGAATTCAGTATGGGGATGGTATGTATTTGCGGTTCCGTTGGCTGTTGGAGGTGTCTTTATCACCGTGATTGCTGGACCTGTCCTGATCAACCAATGGTTTAAAAAAAGGAACGGGTTGGCGCTTGGTATCCTGACAGCAACTGGCGGTCTGATTGGGGCCGTCGCTCAGCCGATGATCGGAAATTTAATTGTGAGTCATGGGTGGAGATACTCGTATGTGGCAGTCGGAGTCGCGGCTATTGTCATCGTGGTCCCAATCGTTCTTCTCCTGATTAAAACCTTGTCTCCAGCAAAAGGGTTATATCCATACGGAACAGCTGAGATAGGGAAAGACTCAACAGACCAAACAGAACAAACGCAAGAAGAAGGAGTTACCATGGCGGTGGCGAAAAAATCATCTGCTTTTTATGGGTTGGCCATTTTCTTCTTCTTGATCACATCGATAGCCAGCTTTTCCATGCACTTTCCGACTTATCTAGTTGGCAAGGGGTATACGCAATCGTTCGCAGGAAGCGCTATGGGTATCTATATGCTTGGTGTGGTGCTGGGGTCACTTGTGGTCGGGATTTTAAATGACAAAATAGGTTCGAAAAATACCACCATATTCACGATGGTGTTGGGGATGGTTTCCGTTTCCCTTTTATTGTTGGCTTCATCCAGCTCGGCTATGATTTTCGTTTCGCTCGTCCTTTTTGCCTTTGTGACCTGCGGAATCGGCACATTAGCACCTGCGTTGACGCAAAGTTTATTTGGAAACAAAGAGTACAGCCAAATTTACTCCACAGCTTCTTTAGGATTAGCAGTCGCTTCTATTGTGGCCCTTCCTGCTTATGGATATATATTTCAATTCACAGGAAGCTATACGGCAGGACTGTACGCCATCCTGATCATGTTAGTCATCAATATTCTTGCCGTTCTCTTTGCGTATAAAGGGAAGGATAAATTAGTAGAATCAGGAGTTTGGGATTCCAAACACTTGAATATCTGAAACCATTGACCTGCTTTAGCAGGTCTTTTTTACTGGCCTGGGTACAGAACGAGGGATTTTACGACTTTAACCTAGCATCCTTTTTACTATATAGTATTATTATCCTTCCCTTTGCTATTTCAGGGTAGATAATCAAAAATTTCATAAGTTAAATCATTCTTGTTTATTAAAAATCTACTATTAGTTGTGGTGGCAATAGTAGAAGTTCACAGGTATTAATGGACGGTTTAATCTTATTCTTTGCTATTTCTAAATATATCTGTTATTCTAAAGAAGAATTATTTTTGTTCGGTTTCAGATTGAGAAGCAGTTTTGATTTTCGTCTAAGGTATTTGAGCAAGGATAGTAATACATTGTGTGGACATCCACACTAGGAGGCAACAATTATGGAACAAGGTAAAGTGAAATGGTTTAATGCAGAAAAAGGTTTTGGATTTATCGAACGTGAAGGCGGAGAAGACGTATTCGTACATTTCTCAGCAATCCAAAGCGATGGTTTCAAATCTTTAGACGAAGGTCAAAGTGTAACGTTTGAAGTAGAACAAGGACAACGTGGCCCACAAGCTACAAACGTTCAAAAAGCTTAATAAAAGCTAATGATAGACCCTACATTTGTAGGGTCTATTTTTGTTTTAAATCAATTTAATGGTCAATAAAAAAAGCCTTATTCAATAAATGAATAAAGCTTGTGCAACAAACGAATGAAACAGTAATAGCAAATGGTAGGCTAAGTATAGCATAGCGCTTGAATAATCCCTAATTTAACCTTGCCTACTTGTAAGGGATTTTTTATCAAATATTCTACCATATTCTACCCCGTTTTTAGCTCTATTTATTCGTCACGTGGACATCTTCTAATATTTCCTCATCCAGTAATAGGGGGGACTTCCAAACAGATTATTACGCTCTGAATTGGGCAAGGAGACCGCCAATCACTACTTTCTTCCACATTATAATTTTAACGCTTGCTTTTCTCTCAAATAAATAAATTAATAAGAAGATTTTTTATTTCTATTTGAAAAATCTTTTAAACAAATATAGAGATAAAATTGATGGATCTGTTTAAGCACAGATATGGTAACTATTCCTTAGAGTAGTTTGGAAGTGACAGTCATCGAGGGAGTTTAACAAGTATTATGTACGATTACTGGTGCAGCTTTCTTGCAATATTTGGTTGAAGAAAGGGCTAATAATGACCCAAAGAAAGTTTTCAAAGACTATCATAATTGGCATAACGAAGGAAGAACAAAGCCTTTAATAGAGTACTTCCAATTGGAAAACATATTTTAATGCACGTAAAAAGGATTGAATCTTATTATTGATTCAATCCTTCTAGCTATTAATTAATATTACTTATTCAACAATTACTGTTTCTTTGTAAGGAGTATCTTCGCTGGATGTACCAAGATATACAGTGTACTCGCCAGGTTTCACCATGAAATCGTGTTCGTAGTAGTCCCATACACCCATTGGATGGTTCGTGGCAGTTGGGTCAATCGTGATGCTAACTTCACGTGACTCATTAGGCTCTAAATAAACTTTTTGGAAACCAACAAGACGCTTAGGTGGCTGTCCTTGGACAGGAATACCTAGATATACTTGAACAACCTCAGCTCCAGCAACTTTTCCTGTGTTGGTTACGTTCACTTTTACCGTGATAGGGGATTTTCCATCTGTTTGTGATGGTGTTACTGAGAATCTGGAAAGCTCAAAGGTTGTGTAGGATAGACCGTATCCAAACGGGAATAATGGCTTAATTCCTTGGGACTGGAACCAACGATAGCCCATGTTAAGGCCCTCAGAATATCGGATAACCGGGAATCCATTGCCTTCATCTGTACCAGGATAGCGCTCAGGTCTGCCTGCGTATAAAAGATCATCCTCAGAAGCTGCGTATGTGGTAGGAACTTTACCGGATGGATTTACAACGCCAAAGAGTAAATCGGCTACGACGTGACCATCTTCAGTACCTTGGTTCCATGCCTCAAGAACTGCTTTAGCCTTGTGGATCCATGGCATCATGACAGGGCTGCTGTCTTTCATGACTACAACCGTTTGCGGGTTGATATCCAATAGTTCGTCGATCATACGATTCTGATCATTTAGCATGTTTGGACTTGGTAAATCAAAACCTTCAGAGGCAACTAAGCCGGCCATTAGAATAACCATATCAGCTTTAGCAGCAGCTTCTTTGGCTTCGTCAAGGTTTGAAAGATCTTTTGCGACAGTAACCTTGCTGACTGACGTGTGTGAACCAAGACCTTTAAGGACACTTTGCATGCCTTCTACCGGTGGTACCGTGTAGAGCGGAGTAACCTTTGAAGAACCACCCCCACCATTGCAGGCATCATCAACGTACTCAGATTGACCAATGATTACGATGGAGTCATAAGCTTTTGGATCAAGTGGCAGCATTTCGCCTTCATTTTTCAGAAGAACAGCGGTCTGGGAACCGATTTTGCGAGATCTAGCACCATGACCTTTTGCATCAATCTCACCTGGGTTGTAAGGGCGCTCGAATTGACCGAAACGGAACATTTGCGTATAGCGGCGAACCAATGCACGGTCAACCGTTTCAATCTCAAGACTAGTGTCTTGAAGGGCATTCTTGACATTCGTCTCGTTCAACCATTTAGCATCTGGCATCTCATGGTCCATACCAGCGTTCAAAGAAGCGGCTGCAGAACGGCAAGACCAGAAATCAGATTGAACATATCCTTGGAAGCCCCACTCGTCACGAAGGATATCATTGAGGAGATAGCGGCTTTCAGTTGCATATACACCACGGACGCGGTTGTAGGCACTCATCATTGCCGCGATATCCCCGTCTTTAACTAACATTTCAAAAGGAAGTAGGTAAAGCTCGCGCAATACGTGTTCATCCAATTCAACACTTGTGCGGAAGCGCTCATACTCCTGGTCGTTAACAGCATAATGCTTACCCATGGCGATAACATCATGGTCTTGAATCGCTTTCGTAACCTCAACGCCCATTACGCCAGAAAGGTATGGATCTTCAGAGAAATATTCAAAGTTACGTCCAGCAATTGGCGTTCTGTGTAAGCAAACACCTGGTCCTTCTAGAACATGCTGACCAAGCGTAGCTGTTTCTGAACCAATGATATCTCCATACTCACGCGCTAGCTCTGGATCAAAGCCTGCCGCAAGTCCAATCGTCATTGGCAAAGCTGTAGCAGGCGGGCTTGGGTGTCCGTCGCCCATTCCAACGCCTACAGGGCCGTTAGTAATACGAAAACGTGGGATTCCTAACTCATCAATACCTTTTACATGGCGCTGTACCTGGATTTGGGCCATAAGTTGATCTTGTTCCTCAGGGCTCATGGCATTCATCTCATCCATAGATGGCATGTCATAAATATTAATCGTATTCATCGCGCCGTGAAGCTGGGCAATTTTTTGCTCCAATGTCATAGCAGCTACAAGCTTTTCAGCACGTTCACGTGGTGACAATGACTTGTCCATCCATGGAAACTGTCCATTCTTTTCTGTATCAGTAGTATGTTGATTATTCATGATGAACACTCCTAACACAATATTTTTATAAAAATAAACGTATTATTTCTAATACTTTTACCTTATAGCTAAATCGCTTACATATTTAAGATAACCAGATAATTCTATAAAATCCTAAGTAAAGAAAAAGAGACTTCCCTTGTTAAATCTGTGGAATTCTCTTTTATAATTTGGTTTCAATGTGTAAATTATATTTTTTTTATCATCCTTTTACTCGTACTATTTTTGTTTTATTAGTAGATATTTTAGTATTATGATATTTAATAAGTGAAAAATCGAATAAATGAGTTTCTTTTTACATGATTATCTCGAGTATATAATGGTTTAAATTAGAAATGCAGTGAAAGCGATGCAGGAAGTAAATATAGACATAACGAATCACACATCAGATATGATTGATCCGAACATTTTAAATCATTCAGATTTGGTCCTAACTTTATGTGGACATGCAGATGCACATTGCCCAGTAACGCCGCCAAGCGTAAGACGAGTTCATTGAGGATTTGATGATCCGGCGAAAGCGGAAGAAAGTGAGGAAGAAAAATGGGCATTCTTCCAAAGGGTACGTGATGAGATAAGAGATCGCATCGACCGGTTCGCTAAAACTGGGGAATAAGCCTGTCAATTATTAAAGCTAATCTAATAAAAAAAGCTAATCATCAGATTAGCTTTTTTCATTTAGATAGTGAATAGGACATACGTATCATTAATCAATTTTAGCTAATTGCTGAAGCCGTTCCTTATCTATAATAATATAGCCACGTTCATATTTATTTATAAGATTTGCTTTACAGAAATGTGATAGAACATGTAATAAGTGGCGATAGGAGACACCTAAATACTCACTGACTTCAGTATGTTTTTCTTTGTAAAAATCATTTTCAGCTGACATTAGAATAAATGAGGCCAACCGATTTTCGAGTGGATAAATTTGCGTTTGTACAGATTTAAATGAGAGAAGATGCGTCTTTTTGCTTAAAAATATAGACAGGTGCCTGAGGAAAACAGGATCCTCCAAAAGTTTTTCTTTACAAGAATGCATAGGGATAGCAAAACAAATGACTTTTGTTGATGTTTGAACTCCTATGGAATATTTCTCGGCATTTAACAATTCGAGTTCGCCTACAAAGGAAGGTGCTTCAATAAAATTTAGGAGAGATACTTTCCCGTTTTCATGAGTAATATATAATTTCGCTTTTCCTTCGACAAGAAGATATAAGTATTCCGGTATAGAACCTTCTTTATATATGAATTCTCCACGCTCAAATTGATGGACTTGAATATACGGTTTAATCGAAAAGCTGAAATAAGATTGAATATTGTATAAATCAATGTATTGACTACGCAAGGGTTCAGATAAAAACTGCACTTTTTTCCTCCAGATTACTAAAAATATGAGATATCTCACATTATTGTATAGGTGAACATGCTATGATGCAATCAATATGGAGGGAAAAAGAATGAACAATTCACGTTGGTTTTCGCAGAACTTTTTTATGTTTTTTATGACATGGGGTATATTTCTCCCTTATTGGACGGGCTTTCTTGTCCAAGGGAAAGGATTAACAGTTTCAGAAGCAAGTTTGATTATGGGATTTGGATTGGTCATACGGGGGATATCCGCTTTATTTGCTTATCCACTTGCCTCTAAATATTGGAGCGCCCATAAAGTTGTTGTTATGTTAATAATTAGCTCATTAGTGGGGACACTCCTTTATATTCCTTCGACATCATTTAGTTCACTATTTGTTGTTACTCTCATTTTTAGTGTCTTTTATCCAACCTTGTTACCCGCGGTGGAAAGTACGGCAGTTATTCTAATGAAACAAGGAGATGGAGCATACGGAAAAGCTCGTTCATATGGATCTCTTGGTTTTATAGTCTCTGTGCTCATCATTAGTATGGTTACCGGATATTTTGGAGACAAAGCAATTTTATGGGCGATGATGTTTATGCTTGCAATAATGCTTATCAAGTATATGTTACCAACACCATCAATATTGTTAGAGAAGCCGATTCAACAAGATAGTAAGAATTCCATGAAGATGAGCAGCTTATGGAAGATTAAAAGCTTTCCAATTGTTTTGCTGATTGTATTTTTACTTCAGGGTGCCCATGCTTCCTATTATAATTATGGGTATATCTATTTACAGGATCTAGGTGTGAACACCTATTATATTGGAATGATAATAAATATTGCTGTGCTTTTTGAAATCATCTGCTTTGCAAAGGCTGATCATCTGTTTAGAAAATGGCAACCATCTTCGTTACTATTGATAGCCGCAATTGGTTCGACTTTACGTTGGCTGCTCATATTTATATTTCCTAATGTATGGGTCTTTATGTTATCGCAGAGTTTGCATGCACTGTCATTTGCGTTAGCCCACTATGCATTTATTCTCTATATAACAAATTCGTTGCCCAAAGAGCAAAATTCCAATGCGCAAGGAGTATATTCAGCTTTTGCGATGAGTTTTAGCACAGCGATATTGACATTGGCAGGCGGATTTTTATATGATATTTCTCCAGGACTCTCTTTCGCTGGAATGGCCATTTTTACATTGCCTGCAATTTGGATCATTTTAGTGACAAGAAGAAAATATAGTTACTAATTTGGTATAATATAGGAAACGAGTGTCTTTATTCAATTTAATATGGTTGGAGATGATCAGGATGGTAAATAAAGAAACATTAATGGAAAGTGCCCGTGCAGTAAAATCAAATGCGTATATGCCGTATTCTAAATTTCCTGTGGGAGCTGCCCTTTTGCTAAAAGACGGAAGCGTTATCAATGGAGTAAATGTTGAAAACGTTTCATTTGGGGCAACCAATTGTGCAGAAAGAACCGCTATTTTTACGGCTATTACGAAAGGGTATAAAAAAGGAGATTTTCAAGCGATAGCGATTGCCGGGGCTACAGAGGATTATCTTCCTCCTTGCAGTATCTGTAGACAAGTATTAGTGGAATTTTGCCCACCTGACATGCCTGTTTATTTAACGAATGCTAAAAATGAATGTAAAGAATTGACTCTAAAAGAATTAGTGCCATATGCCTTTACAGATTTAGATATGTAAAAATAGGTAAGAAAAGAGAGAGCCGGTTTAGACTGGCTCTCTCTTGCATTTTATTCAATGAAATCAGCAATTACTAAAGGCAGGGTAATGTCCCATCCTGCTTAAGATGTATAGGATCCAGTTACTTTCTCTTAGATTAATCCTTGAAAAGATTACTCGTTGTAGAAAAAGTTTGTAAAGTATTGAATAATGTATAATAAAAAAGTTGGATTTGAAGTTTTAGGATATGATTAAATAAATGTTTATTCTAATTCATCGCTAGGGGTCATTTTATGAAGGTATTTAGATTAAATAAACAGTTTAAAGGTTTTAAAAAAGGAACAGAGTTTTACTTGATTGCAGAATCAGAATTTATAGGGGTTAAAGAGTTTGTATTACGAACGAAGGATTTAAAAAATGTGATATCTGCAAATGAGAGTGAATTTATAAAAAATTTTATATCAATGAAGAATTAATTTTACTGGTTTAATACAAGATAAGACCCAGGGTATTATAAGCTGACAGAAATGGTGATTGATAAAGTAAAAGTCAGCTTGTTTGCTGACTTTTATATAAAGAAGCGTTTCTGCTGGATAATTGATTTAATTTTTCTAAGACATAGTCATTTCCTTTGTTTAATTCGGATCTTAGTTCTTTTAATTTCTTCGCTCTTTTATATTCCATAATTTTATAATAATATTCGGAAGAATCTGTTGTTGTGTCAACAGCTTTTGCAGCCTTTAAGATTTCAATATTAATCATGCTTTTTAAGTTTGTATTTACAATAGTCTCTTTCATAATAGTCACCTCATTTAATTCATGATTATATACTAGCATAATAATTTTTTGATTCTTAATAACTAACATACCTGTTAGATACTTATGGTCTGCTTGTTAACTTGCGGTATTTTCATTATTTTCTAAAAATAATGAAAATAGACAGGTACTTGTCTATTTCTGACATCGCTTGTAAACAATCAGAAGAACGAGCAGATAAATAAAATAGACTATTATCCTGTTTATAAAAAATTAAGAAAATCTAAAGCTGGGATAATAAGTTAATCTGTTTGTATTTGAGAGCTCTATAACAAAGATGGGTGGAGTTGCGTAAACAAAAACACGTTGTAAGTTTAAGACTATGAAAAACTGGGAAGATAAAGAGTGAAATTATTAAGTACATCATTGCAATTCTAAAAATTGCCAAATCCTGAAAAACATGTTACTATAAAGAAGAATTATTTTTGTTCTAGACAGATTTAGAAGTGATTTTGTTTTTCGTCTAAGGTGATTTGAGCAAGGATAGTAATACATTGTGTGATGTACACACTGGGAGGCAACAAACATGGAACAAGGTAAAGTTAAATGGTTTAATGCAGAAAAAGGTTTTGGATTTATCGAACGTGAAGATGGGGAAGATGTATTCGTACATTTCTCAGCAATTCAAGGCGAAGGTTTCAAATCTTTAGACGAAGGTCAAAGTGTAACGTTTGAAGTAGAACAAGGTCAACGTGGCCCTCAAGCTACTAACGTTCAAAAAGCATAATAATCTAACCTATAACTGAAAGACTCTCTCTGGAGAGTCTTTTTTATTTAAAACAAATAAACTGTTGATTCGAAGTATTCTTTATTTATATTTCTTGCACTAAAGCAGATATCTTAATAATCTCCAAAGGTATATAGTATAATGAGTCTAATATCTTAATATTAATAAGGAAAGTCCCCATTTCAAATAAGCCTAGATCGTTTTGGACTTATGTGATTTGGGGATTTTATTTTAAAATGAGGTGTTTATGATAACGTATAAAGCTCTAGCGGATAGTGTAGAGATTGAAATGAATGGGCTCAAACCAAGATTAGTGAAATATAGTCTAAATCTAATACTAATTGGTACAGGCAGGAGTGCCTATGTATTTAAAATTAAAGATAAAGATTTAGCTTTAAAAGTATACTTTCCGCACATAAAGAGAATAGCTTTTGAGGAAGCGACTATTTACCGTAAATTGAAGCATATTGAATATTATCCAACGTTATATGATGATGGTAATAATTATATCGTCATTGATTTTATAGAGGGCTATACATTATTTCAGTGTTTACAAAGAGGTATTTTTGTTCCAGAGAAGAAGTTTAAAGAGATAAGCAAGGCTTTAAAATTGGCGGAGGAAGTAGGATTGAATCCCTCTGATATACACCTTAAAAATATCATTCTTACTTCGAGTGATGAAGTCAAAGTGATTGATGTTGCTCGATTCATGCAACAGGAAAAAGATAATCAATGGAATGATATAGAGAGAGCGTACTTCCAGATGTACTCTAAACAATATTTCCCTAAAAAAATTCCTGCCTTCATTCTCAACTTCATTTCATTTATTTATAAAAAAAGGTATCTACCAAAAGCATTAAGAGTTTTATTTGGTTCTGCCGAATAGAATTTTTTTGCTCTGAACCGTTAAAAAAAGAAGTTATGCAGTGGGGATTATATCGAAAACTTATTTCAAAAGACAAGTATGGTGGTTATTTACCAATAAAACACTACTTCTAATGGCCGGTTGTCATGGTTATAATCTTTTTTATGGATATAAACATGAAATTTAATTTATGTTTGTAAAATGAGAATACTATTGAATGATAATAGTTAATTCTGCGGAGGTTAATAAATATGACAACATTGCCAAATTGCCCTAAATGTAATTCTGAATACACATATGAAGATGGTCCGCTTTTAGTTTGTCCAGAGTGTGGACATGAGTGGACGTTAGAAACTGAAAGTGAAGAGGTAAAAGTGTACAAGGATGCTAACGGAAATGTTTTAAATGATGGGGATACTGTTACAGTTATTAAGGATTTAAAGGTTAAAGGCAGCTCATCAGTTTTAAAACAGGGTACAAAAGTGAAAAATATTCGTCTAGTAGATGCTGATCACGATATTGATTGCAAAATAGACGGCTTTGGACCAATGAAATTGAAATCTGAATTTGTTAAAAAGATATAAATAATGTTTTAAAAATGCGTTCAACAAAATAATTGTTGAACGCTTTTTTATGCGATAGAAGTAGAATAGTCGAGAAGTAGCAGGTCTTTCAACGCATTATGTCATGCAAATGTAATATTCATCAGGCTACGTATGAAAATAGTAGCAAATAATGTAATTAAAAATATATCAATAATAATTTTTAACACAATCTTATATATTCTGTAACTTTATTCCAATATTTTACATGTATACTTTATAATGGTTAAACTATTTTAGGGAGTGGATGAAATGAAATCAGTTAACAAAAAAGTTATGTCTGTATTTATTTCACTATGTTTGCTTATTGGTTTAAGTACTGTTTTTTTATCTCTTGAAAAAAAAGAACATGTCGAAGCAGCAGGAAAGAAAAAAACTGAGGTTAAAAATATCATTTTTATGGTGGGGGATGGAATGGGAGTCCCATTTTTAGCTGCTCACAGATATATGAAAGATAATCCAAACACAAAAATAATTGAAAACACAACATTCGATCCTTATTTGGTTGGTATGCAAACTACATATGCTGATGATGAGGAACAAAACATTACTGACTCTGCTTCAGCGGCAACAGCTATGTCATCAGGGGTTAAAACATACAATGCAGCAATCGCTGTAGATGTTCATCAAAATGAAGTTAAAACAGTCCTGGAAGAAGCTAAAGCGCTTGGGAAATCAACCGGTCTTGTAGCTACTTCTGAATTAACACATGCAACACCAGCATCTTTTGGAGCACATGATATTTCCAGGCATAATATGGATCAGATTGCCGATGATTATTTTGATGAAATGATTAATGGAAAACATAAAGTGGATGTTATGCTAGGCGGAGGACTAAAGAACTTTGTACGCTCTGATCGTGATTTAACAGAAGAATTCCAAAATGCAGGATATAGTTATGTTACAAATAAAAACGAATTGAGATCGGATAAAAATAAACAGATTCTAGGTTTGTTTGCGGATGGTGGCCTTCCAAAAATGATTGATCGTACAAAAGAAATCCCGTCCTTAAAAGAAATGACAAATGTTGCAATGAATAAATTAAATAAGAATAAAGATGGATTTTTCTTATTGGTAGAAGGGTCGCAAATTGACTGGGCTGCGCATGATAATGATATTGTGGGTACAATGAGTGAAATGGAGGATTTTGACCAGGCATTTGAAGCTGTAATAGAATTTGCTAAAAAAGATAAAGAAACTTTAGTCGTTCTTACTTCAGACCATTCAACTGGTGGATATACAATGGGAGCAAACGGAGAATATAATTGGTTTCCTGAACCGGTTCAAAATGCAAAACGAACTCCAGACTTTATGGCAGCCGAAATAGTTGCTGGTAAGTCTGTTGAAGAAACATTAAATGAGCATAGTGGCTTAGAACTAACGATTGAAGAATTGAATACGGTAACTGAAGCTGCTGAACCAATAGACGGTGAAAAAGACGTTACAAAAATTGATAATGCGATTGAGAACATTTATAACGCACGGACAAATTCAGGGTGGACAACGAGTGGACATACTGGTGACGATGTGGCAGTCTTTGCTTACGGACCTAAAAAAGAAAGATTCAGTGGTCTAATAGATAACACAGACCAGGCAAAGTTTATTTTTAATATTCTAGAAGAAAACAGTCCTTACCTACCGCTGACAATCGAAGATGTATCTAGTAAATCTACCAAAATAAAAGGAATGACTGCACCGGGTGCTTTCATTTCTATTAAAGCAGGAAAAGCGACAATTGGTTCTGGCAAAGCCAATAAAAACGGAGAATTTACAATTAATATCAAGAAGCAAAAAGTTGGTAAAGAATTAACAGTATCAGCGAAGAATAAAGATAAAAGAAGTAAAATTGTTAAATTAATTGTAAAATGATTACATAAAAGGCATTGAGTAACTCGCAATGTCTTTTATAAGTTTATGACTTATTCTATTAAAGGGTAGCTAAAAGTTCAAAAGAAGTATATAGTTTATATTTTACATCCATATAAATAGTGATTATAATCTGTATGGTATATTATATCTTTAAAAGCTGCAAAGCTATTGTGCGGCAGGTGGATTTTTGAATGTGATGTTTTCGCCACCCATCCCTTTATCAGGGATGGGTGTTTTTTATTTTTGGCTAGCTTCAGCTCCTAGGCCTTCGAGTCATAAGTGTAGCTGCTGCGAGAGAAAAAGAACTCTCTCTACGCACCTCCTCTTATGCTTGTCAGGCCTGGACAGTCGCTTCAGCTTTATATGCAATCTAGCTTCAACGGCTAGGAGCTCAGGACATAAGCATGGTCACTACGGGAGGGAAAACACCTCCCTCCATGCCCCTGTCTTATGCTCCTCGCTCCTGAACAAGCCGTTTCAGCTTTATATTTAATCTAGCTTCAGCTCCTAGGCCTTCGAGTCATAAGTGTAGCTGCTGCGAGAGAAAAGAACTCTCTCTACGCACCTCCTCTTATGCTTGTCAGGCCTGGACAGTCGCTTCAGCTTTATATTTAAGGGGGATTTTATTTTGGGGATTTGGAAGTATGCTTTGCTTGTTTTTTTAGGTGGATGTTCGTATGGAGTGGTTTCTACTTTTGTGAAACTTGCCTATGGGGAAGGATTTACACAGGGTGAAATTACGGGGAGTCAGTATTTCTTGGGTGCTGTTATGCTATGGATTGTTGCAATATTTGTACCTAAGGTTAAGCTCTCAGGTAAGCAAATGGTAACTTTATTAATAAGTGGGTTCCCAATGGGTCTGACGGGAATCTTTTATAATAAATCGTTGACTTATGTAGATGCTTCGTTTGCCATCATTTTGCTGTTACAATTTACATGGATTAGTTTTGTTTTACAATATATACTTGACAAAAAGGCTCCTGGTAAGAAAAATACTATTGCCACAGTAGTCATTTTATTAGGATCCATTCTTGCATCAGGTGTCATGGCAAGTAATGGTGAACTTTCTCTCGCGGGTATAATTTGGGGACTTTTATCTGCAGCATCATTTGCCTCCTTCATTGTGGTGAGTGGGCGCAGCAATATTGAAATTCATCCCATTTATAAGAGTGCGATGATGACAACGGGGGCAGCATTGCTTATTTTAATAGTATTCCCGCCAATGTTCCTTCTAAATGGTTCATTGATGGATGGTTTATTTAAATATAGTATAGTTGCAGGTTTATGCGCTTCCTTAATCCCACCATTATTCTTTAATATAGGTATGCCTAAGATAGGAAGCGGGCTTGGGACCATCTTAAGTGCTTCAGAATTGCCTATGGCTGTATTCATGTCTGCTTTGGTGCTCAATGAAACAGTAACTGCTATACAATGGATGGGTGTTATTATTATTTTATGCGGAATTGCTTATCCAAATATGAGGGTAAGATGGAAACGTAAAATTCAGAATGAACCAATTGAATTGTGATTCTAATATTCTTGTATGATAAAGATTAGCATAGCTCATACGAAGGCTGTCGACATTGTCGACAGTCTTTTTCTTTCTTGATAAACCACATTAACAAGTGGACGTCTTTGTTATTAGGAACCCCAATATAAATCATCTATCTTAAAAAGAAATATATTGTAAAAATAGATATTTATCTAAGCTCAAAACTAGAATAGTCCAATCTTTTTTCTTATTCAAACATATATTTGAATGATAAGTATGGAGGGTATATAATATAATCAAACGAAGGTTTGAATGAAGAGGGTGAAATAGTGAGAAAAAAGGATACATGTGATGTATACACATTTGATCAAACAAAGGTAGATCGTATTCAGGCAGATATACAATATGAGAATTTGAGCAGTGTTGCTCAATTATTTAAAGCGCTTGCTGATGAAAATAGAGCGAAAATTACGTATGCTCTTTGCCAAGATGAAGAATTATGTGTATGTGACATAGCGAATATTATTGGTTCATCAGTAGCGACTGCTTCTCACCATCTAAGATCTCTTTACAAACAGGATATTGTTAAGTATCGAAAAGAAGGTAAATTAGCACTATATTCATTGGATGATGAACATATTAAACAAATCATGATGATAGCCTTGATGCATAAAAAAGAGGTGAAATAAAATGAGCGAAAAAGTCAATGCTGATCAAAAAACGTATCGAATTGAGGGACTGACTTGTGCTAATTGTGCAGGTATATTTGAGAATAATGTAAAGAATCTAGAAGGAGTTACAGATGCTAAAGTCAATTTTGGAGCATCTAAAATTTATGTGCAGGGCTCAGCAACTATGGAAGAAATAGAAAAAGCGGGTGCCTTTGAACACTTGAAAATACGTGATGAAAAAGAGAAGAAAATTGAAAAGACGCCATTTTGGAAGCAAAAAGAAACCTATAAAGTTTATATATCCGCCGTACTAATAGTGATTAGCTTGGTTTTAAGTCGCATATACGGTGAAGAGCATCTTATTCCTACAATTGGGTATGGAGCTGCAATTCTGATTGGTGGTTATACACTTTTTATAACTGGACTGAAAAATTTAATCCGTTTTACCTTTGATATGAACACGTTAATGACGATTGCAATCATTGGTGCAGCCCTTATTGGTGAGTGGAGCGAAGGAGCAACGGTTGTTGTCCTGTTTGCCATCAGTGAAGCATTGGAACGTTATTCAATGGATAAGGCGCGACAATCAATAGAATCTTTAATGGATATTGCCCCTAAAGAAGCCCTGATTCGGCGTGGGCATCACGAAATTATGATTGATGTAGAAAACATAAGGATTGGCGACATTATGATTGTTAAGCCAGGTCAAAAAATAGCGATGGATGGTAAGGTGATAAAAGGAACTTCGACTTTAAATCAGGCTGCCATTACAGGTGAAAGTGTTCCGGTCGTTAAAACAATCCATGATGATGTTTATGCAGGAACATTGAATGAAGAAGGACTACTGGAAGTAGAAGTCACAAAAAGAGTAGAAGATACAACCTTATCGAAAATCATTCATTTAGTCGAAGAAGCTCAGGCAGAAAAAGCGCCATCTCAAGCTTTTGTTGATAAATTTGCAAAGTATTACACTCCTGTAATCATCTTGATCGCATTCTTTATAGCTATTGTACCTCCATTATTTTTTGATGCAGAGTGGAGTATTTGGGTGTATCAGGGACTCGCTGCTCTAGTGGTTGGTTGTCCATGTGCCCTGGTTGTATCAACACCGGTTGCTATTGTAACGGCAATTGGTAATGCAGCCAAAAATGGAGTTTTAATAAAAGGCGGTATTCATCTGGAAGAAGCCGGCCATTTAGATGCGATTGCCTTCGATAAAACGGGTACCCTTACAAAAGGGGTTCCAACTGTAACAGATTTTATCACATTTGGTGAAAATAAAAATGACATATTAATGATCACAGCGGCTCTTGAAAAAGGGTCACAGCATCCATTGTCTTCAGCAATAACCAGAAAGGCAGATGAAATGGGACTGAATTACAAAGATAAAGTGGTAGAAGATTTTCAGTCCATTACAGGTAAAGGAATTAAAGCGAATGTTAATCAAGAAACTTATTATGTAGGAAGCCTGCACTTATTTGAGGAAATATGGTCTACTAATGTGAAAGAAGAATACAAAGAACATATTCTTAACCTTCAAACTCAAGGTAAAACCATTATGATACTCGGTACGGAACGAGAAATATTGGCGATCATGGCAGTGGCTGACGAAGTAAGGGAATCCTCAAAAGAAGTCATTCAGAAGCTTCATCAAATCGGAATTAAGAAAACAATTATGCTTACAGGAGATAATGAAGGAACGGCTTCCGCAATTGGTAATGAAGTAGGAGTTTCAGATATACAGGCTGATTTGCTGCCGGAGGATAAATTGAATTATATAAGAAAACTCCGTGAAAACAATCTGCATGTGGCGATGGTTGGTGATGGTATTAATGATGCTCCTGCTTTGGCTGCTGCTAATTTAGGAGTTGCCATGGGTGGTGCTGGAACAGATACAGCCTTGGAAACAGCTGATATTGCCTTAATGTCAGATGATTTAAGTAAACTGCCCTATACAATTAAGTTAAGCCGAAAGGCACTGACCATCATTAAACAAAATATTACATTTTCATTGGTTATTAAAGTTGTAGCCTTACTATTGGTCATCCCCGGCTGGTTAACTTTATGGATTGCTATCTTTGCAGATATGGGTGCCACGTTACTGGTGACATTGAATAGCTTAAGATTATTGAGAGTAAAAAATTAATATTGAGCAGGAAGCAAATTGGCTTCCTGTTTTAAATTTTAAAAAGAAGTTCGCACGTTCTATCAAGAAATACAGGTAGAAGATCTACATGGATCAGAAACTAAAATTGAAGCGGTTAATATATGAATTTTTTCTTTAGGCAGAAGGTGAAGGGGGATTTCTTTATGGATAATAAATATGTCTATTACTATACCACCATAATTGGTAAAGTAGGGATAGCAGAAGATGGAACAGGAATTACAGATGTGTTCTTAGGTGAAAAACGGATACAGGCGGAGATCAAGGAAACAAGGTTAATAAAAGAAGCAGCTATACAACTAGAAGAATATTTTAAAGGAGAACGGCAGCGATTTTCTGTAAAACTGAACCCTCATGGTACAATTTTTCAAAAGAGTGTGTGGAAAGAGTTGTTGGAGATTCCTTATGGTGAGACAAGTAGCTATAAGCAGGTAGCAGTTAAATTAGGGAATTCTGGTGCCTCTCGTGCAGTCGGGATGGCAAATAATAAAAATCCGATTTTTATTATTATACCCTGTCACCGGGTTATCGGTTCTACTGGAAAACTGGTCGGGTATGGCGGAGGACTTGATATAAAACAGAGGCTTTTGGAGCTGGAATTTGAAAGGATAACTAATTAAAGTCTGATGTAAGCCGATTTACTCTGACTCATAAATGTTCTTCAATGGTCTATAATGAAGTATGTTTAAATACATGAAACAGACCATAAGGAGCCAGAAATGGAGAAACAATATTTTTTGATTGGTGAAGTGTCAAAACTTACGAATATATCCGTTCAGACATTACGTTTTTACGATAAAATCGGCTTATTTAAACCTTCCTATACCGATCCTGATAACCAATATCGATATTACAGCAATACGCAGTTGTTTTATCTGGATATCATTAAATCACTTAAGCATGTCGGGGTTCCATTGAATGAGATAAAATCTGTTTTACAGCTATCAGCAGGGGAAATGGCTGAATTTTTAGATGAGCAGGAAAGTAAAATTGAGCAGCAGTTGCGTCGGCTCGAGGATGTGAAGGTCATATTGGGGTATAAGAAGAAGCAAATCCTGAATCAACCTTCTTCTGATCAATTAGAAAAAGTGTATATAAAAAAATATGATAAACAGCGCATCCTCATTTATAATCAAGCACCTTCATCCGCAACCAGTATTCCTGTAAAAGAATACGGCCATTTAATGAAAGTGTTAGAAGACCATGGAACAGTATTCGACAGTGTATACTGTGCCACGTATCCATTAGAAAAATATGATTCTATACATGATTGGAAATATACTTCTATATTTACACCGATTTTATCCGACCAAGAAATATCGCTATCGAATGAACTTATGGAAAAGGACGAATTGCCTGCCGGTGAATACATATGTATTGCATTTCATTCAGCGGATGATGTATATGAATCCTGCTATGAGACCCTCTATTCTTATATTTTAAATCATCAAATACAAACCGAAAAGATAGTCTATGAACTGTACATGCCTTTCACCGATACGGCAATCAATGAAGATGATTTTATCGTAGAATTGAAAGTTCAAATAAAAATTTCTTGACCTTATAGTTACTATAGGGTTTATTTTAATTAGTAGGGTTTCGAACTAGCATACAAGTAAAGGAGTAAAGACATGTCTGGCAACAAGAATCAGAATAAAGTACTAATACTATTATTGAGTAATTTATTTATTGCATTTTTAGGGATTGGCCTTGTAATCCCAGTTATGCCAACCCTTATGCGAGAGCTTGGATTGGATGGTACGATTATGGGATATCTTGTTTCAGCCTTTGCGGTAGCTCAACTTATCGTATCACCGTTTGCGGGTAAATGGGTAGATTTATACGGAAGAAAGCGTATGATCATAATCGGTATGTTTCTGTTCGGCATATCAGAGTTGATTTTCGGATTAGGCCAACAGGTATGGGTATTATTCTTTTCCAGGGTTTTAGGCGGAATTAGTGCGGCATTTATTATGCCAGCAGTAACGGCATTTATTGCGGATATTACCACGATTAAGGAACGCCCAAGAGCGTTGGGATATTTATCAGCAGCTATTAATACTGGCTTTATCATTGGGCCGGGAATTGGCGGGTTTTTAGCGGATATTGGTACGCGTGTGCCTTTTTATTTTGCTGCTGGATTAGGGATTTTCGCAGGTATCTTTTCCATCATCATGTTAAGTGAACCCGAGCGGACAGTCGAAACGAATTCGTCAAAAGAAGGATCTGGAAAGAATGGATATCATAAGCTATTAACGATTATTTACCTTATCCCATTCTTAATTATTTTATCCTCTTCCCTTGGCCTATCTACCTTTGAATCTATGTACAGCTTATTTGTCGATCATAAATTTGGCTTTACAGCTAAGGATATTGCGATGCTTATCACGGTTAGCGCCATTTTAGGTGTCATCGCACAAGTGTTTTTATTCGAGAAAATTACAAGAGTGATAGGGGAAATCTGGCTTGTTAAGCTATGTTTACTGGTAGGAGCAGTTTTTGCCTTCCTTTTAACAAGAGCGTCTGCTTATTGGAGTGTACTGGCGGTAACGTTTATTGTGTTCCTCGCTTTTGATTTAATCCGACCGGCTATAACGACGTACTTATCCCGCATCGCCGGAAGTGACCAGGGATTTGTCAGCGGTATGAACTCAGCATTTACGAGTGTTGGAAATATTATCGGACCGGCAATCGGAGGAATCCTATTTGATGTTAATCTCATTTATCCGTATATGTTTGCCGCTGTATTATTGGGAGTCAGCCTATTGATTTCGCTTGTGTGGCATGAACAGAAAACGGAAGTACAGTCATAGATTGATAGAAAAACAGCTGTTTTAACCACAGCTGTTTTATTTTTTAGATTATCTTACCTAATGGACAATACTGCTGTAATGATTTTCACAAAACTCATTTTTCTATATCAGATTGCATATATTAGTGTAGTGGAGAGAGTTCAGCTTATTTATAGGACGAGCGTCTTGACTATCTGTTATGGGTTGTAAGGAGATAATATGGGCATTCCTATCTATTTTCAAACTAATCCTTTATTCTTGCGTAAGAATTATATGCTAGTAAGGATGGGGTATGTAATGATTAGGTGGATTGAAGAGGAGTTTTGTAGCCAATACATGTATTTAGGGCTGGATTGTGTATCTAATAACCCCAGGTTTAACCTGTTTTATCAGGAGTGTGGTTCCAATTGTATTGGCTCCATCAACGGATTTAATAAATAGGAAAAGCGGTAATAGGAAGGTTTATCAAGAACCAGCAAAGAGTGTTTGTTAGAGGTAATTATTTTACATTCTCATTATTTTATGATGTTATAGTATAATGAGGATTGCTATGATTGTCCAATGAAGGAATTATTATAATAGTAAAATGTATTTTTGTTATAGGAATATTTCTGATTGGTCATTAATATTTAACCGATAGATAGAAAGGATGGTCCAATTGGAGTCTTGGATTACGGATTTAATGAATCAATATGGATATTGGGGAGTATTTTTCCTGATTGCCTTAGAAAATGTATTTCCTCCGATTCCATCTGAAGTGATTTTAACATTTGGAGGAGTTATGACCAATGAAACTAGTTTAACTGTAGTTGGTGTCATAACGGTATCGACAATTGGATCGGTTTCTGGTGCGGTCATACTATACTATATTGGCCGATTGCTTGATGTCAGTCGATTGGAGAAAATCATTGATCGGTATGGGAAAATTCTTCGCCTTACTAAAGAAGACATTTATAAGGCTGATGCATGGTTTGATAAGTATGGCATTTGGACCGTTTTATTTTGTCGTCTTATCCCATTAGTTAGAAGCTTGATTTCTATTCCTGCAGGGATGTCCAATATGAATTTCCCATTGTTCCTTCTGTTCACAACGATTGGAACAGTTGTATGGAATACCATTTTGGTCTCACTTGGAGCAAGTGTAGGAGAAAATTGGCATGAAATTGTAAAATATATGGACATTTTTTCAAATGTTATTTATGTATTACTTGCCTTGCTGTTTGTCCTATGTATCATCTGGTATATTCGAAAAAGAAAAGAACGAAAATAACCTAAAAAGGCCCTTGGTCTCCTGATGGATGGAGTTCAAGGGCTTTTGTTATTCAGATGGTATATAGTCCATTAAAATCGAACTTACCTTTTCTTAAGTTAAAAGTAATTTTATGGTATTAGGTAAAGTGATTACATTAATTTACCTGTAAAGCAAGATAAAGAAAATGTACTTATCCAGTTCAAAGTTAAAACCAGTTTGCAATTCTTGGTTTGACCCTTTGTATAGGAGAAGATCTCCATTATATGTATCAGGATAGGAGAAAATTTCCGTAAATAAAATAGGCAAATAACCTGCTAAAATATAGATAGACTAGTAATCCGCAAGTCAGATTGAATTATCTTAAAGGACGCAGACCAATGTATACAGAAAAACTCTTTCAAAAGTTAAAACAATATATAGAAAAAACTTCCTCTCCGCTATTGATTAAACTACTTATTAATGGGTTGCAAGTCGATATAACCTATCAAAAGCGGGAGCTTCAGAAGATAACTATGGATCAGGACCATTGCGAAGTTGATGTGACTCAAGCGGTTCGGTCAAGTGTGGATGTACCTGACAAGATTCCGTTTAGTGGATTAGTAAAAGTTAGGGCGAACGTCATTCACACATTTTCAGATTTCGAAAAGAAGAATATAAAAGGTGAGTATTTAGATCATAAGGATTTAACGAAGAAAATAATCGTACAGCAGATGGATGGTGCACAGAATAAACTAAGGGTAATTGTCTCAAGTATTGTTGATATCGATGGATTGGATAGTGGCAGCTTTCATACCGAGTTGGAAAGTTTGGAGTTTCTAATGAAACAGGGACTTAATGTCGTTTATCATGAACAGCTAGAAAATACCTATAAAGATATGCTGAGGTACTATAAAACCTTTCATCAGTACCATCGTAAAGAGATTGGTTATTCCATATCAGGTCTACAAATACTAGCTGCTAATACACCTAGGGGCAAAGAAGAGTTCTTATTACCGTTTTCACCGGATGAAGTGATTCTCACAGTTTATGATATTTATCCTGAAGTTAATTCAACTGGAAAAATCGAGACTGTTATAAAAATAAAAGCGAATGATATGGCTGGCGAACGTTATTTTACCCTCAGGTTGCCCAACTTTTCCATGATAAAATCAATGGATATTCGTATTGGTGACCATGTCTTAATGGAAGATGTACACACTATCATAGGTGTGGAGAAAGGAAAACGGACAGGTTCTGAAATATGCGTGGTCCAACCTGATATTTGCCCTGATTGTGGGGATAAATTAGAAAGCAATGATGAGCATTCATATTGTATAAACAGGGAATGTAGAAATAAACCTTTATCCAATCAAGAGGTACGAAAGCATGGAATAAAGGGGAAAACCGTCGTTATTACTGGTACCCTTTCAATAAGAAGATACGAATTCAGGAAATTAATTGAACAGGCGGGTGGAACACTGGCAGGGGTAGTTACAAACCAGACGGATTTTTTATTGATAGGGGCAAAAGGAGTAGGGACCGTCAAATATAGAAAGGCGGAATCTCTCAAAATCCCTATTATAACAGAAGAACAATTTAGATTGATGATTGATTGAATAGGTGAGGGACCAATGAAGCCCATCATTGGTCCTTTTAATTTATTCGAAGGTTTGAGTGACGTTTCTGGAACAACCAAGAGTATAAGCAGGGGTACAAGATGATACCAGCTATTGATAAAGGCAACCATAATAGAGCATATGGCACACAAATTTGTCCATAGAGATTATAAGGAAGGGCACTGTAATCCCATATAGATAGCTTTAGCCATAGATTTAAAATAAGACCGGCGCATAGCTCTAAGAAGGTCACTAATAGAGTCCCAGCCAAGGCTTTCATATATAGGGGGATTTTCATTAGAGTAAGCAATCCGAACAAAGTGAAACAAATGCCCCCGAGCACTCCCATTGTCCAATGTGTGTGTCCTCGCCATAGTAACTCTATAAATAGATAAAGAGCACCACCAATAATCCCGAGATGTAAGGTTTTTATCAGATTATAAAACATTGGGAATCCTCCAGGCATTAAGGTCAATAGGATAAAATAGTGTCTTTAACCAAAGTAATAACTCGGTTATTGATTTTTTCGTGCTTCATCAGGTGTATCCAGACGCGTAGAACCATTATTATGTAGAGCTTGATTACGGTCAGATTCAACGCGTTTGCTGTTTCTTAGTTTCTTTTCCTGTCTGTCTTTACCCATATTATCCACTCCTTTTACTTGAATAGAATTAGGGTAACCGTTCACTGACTTTTCATTACAATTTTCCAAAGGAAATTTAAGGAAGATAGAGGGAATCATAGAGAGGGAGAAGGGGATATTTGTGACGGCAAAATCGAAGGTGATTAAATAAAAAAGGATAGGATACCGGGTAATTCCTGATAATCCTATCCAAATGATTTTAGATAAATAGACCTACTATTGTAGCAGAAAGAATGGAAGCCATTGTAGCTACGAGGAATAATTTAAAACCAAATGAGCTTACTTCTTTTGCTTTTGCGCCATTAATCGCTTGAATGGATCCGCTAATAATCCCAATAGAAGAGAAGTTAGCGAATGAAATTAAGAATGTAGAAATAACAGCAACTGCTTTCTCAGACATGTCAGCCATTAAAGGTTGGAATTGTAAAATGGCAGCAAATTCGTTTGCTAATAATTTTGTACCCATTACAGAACCAGCTGTGATCATTTCACTTGCTGGAATACCCATAATGAAAGCAATTGGAGATAAGATATATCCAACAATGGTAGTTAAATCAATACCAACAATTCCGCCGACAATTCCATTTAATAGTCCTAAAATCGCTAAGTATGCTACTAGCATAACTGCTACGATTACGACTACTTTCCCACCGTCTAATGCTCCGGCACCAATGGCTTCAAATACATTTTTAGTTTGAACCATGTCTTCAATATCGATTTCAGTATCTTCCTTCGCTGCTTTAACAGGTGTCATGATGGAAGTAATGATTAGTGCACTGAACATATTCAAGAAAATAGCGATTAAGACAAATTTTGCAGGCAGCATAGTCATATAGGATGCAATTAACGCTGCAGATACGCTTGCCATTGCTGATGTTGAAACAATAAATAGTCTGTTGGAATTTAGTTTGCCAATTTGACTTTTAATTGCAAGAATGGCTTCTGATTGACCGAAAAATATAGAGTTAACAGCATTGAAGCTTTCTACTTGTGGTAAACCAGTGATTTTTGAAATAAGTCCGCCAATATATTTGATAATATAAGGAAGAATTTTGTAATGTGTAAGTACAGATAATAATGCAGAAGTAAAGATAACTGGCATTAAGACATTTACGAAGAATGGAGAACCTCCCTCAGGAATCCATCCGCCGATCACAAAGTCTATACCTTCCTGGGAGTAACTCAATAATTTATTGAATGCTCCAGCGATCGCATCAACTACTTTTAGACCTACAGTTGTACCTAGTAATAAGAAAGTTAGGACTAACTGGATCCCAATCATGATGGCAACAGCTTTAAAATTGATATTCTTTTTATCATTGGAAAATAAATAGGAAATTCCTATTAACAATGCAATTCCGAGAATACCGAGAATAATGCTCATTAAAAAAACCCCTCAATCTTTTTATTTATTTACTTTCATTTTGCTCAATGGTGAAATTTATAACCATTAACCTTGAAGAATTATACTGACATAATATATGGACTTACAAGGACATATGTCCTAAATGAATATTAAAAGAAATATATAATTTTTCTGAAAATAAAATTGTATTCTTATAGAATGGAAAATGTTTTGAATCATGTGAAAAAGATGGAAGTCATTTATAATCAGTTTATAACGAGCAACGAGAAGAGAGAGGGTAGTCGGATGATAAAATTGATAGCAACAGATATGGACGGTACATTTTTAGATGATCATAATCAATTTCCTAAGGATTTTTATGATGTTTTTCATAAATTAAAAGAGAAAGATATCATTTTTGGAGCGGCTAGTGGACGTCAGTATTATAATCTTGTGGAGAGATTCCACGATATACAGGAACAAATGCTATTTATTGCGGAGAATGGAACGTATGTCGTGTATAAAGGGAAAGAGCTATATTCCCAAACACTAAAATTAGAAGAAGCAAAGAAATTTGTAGAATTGGCGAGAGATATAGAGGGAGTACATATCGTCCTATGTGGAAAAAAAGCGGCCTATATCGAAAATTCAGCACCAGAGGCCCTTGTAGAAGTTAATAAATATTATGCTCGATGTGAGTTGGTCGATGATTTAATGCATGTGGAGGATGAGATTTTAAAGGTAAGCCTTCTTGATTTCAAAGGGGCTGAGCGAAACAGTGCAACCTACTTTACTCAGTTTAAAAATGATTATCAAGTGACAATCGGTGGCTATTATTGGATGGATATTATGAATCCGGGTGCCAATAAAGGCATTGCCATAAAGCGAGTCCAAGAGCTTTTGAATATACAGCCCGACGAAACAATGGTATTCGGTGATTATTTAAATGATATTGAAATGATGCAAAGTGCGTATTATAGCTTTGCAATGGGAAATGCCCATGAAAAAATAAAAGAGATTGCTAGATTTGAAGCAAAAACTAATAATCAAGCAGGTGTCATTGAAACGATTAAAGAACATATTCTGATTGCTTAACAACCAATAGATATAAAACAGAGTGGCTTTAGTATTAAAGTCACTCTGTTTTGTTTGGAAATGATTATATATTTACCAACTACAGTATAATAGCTATACTTCTATTCGTATTTCATAATAATGAATGACTAATGAAGGTAAAATAATTGAAGGTGAAGCATCTGATGCAAAAAGCTGAAAAAGAGAAAATTATTTTAAAATATCTAAAAAAGTATAATATGTGCGAGATTTTCTCTGGCATTCAATTTAATGATATTGATGTATTGCAAATAAGAAAAGGACAGTTGATTTGTTCCAAAGGTGATGAAATCAACGATATGTATTTCCTTGTTGAAGGCAAAGTTAAAATATACACCATTACACCTGATGATAAACGTTTAATATTACGGTTTCAAAAATCATTGGGAATTATTGGGGACGTTGAGTATATACAAGGTACGCTTGTGCTTCACACGATTGAAGCTAGCTCTGATTGTCTCGTATTCAAAATACCGTACCAAACAATTAGAAATACTGTAGGGAACGATCCAAGATTCCTGTCATTCTTACTGGATGTGGTTACACGTAGATTCCGTGCCAAAACTGATGCAGCCACATTAAATCTTTTATATCCTGTAGAAGTAAGATTAGCCAGCTTTTTATTATCAACAACTACAGATGGTGAGCGACCGGTTTATCATGAAGAAGCTGTAGGCTCAAGTTTAAAGGATATTGCGGATATGGTTGGAACAAGCTATCGACATTTGAATCGAGTGATTAAAAACTTTTGCAATGATGAAATAATTAGCAGATCGAATGGTAAACTTTTTGTTAAAGATATAGATAGGCTGAAGGAAATAGCAAATAATAATATATATGAATAAAATTTTTGAAGTATATTTCGTATGAAATATGCTCTTTTTATTTTCGAGGTATTAATACATATAGTTGTACTGCTAATTAACCATTGTTGGTAGATGAAATCAGACTTTACACAGGAATGTATAAAAGTAATCTCACATCACAGAATAAAGATAAATGGATGGACACCTTATTCAAGGAGGTAGAAAATATGACAACCTTAAAAACATGCTTGGCCAGTCTTGAAGGGATTGAAGCAAGTCTATCAATTTTAGCATTACAGACGCTCCATAAAGAGTCTGCCAAAGATTTACACGAAGCGATGCTACTTGTCGGAGAAATTGTTACAGATATTAAAAAAAAGGTCCATACGATGGATTAACGAGCTGAAGTACTTTAGCTCATTTAGGATGTGAATTGAAAATGCCTGATTGGTTAGATGTCATAGTAAGATCTGTACTTTTTTTGCTAATTTTATTCGTGATCACCAAAATACTTGGGAAAAAGCAAATAGCTCAATTATCTATGTTTGAGTATGTTACCGGAATAACGATAGGGAATATCGGTGCCGAAGTTGTAACGGGTCTTGACCAAAAAATCCATCTAGGCATCCTTGCCATAGTTGCCACAGCAGCCATTCCTTATGCCTCAAATCATATCACTCTTAGAAGCAAAAAATTCCGTGATATTGTTGATGGGAAAGGTACAGTTATTATGGAGGATGGTAAGGTTCTGGAGAATAATTTAAAAAAAGAGAAAGTAACTGCTGATGAATTTTTAGAAATGTTACGTAAAAATGGTGTTTTCGACATTGCAGAAGTAGAATACGCAGTGTTAGAGGCAAATGGAACATTGAATGTCCTTTTAAAAAGAGAAAACAGACCACTAACACCAAAGGATATGAACATAAAGGTGCCAAAGGAAAAAGAGACAAGAACGGTTATTATGGACGGTGTTATCCTAGACGAACCACTTGTAAGCATTGGAAAAAGCCGTTCTTGGGTACATAATGAACTAGCAAAAATGGATATGTCATTGGATAATGTGTTTTTAGGGCAAATAAATGCTTATGGCGATTTAACCATAGATTTATTCGATGACAAAATTAAGGTACCCTCTCTTCAGGAGAAACCACTTTTATATGCCACAATGAAAAAATGTCAGGCAGATTTAGAATTATTTGCCCATTCAACCGATGATCAGGAAGCCAAACAGATGTACTTGAAAAATAGTCGAAAAATGCAAGAAGCTATTGATAAGGTAGCATATATATTAAGGAATTAACGTGAAGGGACACCCACAAATGGAAGTCCCTTGTTTTATTTGTGAAACTGATTCAATCTATTTCTGAATTTCAAGAACTTGAGATGATTAACAAGCAAAATTCGACAGTACCAGTCAAAAATAATATGGAAAGAGCAGGATTGAAAATAACCTATAAAAAGTCTGTATGGAACTTAGAAACCTTTTTTATTGCCCGGGAAATTTAAAGGATGAAATTATTTTAATATTATTAAGGAATAGAAATTGATGAGACGGATGAGGATAGTCTGTCTTTCTTTTTTTCGCTTATATGTACTTATTTCTAATCATGAGGATAAAATTCTTCAGGCAATGGTTCTAACTGGTATTGTCTGTCTTTCGTTGTACCAATAGAAGGGATATTAGAAGATTGCATAATTTTTCTTGCAATTGAGGTGGAGGAGATGCATAAAAATTCTCTTATATCTTTATTAGATATCAATGGTCCTATGATAAGTGCGTAATCTTGTAGGGCTTGCTGATGTGCATGTATTGAAATTGTCCCACAATGAGTGCAATACCATTTTCTTTGCTTTCGTACCATATAAAAATAGGTACATTCAGGGCATTGAACACCAAATATGAGTTCCTTTCGTTCAATTTGATAGCTAGGCAGAATATCAAGAGTAGGAGATACATGATGTTTATTAATAAGAGATGCTATTTTACGGATTTCCTTTTTGGTAAGTTGTTCTTTTGAGTATTTACTTTTAAATTGTTCAATTCTGCTCAAAAGACTTGTTGTACGAATAATAGAGGAGGATTGATTATTCTGAGGAAATGAACTGTTTTTTAAAATACAGTTTTGATTAGTAAATACGACTAGTAGTTCAATCGGTGGGAATGCTATTTTATGGTGTTGAAACCAATTCAGTAATTGAAATCTTTGATGATAAGCTTGATCTTCTGGGTGCGGGAAGTATTCTTCTGTGCCATTCATTGTACGGATAAGCTGTCTAAATACAGGGTCAATTAGAATAGTTCCAGATATATTTTTTACTTCAATGATTAGAATAAAAGATGGAGTAAGAAGTAGAGTATCTATTTGGAAGAAATATGTTTTGGTTGAGAGTCGAACATTGTGAAGAATAGAGTACGTTTTTTCATCGAGGAAACTTAAATAGTAATCTAAAGCACCTTCTCCTTTGTATCCAGAGGTTATTCTGGCAAGATCCCTTTCTACTTTCGTTCGCTGCGAATGAGCAGTGGGTAATCGTTTAAGTAATGCTTCAAGTTTCTTCATTTTCTCCGGTATTTCTCTGCTTTTTAGAATCATTGGAATCGTTCCTTTCCAGATGAGGTTGGAATAATCATATCATTTAATTAAACTATAATTTTTGTATTTCTTGTGAAATCTAATATGAATAGGCGGAATAGAGCTGAAGTGGAAGGGAATAGAGCGGATAACAGGAAAAATCCAGCCGAAGTCGCCACGAATCCAGCCAAACTCAAGCATAATCCAACCAATCGCATCTTTCAGGGATAAATGTGAGTCTATTATTATAAAGACAAATAAGAAGTGTAGCATAGGAGAGTGGAATAGAGCCGAGGTGGAAGGGAATAGAGCGGATAACAGGAAAAATCCAGCCGAAGTCGCCACAAATCCAGCCAAACTCAAGCATTATCCAACCAATCGCATCTTTCAGGGATAAATGTGAGTACTTTATTAAAAAGACAAATAAGAAGTGTAGCATAGGAGAGTGGAATAGAGCCGAGGTGGAAGGGAATAGAGCGGATAACAGGAAAAATCCAGCCGAAATCGCCACGAATCCAGCCAAACTCAAGCATAATCCAACCAATTGCATCTTTCAGGGATAAATGTGAGTCTAATATTATAAAGACAAATAAGAAGTGTAGCATAGGAGAGTGGAATAGAGCCGAGGTGGAAGGGAATAGAGCAGATAACAGGAAAAATCCAGCCGAAATCGCCACAAATCCAGCCAAACTCAAGCATAATCCAACCAAACGCATCTTTCAGGGATAAATGTGAGTCTTTTATTAAAAAGACAAATAAGAAGTGTAGCATAGGAGAGCGGAATAGAGCTGAAGTGGAAGGGAATAGAGCGGATAACAGGAAAAATCCAGCCGAAGTCACCACGAATCCAGCCAAACTCAAGCATAATCCAACCAAACGCATCTTTCAGGGATAAATGTGAGTCTTTTATTAAAAAGACAAATAAGAAGTGTAGCATAGGAGAGCGGAATAGAGCTGAAGTGGAAGGGAATAGAGCGGATAACAGGAAAAATCCAGCCGAAGTCACCACGAATCCAGCCAAACTCAAGCATAATCCAGCCATGCCCACCATCAAGTACTAGCTAGTCGTTGTTTTTTCTATTCAGTAAGACCGATGTACATATACCACTCAAAATAGCTAAATAAGGGAGGAACATGAGATGAGGTTAATTATTAATCGATTCAAAGGCCATTTGGCAGTCTGCGAGAAATCTGATAAAAGCATGGTAGATATTGAAATAGGCAAATTACCCAGTGATGTTAAGGCTGGAGATGTACTAATTGAAAAGGGTGGAAACTATGAGCATGATTTAAATGAAACCGAAAAAAGAAAAAAACGTGTACAATCTCTCATGGATGACTTAATTGAATAAATAGTTCATTTTACTATCTTGGACAGATAAAAAGCTCAGTGACATAGGCTCTGAGCTTTTTTAACATAATGAAAATGAAAAGTCTGTGTCTCAAGAAGGAAAAATCCAGTTATTGTTGTAGACGGGTTAGTTCTGCAATTATTCTGTTATGCTCATCGATGCCTTGTTAGCCGACTCAGTTTCAGGATGAATTCTGTGATCCAAAGCTGGAATGATTCTAATGAAGATTAGAATGCCGGCTACACCAATGCCCGTAATAAAAATGGAAGTAGCTAGATCAGAAAGATAGGCACTTAGTGTAATGGTTAGAGAACAAATTAAATTAGAGACATTATAGGTCATACCATTTACTGCTAAATAGGAGCCCCTTGCATGTTCAGGCGGTAAATTAGCCATATAATTTTGCTGGACAGGCACACGTAATACTTCAGCAATAGTTGCGATAAGCATTGCTCCGAATAGAAGCCAGATATTATTGGAGTAAGAAATCACGGCATAACCAGCCACAAAGATGATACAGCTAGTGATTAATACATTTTTATCGTTTAAATTTGATATAATTCTTGTGGCATATAGGGCCAATATGACGACGAGAATCGTATTCTCTGTACGCAGGAATCCAACCATTTCGATTCCGCCAAATTCAAGTCCGAATAAGTTTTGAATAGGCAGATTTTCAGACAGTCTAATGCTCATATAGTTTGTTAATTGAAATTCCATAGATAGAACAAAGACACCTGCTAATACGTAAAGGACAAAAATCTTATCTTGGAAAACAGAATAATAATTTAAGAATAATTGTTTAACATGCTGGGTTGATGTTTTCTTGTCAGTTCTGTCAGGTATGTAGCTTTCATCAATAAAGAATGTAATCAAGGTCCATGCCATTAATGAAGCAAAAGATAGAGCGAGGAGTAATTCAAAGAAGTATTCTCTAAACATAAAGCCGCCAATGGCTCCGCCAAAGGCAATGGAAAGATTGTTCGCCCAATACATGATCGTATACATCGATTTACGTTCCTCCGGGCGGCTGACATCAATCAACATTGCTTGATTTGCCGGTCCGGCTAAGCCCCAGCAAATACTATTGACGGTCATCATTAAGAAAGTGATTAGTGGTTCTGTAAACCAAGGTGAATTACAAATCATCATAGTCAGGAATGCCAAAAACCGCAGGGACTCAGCAAAGACTATTAATTTTTTTCTGCCAAAACTATCCGAAAAATATCCGCCGAAGAAATTAATGGCTATTCCGACAAACACATTAATCAGTAATAAGAGCCCTGCTTTTTTTACCCCAAAATGTGAAGATAAATAGATCGCCATAAATGGAAAAACCATACCTCCAATGGCTGTACTTAAAAAAGACTCTATAATCCGTATTTTAATCGTACGGTGAAACTGTTTAAACCCCATGCATAAACCCTCCTATTTCCCATTATGTAATTTTATACCATTCCAATAATATTGCAATATTAATTTTGAAAATAATGAATATTCAAATTCTGTAATGATTTATATTTTAAAAAAGAAGATTACCTCGGCTTTTTTTGATGGCTGAACGAATTCCACGGATTAAAGCTAATAATAATCATTCCCGTTACTAAAACTAAATTTACTACTTTCTATTTAAAACTAAATTTCTTCTTGAAATAAAAATAACTCATGACAAAGCAATTGATTTCGAGATTTAACAAAAGATTATTTAGATTTTCTAAAGTTTTTTACTATATAGCAGCGTTTAGCAGTAAGCGAGTAATTTGCAAAATCAGCTTAACGTTTTCTGATAGATAAATAGGGGTATTTTATATCAATACATAAGTAAAAAGATACTTTAAGGGTAGAAAGTGGGATAAATATGTCAGGAATTTTGTTAGCGTTAATAGCTGCAGTATGTTGGGGCAGTTTAGTATTAATTAGTGTGAAACTTGGTGGTAACCCATATAGTCAAACATTGGGGATTACAATGGGAGCATTTTTCTTTGCTATTATTATGCTGTTTTTCTCTGATCCAGAGTTTAATAGAACGGTTTGGATTGTCGGTATAATCTCAGGTGGATTGTGGGCAATCGGACAAACAGGTCAGTTTATAAGCGTCAAGTATATAGGTGTTTCTAAAACAGTCCCAATATCAACGGGTATGCAATTAATCGGTACTTCTCTATTTGGGTTTATAGTTTTTAATGAATGGAGTACAAAGACTCAAATTACCATTGGAATAGTCGCTCTTTGCTGTTTAATTGCTGGCGTGGTTCTTAATTCAGTTGGTAATGATAGCGATGAAGAAGGAAGCCAGTTTAAAAAAGGCATGATTACGTTGATATTATCGTCTTTAGGATATATAGGCTATGTTGTCATAATAAGATGGTATGAAATTGATGGGTGGTCAGCTATACTTCCACAGGCAACAGGGATGCTATCTGTCGGTCTTTTAATATCATTTTGGAAGCGTGCATTTAATAAGTATTCGATTCGTAATATGCTATCTGGCCTTGTTTGGGCTACAGGTAATATTGCGCTTCTCCTTTCAGTGCCAAAAATCGGTGTAGCTACGAGTTATTCATTATCTCAAACAGGTATCGTAATCTCTACTCTTGGCGGGATATTCTTATTAGGAGAGAAAAAAAGTAAGAAAAGAATAATCATGGTAATTGCGGGATGTTTCCTTGTTATTGCCGGAGGAGTTTTATTAGGATATACGAAAAAATAATAGTTGAGAGGAGAAACAACAATGTATAAAGATTTAGAAGGTAAGGTTGTCGTTATAACGGGAGCAAGTAAAGGGCTTGGAAAAGCTATGGCTATCCGTTTTGGGGAAGAAAAAGCGAAAGTAGTTGTTAATTATCGATCGACTAAAAAGGATTTAGATGAAATCGTTCGAAAGATTAAAGAATGTGGTGGGGATGCAATTACTGTTCAAGCGGATATTTCGAAAGAAGAGGATGTTAAGAGATTAATAAAAGAAACCGTGGAGGCGTTTGGCACGCTTGATGTCATGATTAATAATGCCGGGATGGAAAATGAAGTACCTTCACATGAATTAAGCTTGGAAGACTGGAATAAAGTTATTTCTACTAATCTTACTGGGTGTTTTTTAGGAAGCAGAGAAGCTATCAAGTATATGATTGACCATCAAATAAAAGGTTCTGTCATTAATATGTCATCTGTTCATGAGCAGATTCCGTGGCCTCATTTTGTTCACTATGCAGCTAGTAAGGGCGGAGTGAAATTGATGAGTGAAACTCTTGCTTTAGAATATGCACCAAAAGGAATTCGCGTAAATAATATTTGTCCGGGAGCCATCAATACACCAATTAATGAAGAAAAATTCAATGATCCAAAAGCAAAGCAGCAAGTCCTTGAACTCATTCCTATGGGATATATCGGTAAGCCTGAAGAAGTTGCGGCTTGTGCAGTATGGCTTGCATCGAAGGAGGCAAGCTATGTAACAGGATTAAGTTTATTTGTGGATGGTGGAATGACACAATATCCAGGTTTCCAGGCAGGTAAAGGGTAACGCACCTTATACATTTGAAATGAAAAGCAAGCCCTTTGGATA
This sequence comes from Bacillus sp. z33, assembly GCF_058313615.1. Lineage (NCBI taxonomy): Bacteria > Bacillati > Bacillota > Bacilli > Caryophanales > Bacillaceae > Bacillus > Bacillus sp. z33. Next base: position 134,705 of record NZ_JBZFQN010000002.1, read on the forward strand.
TTTTATAGACAATTGAACATATATTGGATAGGTATGTTCATAGTCTAGTGTATCTGATTAAATAAGGGTGGTTGTGATATGCCGGTACGATCTGGATCAGAATACATTAAAAAAATAGATGATCTTCATGCTGTGATATGGATAGATGGAAAAAAAGTGAATGGAAAAATTTCTGAACATCAAGCTTTTAAAGGAGTCATGAAGAGTCAGGCTGGGTTATATGATTTACAGTTAAAGGAATCCAATAAGGATATCATGACATTTCGCTCACCTGTTACTGGTAATCTGGTTGGAACTTCTTTCTTGGAACCAAAAACCAAAGAGGATTTAGAAAAAAGAAGATTAATGACACAAATATGGGCTAAATCGAATGGTGGATTTTTGGGAAGATCACCTGATTATATGAATACGGTGATGATGGCCTTTACATCTGCAGCGACTATTTTTTCAGAGCAGGATGAACGTTTCACCAAAAACATGCTTACGATATTTGAGAATGCACGCGAGCAGGATTTAACATTCACTCATACATTTATCAATCCACAAGTAAATCGCTCATCTTATTACATTGAAAATTTCACACAGACGATATCAGCACAGACTACAGGAATAAAAGATGATGGGATTGTTATAAATGGTGCCAGGCTTTTAGCTACACAGGGTGGAATTACGGATGAAATACTTGTCTTTCCTGCAAATGGCGCCGGACATAATAAAGACTTGGCCTATGGGTTTTCTATACCAAGCAACACGCCAGGATTGAAATTTATAGGCAGAGAACCGTTTAGCTATCGGGATTCGGCTTATGATCATCCGCTTGGTTCCCGATTTGATGAAGTAGACTCAATTGTTGTGTTTGATGAGGTGCTGGTTCCTTGGGAGAGAGTACTGTTTTATGAGAATCCTAACATAGCTGAAAAAATTTATCTGGAAAGTAGCTGGCATCTACTGGCAGTCCATCAGGTTACAAGTAGAAGAATCATCAAGTTGGAAATGATTATGGGGGTTGCCCAAAAGATGATCGACTCCATACAGGTGGGGGAGTATCAGCATATACATGAAAAAATCAGTGAAATATATGTAGGCTTGGAATCTTTAAAGGCTTTGCTCTTGGCATCAGAGTTGAATGCTAAAGTAGATAAGTGGGGAACAGTGGTACCCGATGCGAATCCGTTGCAGGCAGCCATTTTATTATTTGCTCGTTTGTATCCAAGATGTATAGAAATCCTGCAATTAATCGGAGCAAGTGGGCTTATGGCCATTCCAACAGAAGCGGATTTTTCGTCAGAAGTTGGAGCGGATCTTGATCTATATTTACAGGGAGCAATTGTTGGAGCTGAAGAAAAAGTGAAGATTTTTCGGTTGGCATGGGATATGTCCATGAGTGCCTTTGGAACGAGGCAATCTCTTTATGAGAGATTTTTCTTTGGAGATGCAGTAAGATTGGCTTCAGGACTTTATATGGGTTACCCAAAAGAAAATTATATTAAATTAGTTGATCAATTCTTAAGTGAATATTAAGTGATAGGACAGTTATCTGTAAAGATAGCTGTCTTTATTATTGTATGCAGAAAATGGTGTTCCTTCACAATCAGATCCATTCCTGTTCGCAATAGTATTACCAAAATTATGAACTTGTTTATTGGCATAGATGGATTCTAAAATGGATAGGTGTAAATATACTATTAAACGAGGGAAGTTGATTATGGTATTCACCAAGTATACGAGTAAGAAACACACCGTACAGCAAATTGCGGAAGAGTTACTGCATGTTACACAACAGGCAGCCATTGCTTCATATCCCTGGATAGGAAAAGGAAATAAAATCGAAGCGGATGGTGCAGGGACAAAGGCGATGAGGCACCATTTGAACACAATTGATATGTGTGGAAGAGTCGTAATTGGTGAAGGTGAAATGGATGAAGCACCGATGCTTTATATAAATGAAATGCTTGGAAGCGGCATTGGCCCGGCAATTGATATTGCGGTTGACCCAGTGGAAGGGACCACTTTAATGTCTAAAGGGAAAAATCATTCAATGGCTGTGCTGGCTGCTGCGAAAAGTGGAAGTCTGCTTCATGCTCCTGATATGTATATGAAAAAGATGGCTGTTGGGCCAGGTGCAAAAGGGTGTATTGATCTGAATGCCTCCTTAAAAGATAATATGAGGTCAGTTGCGAAAGCACTGGGGAAAGACGTAAAAGAACTAACCATTATGATTCAGGACCGTGACCGGCATAATACATTAATGGCAGAAGTTCTCGAAATTGGTGCGAAGTTGAAGTTATTCTCTGATGTAGATATTACAGGTGCTATAGCAACCGGAATCGATGGAATGGAGATTGATATGCTTGTAGGTACAGGTGGAGCTCCAGAGGGTGTCATCACGGCGACAGCACTAAAATGTCTCGGTGGGGATTTCCAAGGACAGCTAGTACCGATGAATCAAGTAGAATATGATCGCTGCATAAAGATGGGAATTGAAAATCCAACCCAAATTTTTGAGTTGGATGAAATTGTCCGCACAGATGATTGCCTTTTCTCTGCAACGGCCATTACCGATGGGATGTTTTTGAATGGAGTAAAGAAATTAGCGAGTGGAAAAATGAGTACCCACTCCTTATTACTGGTAGGCGCTGATACAAGAAATATAAAATTCATCCATACGCAACATCAGTAAAAGCTTCTGAGAATAGAATCCTATAAAAGCGGTGTATTTGCTTTTATAGGATTATTTTATTTAAAATGCCAAAAAAGAATTGTAATGATGCTTTAAAATCCAAGTCATTATTCAGGATAATACAAATCGATTTAATCCTTGGCAAGAATCATTTTTGATATGACAAAGGTAAATGGAATTGCAGTGATTGTAGCAATTACCGGAGCAATATTCTCATGTATAGAAAGTAACTGAACCAGAATATAAATGGCAAGGGTTGACACTGTAATATTCACGGCATAGGTTAACGGGAATTTTAGAAATTTTTTTAAAGTTGGTTTTGTCTGATATGTAAAAAAGGAATTCAGGTAAAAGGAGCCAATCATACTAATAAAGAAACCAAATAAATGGGCATATAGATAGTCCATCTGAACAGCCTCTTTAAATATTAAATACAAGATATAATAGTTAATCGTATTAACGATTCCAACTATATTGAATTTCCAAAATTCCTTCTCAAGTAAAATCATCAATATTAACCAGCCTTCTCTACTTTTTTCCTGCCCTATTATTATACTCGATTCGAGGGGTAGGTTAAAAATTCCATTTTAAGAGTACTGGAAACAACTGACCATTCAAAACTGAATTCAAGGCGACGAGACAATTTAATCATCTCGATAAAAATCCAAGTAGACTGTAATGACGATATTTAGTCTGGCTTATTTAATTGTTAAATAGATGGAATTCCTTCCACCAATCCATCCCAATGTCCCGATAAAAATTTAATTTCGTTAAGTTATAGGCATTTGGCTGATTCAGCAAATATTTTTGATATTCATCTGCTTGCTTCTTTTGTTCCTCTGTAATGGTGCGATGGTTATCAAGTAATACATGGCCGAGTTGATGCAATAAATGGGAATGAACGGTTTTCATCGCATCTTCAGGTGTGTGTTTAGAGGCGTAATGCAATGATTTAAGATAATGGCTTGCTGATTTTTCATAATCACTTAGTAAGTACTCCATCTTTCCAAGAGCTTCATGCACATGCATTTTATCCATATCTGTTTTAGCCAGTGATAAGGCAGATTTAAATGTTTCTCTGGCTTTTTGCAGATTATTTACTTCTATATATTGGTCAGCCAAAAGAATTGTTGCAGGGAATAGCATCTTACTTACCCTCTTCGGCATTTTATCTGTGACTGATTGTAAGGCGGCTTCTAAAAGTTGGATGATTGTTTCCGTATCAGTATTTTCATCAGCATCAAGTGCTTTGAAAAGAAGTTCTTCAGTGGGATTGGTAGGACGAAACTTATTCAAGATACTCATAACTCATCACCTTTTCAGAAAATTTATTATATTAATATAATTATAACACATTAAACTTCTAAATGTATCAGTGACAGGGACAGGAAGGGTAATCATAAAGAATAAGGAATAAATGGACATCACCACTTCACCCCTTACTATAGGTAAACTAGTTTATTTTGGAACAAGGAAAGGCTGGAGCACGGTTGTAATTTTACTTCCTAAATGTGTACTTTAAAGACTAAGGACAGAAGAAAGGGAGATTGTTTAAAGGGCAATTGTAATTCTCGAAGTAAGTAATCCATTAATTATTCCTCTAATTTAAATTACCATATTATTCAAAATAAATAAAAAATAATTACAAAAAGCCCAATAGAAAAATTCTATTGGGCTCCTATACTGCTATTTCTTTATTTCCCATTAAACATATCAAAAAGTCCTTTTGCCATACTTCCTTCATCGCTTGATCCGCCTCTTGAAGGCATAGCAGAAAATACTCTGCTTGCAAGGCGACTGAAGGGAAGTGATTGCACCCAAACTGTTCCTGGACCTTGCAGTGTGGCAAAGAATAAGCCTTCCCCGCCAAATAAGGCAGTTTTAATTCCTTTGGCAAATTCAATATCGTAATCGACATCTCTAGTCATGGCAACGATACAGCCAGTATCCACCCGTATTTTTTCTCCTGGAGCCAATACTTTTTGATGAAGAGTACCTCCTGCATGCACGAAAGCCAGGCCATCACCCTCAAGTTTTTGCATGATAAAGCCTTCCCCGCCAAAAAAGCCAGCCCCTATTTTTTTCTGAAACTCGATACCTACTGATACACCTTTGGCAGCTGCCAAAAAGGAATCCTTTTGGCAAATTACTTTTCCATCCAATTCACTTAAATCCAAAGGCACAATCTTTCCAGGATAGGGAGCTGCAAATGATACATGTTTTTTCTCAGTTCCTTCATTCGTAAAAGTTGTCATGAATAAATTTTCACCAGTCAGAACTCTTTTTCCAGCACTGAATAATTTGCCCATCATTCCTGATTGAGAAGAAGAACCGTCTCCAAAAATGGTTTCCATTTGAATTTGGTCATCCATCATCATTAAGCTGCCAGCTTCAGCTACTACAGTTTCTTTCGGATCCAGTTCCACTTCTACAAATTGCATATCGTCGCCATAAATTTTGTAATCAATTTCATGGTTGTTCATTGTGGGACACCTCCAAATTGGTAAATCCTTTCAGTTAAATTTTAATGTATAGTGGGCAAGGGTGCGAGTCTGATGTTTATTTAATCAATGCTTTTTTTTGTTTTTTTCTGTCCAGGGAACCACCAATTCCATTTACCCAGCAGTTTCATGAGCGAAGGAACAAGGACCATACGAACGAGAGTGGCATCAATAAAGATAGCCAACGCTACGCCGACCCCAATTTGTTTGACCGGTACAATATCTGTGAAGGCAAAGGCGCCAGTAACGGCAATCATAATGGCAGCAGCCGAGGTAATAATTTTGCTTGTTGATGTTAAACCTTCAAGGGTTGCTTTATCGTTATCTCCAGTTTTTAAATATATTTCCTGGATACGCGAGATTAAAAAGACTTCATAATCCATACTTAATCCAAAAACAATCGCAAACGTTAAAATCGGAATCATCAGGGCAATTGGATTAGGATCAACTCCTAAATTCCCATATTGGAACATCCATACAATGATCCCAAATGCAGCCCCAAGGGATAAGATATTCATCAGAATGGCTTTAAACGGTATGAGTACGGACCTGAATGCGATTAATAAAATGAAGTAGGTAGCCACAATAGTCAGTAATAAACCCTTAGGAACCTGCTCCAGTATTTCATCGAAAATTTCCTGTGTAAATTTAGCCTGACCGCCAATCGTATGAGTCAGCTCTGGATGAATGTCACGATTCTCTGCCTCTCGAACCCAATCCTTAGCTTCGGCAGTTTTGTATGCAGCATCAAGTTTGACGGTTATATGGGTAGTATCTTCGTTCACTAATTTTTCGAGAACTGGAGCCAATTTTTCACTAGCCTCTTCAGATTGTAAGGTTTGATATAACTCATCTGCTGATTTTGTATTTGTATAAGTAAAAATTGAATCAACCTCATCGACAAGTTCATCTTCCTTTAGTTTATTTATAAAGGTTTCTATATTCTCAAGGGATTCCTTTGATAATATGTCCTCTTGATTTTTTGCTTCCATAACAATCGGTACATTCGACTGATCACTTGGAAGGAAAGAGTCTTCGAATTTCTCATAGGCAATTCTTGTTTGACTGTCAGATGGTAATGATTCAGCATCTGGTATTTCTAAATCGATATTACGAATAGGCGTTGCGACAACAATTAAAATGAGTAAGGCAGTCAAGGCTGTAATTACTGGGCGCTTCATTACAAAGTTTGCGAATTTCCTCCATTTACTGTCAGAGTTCGCTTTTGTTTTTAGAATCATAGCTTTGTTGATGTTTTTGCCGATAATTCCTAATAGAGCTGGAAGGAAGGTGAGGGCTGAAATCACGGAAATGAAAACAGCTGCGATACCGCCGACTGCGATACTGCGGAATATATCAATATCAATGAAAAACATTCCGGAAAGCCCGAGAACTACGCATGTTCCCGAAAAAGCAATTGCTTTGCCAGCGGTTCTATTTGTAATGCTTACCGCTTTCCTAACTTCATGATGTTCAATTTCTTCTCTGAATCGATGGATATAAAGAAGCGCAAAATCGATGCTGACAGCTAGCCCAATCATGGGAACGACATTCAGAACAAATACAGAGAGATTCACACTAGTCCCTATAAAATAGATGATTCCCATAGAAGAGACAACTGCAACAATTCCAGTCATAAGCGGGATGGAGGCAGCGACGAGCCCTCCAAAAGCCAGTAACAATACAACCATGGCAACCGGAATTCCAATCATCTCAGCATTTTTTAAATCATTCTGAGAAGCCTTGTTCATATCCTCTTCAATAACATGAGTGCCTGTCAAAGAAATCAAAACATCCTGATCACTTATTTTCTGTTTTAGAGCTTTAATATAATCTTTCGGTTCATGTTTGTCTTCATCAAAAGAGATAGAGGCATAGGCTATCTCCTTTTTATATTGTGATTTATTCTCTAAAGGTGACTCAATTGAGCTTATCCCGTCAATTTCATTTACATCATTTAATACAGTATTAATTTTTTGTTTAAAATCTTTTTCTTTCAGATTCTCCTTATTCTCAAATAAGATAATATAGGGAGAAGCTGATTGGTCAAATTTTTCTTCTAATAATTCGTTCGTTTTAGCATAGGAGGACTGTTCCATCTCAAAACCGCTGCCTTGAAGAATTCCGGGCATTTTAAGAGCAAAGAACCCCAGTGCCAGAGTGAAAATAATCCAAATCGACAAGATTATTTTACGATATGTATACAACATTCTATAAACCTCCTTGTTTAGTTCTGATATCTGCCATAATCCTATATACCCCAAGGACAAAGGTCTTACCCTCACTTTAGTTTCCAATATACAGAAATTAATCTCATTCTATTTTACCTAATGGGTAGGGTGGATTAACTTGTATCAAGGATGGAAGTACTATCTTTCATGAAAAAGAAAAGAAGAGGTGTATTTTTTGTTGAAATGGGGGATTACTAAAATAAATGCTACATAAATACAACTTAGGAGGAAATCAAGATGAAGAAATTATCACTTATCCTTTGTATGTGTGTACTCATGATCTTTGCAGCTGGTTGCAATAATGATGATGGCGGGCAAACAAATAAACAAACAAATGACAATCAATCAACAGAAAACAATAAGAATGATACAGCAACAGATAATAACACAGGTACTAATAATTCTGGCACGAAAGAATCAGATTACTCTTTTAGAGAATTCGATATCGAAGTGAAATATGACAATAATAAAGAATATGAAGCTAGCTACGAAAATGATAACGAAGGGGTAGAAGCTTCGATTGAAGATGATCTCAATAACGAGAGAGTAAAAGGCAATGATGCCGTTGATCGCTTAGACCCAATATTTAAAAAGTTAGATATTGATGCTAATACATCACAAGATGATGTTCTGTCCAAAGTTATTTCAGCGTTTGAATTAGATAATAATTATCAGGTGATTGATGTGGATATTACATTTAATGACGGGACGGAAAAAGAGTATAGAAATAACAAATAGTTGAACAGAGCATCCCTCAGGTATGATAAAGGGGATGCTTTGTTTTTTTTCACAACTAGATCAACAAATAGGTGCTCCCATCCTATTATATCTTTAAATAATGTTATGAAAATAATAAGGAAGGGTAGGGAAAAAGGAATGAAGAATGGAAATCTACCTTTTTATAAAAAGATTGGAGGAAGAGTTTCACTAAAAAATGTTGAAAGATGAACAGTGAAGGATCATCTAATATAAATGCTCACGATTGATAAAGAAGTATAGCAAGACTCCTGTGTTCTTCTTTTTTCATGAATCATTAAATTCCCATTGCACAGCTTTGAATGTTAGGTATAAGATGTAAGAGGCATAACTATCCGCAAAGGAGTTGAGATTATTGAGTAACTACGATTCGGGTGACCCAGACACGAGCTTGCCTGAGGAAACCAACAGTACTTTTTATAATAGGTGGGGAAAGATAATCGTCATTCCTTTAAAAAGAGTTGTTGCTTCCTCATAATGAGAGGAGGTTAAATTATGTTAGAATATTATATTTCAGATACAACTAGTAAATTACAAAAGATAGATGAATTAAAAAAAGGATGCTGGGTAAACATGGTTGCCCCCAGCGAAAGTGAAATTAAGTTAATTTCGGATCGTTTGGATATACCTGAAGATTTTATTAAAGACCCGCTGGATGATGAAGAACGTTCGCGGCTTGAAAGAGAAGACAATCATATATTAATTATTGTGGACTTTCCCTATATTACGTATGATGATGGAGGATTTCCACTTTATGAAACTCTTCCAATTGGTCTGATTGTAACCGATGAGTGTTTTATCACTATCTCGCTTATTGAGAATCCAATTATTACTGACTTCATTAATAAAAAAATGAAGGGATTCTATACGTATAAAAAAACACGGTTTGCTCTACAAATTTTATTTCATATTTCCAGCTATTATTTAAGATACTTGAAACAAATTAACCGTAAAACGGACGATATTGAAAAAGAATTGCATCAGTCCATGAAAAATGAAGAGTTATATGCATTCCTTTCGTTAGAAAAAAGTTTGGTGTATTTCACCACGTCCTTAAAATCAAATAAAATTGTTTTGCAAAAGCTTTTGCGATTAAATCATTTAAAAATGTATGAAGAAGACAAGGATCTTTTAGAAGATGTTATTATTGAAAACACCCAGGCGATTGAGATGGCAGAAACATATCACTCTATTTTAACAAGTATGATGAATACATTTGCTTCCGTTATTTCAAATAACCTGAACATAGTGATGAAGTTTTTAACTTCCATAACAATTATTCTGTCATTCCCTACTATAGTAGCCAGTATATATGGAATGAATGTTAATTTACCTTTTCAAAATAACCCTTATGCGTTTATAGGTGTGATTTGTGTTGCCTTACTATTATCGTCAATCACAACCATTATTTTTTGGAAAAAGAGATACTTTTAAAGATAGCAAAAGCTATCTCTTTTTTTTGGGGCAAGCTAAATATGTTGAGTGTCTTTCATGAAAAAGATAAAATATTATTTTGCGTATGGTATTGCTAACTTTTTTTACACTTTTCATAGAAGGTTTTCTATATAAGTGTAATAAGTATGGGGTGAATTATTTTGGAACTTAGAGAGTCGATGGCAAAAAGGGTTGCCTGGATTAGTATTTGGAGCAATATAATTCTGACTTTTGGGAAGATCGCAATTGGGATAGTTGCAAGCAGTGATGCGTTATTTGCAGATGGGATTCACTCGGCAGCTGATGTTTTTGCGGCGGTTATCGTATTATTGGTACTAAAAGTTTCAAATAAACCGGCTGATACGGAGCATCCATATGGACATGGTAAAGCTGAGGTAATCGTTTCCGGAGTTATTGGAATCTTGTTATTATTAGTATCAGTATATATTGTGTACGAAGGTATAGCAGGGTTTTTCCATCCTGTTGAAACGCCAAGTATGATTGCCTTCTGGGTTGCTTTATTTTCATATGTTGCGAAAGAATGTTTATTCCGATATTCAATGAATGTTGGCAAACGGGTAAACAGTAAAGCCATCGAAGCAGTGGCTTACGATCACCAGGCAGACATTGTTGCTTCTCTGGCTGCTGCAATCGGGATATTAGTATCATATCTTGGCGATAAACTAGGAATTCTCTTTCTCATGTATGGAGATAAAGTGGCAAGTATATTTGTTGCCTTTCTAATATTCAAGATTGCAAAAGAAATGTTAACAGAAGCTTTTCACATCTTGATTGAACGCAATGTACAACCGGAAATGATGAAGGAATTCGAATCCGTCATCCTTAGTTTTAAGGAAGTCAGACGGATTGATCGCATTAGGGCACGGGAGCATGGCCATTACATCATGATGGATATTCGTATCTCAATCGACCAGGATAAAACGATTAAGGAAGGTCATGATCTTTCCAGGGAGATAAAGTACGCTCTGATGAAAAAATTCGATCATGTAGAAGAAGTTCTCATACATTTAAATCCATACTTCCCTGAATAGAAGAAGGCCAGTTTACATCTTATTTGTAAACTGGCCTTCTTTCCTATATTATTCATTCATTCAATATTTAATAGGAAATAATAAGCCGGACAGGTGCTTGGATAGCCTGTCCGGCTTATTCATTAAATTGAAGTATATTGAAAGACAAAATTGAGTGTGAATAATAGAGCGATAATATAAAGCGGAGCAGAAACTTCGCGTTTTTTACCTAAAAATAACTTGATCAATGGATAAGCGATGAAACCAATAGCCATTCCATTTGCAATGCTGAATGTCAATGGTATTAAAACAATGACCAATAAAGCAGGAAAACTCTCGGTTAAGTCATTATCAATTTCCGCAATATTTTGGATCATCAATGCCCCTATTAAAATTAAGATGGGGGATATAGCCGCATTCGGAATGATTTTTATAACCGGTATTAAAAACAGTGAAACTAAAAAGAATAAACCTGTTGTGACAGCTGTTAATCCTGTTCGTCCGCCTGCTGTGATTCCAGCTGCTGTTTCGACAGTGGCAACAGTAGGGCTTGAACCGAATATTCCGCATGTAAGGACGGATACAGCATTAGCCTTAAGAGCTTTATTATTTTTTTCAGGCTGTTTGATAGATGCATTATGCGCATGAATCAAACCAATATTTTCAAAGGTTACAACCATTGCTAGTGAAAAAGCAGTTAACAGAAAACCAACTGAGAAGAAATTGTTAAATGACATAGCTCCAAAAACTTCTTTATACGCACTGAATGATGGTTGTGTCCATTCAAATCCATCAAGGTTTACGACTCCAAGGATAATGGCCAGAATGGTAATGATAGCAACACTGATTAGAAGATTCCCTGGGACATTACGAGTAAATAAAATAAAGGTAATTATAAGACCAAGAATGGTTAACAAGGTTTCTGCATTTGTTAAGTCTCCAAGAGCAACCATCGTTTCAGGGGAGGAAACGATAATTCCGCTTTGCTCGAAACCGATAAACATTAATAGAATTCCGATCCCAACAGTAATTCCTACTTTTAAGGAATGCGGGATTGCATCAATAATTTTTTTAGCCAATGGCGTAAAAGCAATGAGCATAAAAAACACGCCTGAAAGAAAAACAATTCCAAGAGCTTCCTGCCAGCTATAGCCGCCATTGATTACGATTGTATACGTAAACATCGCATTAATCCCCATTCCCGGGACGAGAATGATGGGAGAATTGCTCCACAGTCCCATTATAATGCAGCCGAATACGCAGGTAAGTATAGTGCCAATCATAGCTGCGTCATATGGAATACCGGCTTCTGATAAGATTTTAGAATTGACAATTATGATGTAAACAATGGTGATAAAAGATATAAAGCCAGCGAGGATTTCACGTTTTATTGTTGTACCGTGAGCATCCAATTTAAATAATTTTTCCATCGTGTGTCGTTCTCCTTTTTAAAAAGCTACCTTCCTATGCTATCATTGTGCTAAGTATATGAAAAATATTTATTTTGTATTATGAGTATATCTTTTTGATATAACTGTAGAAATGAGGGCAAGGAAATGGATATTAAGCAGTTACGTTATTTTGTGGCGATTGCGGAAGAAAAACAAATTACTAGAGCGGCAAAACGATTGCATATGGCCCAACCGCCCCTCAGTCAACAACTGAAGAAGATGGAAGAAGAATTGGAAGTAATCCTTTTTAATAGGAAAGGAAACACGCTTGAATTAACTCAGACTGGAGTCTCACTCTATCAAAAAGCTGTAGATATCATCCGAGTGTTTGAAGAAATGATAACGGAAACGAAAGAAATGGTGGAGGGATTAAGCGGTAATCTCCGCATAGGAGTAAACACCTTTTCTGATCATCAATTGGCTGGTTATCTGAATGACTTTCATCAAAAATATCCCAATGTTTATTACACCATTTATCAAGGTAATTCTGTGGAACTGACAAAAATGATTAAGGACGGGCTACTTGACATTGGATATGTAATTTTTCCAATTGAATCTCATGAAGTGAATATATTGCCCATTAAAACGGAGCCATTTGTTTATTTGACGGATAAAAAAATAGAGGGTCCCAACCCGATTGTTTCATTAAAGAGTATTAGTAAGAAACCATTGATTCTGCCAAGCAATGAAGGACTGGGAATCTATAAAATGATCGTCAGTGAATTTTCGCGACTGCACATAAAGCCTGTTGTAAAGAGTGAATGCTCAGACATCAAGCTATTACTCGAATTAGTAAAGCAAGGATTCGGGGTCACCGTCGTGCCGGAATCGGTTGTAAAGACATATGACATGCACCAGTTATATAGCTATCAGCTTGAAGAACAAGATTTAACATCCACGGTGGGTGTTATATGGTCAAAAGAAAGATACTTGGCAAAAACAGTGGAGAATTTCTTGCATATGATCAAGCAAGAGACAAAGAAAAGTCCTGTTACTGATGAAGAAGGCAGCAGTACAAAGTGATGTTAGACATCTCTAGAAGAGTAATGGTAATCGAGACAAAATATAATCATTACACTAAATCACTCCATAGCCGGGTGATTTAGTGTAATGATTAAGATGAAGGATATTATACAGAAAAAGTACGACGACACTATTTTTTTCGATGAACTGGCAAAAGAACATAAGGAAATGTCTACTGTTTTTATAATTTTTGGAAGAGAAAATCTCTTCATCTGTTCTTTTTAAAAGGCCGTGGTAAAATAGTAACGAATGGGAATGATGTTTTAAAGGAGCTGGAAATAATGAATTTTGAGCAAAAATTAGACAAATATGCAGAATTGATTGTGAAAGTTGGCGTCAATATTCAAAATGAACAAATATTAATTATTTCATCCTCAATAGAATCAGCACCCTTAACACGAAAAGTTGTCAAACATGCATACGAAGCTGGTGCCAAACATGTATATGTGGATTGGGGGGATGAGGAAGTTAGCCGTATTAAATATGAATTGGCTCCCGATGAAGCCTTTAATGAATTTCCTGAATGGATTGTAGCTCAACGTGAGACTTTGGTAGAAAAGGGAGGGGCCTTCTTATCTATTACTTCTCAAAGTCCTGATTTACTAAAAGGTATTGATCCAAAACGAATTGCTAACTTCCAAAAAGCAGCAGGGACAGCATTAAATAAATTTAGACAAGCCACACAATCTGATAAAGTGAGCTGGTGTGTAACAGCTGCCGCCGGAAAGGATTGGGCAGATAAAATTTTCCCTGAGTCAGAAAACAGTGTCGATTTGCTTTGGGATGCTATCTTTAAAGCTGTCCGCGTTGATAGTGAAGATCCAGTCGCGGCGTGGAAAGAGCATGATGAGACCTTGCGAACAAAAGCAGATTATTTAAATTCAAAAAAATATAAAGCTCTTCATTATAAAGCTCCTGGAACGGATTTAACGATTGAACTATCCGATAAGCATGAGTGGTGCGGAGCAGGAAGTGTGAATAGCCAAGGTGTACCATTTATGGCCAATATGCCAACGGAGGAAGTTTTCACAGTTCCTTATAAAGAAGGTGTAAATGGAACGGTTACAAGTACGAAGCCTTTAAGCTATGGCGGCAATGTCATTAATAACTTTTCGTTAACGTTTGAAAAAGGAAGAATAGTGGATGTAAAGGCTGAAACAGGAGAAGAAGTCCTTAGGAATCTTATTGATTCTGATGTTGGAGCACGTTACCTTGGGGAAGTTGCATTAGTACCTCATCAATCTCCTATATCCGATACGGATATATTATTTTATAATACGCTCTTTGATGAGAATGCTTCCAATCACTTAGCTATTGGCTCAGGCTATGCTTTTTGTCTCGAAGGAGGCAAAGAGATGAATGAAGAAGAATTAGCTAAAAATGGTGTAAACATCAGTATTACTCATGTAGACTTTATGATTGGATCAGCTGAAATGGATATTGATGGAGAATTGGCAGATGGAACTATGGAACCTATTTTTCGAAACGGAAACTGGGCATTCTAATTAGCTGTAGAGTAGGCCGGAGCTTAACTGTTCCGGCTTATTTGTATCGCAAGCAAGAGCTTGCTGATTGCCATTTTGTCTGCTTGGATTATGAAATGTTTTTTTCGGTTGATAAATGAGATATAATGGTCAATAAACGAATATAAGGAGAGGAGGATATAATTGAAATCAAAATTACATTTTTGGACATTGGAAATTCTATTGATCATGCTGGTCATTTTTGTTAGCACAAAAATTTCTTTTTTATTTAACCCAATTGGAATCTTCATTTCTACGCTCTTTTTTCCAATCTTAATATCAGGGTTTTTGTTTTATTTGTTAAATCCGTTTTTAAAATTTATGGTGAAGCGTAAAATACCAAAAATCATAGGAATACTGATACTATACATAGCTCTGATTGGTTTATTCATATTTGGAGGAGCAACAGTTGGACCGGTTGTTTCAGAGCAAATAACGGATTTAGTCGTCAATACTCCAAAATTTATCGATGATATTATAAAAATTATTGAGGACGCATCTGATTCCCCGTTGGTTAAGTATGTAATCCAACAGGATTTTGTGCAAATCGACCAACTAAAAGACCGATTGCTTGAATTTACAACAAATGTGACAAAGAATATCACGACTGGAGTCTCGGCCGTTTTCTCCTTTATCACGAATTTGACATTAATTATCATAACAGTACCGTTCATCCTCTTTTATATGCTGAAGGATGGAAATAAGCTTCCAAATGCGATCATGAGATTTTTGCCAGCTTCTTTTAGAAAAGAAGGTATGGTTATCATTCACGAAACTTCTGAGACATTAGCAAGTTATATACAGGGACAAATTGTTGTCTGTATTTTTGTTGGTGCCAGTTGTTTTATCGGTTTCTTAATTTTGGATTTACCATATGCCCTGACACTGGGGTTGGTACTTGCTGTTACTAATATCATTCCATATGTAGGTCCATTTATTGGTGCTGCACCTGCAGTGGTTGTCGGTTTATTTCAGTCTCCTTTAACAGCTATTTTTGTTATTGTGGTGATTTTAGTTGTTCAACAATTAGATGGAAATTTAATATCTCCACTAATTATTGGGAAATCACTTAATATTCATCCGCTGACCATAATCATGATCTTATTGGTTGCCGGAAGTTTAGCAGGCATAATGGGGATGATATTGGCCGTCCCAACCTATGCTGTTGTAAAAACGATTTCCCAAAATATTATAAGGCTTTATAAATTGTATAAGACAAAAACAACCGTACTAACCGAATGACTATAGAGCAGAACCTGATAGGGGTTCTGCTTTTTTATTACCTAAAAAAGTACATTATTGTTTAAATGATTGCAGGTTATTGTAGCGGTCTTGAGATAGATGACATAAATTAAAAAGACTGCATCTCCAATTAAGTAATTTTATCCTAATTGAAGGTACAGTCCAGTATTTAAAAAATGGTTCATTTGTGTTTAGGAGAACAGTACGTTATCGTTCTTGACGATACTTTTATGCGAGGCTTCTAAAAGCTGAAACTCGCTAACCTTTTTTTTGATTTCAACATAGCGTATATGATGGTCTTCCATATCAATGATGGTAACTTCGAAGCTCCCAAGATCGACAGTATCCCCCAGCTTAGCATCATAATTTTCAGTTAGCACCCATCCGCCTATTGTATCGATATCGGTATCGTCTAAATCAGTGCCAAGTAAGTCATTGATTTCACTCAGTAATACTTTTGAATCAATGATATAGGAACCATCTGAATTTTTACGAATCTCAGGTACTTCGTCAGCATCGAATTCATCGCGGATTTCTCCGACAATTTCTTCTACAATATCTTCAATAGTAACCAATCCTGAAGTTCCGCCGTATTCATCCATTAATACGGCCATGTGGATGCGATCGGATTGCATCTTGACTAATAAATCATGAATTGGAAATGTATCGATAACACGGATGATAGGCCTGATATAGGGTTCCAAAGTAACCGTTGTAACCTGTTTATGCTGGACAACATCTGTCAGTATTTCTTTTACATTCACTAATCCGATGATGTGATCCTTATCCCCATCAATAACCGGATAGCGGGTGAATTTCTCTGCATGAAATACATCAATAAAATCTTTTACCAGGTTATCTTTTGATAAGGAAATCATTTCTGTTCGTGGTACCATAATTTCTTTAGCGATTCGGTTATCAAATTCAAATATATTATTTACATATTTAAATTCAGATTGGTTGATTTCGCCGCTCTTCAAGCTATCAGAAAGAATAATTTGCAGTTCTTCTTCAGTATGTGCTATCTCATGTTCCGATGCAGGTTCGACCCCGACTAATTTTGCAGTAAGTCTGGCGGAACCATTAAGCGCCCAAATAAATGGATACATTATTTTGTAGAACGTCATAAGTGGCTTAGAGATAAGAAGAGCAATTGCTTCCGCTTTTTGAATGGCAATAGTCTTTGGTGCTAATTCACCAATAACTACATGAATAAATGTTATTAACATGAAAGACAGGGTGATGGTCAGGGTTTTCGAAACGGTATCCGGTAATGACAATATTGACATGAACGGAGATATGATAGAGGCAAATGTATCTTCACCTATCCAGCCAAGTGCAAGTGCTGTAACTGTTATTCCGAGCTGACAGGCAGACAAGTATTCATCCAGATTAGTAATGATCTTTTTTGTACTAATTGCCCTTTGATTTCCTTCTTCCAGTAATTGATCTATCCGTGAAGATCGAATTTTAACAATTGCGAACTCCGATGCAACAAAAAAAGCGGTTAATGCAATCAAAATGGCTATAAAAACCAAATTCCATATGTCCAATAAATTTCCTTTAACCGTTTATGGCGGTCAAGGAGTCACCTCCTGTAGTAATTAGCTGGTGTTTTAGCTCAATCGGTTAAATTTATAATATCGATAATATGAATGTATTTGGCCATCAACTTCCCATGTAAATCACCCCTTGATTAATAAGAGAAGTATTGGAAAAAGAGTTATTACTAACCATTATATTAAATATTCAAATGAATAGCATTTGTTTTTAATCCCAATTTATTCGTTACTTGTATTTTCTCCAAAATGAAAAATGGGACTATCTTTTTTTCAGTAATTTAGTAAAATTTAAAGAGTGGAATTATTTTCATAAATAACATAAATATAGTGCTATATACATATACTTTCGATATGAAATATATTTATTTGTATATGTCAAATAAAATGCTCATATTCAGGTTTGAGGGTTGACGGCATGGGTATATGTGTATCGATTAGTATAAAATAGAGGTGGAGACTGTGTGGGTGGATATCGTATCTAAATTCAAAGTGCAGGGAGTAATCATTGAAAAGACAAAATCGCGTAATGAAATATTTACGAATGTGTTTATTTCAGGTCCCTTTGTTCTGGGTAATGAAATAATGGCTGAAAATACATCAGAGTACAAGAAGCAAGTAGATTTAAAAAATCATTAATTATAATATATATAACTTGATAAACGGCAAGCTGTTTTCCGAAAAGACGTATATATTGCGTCTTTTTTTATTGGATGAGTTATTGAAAATGGAAAATGTTCGTTATATATATATAAAGAGAACTAAGAAAAAATATCCCATGAAATACGATACTTATTATTATTTCCTACATCGTTTTTAGATTCCAATTTAGCTCAAATTAAGACTCAGTAACACCATAAATCCCTCCTGTAATTCTTTCCATTGTCATCTTAGGAATAATCTACTATTATTATATTATAATAATAAAAAATGCATCTGATTAGTTAGATGTACTTTTGATAAATCCTCCTTATTAGGGAGGATTATTAAATTGATAATATAAAAAATTGAAGGAGGGCATCTATGAACCTTACAATTAGAATTATATTAGGATTATTTATTGGTGCGATTGTAGGATTAGCTCTTAATATTTTTTCACCTCAATTATTTGAAATCTTAAATACTGTAGCATTTTCACCAATTGGCAATCTGTTTATTAATGCCATCACAATGTTAGTAGTCCCGATTGTACTCATTTCAATCACTTTGGGTACAGCAGGTTTGGGTGATCCTAAAAAACTCGGCAGGATTGGTGGTAAAACAATTCTTTATTTCCTGTCTACAACTGCATTTGCCATCACAATTGGTATATTCCTTGCCTTAGTCATTAAACCAGGGAATGGAGGTAATTTTGATATTGCCTCGGCTGAATATACAGCCACTACAGCCCCCTCTTTTTCTGAAACTCTCATTAATATCATTCCAAAGAATCCAATTCAGGCGATGGCTGAAGGAAATATGCTCCAAGTAATTGTAATGTCTATTTTCTTTGGGATTGCCATTACGGCTCTTGGTGAGAAAACAAAGGGTATTATTAACCTCTTGGAGCAAGGTAATGAGGTACTGATGTATTTAGTTAACCTTATTATGAAAGCAGCACCGTATGCGACTTTTGCCTTGATAGCAACTGCTATTGGCAATCAGGGTCTCCCAGCTATTAAAAATATGGGTCTTTATATGATCGTCGTTCTATTGGCATTGCTGATTCATACCATTTTCACATATGGGGGAGCCATTACAATATTTGCGAGACGTAATCCAATTGAATTTTTCAAGAAGTTTTTCCCAGCTATGACAGTAGGTTTTAGTACTTCATCGAGCAGTGCAACTTTGCCGGTAGCTATGGAGCTTACACAAAAAGAGTTGAAAGTACCAAAAAGCATCAGCAGTTTTGTACAGCCACTTGGTGCTACCATTAATATGGATGGAACAGCTATCATGCAAGGGGTTGCCACTGTATTTATTGCCCAAGCCTATGGCGTGGAACTTACGATGACGCAATTAATTACCGTAATATTAACAGCTGTTCTTGCAAGTATTGGAACAGCGGGAGTACCAGGTGTGGGATTAATCATGCTGACCATGGTTCTTGGACAGGTTGGCCTTCCAGTTGAAGGTGTAGGATTGATCTTGGGTATTGATCGTTTACTTGATATGACTAGAACAGCAGTTAATATCACAGGAGATGCATCTTGTGCTCTTATCATTGCTGAATCTGAAAAGAAACGCGAAGAAAGGGAAAATGAAGCATCAGAAATAGAAGTAGAAGAAATGACTGCCTAATTAGTTTAGTTTTGAAAAGTAAATGCTTGCTTATAGATGGCAAAATTAGTACGATGTAAGAAATGAATAGTATTCCACAAGGGGAGCCAGTGGCTGAGAGTGAACGAATGAGTTCTGACCCTTTGAACCTGTTAGTTAACACTAGCGTAGGAATGTGGCTGAATGAATGTAAATGTAAGCAATGCGAGCCATTTTGTGCGCGCATTGCTTTTTTGTATTTTGTTTATGCCCGATCAAGACTTGAGATGACTATTCAAAACTCTTGATAGAAAGGGGAAGTACAATGAGAAACAACCGATTATTATTTATGGTGGAGATTTCTGTTTTTTCTGCTTTGGCATTTATCTTTGATTTATTGGCCGGTGTTCTGTCTTTCAGTTTATGGCCGCAGGGAGGAAGCGTGTCAATTGCTATGGTACCTGTTTTTTTAATGGCGTATCGCTGGGGTGTCAAAGGGGGCGTAACAACAGGATTACTGCTTGGTCTATTGCAAATATTATCAGGAACTGCTTATATCATGCACCCTATTCAAGGGCTCCTTGATTATATTGTTGCCTATACGGTAGTTGGCTTAGCAGGACTTGTGTTTAAGTATGTTGAAAGAGAAGGAATTAGAAAGAAGGACTTGAAAACTTCTGGTATGGTCCTAATGGGAATCTTACTCGGTAGTACTCTGCGTTTTATCGCTCATTTTATTGCCGGAATCGTGTTCTTTGGTTCTGGTTCGGCCGATGGCCAATCGGTCGCTGTATTTTCGTTACTGTATAATTTATCCTACATGTTGCCAAGTGTGATTGTTAGCGGATTTATTATGATGCTTTTATTTGCTGCCGCACCGCGAGTCATCCTCAGAAAGCCCGCACATCATTCTTAAATGAATAAATCACTATATCTGGACTCTCAACATCATTGAGAGCCTTTTTGTGTTTCGCTTATACCTACTGTGTACTATTTCTCTATTCTTAATGAATTATTATTTTTAGTATAGACTGGTTCTTTTGACCTTTACTTTTATTCTAAGTAGGTTTTTAGGAAGAAGAACAAGGGAATATAAAAAAATTAGTAAATATATACATTATAGTACCTCTTTTCCATTTATTTCTATTATAATAGTAGTAGTGAACATTGATTGTGGAGAGTATAAAATATTAATTTATAGATGGGAAGAGGGATGTTTATGAGTAAGGATGAGATTATTCGTCTAATATCTGAACGTATGAGATTAATCCGTGTGGAGGTTGATTATACACAAGACAAGATGGCTGAAATAATAGGAATTTCCAAAAAAACATTGGTGCAGATCGAAAAGGAACGCAATGAAGCAAGCTGGACAACTGTTGTGGCTGTCGTTTCATTGTTTCGTGAAACCTTAACTGTGCAGACATTATTTGGCGGGGATCCACTCGAAGTTATTGAAACGGTTTCAAGAGAAAGAATTGATTACAGAAAAGAAAAAATGCTTGGCGGCAAGGTATGGTGGAAAGATATTCTGCTTGAAGGAGGGTATGTTCTGCAGCAAAATATGATAAGTGAACACTACCGGATTCTGGACGAGGATCAATACCGGATTTATAGCTCATTAAATGAAAACGATGTCCATAGTAAATTTAAAGAATTAGTCAATAAAGTTCTGCAATCATAATGTTTGGAATAAGAGAGATTCCTGCGGTACATATGAATGAAGTTTTCCTGGAATGTCTCTTTTAATTTAAGGAGTTTTCGATTTGAGAAGGCAAATGGATGACCTCCTGTTTCTTTGCAGAAAAGCAGGAGGTCATATTAGTAGGATCAGGTACATTTAGTCTTTATTTAGCGACTAAAACAGGGCAATTGGAATTACTTATAATTTTTTCGGAAATACTTCCAAGGAATAATTTACGAAGGCCGGAACTGCTGCTGTTGCCGACAATAATTAAATCGGCACCTTCTTTCTCTGCGTATTGGAGAATCATATCATCCGTGTCCCCTTCGAGTACAACAAAATGTGAATGAATCAAATTATTATCTTCAAGACTGTTTACATATCTTTCAATTTCCTCAAGCTGAGTACTCGTAGATGTGCTGTTGTTTATTAGATGACTCTTTTCTGATAAGATGGTTTGACCCTGGCTGGAGTCTGCATAGAATGGTGCATTGCTGGAAGTGACAAATGTTTCATCTGGAATAGAGGCCTCATTAGTTTCCTCATAAACATATACAACTGACAACAATGAGTTTTCATTACTCTTACAAAGATCTAGTCCCATTGATAAACCTAATTTTGCCGAATCTGAGCCATCAAACGCCACTAATATATGTTTGAACATATAGATTCAGTCCCTTCCATTTTTTTCTCTCCTTTATTATTTATCCTAAATCAGATGGATGGAAACATATTACATGTATCTCTGTATCAATCTGCCTATAAGATGCTGTTCTGTAGCAATAAGTGTAAAGTATCAAATGACCTGATTTTACTTAATTTGCTGGAGAAAACGATTATATTGTACGATATCTCTAAACTAATCGATAATTAGATAAATATGACAAAAGACCAGTGGTCATACCGGTAAATTTCCTGTATTCTTGTGTTATAGAAAAAAGAGGTGATGTGGATGTTCAAAGATAAACAACCCCAAGGTATTCACCCTATTATAAAAAAATGCTTAACTCATTTGGATGTTTTGGGAGCAGATGTTAAAGTAAAGCAAATTGTTTATATGTATATGGAGATATTGCATAAGGAAATTGAAGCCTCGAATAATGAGTTTATTAAATGAAAATAGAGTGAAGGTAAACAACTGTCTATCAGTTGTTTTTTTATTTTTTGTGTATAATATGTAAAAATACATATAAATTTAATTGATTATAAGTGGAGGGAAATAAGGATGCGTCAAAAGTATTTTAAAAAAGCACTGGGTATATTCGACCATTCTCGTCTATTACAGATTCTTCTGCTTGGAATATCTTTTGTAGGTCTTATCATAAGTGTATTTTTTTATATACTTTTTAATCAGGAAGTAGATTTGTCTCATTTAAAAACTGAACTTATGCAGCCAACTATTATTTATGACATGAATGGAGAAGAGGCAAGTAAAATTTCAGCAAATAAAACGGAAGGTGTTTCAATCGATAAAATTCCGCAACATGTTATTGATGCAGTGATTTCGATAGAAGACCGACGTTTTTATGAACACACTGGGATTGATTATAAAGGAATTATTCGGGCTGCATACAAAAATTTCACAGCAGGCTCAGTCGTACAGGGTGGAAGTACCATTACGCAGCAACTGGCAAAAATAACGTTGCTAACTCCTGAACAAACGTTAAAAAGAAAGCTAAAAGAAGTTGCAATTGCCAGCCAGATTGAACGTGAATACACAAAAGATGAAATCATGGAAATGTATTTAAATCAAATTTATTTTGGTCATGGAGCCTGGGGAATTCAGAATGCCAGCAAAGTATATTTTGGTAAAGAAGTTGAAAAAATTAATTTATCAGAGGCTGCTTTGCTGGCCGGTTTAATACACGCACCCTCTTCTTTAGATCCATATAAAAATTATGATGCCGCTAAAAACAGACAGAAGGTCGTGCTCAAGCAAATGAAAAATAGCGGTTTTATTACGGATGAAGAAAGAGAATCAGCAGTTAAAACTGAAATTAAATTGACAGAATTAAGCGACCCGTTAAAAGGCATGTATCCATACTATGTAGACCAAGTGATTGCGGAAGCCAGTAAAGAATATGGAATTGTCCAGGATGAGTTATTAACGGGCGGGTACAAAATCTATACTGAATTAGATACAAGTATGCAGGGAGCGATCGAAAAGGTCTATCAACAAGATGATTTATTCGCCAAAGGTTCAAATACAAATGAGCTTGTGCAGAGCGGTGCAGTTTTACTTGATCCCAAGACAGGGGGCGTGAGGGCACTGGTGGGGGGAAGAGGGGAGCATGTTTTTCTTGGATACAACAGGGCAACCCAATTAAAGGCCCAGCCAGGTTCAGTTATGAAGCCGCTTGCGGTATATGCGCCTGCTCTTGAAAAGGGATATAAACCCGCAGATTTAATTATAGATGAGGAAATGAAATTTGCCGGAGATTATAACCCAAAGAATTATAATGACCAGTATGAGGGGGAGATCCCTATGTTTGAGGCTGTCTATAAATCTAAAAATATCCCTGCTGTTTGGCTTTTAAATGAAATAGGTATTCAAACTGGAATAGATTATGCAGAGAAGTTTGGCA
This sequence comes from Bacillus sp. z33, assembly GCF_058313615.1. Taxonomy (NCBI): domain Bacteria; kingdom Bacillati; phylum Bacillota; class Bacilli; order Caryophanales; family Bacillaceae; genus Bacillus; species Bacillus sp. z33. The sequence goes on from NZ_JBZFQN010000002.1 coordinate 158,646, forward strand.
TTAAGTTAAAAAAGGAGGATCGAAATCTTGGTCTGGCTTTAGGAGGTTTACATGAAGGTGTATCTCCTTTAGAAATCGCCTCTGCTTATTCTGTTTTTGCAAATGAAGGAATACGTCAGGAATCGCATCTTATCCAAAAGATTGAAGATGCCAATGGACAAGAAGTAGATGAATTTAAAGGAAAAGAAACAAAGGTTACGACAAAAGAAGTAGCAGAAAATATGACAGCGATGCTTAAGGGTGTCGTAGAGCATGAAGATGGAACCGGAACAAATGCAAAAGTACAGAATAGAGATATAGCCGGTAAAACAGGTTCAACTCAGGTAAATGGAGTGTCAGCGCAAAATGCGGTAAAAGATGAATGGTTTGTCGGCTATTCTCCTAACCTCGTTGGTGCAGTGTGGATGGGATATGACAGAACGACAGTTAATCAGTATCTTTTAAAAGATAAAACAAGAGGTGCAAATATTGTTTTTAAAGAAATTATGACAGGTGCATTGCAAAATATGGAACGTGAAACTTTTGATGTCCCAACCATTAATGATATGGAGAAGGAAGCAGAAAAGAATCGTTTTAAAAACTATTGGATTGAGCAAAAGGAAAAAATCAATAAGAGTTTTGAGGATTGGCTCAATCGCTGGAAGAATTAAGCGTGGGATGTTCCTCAGATAAAATATGGATCCGGATTATCAGTTAAGTGAAAATGAAAAAAGCACATTTGAAATCGTAAATGTTACGGTTTCAAATGTGCTTTTCTGTATTTTGGATTAAGACATTGATGGAGTTAACTCAGTACTCTCTTCCAGACAGATATTTTCGATATGATCGATTGCAGCTTGTGCATTTTCCCCTTTAACAAGAACCTTGATATGAGCATCTTGACCTAATGTTAAGAAAAATGCTGTTAATGAAGAAATATTTCTAACATCAATTTCCTGGCCATTTTTCTCCAGATTTATTGATCCATCATAGTTTTTGGCATATTGTGCAATACACATTAATTGTGGTAGTGTAATTTGTTTGTCAATAGAAAGTTCAGTAGAACCCATTTCATATTTTTCCATTTATCTCACCTTTTCATCTGTGTTTATGAAGGATATATATACTATTTACCCGATGCTATATCAGTTAAACAAAAAATAGATAGTGTGGGGATATTATGGTGAACTGGAATAATCTCGGTATAGTTTTCAACATGAGATATTTTTATTTTCTATTTATGTAGATAAGAGGTTAATTATCTGTTTTAACTTGATAATTGTATACATAATAGATGGGTTTGTCACGCTTGGTATAGCTATTGTCATGACTTTGGTTTTTTTATTAGACATGCGCTTTGGAATACAGGAGTCTTTTAAGAATAAAATTTAAGCGCTATCATTTGACCGTTTGCCATAATAGAGAGTATGTTCTTAATAGTGAGATAATTTTAAATAGGGGATGATGAAGGTGGAATATCGGATTGAAAAAGATACAATGGGAGAAGTACGTGTTCCAGCTGATCGTTATTGGGGAGCTCAAACAGAACGCAGCCGTAATAACTTTAAGATTGGACAAGAATTAATGCCGATTGAGATTGTATATGCCTTTGCAGAACTGAAAAAAGCGGCGGCATATTCCAATTATGAATTAGGTAATTTAGCTGAAGAAAAAAAGAATGCCATATCATATGTTTGTGATGAGATTATTGAAGGAAATTTAGATAATCATTTTCCTCTTAAAGTATGGCAAACTGGGTCCGGTACTCAAAGTAATATGAATATTAATGAAGTGGTGGCACGTAAAGGGAATGAATGGTTGAAAGAAAATGGGTCTGAAGCAACCTTGCATCCAAATGATGATGTAAATATGTCGCAAAGTTCTAATGATACATATCCTACTGCCCTGCATATTGCTGCCTATGAGGCAATTCATAAAAATGTACTACCTGAAATAACTGCTTTTATAAAAGTGCTTCAAGAAAAAGAACAGGAATTCATGGACATTGTTAAGATTGGACGTACCCATTTGCAGGATGCTACTCCATTAACACTTGGCCAGGAAATAAGCGGTTGGAGATATAGCTTTGAACGTTCTGAACAGATGATTAGAGAAAGCTCAGAGAAATTACTGAGCCTGGCGATCGGTGGTACAGCTGTTGGAACGGGTATTAATGCACATATGGAATTTGGCGATAAAACAGCGGGTTATCTTTCTGAACAGACTGGCTATAGCTTCAGTTCTTCACCAAATAAATTTCATGCACTAACCAGCCATGATGAAATCGTTTATGCACACGGGGCATTAAAAGCACTGGCTATGGATGCCATGAAGGTTGCCAATGATATTCGCTGGTTGGCAAGCGGCCCTCGCAGTGGAATTGGAGAGCTTACGATCCCGGCCAATGAACCTGGAAGCTCTATTATGCCTGGTAAGGTAAACCCGACACAAAGTGAAGCTTTAACAATGGTTGCAGTACAAGTATTTGGAAATGATGCAGCTATTGGATTTGCAGCCAGCCAGGGTAATTTTGAATTGAATGTGTTCAAACCTGTCATTGCGTATAACTTCCTGCAATCAGCCAGATTATTGTCAGATGCTCTTAAATCTTTCAGGGTTAATTGCTTGGTAGGACTTGAGGCGAATATAAAAAGTATTCAAAAGAATGTAGAATCCTCACTTATGCTCGTAACAGCATTGAATCCGCATATTGGATATGAGAAAGCAGCTGAAATTGCCAAGCTTGCTTTTAAAGATAATAGTACATTAAAAGAAGCAGCCTTAAAATCAGGTTATTTAACATCGGATGAATTTGATCAATGGGTGAATCCGAAAGATATGGTCAAACAGAAATCTTAAATAACGAAAAGTAACCCCCTTCCGGAATATACGGAAGGGGGTTTTGTCCATTAAATTATGAAGTTTTAATTAAGATTGAGATTTACCGCTGATTTGTTGTTCGCCCATACGAACCAGTCTTTTGGTAATTTCTCCTCCAACAGATCCGTTCGCACGCGCTGTTGTATCAGCACCCAGTTGTACCCCGAATTCGTTAGAAATTTCGTATTTCATTTGATTGATTGCTTCTGCTGCTCCTGGAGCAACCAATTCATTAGATGAATTGCTGTTTGATCTATTTTGATTCATGTATAAGCTCCTCCATAAAAATTAATTTTAGTTTGGTTGGGTCAGTCGGATTTGAACCGACTAGTAGGAGATTATCGTGTGGAATCCCCAAAGCCCTTTAACGGCTTGACCCAAGGTTATAAGTTTTCGTCTTTCTAGTAGCTAGTATGGAAAGGTTCATTTTAATTTATACACAGATATAATTAGAAAAAATTGGGGGACTGACATTGTGTAAACAGGTAAATATTAATTGACCTAGATAAACATAAAAAATCTGATTAAGTGAAACGCTAATGGAAAGACGAAGTTAGGGGCGGGTTGTATGGAATGTCCTTTATGCAATGGTCTAACCTCCATCGTATATCCATGTATAGCATGTCATAATAATATGGATGATTTTGGAAAGGTTATGGATTACTACGATGATTACAGTGCATATCTGGAAACGGATATACAGAAGGAAATAGATGGTGACCCTCAATCGGTGAACCAGTCTATATGCAGACATCTTTTGTCTTGCAGCCAATGTGGAAAAGATAAAGTAATATCGATTCATGAAATGGATATTTAGGGTCTTTTTAGAGGTCTGGTAAAAAGGAAAGGGCAGTACCGTATCTGAAAAGAAACAAAAAAGCCAAATCCATAAAGGAAATTGGCTTCATTTAACTCAAATATTAAGGGCGAATTCTAACCTCAGTGTCTTTATCAAAGAAGTGAGCTTTGTTCATATCAAGTCCTAATTTCAAGGTATCCATTGGTTTGATATCAGTACGGGAATCAATGCGTGCTACGATGGATTGGCCTTCAATTTGTGTATAGAGCATTGTTTCAGCACCCATGAGTTCTGCTACTTCAATTTGGCAGGTAACTGTTGAACCTGGAGAAGCATCTATGAATATAGGTTCATCATTAATATCCTCTGGACGAATACCAAGTACTACTTCTTTGCCTATATAGCCTTTTTGACGAAGATAGCTTAATTTACCTTCAGGAACAGCAATGCGTGTACTGCCAGTTACAAAATAGCCATCTTCTAAAGAACCAGAAAGAAAGTTCATAGCAGGAGATCCGATAAATCCACCTACAAAGATGTTCTCGGGTTTTTCGTAAACATCTTTAGGTGCACCAACTTGATGAATTAAGCCATCTTTCATAACAACAAGGCGAGTAGCCATCGTCATTGCTTCAGTTTGGTCATGCGTCACATAAATGGTAGTAGTATTCAATCTTTGGTGGAGCTTAGCAATCTCGGCGCGCATTTGTACACGCAATTTAGCATCAAGATTTGACAAAGGTTCATCCATAAGGAATACTTTAGCATCACGAACAATGGCACGGCCCAATGCAACACGTTGACGTTGACCACCGGATAGGGCTTTTGGTTTACGATTTAAATATTCTTCAAGTCCAAGAATACGCGCAGCATCCTTCACACGGCGATCGATTTCAGCTTTATCAAATTTACGTAGCTTTAATCCAAAAGCCATATTATCATACACACTCATATGTGGATACAGAGCATAGTTCTGGAAAACCATTGCAATATCACGGTCTTTTGGCGGTACATCATTTACTCGTTTATCATCAATATAAAAATCACCTTTAGATATTTCCTCTAATCCGGCGATCATACGTAAGGTCGTGGATTTACCACATCCAGAAGGGCCTACGAACACGATAAACTCTTTGTCCTGTATGTGTAAATTGAAATCGGTAACTGCAGTTACTTTATTGTCATAAACTTTATAAATATGTTCTAATTTTAGCTCAGCCATCTTTATAATGTCCTCCTTAAAAAACCATTTAATAATGAAACCCTTTTCACAATTTATTTTACTAGTCTAATAGTTAAAAATATATGTTCATGTTGCACAAATAAATCGATTAGGACATGGGCGGGTTGCACTTAATGATAATTTGTTTGCTCCAGTAAGCGGATGGCCAGATAGGCACATAAGCTATCTTCAAATTTGCGGACATCCAGATTAGTGATTTCATAAAATTTAGCAAGCCGATAATTCAGACTGTTTCGATGGAGAAATAGCTGTTTGGCGGCAACGGTCGCATTAGCGTTGGCCTCAATGTAAATTTTAATAGTACGGAGCAAATCTTTTTCATTTTCTAACGTGCCGAGCAGATTTTTAGCAAGCGTAATACATAAAGCTTGATTTTTACCTATTAATAAAAGGTTTAGAAATGCGGAAGAAAACGTGATGACTTTGTCTTTTGTATTATAGAGACATATTGTTTTAAAACATGTATCTTCGGAATCGAAATTTGTCATTATGTCCTCGGTAAGAGGATAATTATTTCCGATAAATAAGCGGATATATGCATATAAATCACTCTCAAGAGTATGAATGATAGCGTTGAAATCTTGATTTGTAAGCATGACTGATTTGGTATTCTCGATGATGACGCCGCTATAGGGGTCTTTCCAACATATAACGGGGGCATGAAAGAAACCATTTATAGCGTCGGAAAAGTCTGCAATATTGATATCACTGTTTGGCAGCTGATAATGGATAAATCGGTAAGAGCTATCATCTATTTTATGTAATGGTTCAGAGTCTTGCTGATATAAAAGGCTATGCCACTGAACTTGCTGGGCTGATTTATTCAACTTTTCAGTATGAAGAAAAAAAGGCTTCATAAAAGCATTTAATATGGCTATTTGATCAGACGTTACAGACCATTTGGGAATACCAATATATTCATTCGGATTTTCTATATACCAATAATAAGACGGATCCTCCAGTGGATTTGGAACACGGATTGCGTCGGGAAAGAGTTTAAGTAAGTCAGTGTTCATAATAATCCTCCATATATCCTATATCATAGTCTATTGATTATCATATATATGATAAAGCATTAATTCGTGTACTCGGGATTCTAATTCTCTCTTCGTTTCGTCCTCGATGATGGTGTTAACCCAGGTAATGGAACCGTCTTTATGGTAAATTCCTTTACACCTTTTTTTTTCATAGTAAAAGGAAAACTTCCAACCAGGTATTTTTTCTGTTTCATATAATGATTTCCAATCAAAATGACTAATCATAGATACACCTCAAATTCTAAATTGATAGAAATAATAATTATTATACCGTTTTAAATACACGATTCATATTTATTAATACCTTATGAATAAAAGAACGATATAATATAAGTTGAAACCAGGTTTTGAAGGTTGCATTTTAACAAGTAAGAAGTCTAAACTAATCATTACACAAAGGAAGTTAAAAAGGAGCTACTGTATGAATATCGTTATAACAATCGTCACTGTGGTAGTGGTGGGTGCCCTTATTGGCGGGATTACTAATGCCTTGGCTATTAAAATGCTATTCCACCCATATGAGGCTATTTATATTTTTGGAAAACGTTTGCCATTTACCCCCGGATTAATACCGAAAAGACGGGATGAATTGGCAGATCAAATGGGGAAAATGGTTGTTGAACACTTAATCACTCCTGAGAGTATTAAAAATAAATTGCTTACTGGAGCCGTCAAAGTAGAGGCTAAGAGAATTGGTGAAAATATGCTGGATAAGACCATTTTTTCTGATATCTCTATAGAGGAGGCGCTTGAAAAAGTAGGGATGGCTGATATTCCGGATACAATCATAAAAAGACTGGAAGTTCAGTCATTTGATTGGTTAGAAGATTGGTACAGCCAAAATCAGCATAAATCTTTAGCTACCTTTATTCCAGTAAGTGTAGAGGGAAAAATAGAACATAAAATACCGGATACCTCCAAATATATATTGGATAAAGCGATTGCTTTTTTTGCAAGTAATCAAGGTAAGGAAAGGCTTCAAAAAATGGCTGATGACTTCATGAAAGAACGTGGAAAACTCGGCGGAATTATACAGATGCTGTTAGGTAATGTGAATATGGGAGAAAAACTTCAGCCAGAGATTATTAAATTCCTCTCAAATCCAGGCACTAAGGATACGCTAACGCAAATCCTGCTTAATGAGTGGCATAAAATAAAACAAAAGCAAATCTCAGAAGTAGAACAATTTTATACATTGGATGAAATGAAAAGCTTGCTTCATAAAGGAATCTCAACTGGTTATAAAAAGATTGATTTATCTAATCTGACACTCCTTCAATTAACTGGTGAATGGAATGAGACTGTTAAAGGGAGATTGCTGCCAAATTTAATTGATGCACTTGCGACTCTTCTGGTTAAGAAAGTACCAATTATCATGGAAAAATTGAAATTACAGGAAATTGTCCGTGATCAGGTTGCTTCGTTTCCAGTGGAACGTCTGGAAGAAATGGTGCTGTCTATCACAAAAAGCGAATTGAAAATGATTACGTATTTAGGAGCTTTATTGGGCGGATTGATTGGGGTTTTCCAAGGAATCTTTATGATTATCATGAATTAAAATCGTTCTGCAGAACATACAATGGATGTATAATGTTTTTGATAATGGTATAGTAAGGAAGACTTCAGTGTAAAAGAAAACAGGAGGTATATCATGGCAGTTAACTTATATGATTTAGCTTATTCAGTAGAAAAAGGCATACGTGAAAGTGCGGAGTATACAGAATTAAAGAATATGTACAATGCTATAATGTCTGATGAAGAAGCAAGAACGATGTTTAATAATTTCAGAGACATACAAATGAATCTTCAGCAAAAACAAATGATGGGTCAGGAAATTACAGAAGAAGAGGTAATGCAGGCTCAAAAAACAGTAGCGCTTGTGCAACAGCATGAAGCTATCTCTAAATTAATGGAAGCAGAACAAAAAATGAGTGTGATTCTTACAGATTTAAATCGTATTATCACAAAACCATTGGAAGATTTGTACGGAACACAATCCTAAACATATAAAGAACCGTTTAGCGCATGAACATTCTCCACTGCAAACTAGTGAGGGACTAAGTTCATAAGCTAAAGCGGTTCTTTTTTCTTTATAAAAAAGTTATAAATCTGCCAAAAACCGCATACAGAATGTATATGGGCATCATGAAAGGTGGATTGAACATCATGGTATACAAAATGTTAATGATTAACATGGATGGTGCACTATTATCTTCAAATGGAAAACTCCATACTCTTACAAGAGAATCGATAGAATATGTAGCTAAAAAGGGAGTAGAAGTGGCCTTATTAAGCTCGAGTAATTATGACTATGCACAACGAACAGGAAAAGCTCTCAAGTGTAATCCGCATATCATTTCACATCAGGGTGGATTCATTCTGGAAAATCTCAAAAATCCTATTTTTGTTAAACGAATATCGGAAAATACAACCCTTGATATTGTGCGCTTTTTGGAAAAATTAGGCGGACATATTCGTTTGATACATGAGGATTTAACAATTGGAAATCGAGTAGATATGCCCACACCACTCTTTACAAGAATCAAATGGACTCCGGGAGAAACCGCTATATATGCACAACAATTTGTAGACTCTCTGGAAGAGTATTTACACAGTCATCCATTGTCTCCGCTGCAAGTTGATATCTATTTGGATACAAAACAGGATAGAGCAGATGCGAAAGCCGGTATTGAAGCAATGTTTGATAACGTAACGATACAGGAGGATCAGTCGAATAAGCTAGTAATTTTGCCGGTACAGGCTACGAAAGAGAAAGCATTCAACTACTTGTTAAAAAGCAGAGGCATATCAGCAAGTGAAGTAGTTTTAATTGGCTGTGATTTGGATGAATCTGAACTGGTACGAAGAGCTGGACTAGGAGTAGCTGTAGCAAATGCTGATGTCGATGTTAAGCGTTCAGCGAAATGGATCACCCGTAGCAATGATGAACTGGGCGTGGCCTACCTGATTAAAGAGGTATTTAGAAGACAGCATCCCATTGGTTTCTTAAAAAAGATGAATATCAAGATTGATTAATGTATGGTTTATAATGGATAATATACCAAACGGATAGGGATAGCTGCACCGGCTATCCTTTTTGCTTTTGAAGAACCATCCAAAACTGAATATCAGTTAACCTAAATAGTTATGATAAGGAAGAAGATTTATTCAGGATTGACCACTTACAACATGTTCAGTAAACTGAGATGGATTGAATTTTTGAAAAGGGGATAGGCATGCGTATTTTAATAAATGGCATTGAAGATGAAAGGCTGTATCGACCTCTGTCTTTGATTGCAGACTTATTTTTTGAAGAAGCAACACTGCTTACGAATGATGAAACACCTTCAGATTTAACGATTACTTTAAACCAAGAAATAATCGATCATACATTATATACGGATGCAATATTAAAGGATTCTCTTCACAATAATGTATACGAATCCACATTTAATAGGAATGTCACGGACTCAGCAGATGAAAAGGCAATTTTTAAACAAAGAAAGCATTCGTTTTCATATGTTTTTTTAAAGGTTCTTGAGCAATATACAGGAGTGATTCAGAAATGGGGATTATTAACCGGTATTCGTCCGACTAAATTATGGCATCAATATGTAAAGGAAAATATTGATGCATCGGTTGCAAAAAGGCAGTTGAGTGATTCTTATTCTATCTCAGGTGAAAAATTGGATTTATTGGAAGAAATAGCTGCCCGCCAATTAGAAGTCATTCCTGATTTATATGATTTGAAGAGGGAAGTGAGCATTTATATTGGGATTCCCTTCTGCCCTACTAAATGTGCATATTGTACGTTCCCTGCCTATGCCATTAATGGACGTCAGGGAAATGTGACCTCATTCCTCGGAGGACTTCATTATGAAATGAGAGAAATCGGTAAATGGCTGAAGGACAATAAAGTAAAAATTACAACCATCTACTTTGGCGGTGGGACACCGACAAGTATTTCAGCTGAAGAGATGGACATGCTATATGAAGAGTTATATGAATCATTCCCTGATGTATCAAAAGTGCGGGAAATCACGGTGGAAGCAGGCCGGCCGGATACCATTACACCGGAAAAGTTACAGGTTCTTAAGAAATGGAATATTGACCGGATCAGCATTAATCCACAGACCTATACACAAGAAACATTGAAGGCAATTGGGCGACATCATACAGTAGAGGAAACAATCCAAAAATATAAGATGGCAAAAGATGCCGGTATGAATAATGTGAATATGGATTTAATTATCGGACTTCCGGGTGAAGGTGTCCATGAACTGAAGAACAGTCTGGATGAAACGGAGAAACTGATGCCGGAATCATTAACTGTGCATACCTTATCCTTTAAGCGGGCTTCTGAGATGACGAGAAATAAAATGCGCTATAAGGTTGCAGATCGTACAGAAGTGGAACAAATGATGAATGAAGCTGAAAAATGGACCCAAGCCCATGGTTATCATCCATACTATTTATATAGACAAAAGAATATTTTAGGTAACCTTGAGAATGTCGGGTATGCTTTACCTGGCATGGAGAGTCTATATAATATACTGATTATGGAGGAACAGCAGACAATTTTAGGACTTGGATGTGGAGCGGCCAGCAAATTTATAGACCCTGACTCCGGGAAAATTACTCATTTTGCCAATCCAAAAGATCCTAAATCCTATAATGAAGGATATGAACATTATACAAATAAAAAAATAGAGTATTTAAAAGCTTTATTAACGCGATAAATAAACAACCGAGTTTTCCGATTTGGCGAGAACTCGGTTGTTTATTTGTTTAATATACAAAAAACTCTAATTTATTACATTTTTTAGTATTAAAACGCTTACAAAAACATTTATAATAAAAATATATCAAATTTGAAAGGGGATTTTGCCAGTGAAACCTGCCTCTGTTATCAAGAGCGTAGTTGTGCAAAAGGAAGGGACTGTCGCTACAGTGTCATTAAACCGTCCTGAAGTATTAAATGCTCTTAATAAAGAGATGCTCGTGGAATTAAACAAAGAATTGAAAGCTTTGAGTCTTGATGAAGAAATTACAATCATTATTCTTAAAGGGAATGGAAACGGATTTTGCTCAGGCGGTGATATTAAATCCATGTTTAACCTGGGCAATGAAAAAGATTTTTACGGAATAATGGATTGTATTAATGAACTAGCCATGGCTATGTACACGATGCCTAAATTAACAATTGCAGCCGTTCATGGGGCAGCGGCGGGACTCGGATTCAGCCTTGCCCTGGCTACTGACTGCGTTATTGCGGAGCGGGAGAGTAAATTAGCCATGAATTTCATTGGGATTGGCTTAATTCCTGATGGCGGAGGACATTTTTTCCTGGAACGTAGGCTTGGGGATTTAAGAGCCCAGGAAGTAATCTGGGAAGGTAATGTAATGAATGCTGATCAGGCATCAGAAATTGGTTTGGTTGATCTGGTAGCGAGGGATAGCCTTGAAGAAGAGGTTCGAAGAAAAGTAGAAGAATGGAAGGCAAAACCAATTCAGTCTATGATTCGTACAAAAAAAATTCTTGCTGAAACAAACCGTCCAAAATTGTTAAAGATACTCGAATTAGAAAAACATTCACAATTTGTGATGAGACAAACGGAAGATCATGCTGAAGGTATTCAGGCGTTTGTAGAGAAAAGAAAACCGAGGTTTAAAGGAAAATAAGCAATAAGGTCTGTGGAATTCCGAGTAGAATGGAATTATACAGACCTTATTTTTATCTGTGAAATAATATAAGCTTGCCTAACGGTGAGGTGCATCGATGTGTCTTTTCTTCGTATCCTTTTTCAGCCAGCAGCTTTTGTCCCATTTCTTTGGCCATATCATCATTCTCTGCCTGAAACGATTCATCCAATACTTTTTCACCATCTGTCTCAAATACGGTTAATTTATAGGTTTTCATCTCTATTCCTCCTAAATTTACACTGATCTATCAGATGATATTATTTTCGCATAGAAAGTTAAAATTTGTAAAGTTTAGAATTACCTTTCAATTATTAGACGAAGTATAATAAAATAAATATAGGAATTGATAATGGGGGGAATTTTATTTGACTTTACTAGTAAATAATGTGATAAAGCGATTCGGTGAATTTACAGCAGTGAATAATCTGTCACTTGATGTGCCAGAGGGTACGATATTTGGGATGCTTGGAGCAAATGGAGCCGGTAAAACAACAACTTTTCGGATGATTCTCGGTTTGTTGGATCCAACAGAAGGGAGCGTCAGTTGGAAGGGAAAGAAAATTGATTATTCTACAAGCTCAAGGGTCGGGTATCTTCCTGAAGAACGAGGATTGTACCCGAAAATTAAAACAGGTGATCAATTAATTTATTTGGCTCGTTTACGAGGGATGAACAGATCCGATGCTATAAAGGAAGCGAAAGATTGGCTGGATCGCTTTAATGTTCCGCAGTATTACGATAAAAAGGTTGGCGATCTTTCTAAAGGGAATCAACAAAAAATACAATTTATTGCTTCAGTTATACATAAACCTGAGTTATTAATTTTAGATGAACCATTTAGCGGTTTGGATCCTTTAAATGTAGAAGTATTAAAGACAGCTGTGCATGATCTAAGAAAAAATGGAACAACAATCGTTTTTTCCAGCCACCGGATGGAACATGTAGAAGAATTATGTGAACAGCTCTGCATACTTCAAAATGGGCAGGCAATTGTTAAAGGATCACTAAAGGATATAAAGCGTTCCTTTGGTAAAAAGAATGTTGTCATTCATGCTGATTTTGCTCTGGATTTCCTGAATGATTATCCTGGGGTCACAAAAGCAACAAAAGTAACAGAAGGGATCCATTTGCAAATTACCAATGAGAAGGATGCTGAGTTGATTTTACAGGACACAGTGAAACGCGGCTTTATACGGAAGTTCGAATTGGAAGAACCATCCTTGAAGGATATTTTCATTGAAAAGGTTGGTGCTCAATATGAATAAATTTTGGATTATGACATTTCAAACGTATATATCGAAGGTAAAAAGTAAGTCATTTATCGTATCAACAGGTATTATTTTATTAATGGTTCTAGCCTTTATGAATCTGGATCGGATTGTAGGTTTGTTTGACAAAGATGATACGACAATTGGGGTTGTGGAAGAATCAGGCGGTTTTTATTCTGCATTGGAAAAACAACTGAGCAGCAGTGGAAGTGAATTAAGACTTAAAGCCTATAAAACCGAAGCTGACGCAAAGAAAGATGAAGAAGAAGGGAATCTGGAAGGGTATTTGGTGCTGAGGGAACAGGATGATGTTCCGACAGGTATCTTTAAGGCCCAATCGATCGCCAATTCGAATGAAAGTTCAGAAATCCAAACTGCTTTGCAGCAGATCCAAACAAGTGTGTTAACGAAGAAGGTTAATATTACGGATGAACAGCTCGCAGCGATATACAAGCCTGTTTCGTTTGAAATCGTCCCATTAAATGATCAGGCGAAATCAGAAGAAGAGCTTGATCAGGCTCGTGGTCTTGTCTATGTGATGATATTTGTGATTTATTTCTCTGTAGTCGTTTATGCCAGTATGATTGCCAATGAAGTGGCCATTGAAAAATCCTCCCGAGTGATGGAAATCCTAATATCGAGTGTGTCACCCATTCAGCAAATGTTTGCGAAAATTACGGGGATTGCTCTTTTGACATTAACTCAGCTCGCGATATTTGTGTTGGTCGGCTATATGTCGTTTAAAAATACCAGCAGTGGGATGGGCGAAATTTTCGAAGCGTTTGGCTTTGATAATATGAGGTCAAAAACGATTATTTATGCGGTTTTATTTACCTTCTTAGGGTATTTATTATATGCAACGATGGCAGCGTGTCTTGGATCTTTAGTAAGTAAGATTGAGGATTTGCAACAAATGATTATGCCAATGACTATGCTTGTTGTCCTCGGATTCATGCTTGCCATGATAGGGCTTACTAATCCGGAAGCAAAATTTATAACGGTTACTTCTTATATACCGTTCTTTTCGCCTATGCTTATGTTTATGCGTGTAGGAATGCTTGAAATATCTAATGTTGAAATTGCAATAAGTATTGCCATTCTGATTGTGACGATTGGGTTATTAGCCTATATCGGAGCCAAAGTATATAAAGGTGGAGTACTGTTGTATGGAAATTCCAGTTCGTATAAAAATATTAAAAAGGCACTCGATTTGACAAACAGCAATAAATAAAAATTTGCTCACTTCCTTGTATAGGGAGTGAGTTTTTTATGCTTTTTCGTGATTAACTCACCTTACCTGGTTTACAGAGACTCTGTAATCCCACGCTGATTATAAAAAGGCATGACCTAAATAATTTTAGTCAACATATGAGATAATTAGATTTGTGTTTTTTTGATTAGGACGGTAAATTGAGCAATTGTTTGTAGTAAAATGGCATGGAAGGAGTGTGGTACAATGCGAGGCGTAAAATTTATACACGCAGCAGATCTTCATTTAGGCAGTGTCTTTTCGGGATTTCAACATATGCATAGTGCCATTTATGATCAAATAAAAAACAGTGGATATGTTGCCCTAACAAAACTTGTAGACAAGGCCATTCAGGAAAGAATCGATTTTGTTATTTTTGCCGGAGATATTTATGATCATGAAGAGCGAAACTTGAAGGCACAATTAAAATTCAAGTCGGAAATGGAACGATTGAATCACCATTCTATCCCTGTATACTTAATTCATGGAAATCATGATTATATAAATGGAAATTATTTTGATATTAGTTTACCCCCAAATGTTTATGTTTATGGACGTGAAGTAGAAGTTAAACAATTTATCAAAGAGGATGATGGAACCAGCGTGAACCTGTATGGATTCAGCTACGATAAACGTCATATCCATGATCGGATCATTCAGGAATATAAACCAACCGGAAATAGTGATTACCATATTGGGATTCTACATGGGAATTTAGATGGAGAGAGTGTCCACGGTAACTATGCTCCTTTTTCGAGAAGTGAGCTGCTCAGTAAACACTTTGATTATTGGGCCCTTGGCCATATCCATAAACGAATGGAAATTCTTCATGACCCTCCGGCCATTTATCCAGGATGTCTTCAGGGCAGGAACAAAAAAGAGACAGGTGAAAAAGGATTCTATATGGTTACCATGTCTGGATCAGCCACTATTTTAGAATTTGTACCAGTTTCTACATTGGAATGGAAGACGGAAATTATTCTTGCCAATCATATTTCGTCTATAAATGAACTCATAGCTGGTCTGGAAAGGGCAAAAGCTGATGCTTTTAAGCCAGATAAGTATATTCTGTTGAATATAATGATTGATGCATCCTCGGCCGATCCTAGCCAGGAATGGCTTTACTTCGATATGGACAGCCTACTTGAAGGAATTCAGGGTGAAGAGGATATGAATGAGCCGTCTGTATGGATTCACTCCTGTACATTGATTCCACCCCATTATACAAGTGGAAATGATGAGGTATCTGAAACGTTTATGGATGAACTTTTGAGGAATACTGCCAATATGAATTCTGAACAATATATGAAATACGGAGAAGCTCTCTTTACGCATTCTACGGCTAGAAAGTACCTGGAATCTTGGGAAGAAAGCGAGTGGCAGCAAATTTTGGACGAGGCAACGTTAGAATTAGTGAAGCGTTTAAATCGTTGAAATGAGGAGAACATATTTTGATTATAAAAAAAATACATATATATGGATTTGGTAAATTTGTTGACTACCAACTGGAATTAACTTCAGATATAAATGTTTTCTATGGAGAAAATGAAGCTGGTAAATCCACTATTTTCTCTTTTATCCATGCGATGCTATTTGGTTTTCCTGCAAAAAACCAAACAACTCCCTCTTATGAGCCGATAGGAGGCAGCCGATATGGGGGGAAGCTGGTCATTGTGCTGCCTGAAATAGGGGAAATAATGATTGAAAGAGTGAAAGGACATCAGGGTGCTGATTGTGCGGTTTATGACAGGTCCGGTAAAGTCGGGGGAGAGGAGAAAATAAAAGAATGGTTAAAGGGAGTGGACCGAGGATTTTATGAATCCATTTATTCCTTTAATTTAGACGGCCTGCAAGACATTTATCGTCTGGAGGAAGATCAATTAGGGAAATATCTTTTTTTTGCAGGTATGAGCGGAAGCGAAAGGCTTTGGGATATGGAAGCGGGGCTGCAGAAGCAAATGGATAGCCTGTTTAAGCCTGGCGGTAAAAAACCACTTATAAATCAAAAACTGGCAGAATTAAAACAGAGTTCCCAGGCCATTCAGAAAGCAAGGGAGAGAGAAAAAAGCTATAATACATTTTTGGCTGAAGATAGGCAATTGATTGACGAAATATCTATTAATCAAGAAAAAATCGATCGAATCAAAACCAATTTAATACATTTAAAAGATTGGCAGAGACTGCTGCCAAGCATTCATGAACTAGCCGCAATTCAAGCCCGTCTCAATGAATTGAAAGAATCTCCTTTTCCGGTAAATGGGATGGGGCGTATGGAAAAGGTAGAGGCTGAAAGGACGGCAAAGGAAACATTATTAAAGACTCAGTTAAATAAACTGAAAGACCTCCAGGATGAAAAAGATGCTTTAAGTGTCAATAAACAGTGGCTTGGAAGTGCTGAGAAGGTACGTCAAGCTGAATTTTATTATGATAAATTGAGCAACTTAAACGAAGAAATCCAGACCCTATCAATTGAATGGAAGCATTTGGAGGAGAAAATTAAAAAGCTGCAGGGAGAGTTGCATACACAATTTGACCCTGAAATAATGGAAGGCTTTGATACAAGTATCTTTCGCAAGGAAGAAATTAAACAGCTTGAATTAGAGAAGCATACACTCACAAAGAAGAAATTGGAGCTTGATACACAGCTTGAAAAAGAACGGGTAAAATTGGAACAAATTGAACAAATCATAGATATTTATGAGAAAAAATTATTGCCCGACTATGAAAGAGAAAGACTGAAGAAAACAGTGGAACAGTATCATTATGTAGATCAGGCAGCTCTGGAAGAAAAGTCAGCAAAGGAAGTCATTAGACGATTAAAGCAACGACGGGATCAAGCATTAAGATTTGAGCAAAAGGGTAAGAAAAAACAGACGGTTATCTCTGGGTTTGTCCTATTTGCTGCAATCCTGGCAGTCCTTTTATTCATTATAGGGGGACACCTGCCAATGGGCAGTGGAATGATAGTGGCAGTTGTCAGCATTGTTCTCATTATACTTATGAATTCCATGATGGGTAATCAGCTGCAATCGGAGGAAATAAATAAAGAAATTGCTTACTATGAGGAAATTGTAAAGCAATCACCAGTGATTTCCGTAGATGAACAAAGCTACCAGATGCAACTAAACGTACTTGAAGAGGATACGGTAAATCGAGAAAAGTACAAGCTGGAATCACTGCGTAAAGAGCAGCAGGAAGCGAGATTTGACAGTTTAATTGATGCATTTGAAGAATGGGAAAAAGAGCTGGCAGCTTGTGAGAATAAATTGATATCACTTGGAAATGAATGGTCACTTCCAGATGATGTTTCCCGTACTATGCTATTTGATGCTTTTGAGCGTATTGAAAAGATTAAAAATCTTATGTTGGAAAAGAACAAGTTGCGATCATTGCTCTCTTATAATAAAGAAAAAAAGGATGAGTATATCCGATATATTCATAAGCTTGCAGAGGAGTTTGGTGTGGAGGTTAACCAAAGCATTGAGCAAATAAATCACTCCATTGTTCAAAAGTATAAGGAAAATGAATTGGCCTATAGGCAAAAAAATATGATTAACGAGAAGTTAGAGGAGCTTGAGGAGGAAATAGAGCCGCTTCAAGATGTTTGCATACAGCTTAATCAAGAAAAACAGGAGCTGCTCCAGGAAGCGGAGTGTCATCATGTAGAAGAGTTTTATCAACGTGGGAGAGATGCTGCAGAACGAAATCAGCTGAACTCTTCCAAGAGACAATTGATTGGGCAGCTCGGGAACTATTCGGATCTCAATCGTTACCATACTGTTACAGACTTCGTTTTAAGGGAAAGAATAGCAGAAAAAGAGAGTGAGCTTGATAGCTGTGAAACTACATTAAATCGGTTAAGAAAAAGGTTGGCTGAGGTAAAGTATGAGATTACAAGGCTTGAAGAAGATGGAACAGTGGAGGAATTGCTTCACAATCATCAGATAGTAAAACAAGAATTTCAATTAATGGCCAAAAAGTGGATGACCTACAGTATTACAAAGGGAGCTTTAGCGGAATCTATTAAATTGTATAAGCAAGAAAAACTCCCGGCAATTATTGAAAAGGCTAATGAGTATTTACGTAATCTGACGAATGGAAGATATGTAAAAATCCTATTTTCAGATGATGGAGAGGGGCTCTCATTATTGGACCATGATGGAATGCAGGTCAACTCTAAAACTTTGAGCAGAGGGACGGCGGAACTTACGTATGTTTCGATAAGGCTTGCTTTAGCGGGAACAATTGATGGACGGAAAGAATGGCCGCTTATCATGGATGATACTTTTGTGAATTTTGACGATAAGCGATCGGAGAGAATGATATCTCTATTAAAGCATATTAGTAGAGAGGGGAATCAAGTCCTCTTTTTCACTTGCCATGAACATATAGCAACTATGTTTGATAAGCAGGCTGTTATTCAATTAACAAGTTGATTTTAAGCTAATATTTTTATTTTGCGTGATATAATGAATATGGAATTGACCGGGGAGGGATATACATGAAGGGAATTGCCCATCATGAAGTTGGAGATACGATTGATCTTCATCTATTCATAAAGAATGCTATAAAAGGGACAGCAAGTAACGGTAAGCCTTTTTTATCGTTAATATTTCAGGATAAAAGCGGGGAAATAGAAGCAAAGCTTTGGGATGTGAAATCTGAAGATGAACAACTGTATGTACCTGAATCGATTGTACGTGTAACAGGTGATGTGCAAAATTACAAAGGGAAGCTGCAACTTCGGATTCGTTCTATTCGTATGAAGAACGATAATGAGTTGGTCAATATTGCCGATTTATTGCCAACTGCTCCTTTAGGTAAAGATGAGATGTCTGATACGATTACAAAATATATATTTGAAATGACGAATCCTAATATCCAACGTATAACGAGACATTTGGTTAAAAAATATTTAAATGAGTTTTTGGAATATCCTGCTGCCACGAAGAACCATCATGAATTCTTTTCAGGGCTGGCATACCATGTTGTATCCATGCTGAATTTAGCAAAATCAATTGCTGAGCTATATCCAACATTGAATAAAGATTTATTATATGCAGGCGTTATTCTTCATGATTTAGGGAAAGTTAAGGAACTTTCAGGACCGATTGCAACTACCTATACGGTTGAAGGGAATCTGCTTGGTCATATTTCCATCATGGTGAATGAAATTGGGAAGGTAGCTGATGAATTAAATATTCATGGTGAGGAAGTCCTTATCCTTCAGCATATCGTTTTGAGCCATCATGGTAAAGCGGAGTGGGGCAGTCCAAAACCGCCATTAGTTAAAGAGGCAGAAATCTTACACTATATTGATAACCTAGATGCAAAGATGAATATGATGGATCGTGCACTTGATCGGGTAAAACCGGGAGAATTTACAGAGCGAATATTCCCTCTTGATAATCGGAGTCTTTATAAACCCAATATAAAATAGAATCACGTCATAAAATATGCTTTCCGCTTAACGGAAAGCATATTTCTTTTTTTAAAGCATATATTTTTAAAAAGGATACTAAATCCTTAAGGAGGGAGAAGACAAGCTTGTCAATTTTTATTGGACTGATTATATCTGGCATCTTCTTAAGTGCTTTTATGACCATCAAATCAATCAGGGAAGAACAAAAAGTGGATGAAACCTGGATTGAACAGGAGGGAAATGTTTATATAGAAAGAATAGAAGAAGAAAAAAGAAAAAAAGCAATGGCACAATAAAAAAACTCGACCACATTCGGTCGAGTTTTTTAAGATTAAAAGGCATCTTTTAAATCTTTATCTTTTACTTCAATATCTGCAGCATCAATCACTTTTTGAATGGCTTCCTGAGCTTTTGCGGAATCCATTTTAGCAAGTTTAACATTCCTTGTTACTTCATCTTTTGATTTTTCAAAGGAAGGCTTATCATTTTCCTTTTTCTCTGTTACCTGAATGATATGGAATCCATGCTCCGTTTGGACAGGCTCAGAGATTTTATTGACTTCAAGGCCATATGCTGCATTCTCAAATGCTGCTACCATTTGTCCAACGCCGAACCAGCCAAGGTCTCCGCCTTTATCCTTGTTGGCTGTATCTGTTGAATATTTCTTTGCTAAATCCTCGAATTTCTCGCCTTTATCAAGTTTAGCCTTCACTTCTTTCGCTGTTTTCTCATCCGCAACAAGAATATGGCGAGCTTTTAAGTCGATTTTATATTTATTATTATAATAATCTTTAAGTTCCTTATCCGTTACATCAATTGAATCAAGAGCTGCTTTTTCTTGTAAAAGGTTGAATTTTACGGATTCTTTAAAGGCTTTTTCATCTTTGAAGCCAGACTGTGCTAAAGCTGCTTCGAAATTTTCACCGAGACTTTCTTTGGTTTCATCAACCTGTGCATTCACTTCTTTATCTGTTACTTTATATTTATCAGAGAGAACTTTTTTATATACGAGTTCTTTTACTGCCTGATCCCCGTATTGATCTTTTAATTGTTCATAGAGTTCCTCTTTAGTAACATTTCCCGCTTTAGTTTCTACCACTGCTTCATCCGATTCGTTGTTGCAGGCTGCAAGACTCATAAGTAAAGTCGCTGATGCCAACGTAATTAACCATTTCTTCATCCACTACACTCCTTTTAGCATGTTGCCAAAATAAAAAGTATTTTATAACATGCCTAACTATAACATAAAACCTATGTTAAAAAAAGGATAAGCCTTAATATTATTTGACAATTATAACAATTACCGTGGATTTATAGGGTGATTAGGCATAGAAACATGCAATTTATTCCTTAGGTAAATGGATAATAATCACCGAAAAAAAGCAAGTAACTAAGCAAAAGGCCCATTCCTTTTTACTGGATTTGAATATGATACGGTAGCAGCTCAAAAGGAGGTGTGGTCATGAGTCAAGAATTTGGTGGAGGGTTTGCTTTCATCGTAGTTCTGTTCATTTTACTCGTGATTGTTGGTGCATCATACGTGTACTAACTAAAGCAAGTATGTAACTGAAGGGAGGATACAACATGTCTGGTGGATACGGCGGAGGTTTCGCTTTATTGGTAGTTTTATTTATCTTGTTGGTTATTATTGGGGCATCATGGATTAACTAATTAATGAATTACAAAAGAATGGCACATGATAAATGGCCATCTGTGCCAATTAAACATTATATAAGCTATACCATATTGTTTAACCGGTGGCTTTTGAGGTTATAAAGAAGGCTTCAGGTATCTTCTGAATCTCATCTAAACACCGGGGCATTTGTAATTTGTAAAAGGAATGAAAGACGAGTGCCGAAAGGCATTCGTCTTTTATATAGTGTAGGTTATTTCAATATAAGTAGAGATTAACAGGGTGGTAATAAGAATATTAATCGTACGAAAAAATTTCGCCTGTTTAGCTTCTGGTATTTCTTTTTTTATACAGAAGCTTTCGGATAATTTATTTATATAGTACAAAATAGAAAGGGCAAATATTGAAAACAAAATGAGAGATATCACTCTGTTATCCTCCTTGACGCTAGTATCTCTCTTACATTATCAAAAAAGTACCAATTATGTAAAGAGTAAGAATCGTTTTAATATTTAATTATCTAAGGGGAAATGTGGAGGGAGAGAATCGGAGATATATAAAACATATTGTGACTAAATACACAAGCCCATTCAAGATAAAAGCGGAGTAAATTACTTGGTCATTCCGCTTTTAACTATTATTATTGAATGGGCTCTTTTTGGTGTTCAATTTTTTCCAGAACTCCATTTTCATCCGTGAATTCATTTTCGAGATTAGCAAATGATTTTTCAAAAATATTCATAAAGTCATCTCCATATATATTTTTCACAATCGCCATCATTTCCATCATATCCGGAAATTTCCCGTATAGGTCTTTCAGCGGTTGTGCACCTAAATAGACAGAGTTCTTAGATGAATCGAATACTTTTACAAGTTCAAGCAAAAGTTGGTTTCCTTCTTCCGTAAGCTCAATATAGGTATTACGTTTGTCATTCTCCTTTTTTGAAAATTTAAGAAGACCACGTTCTTCTAATTTCTTAGAAAAGTTAAAAGCTGTAGATACATGCATGACACCGAACTTAGCAACATCCGAGATAGAAGCACCTTTAAGATGGTAAGCAATCCATAAAATATGGTGTTCATTGATATTCAAATTATAGGGTTTGATCCACTGCTGCCAATCTTTTTCAATTGCTTTCCAGAGAGCTTTGCTAAGTTGAGCAACGCGTTGGGTAAATAGCATAGCTTCTTTGATGGAATTCAAACTTTCAGTCATAATACGCTCACCTACTTTTCTTTATTTATTATCCTTATAAAATATTAAATAACAAAAATGGTAATTTGCCAAATTTTTAGTTTTTTTACCTTTATTTTCTCGGTGGCGTTTTATTTTGTAGTGAGCGGAGAAATAGCTGTTTCGAGCTCCTGGATGGCTACTTCAACATCATTAATTTGAACTTTAATAGCATTCGTATGTGCTTGGCTGTCTTGTTTCCATTCATCCAATGCCTCTTTTACACCTTTTACGTAGTCCTGAATTTGTGTTTTACTAACAGTTGTTGCGGATACACATTCTTCTTTCAATTGGACAACACTTCTTTTTACATTTAGAAGAAGGTCCATAGTCTCATCTTTCGATTGCTTAAGTTGTAATCGTAACTCTTTTCCGGACTTGGGTGTACTAAATAATACAGAGACTCCGGCTACTGTAAGCCCAGAAATAAAACCGATCAATAAAGATTTTGCTTTCATTACTATTCACCTCAATTTTATCTTTCCATAACAGATTTCTACATAAAGTTAAAATTCCCTTTAAAATTATTCCTTATATTTAACAATTCCTTTTTTTATATTATTTTAAACGTAAAAAACTATTTTCGGAAACTATTTTTGGGAAAATATTCATTTATATTTTGAGTTATTTCTTATTTATTTATCCCTTATTATGTTATTTCATATAAATAATGGATGTGCATACACTTAGATAGGAAGATGAAAAGGAGGAGGAAAAGTGGCGATTTTTTTACTCATATTAATCCTTTTCAGTGCATTTATAAGTATATTGTTTTACTCCATTATTTCACTTGGAAGAGGAGGAGTGTATCCAGCCAAACGGGTCTTAAAGAAAAGAATTCATATGAGTGGAATATGGGTTACTGTTCTTCTTTTAGTATTAATCTTAATGTGGAGATTCTAATCATCAAAGAACAATAAAAAAGAGGGTGGAAGCCTATTATGGTTTCCATCCTCTTTAACTATTAATTAATGGCTATATTTGATCGTTTTAAAATGCCGCTGGCAATGGGATGAATAATGGCCATTACGACAGTATTAATAACTGTTGCAGGTAAGACTACTCCAGCTGCCAATGCAAGAAATGGGCCAGGTAATCCAATGATTAGATAGGCAGATCCAAGAAATAGCATTCCGGATATCAGTGTGCCTATAAAAGTAAGCGTGACTGAAATGGTAAATGTCTTTCCTAATCTTTGTACAAAGCTAAAAATAGCATACATAAGTAATGCGGTGAAAAATTTATCAATCAGATTTGGAATTAATCCTCCTGGAAAAGTAGTAGTTAATCCGGAAATAACTCCGGTTATGCTTCCCAACAGAATCGTGTTTTTAAGATCTGGAAATAAGAATATCCCAAGAAACATCATAATCAGCATTAAATCTGGTTTCATGCCAAACACAATTCCTGGCATGACGGTGTGCAATACAGCCCCAATTCCAACCAATAGGGATAAAGTCACCATAATTTTTGTATTCACTTCTCATCTCTCCTATTCTCATCTCATCTCATTTGCTTTTCCGATTGTGCGCTCATTGCCAATCGCGAAAAGGTTATTTAGAGTATATCATCTATTAGTAATATTTAACACGTGAATGTGCTTGTTTTTAAAATTATTCATGAATTCGGATAGCTTTTGACAATGCTCTAATGGAACAGCATTATAGATTGATGCTCTGCATCCACCAATTGAACGGTGACCGGCTAAACCGACAAAGCCAGCATTTTTGGATTCCTGAATAAATAATTTTGTTAATTCTTCACTAGGCAGGGTAAAGGTGATATTCATGTTTGAGCGGCTTACTTTCTCTGCATGGCCTTTATAAAATCCTGCACTCTCGTCTATAGTCTGATAAATGGTTTTAGCTTTTTGGATGTTGATTTTTTCTATTGCTTCAACACCTCCTTTATCTTTTGTCCACTCAAGAACTAAAGCCAACAAATAGATAGCCAAAGTCGGAGGAGTATTATATAAAGACTGGGAAATCGCATATGTATCGTAAGAGAGCATGGTTGGTAATTGTGGCTGTTCTTTAATTAAGTCTTTCCGGATTATCACGACTGTGACACCTGAGGGGCCAAGGTTTTTTTGGGCACCTGCATAAATAAGCCCAAAATCAGCGATATTGATTGGTCTGCTTAGTATGTCACTGGACATATCCGCAATGAGTGGGGCTGAATGTGTATGAGGGAATTCCTTCCACTGTGTGCCATAAATGGTATTATTGCTGGTGATATGCAAATAGGCAGTATTAGGATCCAAAGTAATTTCATCATTTTCAGGGATTCGCTTATAATTTGTCTCCTTAGTAGAAGCAGCAATCTCTGTTCGGCCAATCTTACGTGCCTCTTTTAATGCTTTTTCGGACCAGGATCCAGTCAAAATATAGCTTGCAGTTTTTTCTGGAGACAGGAGATTCATAGGTACCATGGAAAATTGAAGACTCGCTCCACCTTGCAGAAATAATACCTCGTAATTTTCAGGAATATTCATAAGCTCTTTCAGCAAAATCGTTGCTTTAGCATGTACTTTTCCATATTCTTCACTACGGTGGCTCAATTCCATAACAGACATATGGCTACCATCGAAATCCATCCATTCCTGTTTAGCTTTTAATAGAACTTCTTCCGGTAAAGCAGCAGGCCCGGCATTGAAATTATAAGCACGTGTCATCTTCATTCCCCTTCCGATATCGTAATTATTATATTAGAATTCTGTAGTGCTTTTATGAACTAAAGGGTGTAAATCATCTCATATTCTACCTCAAATAATGGTAAAGATAAATAAAAAATCAGACTATTTTGTTAGTTATAGGGTGTCAGATTATTTAGAAATGAACATATTCTTCCTATGTAGCTCAGAAGAGTGAACGATCTAAATTAGTAGATTTTGAAATTTTTCACCCTCGCTTATGTTTATATACTAAATACATTTCATTACTTTACCTTTTTCAGGTGGCTTTAAGCTACAACCAGAATGAAGCTTACCAGCCTTTTTAAGTTATATATAGTTAAATTTACATATATAACCAAATAAACTATATTTTATTCTCTATAATGATAGAATGGTATGAAAGCGCTTGTAAAATAAGGAGGAATAGAATCTATGATGAATTTAAAAGACAAAATAGCCATCGTGACTGGAGGAGCCAGCGGTATTGGGTTAGCCACTGTAAAAGCTTTTGCTGATAAAGGGGCAAAGGTTGTTATGGCTGATTATAATGAAGAAGCAGGAGAGGCAAGAGTAGAGGAATTAAAAGCAGACGGATCTGAGGTGACATTTATTCAAGTAGATGCTGGCAGTGAGTCGTCTGTAGAAAATCTTGTGAAGGCCACTGTAACTTTATATGGTCAACTGGATATCATGGTGAACAATGCCGGTATTGGGGCTTTGAGTGAAACTCACACATTGTCCTATGAGGATTATCAAAAAGTGATTCGTGTTAATCAGGACGGTGTTTTCTTTGGGATTAAGCACGCTATCAATCAGATGCTAAATTCCGGTGGCGGAGCGATTATCAATACTTCCTCAATTTTAGGAAGTGTAGGTGAGCCTGGCGCATTTGCGTATAACGCCTCAAAAGGTGCAGTTAACCTGATGACAAAATCAGCGGCTATCCAATATGCAAACCGCGGTATTCGTATAAACGCAGTGGCTCCGGGTTATGTTGAATCTGGAATGGTAAACAAAGAGGCATTGGGAGATTACTATGACAATCTTGTGGAGAAACATCCAATTGGCCGCTTAGGTCAACCGAATGAAATTGCCCACGCTATTGTCTTCCTTGCAGAAAATGAATTCATTACTGGCACAACTATCCTTGTAGACGGTGGATATACAGCTCAATAAAGATAGGTGACAGGCTCTATTAAGAGCCTGTCAGACTTGATGACAAATGAAATTAAAGAACTCCTATGCGGGTCATGTTCTCTAGCTTCTTTTATCTTTCGGGTTCCCTTAATAGATATTTTGCTTGATGTTGATTTAATTAACTTTTCCGCTGTATTCTGTCCTTTTTAAGTTAAGCGCCGTCGACTAGTTTATAAACTATCAGTGAAATACTATTCAATTTTAATTGAGATTCTAACCACATTCTAAAAAATCCAAAGCACCTCATTCAAGATGCTTTGGACAGTCTAATTTTATTTTGAAACATAATTTTAGAGAAGACTGGATTTACCACTTAAGGCAGACTGGAGTAATTCTTGTCCAACAGCATACGCCTCACTAAATGCCAACTTATCATAGTGTTTATATAGAGCATGAAATCTGCCGTTGTAGTTATGTTTCCACGGTTTTTTCTTTCCGCAAAAGTGGAGGAAAAGGGTGTGGTTTATAACATAATCCATATCCAGCTTATCATTGGATATTAATTTATATCTAGCGTAACAAGTATATTAATCATATAAATCATCCTTCCAAAACGTATATGGGCTTATACCAAAAACTCCAGTTTTGCTGGCGATTATGTAAAATTCTATTATATTATTTAGAAATTAAATAATATAGGTATAGTATAGTACATTCTTTTATTAATGCTCAATTCTTTATATCTCCTGAATATTCCGTTTTATTGTAATTTAAACAATAAAGTATGTATTAGTCAATTATGATATGAATGATCTGAGAAGGATTTTAAGTATGTGTGAGTTTGTAATAGTAATATATAGTAAATAGATGGTTTGGATGTAGAAACAGATCTAAATTATAAAAGAAGGCAGTCAGTCTTAACGATTGTGAACTATACGAACAAAAAACGGCCGCCTTATTAAAAGGCAGCCAACTTGTTTTAATTTCCGATTATTGAATATGCTGACTGATTGACGCAGCAATATTAGCTAGGTCTTCACCGGTATACTCGCTTGTGTGTGTTTTCCAAACAGCGCCAAATCCATCATTTTGGCCATAGCGAGGAAGCAAGTGGATATGGAAGTGGAAGACGGATTGGCCCGCATGTTCACCATTATTATTTAACACATTCAGTCCGATCGGCTGATATTCTTGCTTTAGAGCACGAGCTATTTTAGGTACGGCCTGGAACACATGACTTGCGATATCAGGTGTCAATTCATACACATTTTCTTTATGTACTTTCGGGATGACGAGGGTATGTCCTTTTGTGACCTGGCTTATGTCTAAAAAGGCCATCACATGCTCATCTTCATAAACTTTTGCGGAGGGAATTTCGCCTTTGCTAATTTTACAAAAAATACAACCTTCCATGGTCAACACCCTTTCTATTTCTTCATTCTTTATGTATTAGTGTAGCACAGACAGAAACGGGAAAAAAGGAAAGGGACGCAACATAAAATGTTACGCCCCATCCTCTGAGGGGAAGCTTAATTCCTGGATATTCGTACAGAATCTTCTCTGACTATTACTCCAATCCGTTAGATGGAGCAATTTTGTCGTTTTCCCATGTTATGTCCAATGCAACCAACCCCTTAATAGTTGGAATTATTAATCCCAATTTCAGGTTATAGGCCTTTAGCGAACACCCCATTTTCAAAAAGAAGTACACTGATCAAACCCTAGGTTAAAGCCATACGTTATCGCGAACCAACACCCCATTTATCAATGAAGTAAAGTGAATGTTGTTCCCCTCTGATTATAGATTGCCCATGATTTTTTTTAATATACATAGAAATGTCATAAAAAAATCTGTGATTACTTTTAGCATTTTCCGTTTGAGGACACGTTTGTTACAATGAAAGGAAGAAAAAGAAAAGGAGACTGTCTCTATGTCATTGCTTGAAATTAATCATATAACAGGCGGTTATACGAAGACCCCTGTATTAAAAGACGTGAGTTTTGAAGTGAAACCGAATGAACTTGTCGCATTGATTGGATTAAATGGGGCAGGGAAATCAACGATCATCAAACATATTATTGGTTTAATGACACCGAAAAAAGGAGAAATCAGGATAAATGGAAGCCAGTTTAAGGATGATAAAGACAGCTACCGTAAACAATTTTCATTTGTGCCTGAAACCCCTATTTTATATGAAGAACTGACATTAGAAGAGCATTTAAAATTGACTGCCATGGCTTATGGAATAGAAGAGTCTGTTTATAAAGAAAGAGTGGAGAAGCTATTAAAGGAATATCGAATGGAGAAAAGGCTGAAATGGTTTCCGGCTCACTTTTCCAAAGGGATGAAACAAAAAGTAATGATTATGTGTGCTTTTCTTGCTGAGCCTTCTTTATATATTGTTGACGAACCATTTGTTGGGCTTGACCCGCTTGCCATCCAATCCTTACTCGATATGATGAAGGATATGAAAGATCAGGGAGCAGGGATCTTAATGTCTACCCATATCCTGGCTACGGCAGAAAAATATTGCGACTCTTTTATTATTCTTCATGAAGGTGAGGTACGGGCTAAAGGGAATATTGAAGATTTACGCAATCAATTTAACATGCCTGGGGCTTCTCTGGATGATATTTATCTGCAATTGACAAAGGAAGATAGCCATGAATAAGGAAACATTATGGAAGGACCGATTTAATAATTATTTGAAGGAAACAACCAAATACTTACGGTACATATTTAATGGACACCTAGTCTTTGTGATGATTATTTTGCTTGGAGGAGTGGGGTATTATTACAGTGAATGGCTTAAGACATTGACCCCAGATTTTCCAACAGGGTGGATTATGGCGATTATCTTAGGATTGATTATTACGATTAGCCCAGTTACAACATTTTTTCGAGATCCGGATATTGTATTTTTGTTGCCGATCGAGTCAAAATTATCATCCTATATAAAAAAATCGATTATATTCAGTTTAGTCATGCAGGGCTATATCCTTATTATGGCACTGGCTATTTTAATGCCGATGTATATTCAAACGATGCAACAAACTGTATCCTTTTTGTGGCTGCTCCTAGCTTTACTGATCGTTAAGGGGATTAATCTATGTTCACGCTGGTTTGCCT
This sequence comes from Bacillus sp. z33, assembly GCF_058313615.1. NCBI lineage: Bacteria > Bacillati > Bacillota > Bacilli > Caryophanales > Bacillaceae > Bacillus > Bacillus sp. z33. The sequence continues at coordinate 188,034 of NZ_JBZFQN010000002.1, forward strand.
TATACTACAGAGAAAAAAGTACTACTCTTATTGATGGTTTAATCCGTTTCGTTTTAAATACAGCTTTTGTGTATTTTCTTGTTAAGAATGAATCATTCTTTTTTATTGCGAGCGTGCTGTTTCTTTTAGGAGGGCTTTGCTTGTATTACTGGAAAAGCACAAGAAAAGAAAGTATACACTGGGAAAAGCTGATTGAGCTGGAAAACAGCAGGATGGCTGCCTTTTATCGAATAGCCAATTTGTTTACGGATGTCCCAAAATTGCGTGAAAAAATTTCGGAGAGGCGCTGGCTTGGCAGTGTGATTAAGATGCTGTCCGGTAAGTCTAATAATCCGTTCAGCTACTTATATGCCAGAACATTTGTCAGAGCAAATGATTACCTAGGGCTGTTTGTAAGGTTAACAGTCATTGGGGTTGTTTTATTCTTATTCGTAGATTTCGGTTGGGGGACGCTATTTGTTGCAGTATTATTTTTGTATATGACTGGTTTGCAACTCTTGCCAATTTGGCATCATCATGATCCAAAAATGGTGATGGATCTCTATCCGTTGCATACAGATTATAGAAGAAAGGCCGTTCTACAGCTATTGATTACTGTTTTGGTTATTCAAAATTTGATTTTCTTTGTCACAATTCTGATTGGTGAAGGGGTTAAACTGGCTATTTTAACACTGGTTATTGGTTTTGCGTTCGTTTTTATTTTCAGGCCATTTGCAATGAAAAAAATGTAAGCGGCATTGGGGGTTATGTATGTTATCTGAAAGGTACGAGCAAAGAGCCAGACAGGAATTGGATTTATGGAAGAAAAAAATTAGCGTAAAGCCAAGTATGGCCATGCGGCTGTCCAAACAAGCTCAAACGGCCATCAATCAAAAAATACCTCAAAAAGTACATGATATAATTAGCACTTCCATTAAAACAATGGTAGATGGTGTATTATATAGTTCCACCTATTTTAAGAAAGTGGATCATATAGGGGAAACGCTTGAAGAAAAAGAAGAATTCGCTCAATCTATGCTGAATGTATACAGAAGAACGGCAGTTATTGAAGGAGCAGGGACAGGGGCTGGTGGATTATTACTTGGTCTTTCGGATTTCCCTCTGCTTCTTTCGATAAAAATAAAGTATTTATTCAGTATTTCTGAGCTATATGGATATGACCCGAAAAAATGGGAAGAAAGAGTATTTATCCTACTTGTTTTCCAACTCGCTTTTTCTTCTGTGGAGAAAAGAAAAGAGCTTCTCCCAGTAATAGAAGACTGGAAAAATCAAAAAGAGCCATACATGAAAATGGATTGGCAAAGCTTTCAGCAGGAGTATCGTGATTCCATTGACTTTATAAAAATGATCCAATTGGTACCGGGTATTGGCGCAATAGTAGGAGCCTGGGCTAATCATCAGCTGCTTGAACAATTGGGAGAAACAGCAAAATATGCCTACCGAATGAGATGGTTTAAGCAAGCAGAAAATAGATGAAAAAAGAAAGATAAAGAGGGAAAAACTGGCGTGAAAAAAGAATGCCAGTTTTTTTGTTTCCTATTTGTCCATAACCCTAGAAAACTTCTGGATTATGAGTATCGAATCCGCCGCTGGGAAAGTCAAAAATAGCGCCATTCCTGAAAACCGATGGCAGCACTGCCCAAGGTCTTTGCAGCGATTAACATGGCATCTTCATTAAAGTCAAACAAAGGATGGTGGTGTGGATAAGGATGATTTGATCCTTTCGGAGAAGCGCCTGTAAAAAACATGGCTCCTCTGACATGCTGGAGATAATATGAAAAATCCTCACCAACCATCAGTGGCATCATTTTTTGTATATTTTCGCTGCCAACGATATCGCTGGCTTTATATTCTATATAGTCTGCCTCAGCTTGATGATTAATGGTTGGAGGATATCCTCTGAAGTACCTTAATTCATAATGGCAATTATTTGCCAGGCAGACGCCTTTAACAATCCGTTCAATTTCCTCAATGATCTGCTCTTGTATTTCTGATGTAAAGGTGCGGACAGTCCCCTCCAAAAAGGCTTTGTCAGGAATGATATTAAATGCTTCTCCTGCTTTAAATTTCCCAATCGATACAACGGCTGCATCCATCGGATCAATCTTTCGGCTCGTTATCGTTTGTAAAAGGGAAACGATTTCTGCCCCAATGACCAAAGAATCTTTGGAGTTATGTGGCTCTGCGCCATGACCACCCTGACCGTAAATGGTTATTTTAAACCGATCTGCGGTAGCCGTAATCGGTCCAGGGCTTATATATATGGATCCAGTAGGGAATGGAGACCATAGATGAGTTCCAAAAATGGCGTCTACCCCTTCAAGACAGCCATCCTCAATCATAAACTTAGCACCACCGGGGGCAAGCTCCTCTGCATGCTGATGAATAAAGACATAGGTTCCCTCTAACATATGCTGCATTTCTTTAATTGCCTTTGCCAAGACCAGCAATAAAGCTGTGTGCCCATCATGACCGCAGGCGTGCATAACTCCTGGCACTGTGGAGCGGTAAGGGACATTTTTACCATCCTGAATGGGTAAAGCATCAAAATCTGCACGTAAAGCAACAGTCCTTCCGGGGGATTTACCGTGTATGGTTGCGACAATACCGCCGCCTCCTACATTACTCCGTATGGGGACATTTAATTCTTTATAAAAGTTCTTAATAAATTGTACCGTTTTCTTTTCTTGGAAGGAGAGTTCAGGGTGCTTATGCAAAAAACGGCGAATGGCTACCATTTCTTTAAAATTATCCTCTAATCGTTGGAATAGCTCCTTCTCCATATAATCCCCCTAATAAAATGACATCTAGTATCCTTATTTACATAATCACCCATTTTCAAACTAATATTGGTAAAACTTCTATAAGTTTAATAGATTGAGATCTAAAAAAAGGGTTAAAAAATAATTAAGCCGCCAATATAGAAAATAGGTCAGTTTAATTATCATTAAAGGTACGGATGAATTTAATAAGTTACTTAGTTCCTGTTTCTGTTAATTGTTTTCTTCTTTATGGGCATGGAAGGTAGCTGTGTAAGGATTGCCTGTAAACATAACCTGTGTATTAAATAGTTTGAATTTGTTCGTCAATAGCGTACTTGAATCCCATTTTGCATAGGCTTGCTCGTTTTTCCAGCTCGTCATAACGACATAGGTATCAGATTTAATAGGCCGCAATAAACGCATGGTATTGACTCCATCTTGGTTTTTTACAGCCACCAATTTATTATTAAGTTCAAACTCAAATGCAGGTCGATCTTCAATAGAAACAGGTATATTGTAAAGGGCAAAAAATCCTTCTTGTTTAAGTGGACCAAATCCATCCAAAACTTCGAACTTCCTTGCTGAAGAAAAGATTGTTTTCTCCTCCGTTTCATGAATCAGAGCGGCTGTTTTAGGATTGTTCAACAAAATAAGAGATAAATTTGTCCGCTTATCCTGTATTCTTTTTAAAAAACTGAAGGTTCCGGTCGTCATATAGAAGTTCATTGTTTGCCCCCTGATTAGATATTTTAGTATAATGGAGTTGTTAGTTAATAGTAATTATTCTAATTTGTAATATTTTATTTACCCTATAATAGGCAATTCATAAACTAAATTGCGATTAGGTAAAGGGAAGTTAACTATAATGCTTAAAATTAAGTCTATTTTTTGACAATTTTTTCACGATTATATACAAGGTTAGGCTGAAAGGATATAGTTGTTATTGATGCCTAAACGATGTAAATTAGGAAAAAAATATAAAATATATGGTAAAAAAGAGGGGCGGAGCGGCTTTGAGACAAAATTTCAATGATACCTTCCTAAAAGCAATCAATAAAGAGAAGGTGGATTACACTCCAGTATGGTATATGAGACAGGCAGGAAGATCTCAGCCTGAATATCGAAAAATTAAAGAAAAATATTCCTTATTTGAAATTACTCATCAACCGGAATTAGCTGCCTATGTTACTCGACTTCCGGTCGAACAATACAACGTAGATGCAGCAATCCTATATAAAGATATTATGTCTCCTCTACCTGGAATTGGCGTACAGGTTGATATTAAATCAGGAATTGGACCAGTCATCTCCAATCCAATTCAATCATTAGCTGATGTAGAAAAGCTGGGTGAATTGCATCCGGAAGAAGATGTTCCCTATATTCTTAATACGATTAAATTATTGACCGAAGAGCAATTATCCGTACCACTTATTGGTTTCTCAGGAGCCCCTTTCACAATCGCAAGTTATATGATTGAAGGCGGTCCTTCTAAAAATTATACGAAAACAAAAGCTTTTATGTATACCGAACCAAAGGCATGGTTTGCTTTAATGGATAAACTGGCAGAGACCATTATTGTCTACGTAAAAGCTCAAGTAAAAGCGGGAGCAAAAGCCATCCAAATATTTGATTCATGGGTTGGTGCCTTAAATGTTCAAGACTATCAATATTATATTAAACCAATCATGAATCGAATATTCACAGAACTCAGGAAAGAGCAAGTTCCATTGATTATGTTTGGTGTGGGTGCAAGCCATTTGGCTAAGGAATGGAATAGCCTTCCTCTCGATGTGGTCGGTCTTGATTGGAGACTATCCATTACAGAAGCAAGAAATAATGGAATAAACAAAACAGTACAAGGAAATCTCGATCCGGCATTGCTATCGTCTTCCTGGGATGTTATTGAGAAGAAAGCAAAAGAGATTATCGAACAGGGATTACAGGAACCAGGACATGTATTTAACCTCGGCCACGGAGTCTTCCCGGAAGTAAACCCAGAAGTTTTAAAACGATTGACAGCTTTTATACATGAATATTCTGCATCTATCATTGCATCTAAAGGAGAGGCGAAATAATGGCATATTCAAAGAAAAAAATCGGTTTATTGGTAATGGCTTATGGTACACCATATAAAGAAGAAGATATTGAACGTTATTACACGCATATTCGTCATGGAAGAAGACCATCTGATGAAATGCTCGAAGATTTAATATCAAGATATCGTGCGATTGGTGGAATCTCACCGCTTGGAAAAACGACAAATGATCAGGCGGCTCACTTGGAAGCAGCGCTTAATAAAGCTCAGGATCAATATGAATTTGTTTCTTATGTTGGTCTGAAGCATATTGAGCCGTTCATTGAAGATGCTGTTGAACAAATGCACGCTGATGGCATCACTGAGGCAGTCAGTATTGTTCTGGCACCACATTATTCCACTTTCAGCATTAAATCATACAATGGCCGTGCGAAAGAAATTGCGGATAAATATGGCATGAGTATAACTTCTGTAGAAAGTTGGTACAAAGAACCAAACTTTATTAAATATTGGGTTGACCATGTAAAAGAAGCATTTAATCAAATGACGCCGGAAGAAAGATCAGCAGCAATATTGATCGTATCTGCACATAGTTTACCGGAAAAAATCAAACAACTGGGCGATCCATATGAACAACAATTGGAAGAAACAGCGAAACTGATTGCTGAAGGGGCCGGCGTTGAGAACTATGCTGTTGGATGGCAAAGTGCCGGCAACACCCCTGATCCATGGCTTGGACCAGATGTTCAGGATCTTACAAGAGATCTTTATAATGAACATGGATATAAAGCTTTTGTTTATACACCGGTAGGTTTTGTAGCAGAGCATTTGGAAGTTCTTTATGACAATGACTATGAGTGTAAGGTAGTTACGGATGAGATAGGAGCAACATACTATCGTCCAGCTATGCCGAATACACATCCTGATTTCATCAATGCTATGGTTGATGCCGTAATGAAAAAAATAAACCTTAACCAACAATGAAAAGAAGGCGATAAAAGTGGATTCGACTAAACAAAATATTGCAATCATTGGCGGTGGCATTGCAGGACTGGCGGCAGCCTATTACCTTAATAAAAAAGTAAATGAAGACAATTTGCCTTATAATATTATTTTAATAGAGTCTACAACCAGGCTAGGCGGTAAAATGCAAACGGTGAAACGTGACGGGTTTGTCATTGAAAGAGGTCCTGATTCATTCTTGGCACGAAAAAAGAGTATGACAGACTTAGCAAGAGAGGTAGGACTCGAAAGTACGATAGTTCCAAACTCAACAGGTAAATCTTATATTCTTGTAAAGGATAAACTGCATGCCATTCCGGGCGGATCGGTTATGGGTATCCCTACGGAGATAGGACCGTTTATTACGACAGGGTTATTTTCTCTATCGGGTAAAATGAGAGCAGCTATGGATTTTGTATTGCCACGTTCCAAAGAAACAGGTGATCAGCCGTTAGGGAAATTTTTAAGGCGCCGCCTTGGGGATGAAGTGGTGGAGAATCTGGTAGAACCGCTTCTTTCAGGAATTTATGCAGGAGATCTCGATAAATTAAGCACGATGTCTACGTTTCCTGATATGCTTGAACTCGAGAAAAAATACAGAAGTATCGTGTTGGGTACAAAAAGAAATCGTCCTAAAAAAACAGTGTCCAAAGATAATAAACCAGTAGGTGACAGCAAGTTGGGGATGTTCCGCACTTTTAAGAAAGGGCTGCAATCGTTGACGGATGCTATTGAAGCAAAGCTTCCTGCGGAGCAGATTCTTAAAAGTACGAGAGTAGATCGAATCTTTAAAACAAGTGATGGGTATATGCTGGAATTAAATAACGGGGAGCGGTTGCCTGTTATTTCTGTTGTTTTAGCTACTCCCCATCAGACTGTACCGCAAATTCTGCCCGATTATGAGATGTTTGAACCGTTCAAGAAAGTACCTTCCACATCAGTTGCTACAGTATCGATGGCATTTGATGCCAGTGCGATTAAAGAGGATATTGATGGTACAGGTTTCCTTGTATCGAGAAACAGCGATTATACCATTACAGCCTGTACATGGACTCATAAAAAATGGCCGCATACTACACCTGACGGCAAGGTTTTATTACGATGCTACGTAGGAAGAGCCGGTGATGAGGTAGTCGTAGACTTATCGGACGGTGAAATTGAACAAATTGTTTTAGATGATTTGAACAGAATCATGCAAATTACTGAAAAACCAGATTTCACAATCGTCACTCGCTGGAATGAAGGAATGCCTCAATATGAGGTTGGCCATTTAGATCAGTTGAAAGCGATCAAGGAAAAAATGGCTAAAGAGCTGCCGGGTATTTATTTAGCCGGAGCATCCTATAATGGTATCGGAATGCCTGATTGTATTGATCAGGGGATTGCTGCGATGAACCAAGTCCTCAAATATATTGAAAATAAAAATCTGTAAAACTAAAAAATCCTTGAGATTCCTTTGTCAGAGAGGAATTTCTCGGATTTTTATTTTTGTGTATATTATTATACTTAAAGAAAGAATCAGCTGAATAATCCTTTAATTTTCTTTCACAGTTGCATCCTCATGATCATGTGATAGTTTCAGTAAGTTTGTTAAATAGATATTTACAGCTGTTTCACCGGATACCAAAAGCAAAATAAAGAATACAAAGGTCAACATCCAGGTTATCATATTCAATCACTCCTTAGTATCTGATGGATATATATGAGCGTCATGATAGTTTTATACCCTTTGTGAGGAAGGAAATCACATGGAAAAGGAAAATTGTTATTTTACTCCTTGATAGGATCAAGAAATATTGGCTTAAATAAAGTCCAATTAAAATTCATCAAATTTCCTGATTCCAATATACATAAAAAAGCTATTGTTTTGAGTAAAGAAAGATCAAAACGATAGCTTATACTTTTGGTTTTATGGTTTTATCTAACTGTTCTATATTTTTTCATTTAAAACGGCTATTTCCGCATAAACATTCGAATAATAGTAGATCAAATATCATTTATGGTATTGAAGAGATGCAACCCTACACCTGAAATAAAAATAAGAATAAACACAATCCACTTTGTATAATAAAAGCCCTTTATTTTATTAATAACCAGATTAAGAGTAAGAATTAGTAGAAATAAACCCAAGGATACACTGATGGTTGCCCAATAATAGCTGAATCGGCTAGGAAGAAATTCAGTTAATAGAAACATACTTCCAACATAAAACAAAATCTCTGAGGGTTCTTTTCTTTTAAATTTTTCAGTTCTTTTGGGATGGTCTTCCATTTGTTTTTAGACACCTCATCTATCGTTAATTCAACTCACCTATAACTCTTGCGTTATTTCTCCAAGGTATCATAAGGATTCGATTTGGGAATGTTTGGATTCCTACTGATTATTCTAACACCTACTCAAACAACATTAAATAAAGATTTTAATCTGTTTTAAATATTGATATTAAGCGATTGGCACGGTCAGTGAAAGAAGGAACCCTAGGTCCTAAGTGACCAATCTAAGGTATATAGGATTAAATTTTTCTTACAGCTAGTAAATAACAACAAAAAATATCCAGCCAAATGGTTTTGGCTGGTTTTTTGCAAATCGCAAAATAGAGGGAATTTAAAAAATAAGGGACTGTAAGATTACAGTCGATATGAGCACCCCGGTGTTAAAGGGGATTGCTGCTAACATTAATCAAAGACTATTCAGATACATGACGCAGGCATTTATCACAGACGATTCCGTAGCATTCGTGCTGTTCTTCAATGTTATCACCGCATTCTGAACACTTCTTAGGGGGCAAGTTTCTGAAGAATTCCATAACGTTTCGTACCATGTTTAAAACCTCCGTTTTTAATTGATTTATAACAGATTTTATTATTTTAATCTGTTATATAACTGTTTGATAATGTCATTGTATTATAACAGATTTGGAAAGTCAACACTGTTTTAATACAATTTTGAAAAAGATGAAAAAATAGGCTAATTGTTATATATTGAGTGTGAAGCTTATTAGATTCCATCATTAAGGTTTACTCTTCTGTAAAGGAAATGGGACACCGAGGGCAAGCACAAAGTGAAAAAGGATAGATGAATGCAAGAGCTTATTCCTTTTGTTTTGTAAAAAGGTAAAGTTCCATTCTGTGCAACAAAATCAAGCTGGAATGATCTAAAATGGAGGGGTAGAATGCGCTTAACGATTATTGGATTTTGGGGAGGGTTTCCCGGAAAAAAAGAAGCGAGTTCGGGTTATCTTATCGAACATGAGGGATTTAAATTACTGCTCGATTGCGGAAGCGGAGTATTAGCTCAACTGCAGGAATACATAAAACCAAGTGAGTTGGATGCCGTTCTTTTGTCGCATTTTCATACGGACCACATTGCGGACATTGGAGTACTACAACATGCTCTGTTAATAGATCAAATGTTAGGGAATGAAAAAAAGCCATTGCCTATTTATGCCCACACAGAAGATAAAGCGGCAGCTGGTACACTGACATATAAAAACCAAACAGTATGGCAACCTTTTTTGGAAAGCCAATCTGTTCAAATCGGTCCCTTCCGTATAAAAGCACTTAAAACAAAACATTCTGTTCCATGCTATGCTTATATGATAGAAGCTGAGAACAAAAAATTGGCCTATACGGCAGATACGGCTTATTTTCCCGAATTGGTTCCTTTTTTCGGGGGAGCGAATGTTTTACTGTGCGAATGTAATTTTTATGAAGGCATGGATGCTGAAAAGGCTGGACATTTGACCAGTATCCAAGCTGGACAAATAGCCAGGGATGCTAATGTACAAAAATTGATATTGACGCATTTGCCTCACTTCGGTAATCAGAATGATCTAGTAAAGCAAGCAGCTAAAGTATATACAGGTGAGATTGATTTAGCCAAAACTGGTTTAAAAATTCACATTTAATTCAGGGGGAATGACTCATGCTATTTTTAGATAATAGAGGAATAACAGATCCACGCATTAATTTGGCCATTGAGGAGTATGCTCTAAAACATTTAAATATTGATGAATCGTATTTATTATTTTACATCAATCAGCCTTCTATTATTATAGGGAAAAATCAAAATACGATTGAGGAAATCAACGAGGAATATGTGGAAGAGAACGATATTATTGTTGTTCGCAGACTTTCAGGCGGCGGAGCGGTTTATCATGACCTCGGAAATTTAAATTATAGCTTTATCACGAAAGATGACGGTGAAAGCTTCCATAACTACAAGAAGTTCACTGAACCAGTAGTTGAAGCATTGAAAGAATTAGGCGTAAATGCTGAGCTGAGCGGCCGCAATGATTTAGTGGTTGGAGAGCGTAAAATTTCAGGGAATGCCCAATTTGCTACTAAGGGAAGAATGTTCAGCCATGGTACGTTAATGCTATCGAGTGAAATTGAAAATGTAGTGTCAGCTTTAAAGGTAAAAGAAGATAAAATAAAATCTAAAGGAATTAAATCTATTCGCTCAAGAGTTGCCAATATATCTGAGTTTCTGTCTGACCCATTGACCATGGAAGAATTCCGACAAAAGCTGCTTGAACATATTTTTGGTGGTACAGAAAACATACAGGAATATAAATGGACGGATGAAGATTGGACAAAAATCATGGAAATCTCCGAAGAACGTTATCAACAATGGGATTGGAATTATGGAAAATCACCTAAATTTAATATTCAGCATACTCATCGTTACGCAGTTGGACAAATTGATATTCGCTTAGATGTAGCCAAAGGGAAAATTGAGGAATGTAAAATATATGGTGACTTCTTTGGAGTCGGTGATGTGGAAGACATTGAAAAGCGATTAATTGGTGTGAGGTTCTCTAAATCCGAAATTGGACAAGCATTGAAAGATGTAAATGTTAGCCACTATTTCGGAAATATCACAACAGAGGAATTTGTTAATCTTTTATATTAAATGAAATTATGACTTGAAAAATACTTTCGATTAAATAGCTTCTGAGGGTTTAATAAGCCTTAAGAAGCTTTTTATATTTTCTTAAATAACTATTTTAAAAAAACGTGTTATTCTTGTAGAAATATATTAAAGAATGGGTCTTTTATACTGTTTGTTGCTCTCTAATATGGATGGCTGGTCAATCCATATATCTAATTTTAAATAGTTGCTTATGCCTAGTTCTTTTTCTATAATAAAGATTGGGTGTATTTAGAATATTTTAACAAAACTTACACCTTTCTATCAGGGGAGGGAATAATATGAATTTATCAACCCAACTTCTAGAGACGGCAGAAAAGTTTAAAACAAAACCCGCGTATATTTTTATGGATCAGAAAACAAGCTATACTGAATTAAATGGAGCAGTGACACATTTCGCAGAGGGTCTTCAACGGTTGGGAGTGAACAAAGGAGATAATGTCGCTCTATTATTGGGCAACTCACCGCATTTCATAATAGGTTTGTATGGATTAATGAGATTGGGGGCAACGGCCATTCCGATTAATCCAACCTATACAGCTGATGAAATAGCATACATATTAAAAAACGGAGATGTAAAAGCAGTTATCACAATAGATTTACTAATACCTATGTTTGAGAAGATGAAACAGATGCTGCCTGAAATCAATCATGTCATAGTTTGTCCAACCGGTAAGGGGTCAGATGAATTGCCTCAGGACCTGTCGATTACCGATAAAATGAAAACGTTTACAGAAGTGCTTCAAATGGCAACTGGAGATTTTTCTGCTCCGGAAGTCGAGGAAAATGACATAGCACTCATTTTGTATACTTCAGGTACTACGGGAAAACCAAAAGGTGCAATGCTTACGCATAAAAATCTTTATAGTAATGCCAGAGATGTGGCGGATTACCTGCAGATAAATGAAGATGATCGCGTTATTACCGTGCTGCCAATGTTTCATGTATTTTGTTTGACGGTTTCCTTGAATGCTCCATTGCTGAATGGTGGTACATTAGTCATTTTGCCTAAATTCAGTCCTCAAGAAGTATTCAGAGTGGCTGAAAAATATGAAGTAACACTATTTGCAGGTGTACCGACGATGTACAATTACCTTTTACAATATCCGGGAGACAATCTAAATAGCTTTAAAACTCTCCGCTTCTGTATTTCCGGAGGTTCGGCTATGCCAGTTGCTTTACTAACGAATTTTGAGAAGAAGTTTAATGTAATTGTTTCAGAAGGATATGGTTTATCTGAAGCATCCCCTGTAACTTGCTTTAATCCAATCGATCGACCAAGAAAACCTGGCTCTATTGGTAAATCAATTATTCATGTGGAGAATAAGGTAGTCAATGAACTGGGTGAAGAGGTTCAACCGGGTGAAGTTGGTGAATTAATTGTCAAAGGTCCAAACGTGATGAAGGGCTATTATAAAATGCCTGAAGAAACTGCAGCGGCAATAAAAGATGGATGGTTATATACGGGTGATTTAGCTCGAAAAGATGATGAAGATTATTTTTATATTGTAGACCGAAAAAAAGACATGGTCATTGTCGGTGGATTTAATGTTTATCCAAGGGAAGTGGAAGAAGTCTTATTCGCCTATCCGGAAATCTCGGAAGTAGCCGTAATAGGGGCTCCGGATCCAAATCTTGGAGAAGTCATCAAATGTTTTGTAGTGTCCAAAAATCCTGAATTAACGGAAGAACAGTTAATCCACTATTGTCAGGAGCATTTAGCTAAATATAAAGTACCTGAATCAATTGATTTTATGGAAGAGCTTCCTAAAAATACGACAGGTAAAATTCTCCGCAGAGCCTTAAAAAATGCTATGTTGCAACAAACAAAATAGAAGAACGTATACTTGTACCCGCAGTGATGCGGGAATTTTTTTATTCTAAAATATTATCTCTGAAAAAAGCCTTTACTCACTTTTTTTATGAAATTATGATTTTTACTGTATTATCTTTTGCAACATGTCACCTCCTTTTCTTTCTATAAAATCATATAGATAGTTTATGCTTATATGATTTCAGCAAGGAAACGGCTTGTTATTATTGTCTGAAAATTCAATAATAAAGATTGCGTTTGTAAAATTTTCAAGATATAATTTAACGAATAAAAGCATAAAAGCGATAAAGAGATGGGGGAGCGGAATATGAAATTAAGGAGTTTGTTAATGAGCACCGCAATTTTAGCCTTTGCACTTACGGGTTGTGATGCGGATAACCAATCCTCCGGGGACGGTGATCCAAATGGAAAAGAAAAACAATATAAAGTAGGGATTTCTCAATTTGTAGAACATCCATCGCTTGATGAAGCAACGAAGGGCTTTAAAAAAGCACTGGAGGATTCCGGGTTATCCATTAAATACGATGAACAGAATGCCCAGGGGGAGCTAAACAATATCCAAACGATTGCCAATAATTTAGTGAGTGAAAAGGTGGATCTTATTTTTGCAAACGCAACCCCAAGTGCGCAAACTGCAGCTAATGCAACTAAAGATATACCAGTTGTATTTACTTCTGTTACAGATCCAGTTGGGGCAAAATTAGTATCCAATATGGAAGCTCCGGATAAAAATGTAACCGGAACGACAGATACTCATCCAGATGCCATCCCTAATACAGTGAAGTTAATAAAAGAAATGGGTTATAAGAAAATTGGAACGATTTATAATGCGGGAGAACAGAATTCGGAGGTTCAGGTAAGCACGGTTGAAGCAGAAGTTAAGAAAAATGAATTGTCGCTGGAGAAAGTATCGGTAGCAAATACTTCTGAAGTAAAACAAGCTGCAGATTCTTTGGTGGGCAGAGTAGATGCGCTCTATATCATTACAGATAATACAGTCGTATCTGCACTTGAGTCTGTGATTCAGGTAGCAGAAAAAGAAAGCATTCCATTATTTGTTGGTGAACTAGATTCTGTTAAAAGAGGCGGTTTTGCTGCATATGGCTTCAATTATTATGATATTGGCCATCAGGCAGGTGAACAAGCTGTCCAATTGCTAAAGTTCGAAAAAAAAGTGAAGGACTTGCCTGTTGAAGCCCCGAATGATTTGAAATTGGTTATTAATAAATCGGCTGCTGAAAAAATGAAGATAGATATTACTCAAATAAAAGAAGATGCAGAATTTGTAGAATAAAGTTCTTTCAACCGTAAATAATCCAAACAGAAAGGGAGGGTAAAAATACGTGTTTGCATCTGTTTTTGGTTCGGTGGAAGCCGGCATTATTTATAGTATTATGGCATTAGGTATTTATTTATCATTTCGAATTCTTAACTTTCCCGATATGACAGTGGACGGCAGCTTTGTAACAGGGGCAGCCGTCGCTTCCATTTTAATTACAGGCGGAACAAATCCGATCCTGGCTACGATTTCGGCAATATTTGTTGGATTCTTCGTAGGAATGATCACGGGATTATTGCACACAAAAGGGAAAATTAATCCACTCTTATCAGGAATTTTAATGATGATTGCCTTATATTCTATTAATCTTAGAATTCTGGGTAAACCAAATGTATCGTTATTATCAGAGGATACAATTTTTACCCAGCTTGGTACATGGTGGTCGGGGCTCGGAATTGACGCCTGGATAGCTTCATTATTCACAAATATTGGATTGGAAGGCTATATTCCACATACTTGGTCCATCGTCATGCCTATGATTGTATTTGTTCTCCTTGTGAAAGTACTACTGGATGCATTTATGAAAACAGAGATTGGTCTTGCAATTCGGGGAACAGGAGATAATGAACAAATGGTTCGCAGCTTTTCAGTTCATACAGATGTGACAAAAATGCTGGGGCTTGGAATCGCCAATGCCCTGGTAGCCTTATCAGGAGCTTTTGTCGCACAGTATAACGGTTCTGCTGATGTCGGAATGGGAATTGGAATCATTGTTATCGGGCTTGCATCCGTTATTATTGGGGAAGCAGTATTTGGTACTAAATCTATGGCCAGAGCCACCTTGGCGGTAATTGGCGGAGCGATTTTATATCGTTTAGTTGTAGCCTTTGCTCTTAAGGTGGAGTTTCTTGAAGCGGGAGATATGAAATTAATTACAGCTGTAATCGTTATAGTGGCCTTGCTGATACCAAAATGGATAGACAGTACGAAAAAATACCGTAAAAGACGTAATCGTATGAAAGGTTTAAATGGTGAAACGGTAAAAAACAGTAGGGATGGGAATGGAGGAGAGCAACTTGCTGCAACTAAATCAGATATTTAAAGTGTTTAATGAAGGCTCTCCTGATGAAAAAATGGCATTAAATCAAATTAACCTTGAACTGAAGCAGGGCGACTTTGTCACGGTAATTGGTAGTAATGGAGCGGGTAAATCTACGCTTATGAATTTAATTTCAGGAAAAATTCTGCCTGATTCAGGCCAAATCATCATCAATGATACCGATTTAACGTATGCGGGAGAGCATCGTCGTGCCCGGAAAATAGGAAGGGTCTTTCAAGATCCGCTGGCAGGGACTGCGCCGACAATGACGATTGAAGAAAACCTGGCCATTGCCTATACCAGAACAAAAAAAGCAGGGCTCAGTTTCGGTGTCACAAATAAGCGCAGGAAGTTTTTTAAAGACAAACTGGCAGAGCTTCACTTAGGACTTGAAAACCGCTTGTCTGCAAAGGTCGGCTTATTGTCAGGTGGAGAACGGCAAGCATTATCTTTATTAATGGCTACATTTACAGAGCCGGATATTTTGCTTCTTGATGAGCATACAGCAGCGCTTGATCCATCACGGGCAGAGCTGATAACAGATCTTACTAAGAGAATCGTGGAAGAGCATAAATTGACAACCTTAATGGTTACCCACAATATGCAGCAGGCTCTTGATTTGGGTAACCGATTAATCATGATGGATAGCGGTGAAATTATTTATGAAGCAGACCAATCCTCTAAACAAACGCTAACGATTGATCTATTGATGAACGAATTCCAAAAGCTAAAACGCAATACGCAAATCTCTGATCGCAGCTTGCTGGGATAGTCTATTTATAGGAGTAAACTAACAGAAACAGCAAGCATTAATGCTTGCTGTTTCTAGCTATTTTAACCAATTTTCCTCGTTGGAACAAAGGTCTCTTTGTATGTTCCCTCCCACAAATCGATGCGGCTCTGGATGTGGATTTCATCGCGCATGCTCTCAGGATGCTTTTCAATTTTCTTTGTGATTCTTTCTCTCCAGAAGCTTTTGAATTTTGGTTGAATCGTCAAGGAATGCTCTACAGATAATTGGCCATTGTGCTCATAGAATACGATTAAAACCTGACAATCAATGTAGGAATGATCTTTTTTAGATAAAAGCTCATCCAATTTTTCAACCGTAATCGTTTTTTGTAAACGTTCTTGTTCACTTGGGTCTGGATGGTGTAAAGTGTTGGGGCAAATATGCGCTACCTTTCCATTTTCATCAATGACTACTCGTACATAACCTAATGTTTTTTCATTACCTTGCATCTATATCCCTACTTTCAACTTAATCATAAGTCAATTATAGGGGTCACTAATAATATATTACAATATTCAAAAAATTCCAATGAAAAAGTATAGATTTGTAGTCAGAGTTTTTTGCTTCTAGAACGATTGATTAGTAGATGGAAGAATACCAAATTCTATAGAATACATAAATCTCTAAGAGAAGCTTATATCGTTTTGCACAATCTTTATTCATAATAGCTTTTTATATGCGAAGAAATTGAGTTTAAATCATGATTTTTAATAATATTTAGTAGTTAATAGGTTGACTTGCCTTTTGAGTAGAAGTGAATTTTATATTATTTTAATATAATAGAAGGTATTGTCGAGCATCTTTTTTTAGTTAATAATAAGTTTATTAATTGTTACGCTTTTTTTAATCGGAAAGGAACTAAATAATCATGAGCATTGAAGAGGAATATGAGAACCTAGATATACCTGAGGGACAGATAAAGTACGCAAAGAGATTACAAAAATTGTTATGCGATAGATTGGATATGGAATTGCCAAGCGAATATGAGTTATCTGAAATTGTGGTGGAACAGGCAATGTTTACTTACATAGATATTCTGGAAAAATATTATCGTCTGGATGGAAAAGCGTGGGAAGAGTTCTATGCAAAATATCACAGGGTAACTAATGTTCCTAGACAGTTAGAGCATTTTAAAGAACAGAAAAAAGGAAGTTTGGAAATTTTGGAAAAGAGGGAGAACTAAATCCTTAGCTGCCCTAAAAGATAAAATATTGAAGCGAAAGAAACATTTAGCTAATGCCAATTAATTTTGTAAAAGAATATACTTAAACTAACTGGGGTGTTGATCTTAGAAGGATTAATTCCTT
Source organism: Bacillus sp. z33 (assembly GCF_058313615.1). Classification (NCBI taxonomy): domain Bacteria; kingdom Bacillati; phylum Bacillota; class Bacilli; order Caryophanales; family Bacillaceae; genus Bacillus; species Bacillus sp. z33. Next base: position 205,077 of record NZ_JBZFQN010000002.1, read on the forward strand.
TTTGTGTTGGATTTTATATGGAAATCAAGGAGTGGGTTGGATCTTTTTACGTAATGCTTTCCTTCTTGGATAAAAAGGGGGAGCATGACAGTAAGATTTCATAAGGAAAATTATTTATGTGAAAGAAAGTACGTAAACAAACAGGTGCGTTCGTTCTATAGTAAATAAACAACTTTAATATTCATTCTTTAGGGTTTATAAAAGTAAAAAAATATAACTTTAAACAAGTTTAAAGAGCCCTGCTACGTTCTAAATGTAGCAGGGCTCTTATCTTTTTTGATCACTATTAAATAATTTTATTATCACTGTATATAAGCTGCATTTTATGTCTGTTGTAAAAATTTGGATTGTTCATTATGATTAATCATATACCTGATTTAGGGGAGGGAAATGATGACTTCTTTACATGGGAAAACAGCTGTAGTAACAGGAGCGAGCAGTTCAAGAGATATTGGAACTGCCATATGCCGGAAATTAGCGTCACAGGGAGCGGATATCTACTTTACGCACTGGAGGGCAGATCAGAAATGGCCAGAAAACTTTTGTAATGAGCTACAAACAAGCGGAGTTCGTTGCAATAGCATGGAGATCGATTTAGCGAATGTTAATGCAGCATATGAAATATTGGACCACGTTTCTGTGGAATTAGAAGTACCGTCCATTTTAATCAATAATGCTGCTCATTCTACAAGAGATGGATATTTGAATTTCGATGCTAAAATACTGGATGATCACTATGCTGTTAATATGAGAACTACTTTTCTACTATGTGTGGAGTTTGCTCGGCGCTTTGAAAAAGCTGGATATCAAACAGGACGAATCATTAATATGACATCAGGACAGGAACTTGGCGCAATGCCTAGTGAATTAGCCTATGCAGCTACAAAAGGAGCCATTTCTGCATTTACTCGATCATTGTCTGCTGAACTAGCTCCATTAGGGATTACGGTAAATGCCATAAACCCGGGTCCAACCGACTCAACTTGGATGACAGATGGAATTCGGGAGCAGCTCTTACCAAAGTTCCCATTGGGACGGATCGGTGTACCTGAGGATGTCGCCCGTATGATTGGTTTCCTTGTGTCCGAGGATGGGGAGTGGTTAACTGGTCAAGTCATTCATTCAGAAGGCGGATTCATACGTGGTTAAAAGGCTATTAATAAGAAAGTTTATTTAAAGTTTACGATTGGAGATCAAATCGAAAAGCAATCAATCCTTATAATTGAAGTGGATGAGTTTTTGAAAAAGGATAAATATATATCTATCGGATGGTCAGTATTATATGGGAAGGATCCATGATTGACTGTTATTGAGTAGGTATTTATGAATCTTGTAAAGTAATCGAGAAATGGCTTCAATTTATATACCAGTTTGAAGGTAGTTTAGTATATTGGTTTGGCATGCATACAAGAATGTTCAAAGGAAGGCAGGTTATACATATGTTTGAGGGAAATAAATTAGTTATACGGCCAATTAAACAAGAAGATTTATATTCTTTGTGGGAAATGGTGTATAAAGAAGAATCTCCAGAATGGAAAAAGTGGGATGCTCCTTATTTTGAACATAAGACGATGACCTATGATGATTTCTTGAAGAAAAGCCAACAGATTATTGATCAAAAAAATTACTGGGGAATAGAAGTGGAAGGAAAAATAATCGGTACAGTTAGTTATTATTGGGAACATGAACCATCAAAGTGGTTAGAAATGGGCATCGGAATATATAATCCTCAATATTGGAACGGCGTATATGGTTCAAGAGCTTTAAAAATATGGATTGACCATTTATTTGAAACAATGCCTTTAGTACGCGTGGGATACACAACCTGGTCTGGTAATCACAGAATGATTAAAGTTGGCGAAAAATTAGGGATGCAAATGGAAGCAAGATTAAGAAAGTGTCGTTTCTATAATAATGAGTATTATGATTCTATTAGAATGGGGTTACTGAGAGAAGAATGGGAAACTATGAAATAATTATAAATCGAAAGCTGTGAACCAGTTCATTTTTCTTAACAAAAAAAGCGTGAATTAGAAGGTGTTTTCTTCCTCGGTGGAGAATCAAATAAGGATATTTATCGAATCAGAGGTGCGTCAATGGATCCAATTAAAAAGTTAAACCCAATTGAAGCCGCCCAACAGTTTATTAAAAATTATTTTCCAAACTGTGAGGGAGCTCTATTGGCAGGCAGTGTTGTTCGGGGTGAGGCAACTGCAACATCTGACCTAGATATTGTTATTTTTGACAAAAGTATCAGTTCATCTTATCGAGAATCATTAATAGAACTTGATTGGCCTATTGAAATCTTTGTACATAATTTAACCTCTTATAAACCGTTTTTTGAAAGTGATTGTGAAAGAGCAAGGCCTTCACTGCCAAGAATGGTTTCGGAAGGCGTAGTTTTAAAGGATGATGGAATAATTGATTCAATTAAAAAAGAAGCCAAAGAAATACTGGGAAAAGGTCCAGAAGAATGGTCAGCCGAAATGATTAATATAAAGCGTTATTTTATTACGGATGTTCTTGATGATTTTAAAGGCTGTACGAATCGGGCAGAGGAGCTTTTTATAGCCAATGCGCTTGCTGAATTGGTAAGTGAATTTGTATTACGAACAAATCGAAAATGGATTGGTACATCTAAGTGGATGGTTCGCTCTTTAAAACAATTAGACGAACATTTCACAAACCAATTTGTAGAAGCTTTTGATTGTTTTTATCAGACAGGTGAGAAAAACCAAGTCATACAATTAGTTGAAGGTGTATTAAAACCCTTTGGTGGACAGTTATTTCACGGATTTTCATTAGGAAAAAAGTAAGAACCTTATGAGGGAGATTAGTTAAAGTCATTATTAGATATAGGGAGCAAGTCAAGAGATATACTAAACAAAATTAACGGAATATTCAGATGTGAAAAAAGGGGGATGGTTACAGTCATGATTAAAGAACTTCAATCAAAAAATGAAATACTGGAAGCTTTTCCGGTTATGAAGCAGCTACGAACACATCTTGATGAATATACATATGTAAATTTAGTGCTGGATGCACAAGAAAACGATAGATACAAAATGTATTCTCTAGTTGATGACGGTCAAATTGTTGCGGTAATTGGTTTTAAACCGATGATCACCCTTTATAATGGCCGATTTGTTTGGGTATGTGATCTGGTAACGGATACGAATAAGCGTTCAAATGGCTATGGTGAACAACTACTTACATATGTCCATCATTGGGCATGGGAAAACAACTATGAAACTATATCCTTATCATCAGGGTTACAGCGTAAAGATGCACATCGTTTTTATGAAGAGCGTATGAACTATGACAAAGTAAGTTATGTATTTAAGAAATCTTTAAAATAAAGATATTCTCCACTACTAGGCCGTTAATACGCGTATAATCAAGCATAATTAAAACGACCCAGACTATAATTATTAATTCTGCTTTTACCAATTGTGAGCCTATATCTACACTATCAATACCGTATTGTAAAATTCTCGAACCTTTCCGCTTTTATTTAGGGGTCCCTAAAAATCTTAAAAGGAATCCTGCGTGTCAGATTCATCGTAAAAATATGTTCTTTGGTGAAGAGCGAGTCGAATCATTTCAGTACAAAGTGATGGAAAGCTCTACTTCAAATGGTGCTGTAGGGAGGAAGAGGGACTTCTGAAGATTGCTTATACTTGGCATTATGATAATAAATATTCATCTAAATCCTCTTTATCCGCTTCCAGATCATAGATCATAAAAAGAAATCACCTTATCAACAAATGGCAGTATATTTGAGTTTTTGAAGATTGAGTACATATCCTTAAATAATTCGTATTTTGTTTGAGGATATGCTGAAAATGTATGTGGCTGCGAAACAAACTTGAATGAAAGAAAATCTTCTTTAAAAGAGAAGTCTTTCTTCAACATAACCATTAAATCTCACCAGATAAAGAGGGAGAGATAGAGATGACTAACAAAAAAATGTATACCATTTTAATTATTTTCTGTGTACCTTCGATTATTTGCATCTGGATGTTTGAAAACCCTTCATTAAATATATTCTTGACAATAACTGGGGCAATTTTATCCACGCTATTAAGGGGCTATGCAAAGGATTATGAAGATAAGCAAAAAGAAGAGAAGTCTTTAGAAGAAAATAGTAAAAGCTGATTTAATGTGAATTTATTTTATCAAGAGATTATCTTATGTCTTTGATTTCAAACATGTATAAGGAAAATGTGGAGGCGATTTTGATCATAAAACGTGTCATTGAGCAATTTGGGTTGCAGGTATTATCCATAAATGAGGTTGAGAATTCTTATAGTTCAACAGTCTATAAATGTAATTTGCTTAATGGCGAAAATATTTTTATCAAAATCCCATATACAAAATTGAAGTTTCAGCGGGAATTAGAAGCGTATGAGATTTTGAAAGGAAGGGTTGTCATTCCGGAGATGTTAGACTGTTGGTCTGGTGATGAGAATTGTCCGGGTGCTTTTTTATTATCCGAATTAAAAGGACAATCCTTAACCAACCAGGTTTCACCAAAAGCAGCTTATCAAGTCGGGGTTATTCATGCTTCGATGCATTCCACACAGCCACCTGCCGAGAAGGAGTTAACTGTCATACAAAATGAATATCCAAACTGGTCTAATTTTATAGAAGCTAAATTTTATAGTTTTGCTGAGCATGTAAGAGATGTTCTAGATGAAAGTTTATATAAACAATCCATAGAAAAGTTTGAAGTAATGAAAAAACTACTCCCTGATCCAGATGGGCCTAGCTTAGTACATATGGATTTTCGCCCGGCAAATATCATAATGGATGGTGATCAAGTCTCAGGAATCATCGATTTTGAATCTGTACGATTTGGTTCAACTGAAATCGATTTCACTAAACTGTATCGTGATTTTTTAAACTATGATCATTCCCTATACCAAGCTTATAAAAAAGGCTATAAAAGTATCCGGCCTTTAATTGATTTAGGAATTGTCTTACCTTTTTATCGCTTTACAGATGCCTTCAATAGTATTGGGTGGTGTAAGAAGCGCGGAATCGAAAAACATGCTGTATTTTTTGAAGAAAATCTGGCCATTTTGAAAAAACTGGTGCTTTGAAATGTGGAAGATATGCATTGTTTATCATAGCCATATTAGTTAGCGCCGGAAAAGCTGTCCAGTGGACAGCTTAGCTTTTGCCGAAGTGCATCTCGTCTTCAAGGTTGAGTAGAAAGGCGGAGCCAGTGGAGGTGTGTCCATTAATCCACTCCTGAGAAATTTTAGATACATTAGGCCAATTGGGGATTTTTGCATTATGTTCCGAAACCCAGCTTAAGCAATATTGCGGATCAATGTTTTCTTCATAGCATTGTGTTAAAAAAGTCTGTATATTGGCTTCCGTACAATTTTCAAAAGAGCCGCATGTATGAGATAAAATTTGCTCCATTTTTATTTGAATAGCATCCTTACTATACTCTGTCATCCGTTTTCTCCTTCCATTTTGCAATTGTAATTTTGATTATTCATTATTCGATTAGAAAGGTGAACCTTGGCGGCTATTTACAGTGAGGATATGTTGTTATAAAAGAGAATCACCGTTTTTTTTACGTCTTTCCCTGATTTCGTAGCTGAATCTAATCATTGGATTGGCCTTGATTATTTTTCATTTTCCTCACCTCTTTTATTAACATTTGAAGAAATACAGAAAAATATTCAATTAACTCAGGAGAAATTGGATAATCATAGTAAAACGTATAGTAAAGGGGCAATTCCAATGGATGTAAATTTAAAAGAGCTTTTAAAAGAACTAGAGGAAAGTCATATTAGTTTTGAAGTCCGTAATAGTCGAGAAAAATTAGATCAAATACTAGCTGAAGATTTTTTTGAAATCGGTAGTTCGGGTTATATGTTTGATAAAAAAGCATGCCTTGAAACCGGAGTTGCTTTAACTGAGATGTCACTCTATAATTATGAAATTTATCCGTTAGCATCAGATGTCGTTTTATCTACCTATTTTATTGTAGATAAAACAAGAGCTCGTAACACATTTCGAAGCTCTATATGGAAATTAATTAATGGAAGATGGCAATTATTTTTTCATCAAGGAACCATTTCGCCACTACAATTAAGGGAAGTTCTTAAGGACACCACTCCTTGAGGATGCAAATTAGCTAATGGTGTATTAGGAACAAAGCCTTTTCTCGATGCACGGCTATTTTAAGAGTGAAATTTAAAAGAAACGGACTTGGAAACTGCCTGATTAAAAGAGATTGGAATTAACCATTGGAAAAAAGAAGAAGGTTATACGGCTGGGTATTTGGGAAAAGGAGAAAATACCATTGAATTAAAATTTGTTTTTGATTTTTAGTAGGTCCTTTCATTATTAAAAGCTTTGAAGTGGAGGGTTATGTAATGGGAAAGTTTATAGTTGATACTGAATTTTGGGAGGTGTTCCCCAATGCTCAAATTAATATGTTAATTGTAAGAAATATAAAAAATAAGTATTTAGAAGAAAATTATGATTATTTCTCTGAACTTCTTAATAGAGCGACTAAAGAAGCTACTGCATTTTTAACAGAAGATACATTTAGCCAAAATCAAGTTATCGCTGAATGGCGTATCGCATTTGGCAAATTCAAAACGAAGAAGGGTACTCGATCATCCATTGAAGCATTGTTAAAAAGAGTCAATCAAAATAAAGAATTTTCACCTATTAATCCTTTGGTGGATATGTACAACAGTGTTTCTCTAAAATATGCAGTTCCCTGTGGTGGCGAGGATATAAATTCAATCATTGGTGATGTACATCTTGGAAAAGCAAAGGGTGGAGAACCATTCCTGCCACTCGGTGCTGATCATGATTCGCCGGCTTTACCGGAGGAAATCATTTATTATGATCAGGTTGGTGCTATTTGCAGATGTTTGAATTGGAGAGAAGCTCAAAGAACAATGCTAACTCGTGAAACGACCGACGCTATCCTTTTCATTGAATCGATCAATAAAGAGCAAGCGGAACGGGCTAATCAAGCCATGAATGAATTGAAGCATCTGATTGATACATATTACAATACTGAAAGCACCAGCTTGATTTTGACAGCAAATGATTCATCTTATAATTATTGATTTTTTTATTTATTTTTGAACCATTACGTTTATGTAAGTGGTTCTTTTTTTATTGCCAACTTTCGAAGTATCCTATATATCTCCTTCCTATTCTTGTTGCGTATTGAAAAATTGTACCAATTAATACGATGGTAATAATTACTCGATTTCAAATAAATAATAATAAAAAGGGGATATTTTCAAAAATATATCTTTGAATAGTAGTCTTATTTCGAATAACAAAAATCCGTAATTTTACATCCAAATTTGTTTCTTAAATTCTTTATAGTAGCACAGACAATAGTTTTGTCATATTAGTATAAATATATAGAAAAGGAGGGATTAAAAACAAAGGTACGATCACTTGAAAAAGATTGTATTCCTTATGAAGATAAATGAAGATTATTTTAATGATTGAAATGAAAAAGTAAAAGAGAGTGCCATAAAAAACATATGAAGGATAAAATTTACATCGGGATTCTTCTTGTCGTATACCAGTACTGCCTTGTACTATTAAATCCAAATTGGCGTTTAAGGAATATGTTTCAGAGGACAATAATAGGTTTATCGCAGCTGTAAGTGGGGATATAGTACTTTATTGCGTTCAATCAGATTTGGTTTCATGCTAATCATTAATTGAGAATAAAAGACGCTTAAGATTCTATACGCTTATGATTTTATCGATTTTTTCAAGCTTAATCTAATTTTAGTCTTTATAGGAGTTTTTTATAATGGTAGATTTTTTTCAAAATTTCAATCCAATAACACAAGCATTTCTAGCCACCTTATTTACATGGGGAATGACTGCACTTGGAGCCGCTCTGGTATTTGCGACAAAGACCATAAACCAGCGATTATTAGACAGTATGTTAGGGTTTGCCGGTGGCGTAATGATTGCTGCTAGTTATTGGTCTCTTCTGGGGCCAGCCATCGAAATGTCAGAGAATAATGCCATAGGGGCCTGGTTTCCGGCAGCATTAGGATTTTTATTAGGTGGATTTTTTTTATGGGGAATTGATAAGGTCCTACCCCATCTCCATCCAAATACCCCTATTAGTGGGGCGGAAGGATATCATCGAAAAGATAGGAAAAGGAGTACGCTATTGGTTCTTGCTATCACCCTTCATAATATCCCAGAGGGGTTAGCCGTTGGGATTACTTTCGGCGCTCTTGCAAATGGCGGGACGGAAGCTTCTTTAATTGGTGCTTTAACTCTTGCTCTTGGAATCGGGATTCAAAACTTTCCTGAAGGTGTGGCTGTTTCAATGCCTTTAAGAGGAGAAGGGATGTCTCGCAGGAAAAGCTTTTTCTACGGACAATTTTCAGGTATGGTTGAACCAATTGCTGCCGTCATTGGGGCATTTGCCGTCGCCTTTATTGAACCATTATTACCCTATGCCCTGAGCTTTGCCGCTGGAGCCATGATATTTGTTGTAGCTGAAGAAGTAATTCCAAGTTCACAAGAAAAGGGTAATAAGGATTTAGCATCCATGAGTTTAATGATTGGCTTCACATTAATGATGATACTTGATGTAGCATTGGGATAACTTTAATTTTTTCTTATACAAGAACGTTAAACAGTATAACTGGGTTAACTAAGCAGTCGATTAAATAAATTATCGGGCTGCTTTTTTTATTTGCCCGTACTTTTACATTGAAGAATATAAATCAATGTACTTGGTGTATGAAGATTGGATACAAGAAGGATTGGAGCCTTTTTTGGCGAATTTAAGTATGAGAATATAGGCAGTTACCCATGTATGACAAATCAAAATGGCTCTATAAGTGAGGTTTTATGATGGAAATCTTATCGGAACGATTATGGTTGCGACCATACAATGATCATGATTTGGCTTTTCTTGAGTCACTTTTGACCAACCCGAATATGGTGCGCTATATAGGGAACGGACAAATAAGAGATAATGAAGGGATCAAAAAATTTACAGAATGGATTTATGATACATATTCCTTCGATCCTCATTATGGTTTGAAACTCATTTTAGACAAAGAAAGTAAGAAGCGCGTTGGCCATGCAGGGTTGGTGCCCCAAATTATAAATGGTAAACAAGAAATTGAAATAGGTTATTGGATATCGCAAGAATACTGGGGGAGAGGGTTTGCAACTGAAGCAGCCAGAGTGTTAATGGAATATGGAAAAAACAAACTTAAGATTGAAAAAATGATTGCGCTTATTCAAAAAGATCATATAGCGTCTCAAAAAGTTGCTAAAAAAATTGGTATGCAATTTGAAAAAGAAATAAATCTAAAGGGAAAAGAAGTCTTTGTATACTGTTGCTAATCATATTTAAGAGATTGTTCTAAACAAACACGAGCATAATCTTTTCTTTCCTTTTTATTATTCTATCAAAAGTTACACCTCTTATTAAAAAGAACCGGATAGAATTTATAGGTTTTGTTACGTCTATACTCACAGAGGATAGTAATCAAGCAAAGGTTCTAGAGTAATATACAGTAGAATTTCAGATAATTAGGTTTACTGAAAAATGTAGAGAATACTAGGAAGGTTTGAGGCAGAAAGATGTTAAAAAGCGTGGAAATCATGAATAAAATCGAATGCAAGGAGCGAGGATGGCTAAAAACTAATCCTTGGGCCAAGTACTTACTATTAACGAAAGAACACCCCGTCAACATGGAAAACGTGGAAGCGCTAGAGAGGATTCCAAAGAATCCGGTATGGGATTATACCAAAAAGACACTCGAAATCTTAGCAAATGAACCTCACTTCTCTGAAGAGATTACTAACCTAATAGAAGAAACACTGGTTTGGGCTGAAGTCGCTAAATGCGGATCCCCTTCAGAACGTAAAAGATGGGTAACGGAAGGGGTCAATGTGTATGTTCACAATATCGGTTCCGCCCAGATTTATCAAATGGAAACGACAAAGCCAGATGAACATACGGAATTGATTGCTGCTCTCATTGCCACTCATGGTTTGGTGGGACAGTATATACGTGGAGAATCTTTGCTGACGAAAAATGAATCCCTCTATCCGGTTTTGCAACGCTGGAGCGGAGGAAAAAACAATCAATCCATTGAATTGCTCATGCTCTTGAATAAGTGTATTATTGCAGCGGTCAGTCCATCTCTATGGGAAACGATTGAAAAAGACGTTCAACAAGCCGTGACATCTATTGTAAAGGGCAATTTCACGCAGGGAGACACGTGGAAAGAACGTCTCCGAAAACTCCGTCAGCAATCTATTCAAAACGGAGAAAATTTCGATAACGAATCTCAGCGAATTTTCCGTGATATCCGTCTTCAAAAGGAGATAGAAACTCTGCTTGATTCTCGTGATTTATGGTATGTGGAAGCAGCATTAAAGGATTTTACATTGGAGGAGTTCACAAAGATTTTTCTTATAATCAGCAGAAAAAGTTCCTTAGAGCAGGTGAGTCATATTAATTTTTCCGAACTCATGAAGGAACTGTATTATGATCATAAAGGGAAGAAAAAAGTCAATCTATTTAAAAAAAGAATCTTCGAAAAGTATTTGTCTGAATGTACATTTGATGATTTGTTGGCAGGAGAAATTAAAGATAATCCGCATGTATCGGTTCTGGTGGAGAAAAAAGGAAAGATGAGCGATACAGTGTTCTTTCGTTTTGTTTTTAGCCCACCCAGCCAGAAACTAATTGAATTTTGCGTGGAATCAGAAAAATATGGAACTTTCTTTGAAAAAGCTATACTCCTCTTGTATGACTTCTTTGAGTTACGAAGAGATCAGTTTGACCGCTTTCACAACGAAGAGGAGTATCTGGAGACTATGAATCAGACCATTGATTTCAAAAGGGTCATCTTGGACTATATCACAGGAACGGACATTGCGGATATCGGTCCGGGAGGCGGAGCGTTGCTGGATGAAATCGTAAAACGATATCCAAAGGCGAACGTATTCGGCATAGATTTTAGCAAAAATGTGATAGAGTCTCTCGAAAAACGAATTCAAAAGGAGCAATTACCGTGGACAGTTCAGTTCGGAAATGCGTTAGATCTTGAACAGGATTTGGATCAACCTGTGGATACGATCATTTTTTGTTCTATCCTGCATGAGCTCTATTCTTATATTGAGACAGATGAAACCAAATTTAATATGAAAACTATTCGAAAAGCACTTCAAGGTGCTTTTCGAATGTTACGTCAAGGTGGGAGAATCATCATCCGTGACGGTATTATGACTGAGCCAAAAGAGGTCTCACGAATTATCCGTTTCCGAGATTCCGACGATTTAGAGATTCTTGAGCGGTATAGTAAGGATTTTGAAGGCCGGGCCATTTCTTATGAAGTGGCGGGACATAATGAAGTTAAAATGCGGATCAATGATTGCATGGAATTTCTCTATACCTACACATGGGGAGAAGAAGCCTACCCGCATGAAGTTCAAGAACAGTTTGGTTATTTGACCCCTTCGGAATATGAAGTTTTAATCAAGGAGACTTTAGGAGAGGATGCCCAAATCTTGGTCAACCAGCATTATTTGCAGAAAGGATACACACATGCCTTGGATTCGAAGATAGAGTTTTTAGATGAAACATATCGTCCCGTTCCATTACCGGATTCAACTTGCTTAATTGTGATTCAGAAAAAATTAAAAGAAAAATAATCTTAAATAAGCTATCATTTCGAATGGAAGAGGAAAATTTCAGATAGATAATATAGAAGCTTTAGACCTTAAGGTTATTTTATAATCTATTCCCTTTGATTATTTAATTTTTCCGCATTTGAGGAGCTAAATGTTTTTAAACAAACAAGGCGTTGATCCCCTTATCAGGATTAACGTTTTTTTGATGAAGGCACCAGGAAAATGAGCTGAGATTATTTCTGAACGTATGATATGCATGCAAATACTATTTATATAAGGATTCGTATAGATCGAAATTCAGATTCTTATAAATTTTCATCAAGTATCATCTATAATCAATATGTTGGCATCAACCAATACGAACTATGTAAAGGGGATTATACTATGGGCAGATTAGCCGGAAAAGTAGCTATTGTTACAGGAGCAGGCCAGGGGTTGGGACTATCGTTCGCGAAAGCGCTCGCTAAAGAAGGGGCGAAAATTACAATCGCTGAGTTCAATGCTGAAACAGGGGCGAAAGCTGTTGAAGAATTAAAAGATATGGGTGCAGAAGCATTATTTGTTCAATGTGATGTTTCGAATGAAGAGCAAGTAAAAAATGTTGTTAATAAAACAGTTGAAACGTTTGGTGCTGTAAATATTCTCATCAATAATGCACAGGCCTCAAAACCTACTGCTTCTATACTTGAAACAACATACGAAGCAATGGAACTGGCCTGGAAAACAGGTACAGTCGCTTCACTTTTCTTTATGCAACAATGTGTCCCTCATATGAAAGAGTCGGGTTATGGCCGTATCATCAATGTGTGTTCGGATACTGGCATCGATGGGATGGAAAAATTCGCTGCTTATGGTTCCGCAAAAGAAGCGATTCGTGGCTTAACACGTGTTGCAGCACGTGAATTCGGTAAATTCGGCATAACGGTAAATGTCGTTTCTCCAGGCGCATTGACACCTGCTGCGAAATTATGGATGGAACATGATCCAGAAGGATATAAAAAAACAATGGAGCCAGTTCCTCTGGGCCGTCTTGGTAACCCGGACAGTGATATAGCTCCAGGGGTTGTATTCTTAGCCAGTGAAGAAGGAAGATTCATGACAGGTCAGACTGTTTTTCTAAATGGCGGGCATACTTTCGGACGATAAGGAGGGATCACTGCCAGAGTTGTTTTTCTACTAATAAAGTTCTGAGAGATGGCTGGCGTTGTATGTATGAGAAAGGGATTTGTCATACGACAATTGAAATAGGTTAATTCAGGGTATGGAGTGCAGAATATGAATCTTATTAAACATTTGGGGATAAAGTGTATACTCATTATTGTAATTTTACTAACTAATTTTTACTTAGATAGTTATCTTAGTAAGCCGTTTACTTACATGGATCTAATCGCAATAATTATTGTAATTCATATACTAATCCTTGATTTTATTTTATATGATAAGTTAAAAAAACATCTAAAACCTATTTCTTTATCTAAAGATATTTCACTTTGGCTATTAACCATTTTTATCGCAATTATTATTACGGGATTTTTAACAGGAGAAATGCAGTTTTAATTCCGTGTTTTAATGATTTAACAAAGGACATACGATATTATGTTAATACGGTATGTCCTTTCAATTTATATCTATTAGTTTAGGTTCAGATCAATTAGCACTAACGAGATTTTTTATTTTAGATAGATTTGAAGAATAATTTTAAGACTCTAGTGTAGAGTGCGGCATTTTTAACAGTGATATTAAAATAGTACAAGCTACATTGATAATCATTATCAATTATGATAATATTATATCTCAATAATTTTTAGGCATTAGTGTTTATCGCTTTCTAATAAGAAAGGAGAAGGAAGTGAAAAAATATATTTGGCTAAATCCTGTCGTTTTAAAGATGTACGATCAGGAAGAATTACATTCTACTTTAGAAAGTATAGGGTTTCAAATTGTTACTTGTGAAGAAAATCACTTACAAATAGTGAAAGATAAATATAAAGAGAGATATGAAAGCTGTAAGCAGCTTCTTTGTGACAATAGATGTCCTAAAGCTATAACCTATGTAAAAACTCGTTATGATCATGCTAGTTTGGAGTACTCTACTATCCATCCAATCTTAATTCATTGTGCGGAAGAACTGGCTAATAGATATAAAGACGATGATGCAGAACTCTATATCATCACTCCTTGTACAGATTTAAGAGATCTAGGAAACAAATTAGTATTAAAAAACACGATATTTCAAACATGGACTCAGTTTTGCAGAGAACATCATATCAGATTAAATAGTAAACCAATTGAAAATAGTCCGATTCCGCCAGGTTTTTTTGATAATATCCCTAATGTGGTCAGTCTTGCATCTAAGCATGATATTGATTGCTTTTTCCAGGATGCATCTAGGCAAGATAAACAATTAATAGAAATGTTGTATTGCCAAGGTGGTTGCCATAATGGAGATGGAGTTCGAATAACAAATGAATAATATAATAAAAAGATTGATACCGATTGCTGTTATTTTAATCGTATGGTATTTATGCAGCTATTTCGAGATATGGAGTGCCTATATTCTGCCTAGTCCAACGCAAGTATGGGATACCTTTGTATCAATGGTACAAACGGGAGAACTGTTTATTCATATTTTTGCAAGCTTGAATAGAGTACTTGTCGGTTTTTCAATTGCCTTTATATTCGCCTTTATCCTAGGCATCATTGCTGGGTTAAAGCCCTCTCTTTCTCCTTATTACAATCATATTGTGGAGTTCTTCAGAAATGTTCCTCCTCTGAGCCTGATTCCCTTGCTAATTTTATGGGTTGGCATCGGAGAAGAATCCAAAACGATCATAATCATTTTAGCTTCGTTTTTTCCAATGTTTTTAAATATAAAAAAGGGGTTTGGTTCATGTGATCATAAGCTTCTGGAGGTCGGAGAGGTTTTAGGATTAACTCCGGGGCAACGTTTTCTGAAAATCATTCTCCCGTCTGCTGTCCCAGATATTCTTTTAGGGATGAAGGTTGGTCTTGGGTATAGCTGGAGAGCCATTATTGGTGCAGAAATGATTGCTGCTTCGAGCGGTTTAGGGTACTTCATATTAGATGCGCAGACGATGTCCCGCTCTGATAAAGTGATTGTCGGAATACTTGTGATTGGTCTCCTTGGAGTCTTCTGCGATAAAGTTTTCTCATTCGTAAGCAAGAAATTCACTCGTAGGGGAGGTATAAAAAATAGCTGGAATTAAAATAAATCAACTTTATAAAAGCTTTATGGTGGATGGGAAAAAGCATGATGTATTGCAAAATGTTAATGTCGATTTCCCTCAAAATAGCATCAGTGTCATTTTGGGGAAAAGCGGATGTGGGAAGACTACGCTTCTACGCATCTTAGCTAATCTTGAGCAATGCGATCAAGGAGAAATATCCATTGATAGTGATGAAAAAGTTAGCTTTGTTTTTCAAGAACCCCGTTTAATGCCATGGTTATCTGTATCCAAGAACATTACATTTGGTTTAGAAAAACAAAAGATAAATTCTGACGAAATAGAAGAGTTAATGAGCTTGATAGGGTTAGAGAAATTTGAGAAAGCCTATCCACACCAATTATCCGGTGGCATGCAACAAAGAGTTGCATTAGCAAGAGCATTAGCCTATGACCCATCCATCATATTAATGGATGAACCATTTGCTGCACTCGATTATTTCACACGTGAAGCAATGCAGAAAGAATTAATAAGAATTTACCAACTAAAAAAGAAAAGTATTATCTTTGTTACCCATAGTATCGAAGAAGCTATAGCAATCGGCCAAAATATATTTGTAATTAATGAAGGGAAAATTCATGCTCAATTTAACCTGGAGTCGTTTGAATATCCCAGAGATGTATTATCTCCATCTCTAATAGAAATAAAGAAAGACATCATAGAAAAATTAGCGTGAGAGTGAGGACATAAAATAATGAAGAAATGGTTAATATCTTTACTTGTTTTACTGAGCGTTTCAGTTATTGTTGCCTGTGGAAAAGATAGCGATTCTGAGAAGAAAAACACAAAAAATAACGATGAGAACACGTATACAGTGGATAAAGTGCAGGCAACTTACGTGCAATCTCCTTTAAATATTCCTTCCATTGTTGAAAAAGAAAAAGGATTGTTAGCCGATTCTTTTGCGGAAGAAGGGATCGAATTTGGATATTCCAATTTAACTACCGGTCTTGAACAAACTCAGGCTTTAGCTTCGGGAGATATCCAATTCCTTAATGCAGTCGGTGCCACATCTGTCATATTATCTGCATCGAATGGTGCGGATATCAAAATTTTGAGCATGTATAGTCGTTCTCCTGAGGCTTTTATGTTATTTACAAACCTTAAAGGTATTAAATCACCTACCGATTTAGTAGGGAAAAAAGTAGCAGGTCCAAAAGGAACAGTTTTACATGAATTGCTTATCAATTATTTAGCAACTGAAGGTTTAACAGATAAGGATATCAAATTTGTACAAATGGATATTCCATCTGCACAAGCGGCGTTAGTGGCGGAAGAAGTAGATTTTGCGTTACTGGCTGGCCCGGCCGCCTATAATATGATTCAAGATGGATATCAGGTTGTTACCAATGGTGATGGACTGGTTGATGGAACCATTGTCGTTGCAACTAGTGAAGAATTCTATTCGAAGAATCCTGGCTTAGTAAAGAAATTTTTACAAGTACAGAAAGAAACATTGCAATACATGGATGGAAATTATGAGGAAGTTATGGAGATTGCCGCAAAAGAAACTGATCTGCCTCTAGATGGTGTAAAAGAAATGTATAAAATGTATGACTTTAATATGGAAATTTCACCTTCTGATATAGAAAGTATGGAAAAAACAGTGGAATTCATGAAAGAGAATAATATGATTGAAAATGATGTGGATATTCAGTCATTAGTATTAGAAGTAGAATAGTAGAAGGAGGCATGTTTCTTTAAAACTTAAGAAGCATGCCTTTTTTATATGTACTTTCCAAAAAGAATCAGCTATCAATCTGGGAGTTATGGTATTGCGACCACCTTGTGTAAGGTAGATTTTCCCTCTGAATGGTGCCGTTCGCATGGCTTTTTTCTATTTTTATACTGAAGTAAGGCGCATCTATAGATACAGCATATTTTATTAGAAGACATACATTTGGCAGCGAGAGGAGAAATGGTGATGAATAGGTTGAAAATGGAGAAGGCTACATTTTTAGCAGTTACTCTGTTGATGTTAGTTGGAACAATGATCATGTTCTTTAAAGGTGACGGTACGAAGGGGTTCATGGGCATTCTGATTTGTATGAGCCTACTTGTTATAGGGGGCTGGCAATGGAAGGCAAAGCAGCCGCTTGATGGGCTACTTATGATCATGACGTATTCATTTGTTTTTATTTCAGTCGGAATTGGAACATTCGGTGGAGGGTATGCGATTAACCATTTTGATGATTTCCTTCATGTTACCTCCGGCATTTGGCTCGGATACGCAGCAGTGGTACTAACCAAGCAGATAATTGGTGAGGAGCTTATGCGGAAGTTGCCGAAAGCATTTCTGGCAGGTCTCATGGTTATCTTTGCGCTTTGCTCAGCTGGTGCATGGGAGCTGCTCGAGTTTGCAGGTGATCAATGGTTCCATTTTACCGCCCAAGGGCGCGATCCAAAGGACACGATGTTCGATATGATGGACGGGTTGATTGGTGGGGTCATAAGCGCCATCTTTTACTTTATCAGAAATCATGAGCGTAAGGCGGCCGACTGATTATGGCAGTCTTTTTTTAAATTCACCCGGGTTATTCATTTCAGTTGATTACAAAGGTCATTTTGTTCTAATCCTAGTTTAAATAAAGGGCCGATATTATTAAAATGATGCTTAGCATCTTTCTCTTCCTCAAAGTTGGATAACTATAATTTGTATTCAAGAAGAATGTTACTAAGCATCACTATTGATTTAAAATTGATGAAAAAAATAATAAATAGCCTCACTTTAATAGTGGAGAGGCTGTTTATCGTAGAATAGGATGGTGGAATCAAAAAAGATTCCCTTTTAAAGAATCTTTTGCAAGATCATTAATTGAATATTTGCTCAAGACATCCTTTATATTCTTTTGCGCTTCTAGTAGGATATCTAAAATAATTTGATCCATGTCATCTATTTCTTTATCCATTTTTGTTGGATGTGCGTCTTTCACAATCGCAACATACACATCATAAAGAGTTGTCTCAACGGGGTTAACAATCAGTTTATATCCACCGTAGCGCCCTTCGAAACCCTTGACCATGTTTTCCTGCATTAATTTAGCTAATACTTTCCTTATGAAGCTTGGTTCAACGCCTAGTTTTTCAGTTAAAGTGCTACTTGTTACAAGATCTTTTTCATTTGCAAGTATTGCTAATGACTTAATGGCAACTATGTAGTTTGTTTTACCTAAGTAGCTTAATTGTAAGAGGTTTTCCATACATTCACGTCCAATCTGTTACTATTTTAGCAATGAATTGTCTGAAATTAAAGATAAATTGGTTGACGTTAAATGGATGGGTTGTTAAGTTTTAATTGTGATGAAAAATCACATTTAATCGGATGGAGGGATTTTGATGGGACGTTTAGATAATAAAGTAGCGATTATTACCGGTGCTGCTTCAGGGATGGGGTTAGCTGCAGTTCAATTATTCATAAAAGAAGGCGCAAAGGTTATTGCAACAGATATCGCGTTTGATCAGCTAAAAGAAGTAACGGCAGTATTAGAAGGTGATATCATATGTGCTCAATTAGATGTAACTTCTGAAGAAGATTGGAAAAATGTTATGGTACAAACAAAAGAAGCATTCGGTAAAATTGATATTTTAATTAATAATGCCGGTGTATCGTTTCATAAGACACTTTTGGAAGAAACAGTAGATGGTTGGAATCGTACAATTAACTTGAATTTAACTTCCGTTTTCCTCGGCATGCAATCCGTTATTCCTTTTATGCAGGAAAATGGCGGTGGATCCATCGTCAATTGTGTATCTTTATCCGCCATTATAGGCAGCGCTGACAATGGTGCTGCTGCGTATGCTGCAGCAAAAGGTGGAGTCCGTGCTTTATCAAAACATGCGGCTATTAACTTTGCAAAAGATAATATTCGGGTAAATTCTATTTATCCTGGAGCCATCTTAACGGGTGCTGCCGCGCGCCATGGTGTAACATCCCGGGAAGTATTGGGTAAAGCATTTGAAGGTACAATTCCTTTACCGCCATTTGCAGGGGAAGCACTTGATATTGCTAACGGTTATTTATATTTAGCTTCTGATGAATCCAAATTTGTTACTGGTGAGGAATTAATCATTGATGGTGGATGGAGTTCTAAGTAGTTTAATGCTTTTTACTGAATATACTGAGTAAAAACGTTAAATGAAAAAGAGATAATTTACATTACTGAGTCTTGGACTTTTAATTTATAAAGAACCAAATGTTGCGTTGATTCAAAAGGATTAACGCTTTTTTCTGTTGAACCTCTTATGTGGTGGAGAAACAGTTAGCTGAAGAAGGATTTCTTAAACCTAATAGAGAAGTTACTTATTTCACCACTTTGGCTGTTACTATAGTTAGAAGAATTTATATTAATTCCCTTATAATAAAATACAAAGGGAATAGCAGAAGTTCCTCTTGCTGAAGATTACTAGTTCAATTTGTTCAGTGGTATAATTAGTTACATTAAAAAACCAGAATGTATTGAAAAGATATGTATTTACTATCATACTATTTAAATAGAAAGAGCTGCCCCTTATGAGCCATACTTCATTGGCTTTCGGGACAGCTCCTTTTTACGAGAAAAATAGTATAGATGAACCAGCGCTGTAGAAGTTTTGATACGTTACAATTAATTATGGATGAGGAGTTATGAAGAGAACATGGAGTTCCTTATGGCTTAAACAACATCTATAAACATATATATGAGCACAAATAAAGGAGACTTTTTGATGATTCCTATCAATATAAAAAATACGAGCTTGATCTTAGAAGGCGGAACATTCCGCATGGTATATACAGCGGGTGTCTTAGATGGTTTTTTAGAAAAAGAGATTATGTTTCCTTACATATTGGGAATCTCTGCGGGTGCCATTAGTGCATGTTCCTATATTTCTGAGCAAAAAAACAGAACGATTCGCTTCATATCTACTTACCGGAATGATAAGCGTTATGTCGGAGTGCGTAATTTTCTCACGGAGAGAAGCCTATTTGGGCTGACGTTTGCATATGATACAGTTCCTAATCAATTGGATTTCTTTGATTGGGAGACATTTCAAAACTATCAAGGTAAGGTTTTATTTGGCGTGACAAATGCCTATACCGGACAGGTAGAATATATGGATGGTAAAACAATGGATAAAGGGGCTACAATTTTGCGGGCCACATGTGCTATTCCAGTTCTGTTTCCTGAAATCAAAATAAATAATATTCCTTACTATGATGGAGGATTAGCTGATTCGGTACCAATCCAAAAGGCGATAGCAGATGGCTATGAAAAGCATGTCATCATTTTGACCAGACCACAGGGCTACAGGAAGAAGCTCGACAGTCAGACAAAATGGGCAGTGAAGCTATTGCGTAAGAAATATCCGCAACTGGTTCATGCTATGGTGAACCGTGCACAACATTATAATCAAACAATGGATTTAATAGAAAAGCTGGAGCAAGAAGGGAAGGCATTCGTTTATCGACCGCCCTTTGAGCTTAAGAGTTTTGAAAAAAATACTGAAATCATGTGGAAATCACATAAAAAAGGGTTAGAACAATTTCATGACCGAAATCAGGAATTGCTAGACTTTCTCGGTGCTGATTATATAGGCTGCAAGGCTGAAGATTCTCTTTTGAAAATATAGGTTACTCTAATTGTGCGAGGTATTCCAAGTTCCACGAACGAGGCCAATAGCATAAGAAAAAGACTGT
Source organism: Bacillus sp. z33 (assembly GCF_058313615.1). NCBI lineage: Bacteria > Bacillati > Bacillota > Bacilli > Caryophanales > Bacillaceae > Bacillus > Bacillus sp. z33. The sequence goes on from NZ_JBZFQN010000002.1 coordinate 225,684, forward strand.
CAATTGACAGTCTTTTTCTTATGCTCTAAGGGGACAGGTTGGTGAAAGAAGGATTAGAACTAGTTTTCATAGAATTCTTTAGCGAATTCTCTAAAGAATCATCCCTTTTTATAAAAAGTAAGTATATAAATAAAAAGCCGAGTCTTTTTATTTATAGTGCTGATGGAACTTAGGAAGTAATCCAGGAAAAATAGGGGGATTTATAACACTATTTTGGATAGCAGTTGGTAGTAGATTCCATTGTGACTTCGTTAGGAAAATCCATTTGCGACTGTCTATAACCAGTGAAATCGTAAATTCCAGCACCGATACTAAAAATAATAAGAAGGAGTTTCATATCGTCCAATAATCTACTCTATTTGTCATTCCCCTTTATTTTACCGTTATAGATATAGATAGTGGCTAATGTGACGTTAGTGGAAACATGTGAGAATGTATGATTATTATGTGGCGGAATGGAGAAAGAATGAATAAGTGTTCTAACTTGTACGAATGCTTGTAAACTATATAGATGGAATGTTTTTAGGAGGGATAATTTTGCGGAAAAAATGGACTCTGTTCATAATTGGCCTGTTTTTGATTTACGCATTAGCGATATATGTTTATCTTTTTCACGGTGCTCATACAGCTATTCCTGATTCGATAAAGGGTACCAGTGCAGATCCCACCACATTTATGAATAAAGAAATGATAGAAAAAAGTGAATCGTATTCTAAGATACGGAATTTCTTCTTCTTTATAAGTTCACCGCTTGAGTGGCTATTTTATGCGATAGTCCTTGTTTCGGGACTATCTAAAGGAATTGAAAAATGGGGCAAGCAAACTTGGAAAAGACGTTCCGTTCAAATTGGCGGCTATGTTTTTTGGCTTTCACTCCTTTTATTCATTGTCTTTTTGCCGCTCTCATACATTCGATATAAAATTTCGATTGCCTATGGCATATCCACTCAAGTCTTCTCCTCCTGGATGAAAGATAACTTGATTGAGTTCTGGGTGGACTTAGGAATGACTTTAATTGTGGTACTCGTCTTGTACTGGCTCATTCGGAAAAGCCCTGCCCGCTGGTGGCTGTATAGCTGGCTGCTATGCATTCCATTTACGATATTCGTGATGTTTATTCAACCGGTCGTCATCGACCCGCTCTACAATGATTTTTATCCGCTTAAAGATAAAGCGTTGGAGGAGCAAATTCTTGATCTGGCGGCAAAAGCGAATATTCCTGCTGAGCATGTGTATGAAGTCAATATGTCGGAGAAAACCAATTCTTTAAATGCTTATGTGACAGGGGTTGGTTCAAATTCCAGAATTGTTCTCTGGGACACTACATTAAATAGTCTTGAGGAAGATGAGATTCTTTTTATCATGGCTCATGAAATGGCACATTATGTGGAAAAGCATATATACATCGGAATTGGCGGCTATTTGATTCTTATGCTGGTTGGCTTATGGCTGACGGATAAATGGATGAAGAGGGCGATACGAAAAAGAGGAGACTTATATCATTTAGAATCGATGAGTGATATTCGCTCATTACCGCTCTTTTTATTGATTACATCTATCCTGTTGTTTGCCGCAAACCCCATTACGAATTATGTATCGCGTGTACAGGAAACAAGAGCAGATACCTATGCGTTAAAAATGACTAATAATCCTGAAGCGGCCATTTCCTCTTTTCAAAAGCTATCTGAAAAGGGACTAAGTCAAATGAATCCGCCTTTGCTGGTTAAAATACTCCGTAATAGCCATCCAACCATGCTTGAGCGAATTGAGAGGGCAGAGAAGTTTAAGGAATAGTCTTTGTAATCTTTAATATTGAATGGGATGATAAGCAAGAAAATAGGATAGAAAGCAGAGCCATTAGATGGCTCTGTTTGCTTTTATACAATAGAGGAATTTAGCAACGAAGGTGGAATAAATAAAGGGAGTAGATAAAAGGAGAAGGACTATGAGGAAACAATTAGAACACAGTGAATATGCCGCTTATTATCAACCGTATTTAGAATTGGTTCCTGAAGGCAATATAATCGAAATCTTAACTGAACAAATGGAGGAGACTGTTGTTTTTCTAAAGAGAATTACAAATAACCAGGCAGAATATCGGTATGCCGAGGGGAAATGGAGTATTAAAGACGTGGTTGGCCATATGATTGATACTGAGAGAATCATGGCATATAGGCTTCTTTCAATTGCACGGGGGGAGAGCCAGAACCTCCCGGGGTTTAATGAGGAGGAATATGTTCAACAAGCAGTCTTTACGAGACAATCAATGGACGAGCTTCTTCAATGTTTTTCAATCGTTCGTCAGTCTACGATTGTCTTGGTGAAGAGTCTAACCAATGAGGATTTGCTGCGCCGGGGTTCAGCCAATAATTTCGAAATAACGGTTCGAGCTCTGGCTGTTATCATTGCCGGACATGAGCGGCATCACACCAATATAATTATAGAACGATATATAAACTCTGACTCCTTTCCGATTCAATAACGCTGGGGCTTTAATTTCCTTAGCTCTTTTTTGATTGGAGAATACACCATAAAGGATGATCTATAAATGCCTATTCGAAATTCAGTTAAAGCCATTATTATTCAGGACAATCAGTTACTCGCTATCAAAAAAGAAGATCATGAAGGGTTCTATTATATATTGCCCGGTGGTGGACAAGAGTACGGAGAAACCTTTCATCAAACGTTGAAAAGAGAATGTATAGAAGAGATAGGGCAGGACGTTGAAATAGACGATTTAATCCTGATCCGTGAATATATTGGTAAAAACCATGAACACGCTGCCTTTGATTATGACACCCATCAAATTGAATATATGTTTTTGTGTACAATTAAAGGTACTCATACAATGTTGCACAATGGAACCAATCCGGACGACGGTCAAATAGGAGTTGAATGGCTGTCATTAAGTGATTTATTAACCTACAGAGTCTATCCGCAACAAATGAGGGAATATCTTATCAAATATACTAAAGGAGAACCTGTCCCCGTATATTTGGGGGATGTAAATTAGAGGGTGCTTTGTAATGGAAGTATAGGGCAATGCATTTGTCAAAAGGGTATCATCAGATTATTAAAGAAGAGGTTCAAGTCCGAATAGGAGGTAAGGAAAGGTTTGATACAATCATTGCATTTACGAAGTAATTGATTCAATCAACGTTCTCATTCTAAGTACTGGTTAGAGCCAACCGCAGATTAAAAGAGTAAAAACAAGAAAATCACAGGGCAGGATTAAAGGATCCTTGCTCTGTGATTTTTTATACTACGTATTTACTTTAACAGGTTGTTTGGCTTAGTGACCAAAGTTTTTTTCCAATTCAATTAGCTCGGCGGAAAGTTTCATAAACGCTTCTTTGTCTCTATTGTCCAAGGCCTGATCAATTTCTTTTTTCAGTTTCTTTTGTGCATGGGTTAGTTGGGCTTCGTAAATTAACATATCCATAAGTACGTCTTCCATGGTCGCCTGGTCAACAGTCACATTAACAGCCTTTACGATATCTGTATTTGCTTTTTCGTGATTCATGGATATCCCCCCGTTGCTTTTTTTTATTATAAGTCAGATAAAAAGAAAAATCAACCAAATATTTAAATAATTCAGAAAATTTATTATAATAGGTTAATATAGTTATTATATAAAATACCCAATATATAAAAAATAAAAACCTTAGAAATTACAAGAGTTTTGGGTTAAATTTGAAATTTTGGTGAATAAACCAATTATTTTGAAATATTATGTTATATTGAAATGGTAGTTTAAATGTAGGCTCATACAAGGAGGAAGCCATGGAAACAAATGTGATAAGCAGGAGAGAGGATTACGAAATCAGTCCATTTACATTTGCTATCGTTCCAGTTGAATATGGATCAAAAACATATTCTAAAATCATTGAATTTGATGAAGAAATTTTAGTACCTTTTAGACCATCTGAAGTAGTTAAATCCAGTTGTGATTATTTTGGTGCAAACTATCCTGGGAGATGCCAGTCAACGAAAACACTTCTTGGTATTTCACATAAAGTTCCCATTTCAATAGAGCCGGGAAATCGCTTATTCTTTTTTCCTACTACATCTCCTGCGAAAGAATCGTGCATCTGGCTTTCTTATGAGCACATCGTATCCAGAGTTAAGATTAGCGCGACTAAAACACAAATCAATTTCCACAATCAACAATCTATTGTGATACCGGTATCCTATAGTATCATTGAAAACCAAATGCTCAGAACAGCATTGCTAAAGTCGAAGCTCCTTCAGAAACTTGCAGAGGCAGAGCGAAAGACAAATTATTTATATAATGCCATCCAAGTGAATGATCGGAAATCTGATTTTCAAACAAATAGTTTAAACCAGTCTCCATATAGAGATTGAGAACGTTAATAAATTCCTTTAACAACGCCGCTTATTTTTTCAGTTCATCCGTCCACTGTTTTAAAAAATAATATTCCAGTAATTCCTGTACTTTATTGCGGATACGGGGATTGAAATAATTATGATATTCCTCATAGCCTTTATATAGAAATAAAAAAGATGTGAATGATTCGTCTCTTTTTGTTTCTTCCACTTTGAGTTGATGCTGCCTCATATAGTGGCTTACTTGTTTTAATTCCGCTTGGATCTGTTTCATCGTTTCATCAATCAGTAATAAGTAAGGTTGTTTTAATTTGAAGGGCGATACTTTTACTACTTGGAGGTCTCGTGACAGTACAGTGAGAACCATTGGTAGATAAATCGCTTTTTCCATTATATTGCGTTCTTCTGTAGGGATGCGGGTCATGTATATCGCGTCCTTTCAATGTCTGTAAAAAACGAACGTATGTTCTTGTATAGAATAATCGCTTTTCACATTTTTGACAAGTTTATTTTCTAACTAATTCTCTCTTTAAAGCAATCTGATATAATAAATATAATGATTGTTTTAATCCATAATAATTGGGGATATCTATAGAGTATGAACAGAATTTGTCATTTGTTTGTGAGGAGAGACTATGGATTTTAATTGGTTAACAGATTGGCTAACTATGGAGCACTTAGCCAAATTAATAAGTGATTATAGAAACTTGGGTCCCATACCGGGATTGCTGCTCCCTTTTTTTGAAGCGTTTCTTCCGTTTTTGCCTTTGTTTGTTTTTGTGACGGCTAATGCCAATGCATTTGGTTTGTGGCTTGGATTTCTTTTATCCTGGACAGGGGCTGTGGCTGGCGCGATGGTTGTGTTTTATTTGTCCAGAAAATATGGAAAGAAAAAAGCCCTATCCTTTGTACATAAACATGCAGCTGTGCAAAAGGCAATGCGTTGGATCAATCATCATGGATTTGGCCCGCTATTTATCATGCTTTGTTTCCCATTTACTCCTTCCGCGATTGTAAATATAGTTTGTGGATTATCTGACATTAGTCCAAAACAATATATGCTTGCAGTCTTTGCGGGAAAATTGGTTATGATCTTTACTATTAGTTATATTGGCCATGACATTATGTCTTTAATTCGCGAACCGGTTAAAAGTATTATTGTTGGTATCGTCATTGTCCTGTTATGGCTTATAGGTAAACAAGTCGAGATGCGTTTAAACCGTGTGGACCAGAAGGAACCTTCGTAGAATGGCAAGACATCTATGAAGAGTAAAACAGCAGCTGTTAATAATTGTCTGGACGTTTTTAATTATAATTAAATTAACTCGTTAAAGGAGGTGTAGAGTGAATCGTTCTGTGAAGGTATGTTTGTAATGGCTTTTAAAAATTTGTCATTGCTTCGTGCTACTTTTCATGTGCAATTTCTTTTTAGGAAATTCATATGAATAAAGAACGATAATAAGTCTCTATACCCTCGGTAAAATAGGAATTCGAAAGCCATGGGGAAGTCTTATATCGACTTCCTAATGGCTTCTTTTCATGTATAAGGTATGAGCATGAGAGGAGTTCATACCATGATTGTATGCAGTGTACAACAAATTAAAAAAACTATGGCGGAACAAAGCTATTTGAAAATATTACGTTTGAGAGATAAAGGAAGGAGAAGGAGTGGGATTCGTCGGTCGGAATGGCTGGAATATCTATTGTAGCTTACACACGTTGGACTTTTCCGCTTTATATTTGTTAATTACTAATAGCTTATAATTTAATATGGAACTAATTAAAACAATGATCATGAATACAAATGGTCATTGTTTTTCTTTGTAGTGAAAGTAGTCTCTCACAGATTGTGATTTTTAAATTAGTGTCTTTTTTGTCTTCTCCATAAGATTAATTCCTTCTCTCTCATTTCCTGCGTATATAGCACAAACTTTTATTGTCACAATTAAAATAAACCATTTTTTACAATGATGGGATATAGAGTCAATTGAGGAGAAAACGTTATTAATTATGATAAAATAGAGAGATAGATATAAAGGGGGGAGGCACATTTAATGTCTTTGCAATTTTATATTGGAAAAACAGGGACTGGTAAGACAGAAACCATTTTAAATGATATTAGGGCTAAGCTGGAGAATGATCCGGAAGGTCCATCAATTATATATATTGTTCCAGATCAGATGACTTTTCAGGCTGAGCTGGAATTAATCAATACGCCAAATCTCGGCGGGATGATACGTGCCCAAGTGTTCAGTTTTAGCCGGCTGGCATGGAAGGTTCTGCAGGAAACAGGCGGCATGGGCAGACGGCATTTAAATAATGTCGGTGTCAACATGGTGATCCGTAAAATCATGGAGGAAAAAAAGGACGAATTAAAGACCTTTCAACGTTCGAGTGATAAGCAGGGGTTTATTACTCAATTAAGTGATTTGTTGAAGGAGTGCAAGCGATACTGTCTTACTCCTGATGAGATGCTAAACCAGACAAATGGTGATGTATCACCGATTCTCCGTTCGAAGCTTGATGATCTATCTCTTTTATACAATGGGTTTGAACATGAATTGGAAGGACAGTACGTTGATTCGGAGGACTACTTTAATTTACTGGTAGAAAAGATGCCTGAATCATCCTACTTGCGGGATGCTGAAATTTATGTGGATGGCTTTTACAGCTTTACAACTCAAGAATATGGGATTATGGCAAGCTTGATGCAACACTGCAGGAATGTGACGGTTTCCTTGACATTGGATCAGCCATTCAAAGATTTGGCACCTGATCCATTGCATTTATTTAGAATGACAGGTGAAACTTATTTTGATTTGTATCAAATCGCACTTCAAAACGGAGTACAGGTTGAGGAGGATCGTGTATTTAAAGAGCCGCATCGTTTTATACAGAACGAATCTATGCAGCATTTGGATACATGGTTTGCCAACAGACCGGCACCCGTATTCGAGCGTACGCCGCAATTTGAATTTTGCCCAGCCGGAAACAGAAGGGCTGAGGTGGAAGGTATCGCGCGTAAAATTTTGAAGAGTGTACGAGAGGGATATCGGTACAGAGATATATTTGTGTTAATGAGAAACAGTCAGGAATATGCTGAAGTGATTGAAACCGTCTTTACGGACTATGGCATACCTGTCTTTATTGACCAAAAGAGGCCGATGCTCAATCACCCTCTAGTTGAGTTAATACGGTCGACTCTTGAAGCCGTAACGAATAATTGGCGTTATGAACCGATGTTTCGGGCAATCAAGACAGATCTTTTATTTGCGAAAGATGCGTATATACCAAAGGAGCGGGAGAACGCTGCCCTGCTCGAAAATTATGTATTGTCGAGAGGTTATTATGGTGACCGCTGGATTAAGAAACAAGAATGGACATATAAAAGAAACCGCGGCCTTGAGCTGGTGGACAGTGCTCAGACAGATGCAGAGTTAAAAATGGAAGCCTTGTTAAATGAAACGAAAGAACAAGTGGCAGAGCCCATTCGCCGTCTTGCAAATCGTTTTAAGAAGGCAAAAAATGGTACAGATTATGCTCAGGCTCTATACATGTATTTAGATGAGCTTAATATACCGGAAAAGCTTGAAAGAAAAGCCCAAAGTGATGAAAAAGCAGGCAGGCTCATCTATGCAACTGAGCACGATCAGGTATGGAATGGTGTCATTGATTTGCTGGATCAATTTGTAGAAATTGTTGGGGACAGGCCGGTTACGTTAAAGAATTTTGCTGCAATCCTAGAGAGCGGGATGGAAACGTTGAACTTTTCATTAATTCCGCCTTCTCTTGACCAAGTTGTGGTGGCCAATATGGATTTATCACGTCCCCAAAATGTCAAAATAGCTTTCATAGCAGGCTTGAATGAAGGAGTGATTCCTTCCAAAGTCAGTGAAGGGGGAATTCTTTCGGATGCTGATCGGGAAACCTTACATTCTTCCGGAATTAAGTTGGCCCCAACATCGAGCACCAAATTGTTGGATGAGGAGTTTGCTGCATACAAGGCTTTTCTGGTTGCATCAGACTATATTTATTTTTCCTATCCACTGGCTGATGATGAAGGCAAGCAATTATTAGCGTCCTCTTATATTAAACGTGTGAAGGATTTATTCGGTGCGGTGAAAGAAACCTTTTTTGTGCATGATCCGGCTGAAATGAGTGATGCGCTGCAATTGGAGTATGTGGTTCAGACGAGAGCAACGCTGTCATTTTTGGCAAGTCAGCTTCAGCAGAAGAGAAGAAATTATCCAGTATCACCTGTTTGGTGGGATGTATATAACGAATATGTACAAGACGGTCCAATGAAGGATCAGGCTGCATTTGTCCTTTCTGCACTTTCCTATCAAAATAAAGCAAAGAAAATCCCTGATCAAAAAGCAGTTGAGTTGTATGGAGAGACAATCCAGGGCAGTGTGTCGAGAATGGAGCTCTTCAATAGCTGCCCATTTGCTCATTTCTCCTCACACGGCTTAAAACTTAGGGAACGGGATATTTATCGTTTAGAAGCTCCTGATATCGGTGAAATGTTCCACGGTGCTTTGCAGTGGATGACGGAACAAATTATTGAGCGCGGTACAAGCTGGGGCGCTTTATCACGGGAACAGTGTATCCAATTAGCCAGAACAGCAGTAGAGGTCATGGCTCCCAAGCTGCAAAATGAAATCTTATTATCATCAAACCGGTTCCATTATCTAAAAAGAAAGCTGGAGCAAATTGTAGCCAGAGCTTCTATTACCCTAAGTGGACAGGCTAAAAATAGCCAGTTTTCACCAATTGGACTTGAGCTTGGATTTGGCAGTCGTGGTACATTGCCGCCTCTGACTTTTGATCTTAAAAATGGAACTAAGATGGAGCTGGCTGGGCGAATTGACCGGATAGATCAGGCAACCACAGATGATGGAACCTATTTAAGAATCGTTGATTATAAATCGAGCTCGAAGGATTTGAACTTTACAGAAGTTTATTATGGAATAGCCTTGCAAATGTTGACCTACCTGGATATTGTAGTCACGCACTCACCACTCTTGGTTGGGGCACAAGCTAAGCCTGCGGGTGTCCTTTATTTCCATGTTCACAATCCATTAATTAAAAATAACGGGGTTTATACGTTAGAGCAGATTGAACGGGAAGTCTTTAAAAGCTTTAAAATGAAAGGATTGCTTTTAGGGGATGACGAGGTTGTTAAGATGATGGACAGTGATCTGGAAAATGGAGAATCCATGATTGTGCCGGCTGGCTTTAAAAAGGACGGGCATTTCACGGCAGCTTCTCGGATCGCAAGTGAAGGAGAGTTTTCTCTTTTAAGCCGTCATATGAAGAAAATGTATGCCGATACAGGAAATGCGATTACGAGCGGTGTGGCTGATATTAAACCTTATCGCCTGCAAAATAAATTACCATGTACATTCTGTAATTATAAAACGGTTTGTCAGTTTGATCCTTCTCTTGAGAGTAATGAATACAGAGTATTTAAACCAGCTAAAAAAGAAGAAATCTTCGAGGCTATACGGGAGGAGGAAGAAGAAGATGATGAATAACCCGAAACAAATTCCCGTAAAACCAGCAGATGCTTTATGGACAGATGACCAGTGGAAAGCGATCACAGCGGATCGAAATGATATTCTGGTAGCTGCAGCGGCCGGAAGTGGTAAAACGGCCGTACTGGTTGAGAGGATTATCAGAAAGGTTATTTCAGAAGATAACCCTCTTGACGTGGATCGTTTACTGATTGCTACCTTTACGAATGCTTCAGCTGCTGAAATGCGCCACCGAATTGCCGAAGCGCTGGAGAAGGAAATTAAGAAGAATCCGGAATCCAGGCATTTACGGAAACAGCTCAGCTTGTTGAATAAAGCGAATATCTCAACCCTGCATTCCTTTTGCCTGGATGTGGTGAGAAGCCATTATTATTTACTGGATATCGATCCTGGTTTTCGAATCGGGGACTCAACGGAAATTGAATTAATTAAAGATGAAGTTCTTGAGGATGTATTGGAAACGCAATATGGAATCTCAGATAATGAACCATTTTTCCGACTTGTCGATGCTTTTACGGATGACCGCAGTGACCGTACGATTCTGGATATCATTCGTGTATTAGATGACTTCTCACGGTCTAACCCCAACCCGCAAAAGTGGCTCCGGAGCCTTGTCGATATGTATGAGGTAGGGGAACATACTAAGATTGAGCAATTGCCTTTCTATCCTGTCTTGAAATTTGATATTATGATGCGCCTAGCGGCAGCAAAGGAAATGACGCATGAAGGCTATCAATTAACCTTGCTGCCTGATGGTCCGGCGGCCCTTGGCGAAACATTTAAATTAGATGAAGAGCTGCTCAACAAATTATCTGAATCGCTTGAAGCAGACTGGCAATCGATGGCGGATACATTTTCGCAGGCTAGCTTTGCAAAAGCTAAAACGATCCGCAAAGGGACTTGTGATGAGGAATTAGCGGGTCAAGCCAAGAAATTGAGAGATGATGTTAAGAAATTGATCAATGGAATCTCGAGCGACTTATTCTTTCGAAAAGCAGATAGTTTTTTGAAGGATATAGCTGATATGAAGCCATATGTGGTGACGCTTGCCGAGCTGGTCATAGCGTTTCAAGAGCGATTCCTGGCAGAAAAGCTTGAACGTGGGATTGTTGACTTCTCCGATTTGGAACATATGGCTCTTGAAATTCTGGCAATTGATGAGGATGGAGTATTAAAGCCAACGGATGTTGCATTGGAGTATCGCGAGAAGTTCAAGGAAGTACTTGTCGATGAGTATCAGGATACCAATATGGTGCAGGAAACAATTTTGCAGCTTGTCACAAAGGACGGTGAATCAACCGGCAATATGTTTATGGTTGGTGACGTTAAACAATCGATTTATCGATTCCGTCTGGCTGAACCAAATCTTTTCATGGGAAAATACAGTCGGTTTTCGACAGAACCGATTGATACCGGAATGAAGATTGATTTAAATAAAAATTTCCGAAGCCGTAGTGAAGTATTGGCCGGTACTAACTTTTTATTTAAACAATTGATGGGGAAAACGGTTGGTGAAATTGAATATGATGAAGCAGCTGAACTGAAAAAAGGAGCAGCCTATCCTGAGGATGAGCAGTTTCCGGTGGAGCTGTATTTGATTGATAAAGCAGCAGAGGGAACGGATTATGGTTCCGAGGATAATGATGAAACAGACGAAGATCTGGAGACGGTTTTGTTAGAAGCAAGGCAAATGGCTGAATTGATCAAACAGATGATTGGTGAACGCCGCAAAGTGTATGATGCCAAAACGAAAACACACCGCAACATTACCTATCGGGACATTGTTATCTTGCTGCGCTCCATGCCGTGGGCCCCTCAAATTATGGATGAATTTAGGGCACAGGGTATACCTGTTTATGCTGATCTTTCAACAGGATATTTTGAGGCGACAGAAGTGGCCATTATGATTTCACTTCTTCAAGTAATCGATAATCCGTATCAGGATATTCCACTCGCGTCTGTGCTACGTTCTCCTATAGTAGGGTTAGATGAGGAGGACTTATCCGATATCCGGATTACCTTACCCAAGGGACACTTCTATGATGCATTAAAAGCCTATTGCCAGACTGGGTCCTTTGAAAAATATGGCGCTGTCTATTTAAAAGTGAAGAAGTTCTTTGACTACCTTCACGAATGGAGAAACCAGGCTCGTCAGGGGGCATTGTCCAATTTAATTTGGCAGCTGTACCGAGATACCGGCTATTATGATTTTGTTGGCGGGATGCCTGGCGGTAAGCAAAGGCAGGCTAATTTATTGGCCTTATATAATCGTGCCAGACAATATGAGGAAAGCTCATTTAGAGGAATCTTCCGCTTTCTCCGATTTATCGATCGGATGAGAGAAAGAGGTAGTGATTTGGGTGCGGCACGTGCCTTGGGTGAACAGGAAGATGTCGTCCGAATTATGACGATTCATAAAAGTAAGGGACTTGAATTCCCTGTCGTAATCCTGGGAGGACTATCTAAAAAATTCAATCAAATGGATTTAAAACGTTCCTATTTAGTGGATAAGGATCTGGGGCTGGCTTTTCGCTATGTGAATCCGGAATTAAGAATCACGTATCCTTCCTTGCCGCAGATTGCCTTTAAGAAAAAGCAGCTCCTCGAAAATATAGCGGAAGAAATGCGTGTTCTGTATGTTGCGTTAACCCGTGCAAAAGAGAAGCTGTACTTAATAGGAACCCTGGCAGATGCTGAAAAATCGTTTAAGAAATGGTCTGTATTTGAGAATAAAGAAGGTTGGCTGCTTCCGGATTATACAAGAGCGAATGCTACTTCCTATATGGATTGGATTGGGCCTTCCTTGGTTAGGCATCGCATATTTAAAGAGGGGACAATTGCCGGCGACTCGATGCTTGAGATTGCTGCTCATCCATCCGAATGGCAGGTTCATGTTCGAAAGGCGAATACACTGCAGTCGTCAAAAGAAGAAGAGAGCCTGGAGAGCAAACTGTTATTTCAATCGATTGAGCAAATGGAGCCCATTGCGATTGAATCAGAATATAAAGAACAGGTCAGGGAACAAATCGAATGGGATTATCGATTTAAAAGCGCGACTACAGGGCGCTCCAAGCAGTCTGTATCCGAGTTAAAACGAATGAATGATTCAAAAGATGAGTACAGTGCAACTGATTTAGTAAAGGCCACCTTTAAAAGGATGAACTTAAAGAGACCAGCCTTTATGCAGCAAAAAACAATGTCACCTGCTGAAAAAGGAACCATGATGCACTTGGTAATGCAGCATTTGGATGTTACGAAACCGGTCACAGAAGAGTCTATTCAGACTCTGCTCGAGTTTTTGGTGATGAAGGAATTTGCTACGAAGGAACAAGTCAGTGAAATTAGAGTTGATCAGATATTAAGCTTTTTTGAGAGTGAATTGGGACAACGTCTGCAGCATGCTAAAAAAGTGCGTAAGGAAATACCATTTACTATGGCATTTCCAGCTCATGAAGCGTATAAGGATTGGCAGGCTGGTGAAGAGAACATTCTTGTGCAGGGGATAGTGGATTGCCTGTTTGAGGATGAAAATGGCCTCGTATTGCTTGATTATAAAACAGACGCAATCACGGATCGTTTCAAAAATGGATTTGAAGAAGCAGAGCCTGTGTTAAAAGAAAGATATGAAAAACAGATTCAATTATATACAAGAGCCATTGAACAAATTCTGAAAAGAAAAGTATCAGAAAGATATTTACTGTTCTTTGATGGCACACATGTATTGAAACTTTAACTAATAAGGGTGACACAGATGTATGGGAATCATACGTAGTGTGTCATCCTTTTTATGTTCTTTCATCAAATATTAATGGATAATTTTTTAAGAGAGGTAAAGAAGTAAAGACAAAAATAGAGAAGAGCATTTGATATAAACTAAACTTCCAGGTTAGTACCACTGTAAAACGTATTCATGTTATCTCAGAGATAATCTAATTGCTAGTGAAATGGAGTAGGATAGGAGCTATTTTTAGAGCAGCACCCTCTTAAAAGTAAGCACGATAAACGATGATAACAAAAAAGGTGAAAAAAACGTTTTGTTTTTTTCACCTTTTTTCCAAAGAGACTTATTGGAGATCTCTTTTTGTTTACAGTTTATAATATTCTCCGAGAATCTCATTATCCACGAATTTAAAAGCATTTTTTGTATCCAAAATTGCCGTTGCTTTTGAGGCAATTTGATTATAATCAAAAGATGAATGATTGGTTAAAATAACGATTAGGTCATAATCTCCCATTGTTTCATAATTGATATCGAATACGGGAACTTCTTTTCCTTGTACTTTAAAAGATGAAACGTGAGGATCAATTACATCAATTTCAGCTTGTAGAGAAACGAGTGAACTATATAAACGATAGATCGCGGAACTTCGTACATCATCAATATCTGGCTTGTACGCCGCACCAAGGATAGCTATACGACTGCCATTAATACTTTTTTTTCGGCGGTTTAAAATATCAGTGATTTTATTGACAGTGAAATCATTCATATAGTCATTAACGTCACTTGATACTTCAATCATCTTTGCGCTGATATTATATTGTTTCGCATACCAGCTCAGGTAGAACGGATCCACAGGGATGCAGTGTCCACCGATTCCTGCGGATGGGTAGAAGGGCATAAATCCATAAGGCTTTGTAGCCGCAGCATCAATGGCCTCCCAAGCGTCTATATTCATTTTATCACAAACAACGGCGAGTTCGTTTGCCAAAGCGATATTTACGAAACGGAAAGTATTTTCGAATACTTTTGCCATCTCTGCTACTTTTGTAGAAGTAACAGTTTTAACTTTTCCACCGATAAATGCCTCTGTTAAAATAGAGCATTTTTTCGTATGACCTCCTACAACTCGTGGCGTGTTGTCAACATTGTACACCTTATTCATAGGATCAATCCGCTCTGGAGAGTAAGCGACAAAGATATCTTCACCTACAACAAAGCCCTTCTCCTCTAATTTGCTAACAATATAGTCCTCGGTAGTTGATGGATACGTTGTACTTTCTAGGATGACTAGAGAGCCACTCTTTGCGTACTTAGCAACTTCACTTGCAGCAGAGTCCACAAAAGATAGAACCGGATTCTTATGTTGATCAATGGGAGTAGGTACACAAATTAAAATTACATCCACGTTTTTCAGGTAAGAAAAATTAGAGGTGGCACTAATTTTCCCCTCGGAAACTAGTAAACTTAATTCAGCTGAATCTACATCGGCTATATAATTTTCACCCTTTAATACAGATTCCACCTTTTTGTTATCTGGATCAAATCCTATTACCTGAAATCCTTTCCGTGCTTTTGAGACCATATTTGGTAGACCTACATATCCCATCCCAAGAGTTCCTACAATAGCGGTTTTAGAATCAATTTTATATTTTAATTTTTCATAGTGCGTTCTAGTTATATTGACTGTTTCTGTTGTCATCAATACTCCTCCTAACGAGTTCCCCATCCCTTTTTATTAATTGTAATCAGAGCATAAAGTCGAATCGGGAATAGCATAAGCAACTGAATAATCGCAAAGAAAGGAATCAATAAATAAATAAGTGGCCGCTTAAAAGCGTAATACACTCCATTAATCAAAGTAGTTAAAATCGTGTAGAAAATACCAAATGTAAGCAAAATCCATGAAAATTCACCATTCCAATGACAAAGAGCTATTAACTGTGAAACGCCGAAAATGATCCATAGGCAACCTTCTCCAAGTAGCCATAAGGCCAGGGACGGTTTCTTCCACGCATATTCTTTTAAAGATAGAATTGTATATAAATAATATGATTTCGCCCATCTTACTTGTTGCTTAAAGAATGTTTTTGTTGTGACTGGCACATCAGTAATACATTGAGAAGTAGATTGATACTTTGTTTTTCCTCCGTATTTCAAGGAGATATGTGTTAAACATCGGTCATCGCCAGAATCACAATTTATGCCTAGGATTTCATCCTTTAAAAACTCATCCATATGCTCCAGAATAATTTCTCTCCGGTGCATTGATAATGCACCGGAACAAACCACTACACAGTCCGTCACAGATTGTGATGCTCTACCGACCCGGAAAGCATTATGGTACATAATATCCTGAAGTCTGGAAATAATAGAATCTCCTTCGTTACGAGCAGCAATATGTCCAACAGTAGATGTTACTTTTTCATCATTAAACGGCTTCAGTAATTCACGTACCGCATTTGGATAAATATATCCATCTGAATCACAAAGCATGATGATCTCGCCCTTTGCCTGTTTGAAAGCCCAGGCTTGTGCTTGCTTTTTCCCTCTGTTTTTTAGAAAACGATGTGTAATAATTTTTGTTTCAACTTTTCCTTCCAATTCTTTTGCCATTTTTACAATGCGATTGTATCCAGACAAATCTGTACTGCCATCATCTACAAAGAAGATTTCATACACAGGATAATCCTGTTCTAATAAGCACTCGATTGCTGTTACTACCGACTCTTCCCCTTCATTGTAATTAGGGATTACTACGCTTACTTTATAGTTTTTATTAGGCTCGTCTTTGTATGGTACGTAAAAGAAAGACAATAGCAATTTAAGCAACAGGTAGATAAAACTTATTGACATAAATGCTCCTAAATAGTATTCAATTGTTTTATCCACTCTAAAATTCAAATTTAGCATTAAAGATAGAAAGATACCGAATAATACCACTGCAACCAATCGACGGCCTGTACTTTCAACAATCAGTGGTTCCGGTACATGTCTCTTTTTCTCTCTTATAGTTTCTGTAGTTAAATTCATGTTATGAGACATTCCACCCTTTCCTGTATATATATATAAACATAAGATTTTACACAAAATGTATATTAGCATGAGAAGTATGCATTGTTGAATAGGAAAAATGGTGACAGATGTGGTAAATGATAGAAATGTAAAGTTCCGAGGATTAAAGCTAGAGAGAACGTTGGGGAATCATTCCATTTGGATAAATAAGAGTTGAATCAATTTTAATCTGAAATGGCAATATAAAAGATAAGATAGAATTCACACTTTTTTATTTTACAAAATGTAAATATAAGGGTATTGGAGGGAGTCATATTGACCAAAGCAGGAAGAGGTAAGTGTGAATTGTGTTTACGGGACCATGTGGAACGAACGGTTCACCATTTAATTCCACGGGAATTTGGCGGAGGTCCCGAAGATACCTCCAAGCTGTGTATTCCTTGCCATAAACAAGTTCATGCCCTTTATCCAAACTCGGAGCTGGCCGTCAGACTTAATACGATTGAGAAACTGAGGGATGACCCTGAAATAAAGAAATATTTAAATTGGATTAAAAAGCAGCCGGCAGGTAAATTGCCGAGAATAAAAAAATCCGGCTATAAGGCCGGAAGAAGGTGAGAGATTTAATTGTTCGCTGAGATCGGCTGATCAACTCCACTTATACCAATAACTGAGTTTCCGCTAATTCCGTTTGTATCAAAAATGATTCCTCCGTTAATTCCGGAACCTGAACCATTCACACTTTTGCTGGCATATTTTGGTGATATAACAAAGGAGTCGCCGAATTGAATAATTCCGCTTCCTGCATTGAGAACTTGAACGGAACCGACAAAAGCAGGCATTAAGTTTCCTCCCTTCTTTCATTTCTAGGCCTATTTATGAGTTGTCTGACATTCATAACTCTGGTTTCGGAACGGATAAATCGCCCGTTTCCGATTTGTAATAAAGAGGAGGCTGAAATAGCCTGCGTTCTGATGCAATCGACAAAAAGATATGGATTTTGATGTTCGAAATTAACTTGAATCATCTCATCAATTGGTTCGAAGTCCGGTACAGAGTAGAAGACTGCGTAATCACCAAAATTTCCTTCCTGTCCGTAAAAGAGTTCCTGTTCTCGTTGATAGGCAAGGACATTATCAACTGAATAATAATACTGGATTTCGCCAATATCAAAGCTAGCTCCCCTTGATAAGATGGACACATGGATATTGTCGACAACCGATGTCCTATTCCACATAGCAAATCCTCTCTATCGATTGACGATGGGCTGTAACGGCCCAAACTCTATGGCATTTAATGGGGTGTCAGATGCCGAAAAAAGCTGCATGGTTTCAGTGTCGCCGATTTTAATGACTGAAGAGCTTGATACTGAAATTAATTTAATACAGCCAACCTTTATTTGTTCATTCACGACATGGAAATTCATCACGTTGCTCACTGCTCCTTCATTGAATCAGGATAAACCTCCATAAATCTGATGATGGCGTTTTCTATATCCGTTTTCATAACTTCTGATATTTGCTCCCGTATATCCGGAATTTTATGCTCTGTTCGGTTATGAGGGGGCGTTTGGTCTAAATAATGATGTATGCGCTGTGGCAGCTGTCTGGCAATGTCCTCCATGATAAAGGAGCGCATGGTGTCATCTGCTTTTTGCTCGCAGATTTTTTCGGCTCTTTTAAAGATTTCGTCCTTATTATTATTTAGGTCGAGTAAGACCTCGCTCGATAATTGATGGACAAATTCGTCTCTGGCTGGAAAAAGAAATGGACCGGGAGGGGTGTGATGATCGATTGCCAATTCATCAATTTTTTCTAAATCTGATGGAGTTAAGCCAATATTCAAGGTGCCTTCTAATCTTTCCACCTTCAATTGGTCAAATTTATATTCAATTCGGTCCACTCGAATCGGCGCCTGCTGTTTTGCTACTGTTATTTCCTCTTTTAATTTCTTTATATCTTCTTCAAGTTTATAAATGGCTTGTTGCTGGGACTCCAGCGTGTTTTGTAAATAGTAAAGGAATTGGCTTACATCCTGTGGCAAATGACTCATCCTTTCCTATCCTGGACTTGGACCTGAGGAGTATTCTCTTCAGTCGCAAAAAAGGGATGATTCGCTTTTGGAGCCGGTGCCTCAAATCCGCCGGAATTGGTCATAAGGGATTTTGACTTTATGATACCGGCACTTCCAATTTGCAGGACGGAAGCATTGGCAATTGCGTTAATTTTAATTGTATTAATCATAATGGTTTGTTTAACAAAGATGTTCATTTCTTTCACCTCTATAACGTAAATGCAATTGGTTGGTCAACGGTATCTGCATCAAACGTATTTGTAGCACTATAAGGATTGTTCACAGCTACATAGTCACCCGTATTAAAAGATCCCGCTCCGGAAAATGTCTTGGCATTAGAGTAGGGAGTAACTTTATAAATATCCCCTACATTAAATACACCACTGCTCCCAATGCTGAGAATCTGGACAATACCTACAATACCTGGCATATGAACACCTTCCTTGGGTATCTCTGTGTCTTCCTTCCTTAACAATTCTTTGACAGTATATGTGTAATGGGCTCCAAAGGTGAGGGACCTCCAGCTTTTTAGAATACATATTTTAATAGGGGTTTTTCACAGAAACTGCTACACTAGTTTTAAAAGAAATTATTGGAAGAAAGGTGAGGTAGTTTTGCAATCTATAACAGATCAAAAGAGGATACATGTCATAGATTTTCTGCGTGGAATTTCAATTGTTGGAATTCTGCTTGTAAACATGCTTGATTTTCATTCACCGTTTTTATATCTTGAATATGATTATTGGCAGAACAAGGTAGATTTCTATACATACGCCCTAATTGATATTTTTGCACAGGGTAATTTTTACCCGTTATTTGCTTTTTTATTTGGTTTTGGCACGGTTATTTTAATGAAAAGAGCAGAACAAAAGGGAATTTCATTTCCTGCTTTATTTACGAGAAGGATGATATTTCTACTTTTGCTAGGGATGATTCATGCATTTCTAATTTGGCATGGGGATATTTTAATCACGTATGCCATCTGTGGATTTCTTTTGCTGCTTGTTTATCGATTAAAAGGTAAAACATTGCTTCACTTATCGGTATGGTTATATACCATTCCTTATGGAATATTAGGGTTACTTATGCTGCTGATCGAATTAATGACTCCAACATCAGGGTTGTTAAAAACTGATTTTTCAAAAATAAATGAAGCCATTGAGATCTATTCAAGCGGGACGTTCGCAGAGATTTTTTCCCTAAGATTTAATGACTGGGTTGCTGTCAATGGACTGCCAAATATGATTTTCATATTTTTATCAGTCTTTCCATGTATTCTGGCAGGAATGGCATTTGCTAAGCTGGGATGGATTTCAAATCTGAAAGTCCATTATAAAAAAATACGGATCATGTTCCTGGTATCTTTACCGATAGGACTTATTTTAAAAATGTATCCGTATCTGTCGAGCCAAAATTATGCGAGTGAATTTTTGCAGGATTCTTTTGGCGGCCCTTTACTGACACTGGCTATTATTACAGGGATTACCCTTCTTTATGAAAAATCTCCTAAGGTAAGAAAAATAGCTGTTCCTTTTGTCAGGCTGGGACGAATGTCACTTACGAACTACCTCATGCATTCTATTATATGTACGTTACTCTTTTATTCCTATGGACTTGGATTATATGGAGATGTAGGAGCATTTATGGGCTCCATCCTCGCTTTTCTGATTATCCTGTTCCAACTGGTATTTGCAAAATATTGGTTGCGATATTTTAGATTGGGACCAATTGAATATGTTTGGAGAATCGTTACGTACTGGGATAAACCATCATTCAAACGGGAAAAGGAGGTTGGTGCTTCTCAATGAAAAGAATCATGATAGTCGGAAGCGGAGGGACAGGCAAGTCTACTTTGGCGAAAGAACTTGGGTCAGTATTGAGTCTGCCCGTTTATCATCTGGATTTCTATTATTGGCGTCCAGGCTGGATTCCAACTCCGGAAAACGAATGGGATGATTTTGTTAGCAGTCTAGCCGGTAAGCCCTTATGGATTATAGATGGCAATTTTAATCGGACAATGGATCTTCGTTTAAATCAAGCAGACATGGTTATTTTCCTCGATTATTCTAGGTGGTCTTGTTTATATGGCGTGATTAAACGGCGATTTATGTATCATGGAAAGACACGACCAGATCTGAATGAAGGATGCCAAGAAAAGCTTGATTGGGAATTTATCAAATGGGTATGGGGATTTGAAAAGAAACAGGCACCGAGGTTACGTGAGAAGCTTCAAAAGATAGATGACAAACAGATTTACCATTTTAGAAATAGGAAACAGTTAGAAAAGTGGCTTGCTAACTTATCTTAGAAGGGATGAATGAAAGATGAAATTTTCAACGATTAAGGAAAATGGACAATCTGTAGCCGGACTTATTGATCATGATACTTTTTATTCTTTGGAAGCAATTAAACAAAGCTGCCCGGAGCTCGAAGGACTGCCGGTATCCCTGCAAGTATTGATTGAAGAATCTGAATCATGGCTGCCGAAACTTGAAAAGTGGGAGAAGGCTGCAAAGAAAATAGAGGGTAAAAATATAGATTCATTGACATGGTTAGCTCCATTGCCAAGGCCGAGCAAAAACATCTTTTGTGTAGGTAAAAACTATGCAGCACATGCAACGGAGTTTGATGGAGGCATTGTGCCAGAAGATATGATTGTGTTTACGAAAGCTCCAACAACGGTTAATGCCCATAAACAACCCGTTCCACTTCATAAAGAAGTAACAAATGAGCTGGATTATGAAGGGGAGTTGGCTATTGTAATCGGTAAAAAGGGAACCTCGATATCCCGCGAAAAAGCCTATGATTATATTTTCGGATATACCATCTTAAATGATATTACAGCACGTGATCTGCAATCCAGACATCAACAGTATTTCCTGGGGAAAAGCCTGGATGGTACATGTCCGATAGGTCCTTGGATTGTTTCAAAAGATGCAGTACCGCACCCGGAAGATCTCGAAATTGAAACAAAAGTGAATGGAGAAACAAGGCAATATGCCAGAACATCCTTATTTTTGTTTCCGATTGATGAAATTATTGCAACTATTTCTAAAGGAATTACATTAGAGCCTGGAGATGTCATTGCAACGGGTACACCGGCTGGGGTAGGGAAAGGTTTTAAACCACCGCGATATTTAAAAGACGATGATGTGATCGAAATAACGATTGAAGCAATTGGAACATTAAAATCAACAATACGTAAAGAGTAAGGACGTAATAGTCGTACATTAAATGCTATTATGCTACTATTATGTTGAATAATGTTGAAAGTGGGGGATTTTATGGGTGGAACTTATGAACATATTTTCATGTGGGTGTTATCTATTATTGTGTTCTTAGTGTCTTTAAAGATGACAGGTAAAAATTTAAAAATAATGATGATGATTAATAGGGTGCTATACATATTAATTATTGCAACTGGTATCATGTTGTTAATGAAAGTTTCCAATATTAGTGGAGAGTATATCGCCAAGACGATTATTGGTATTTGGGTAATCGCTGCAATGGAAATGACAAATGTGAAGAGATCAAAAGGAAAAAATCACAAATCATTCTTAATCCAGTTTTGGATTGCATTTGTTTTAGTTTTATTGCTTGGCTTTAGATTACCTTTTGGTATTCAAATATTCGGATAAGAGAGAGGCTCAGTCGATGAAGACTGGGCTTTTTATTTTGATTATTTTCATAGGAAGAATGGTCAGTGGTAGGAAGGCTAGCCATATAGTTAATCCATAAAGAAGATAACATCTCCCTTTTACTAAAGGAATTTGTATAAAATCTTTATAATAAGAGGTGTTTCAATTACTCTTCTAGAATTCTTAAAAACTAGGAAGGGAGATGAGGGTCCCTGAAATACACTGGACGTACTTTAAGGATTTTTAAACATGCAGAAATAGAGGCCAAAAGAACAACAAATATGGTTTATCCAGTCCATTTAGTATTAGGTATATTGCTCGAGAAGACAGGTGTCTGTGCTGAGCTATCTCTTAGATATCCAAAACTTTTGGATTTAGTAGATGAGCGAGTTAAGGAAATATACCCCAATAAATACGAACAAGGAATTAGTTATGAACCCTTTACAATAAATATTTCCCTATCGACTGAACAGGTACTAATAAGTGCGTGTAACCGAATGAAACATTTTAAACAAGTTTATTTAAATGAGGGCCATTTAGCTGATGCGCTATTTAGATGCAATGACGATTTAACAAGTGCCTTACTGGATGGATTAGATGTTTCAGGCATACTTGGAATAGTATCATCTCCAAGAGATATGATTGTTCCTCTAAAGGATTATGAATTCCCAACCATTTCAACAAGTAATATAAATTGTAGGAAAGCAGAGAAAAATGATGCTGCATGGTTAAAGTCTTTTGTAGAAAATGAATTCGGAAACAGATGGATACCCTCTGTTGAAAATGGATTTTCACAAGAGAATATTCCTATTTTCATCACTATAGAAAAAAACCAGATTAATGGTTTTGCTTGCTTTGATGTAGAAAAGAAGGGATTGTTCGGTCCGATGGGTACTTCTTTATCAAACCGAGAGCAAGGAATAGGATACACCCTCCTTCATCATTGCTTAAGAGAGATGAAAGAAAAGGGCTATGAATATGCTATTATTGGGCAGGCTGGCCCGTTGGAATTTTATGAAAAAGCGTGCAACGCTGTTATAATTCCAATGAATGAAGAACTTAACACTTAGCCCCATTTGTAAAAAAGTGATTTTGTCATTCATTGGGGACATTTCTTTCTAAATTGATGGAGTGAGTCAAACCTATATTTTTTGCATTAAATGATAATATGTTAATTCTAACTAAAAACTCTTATAATAAGTATCGCCTAAAAAATTAACGGTTCGTTTTGTTATAATGAAGTTTATGAAATAAATTTTTTCTCCGGGATATCAATCCGTGGATTTAATAGTTTGAACGAGAAGCAGGTGATCATATGATTTTGGAATGCATTATTGAAAATGAAAAAGATGCCATTAAAGCAGAACAGCTTGGCTTTAACCGGCTGGAGTTAGTGTCTGCCATGTCGGAAGGCGGATTGACTCCAAGTTACGGGACGGTAAAGCGTGTCATCGAAGGTGTGAAGCTTCCTGTTCAGGTGATGCTGCGCCCACACGGCTATTCATTTGAATATGATGAATTCGATTGGATGTCAATGAAGGAAGATCTTCAAGCCTTTTCAGATTTGGGTGTAGGTGGAATTGTATTTGGCTGTCTGAAGAATGGAGAAATTGACCAAGCTCTTTTGGAGAAAGTGATAAAGGAAGTACCTCATTTGGATATTACATTTCATAGGGCATTCGATGAACTCAAAACTCATGCAGATGGGCTTGAAGTTCTTTGTCAGTATTTCCCGACATGTAAAAAGGGTTCTAACTTCCGGCGGTAAGGTAAGCGCTTATGAAGGTAGGGAAAAATTAAAGCAGATGGTTGCTTTATCAGATGTATGGTCAGGTCCTGAGATATTGGTAGGCGGTGGCCTTGATACAGAGAATATCAAGGAATTACATTCATTTCTGGATGCAAAGGAGTACCATTTTGGAACAGGGGTCCGAAAAGACAAATCATTTGCCAACGGGTTCGACTTTAAGAAGACCAAATACTTGCTTGAATATTTTGGGATTAAGTAATGGAAGGGAACACTCATATTTTTAGATGGGTGTTTTTTTGTATATAACCAAAGGGACTTCAGACGGAAGTCCCTTTGGTTATATCATTTTAAATTGGAGATGTGGATTAACAGATGTTGCCTCATTCCTTAGTCTTTATTTCTTAATAGCTTTTCGATGACCATCCGTTTGCCCGTATTCAGGGTGAATTCGAAGCGGTTGTGTTCTTTATTGTGCTCGAAAAAATGATGATGGAGGGAACAGATATAGTCACTATTATCAAAGATAAAAAAGTTCGTGCCCGTTAATTGCGCCGCGGATGAAAAGGATAGTTGATTATATCCATATATACAATCATAGACAGAAAAATTCATGCTATTTAACGTTGTGATGAATTGAAAGAAGGCATCGTCCTGTAAATCTTCAAGTAAACGCTCTAAAGAATATTGTAAGTTTTTTTTGATCCGGACCTGATCTTCATCTTTTATAAATATAATTTCTTTGCCTGATAATAACTTTCCGTCCTCAACCAAAGTGCCCTTACGCCAGCGATTATTGCGATAGATGGATATCTCGTTATTCATATATTCCTCGAGTGGGTAGGCCTCATCCGTTTCTTCATCGAAAAAGACCCATTGATCATTAATGTTTTCAAAAATTCCTTCTGTATATGCTCTTAGCTGCTGACTTAATAGTTGAATTCTAAGTTGATTTTTCATGTGTGCGCCTCCAAGTGCAGATAAAAGAGTCATATGTAAAACTCAAGTCCTGCATTCCATTTTGTCATTATATAAAATCTTTGGCACTGTCTTCTATTTCTTTACATAAGCATCTTTTTTTATAACTCTATTCCTTAAAGTTGGACAATTAACAACTTTGTGTCTGGAGCATATCATGATAGCAGGATTGGGCCATTGCTTGTTTGAAAGGATGATGTATTTTGTGCGGTATTACTGGCTGGGTTGAATTTAATCGATCTATTAATCAAGAGAAAGAGATTCTCGTTAAAATGACGAATACACTCTCTAAACGTGGACCTGATGATACGAATATATGGGATAGCCAACATGTCGGTTTGGGACATAAAAGGCTCATTGTTGTCGACCCACAGTGTGGAAAACAACCAATGATTCGAGAAAAAAATGGAAATCGTTTTGTTCTATGCTACAATGGTGAACTTTACAATACAGAAGATATTCGCAAAGAACTATTATTAAAAGGATATTCATTCACTGGCCATTCGGACACTGAAGTTCTGTTAACTGCCTATATGGAATGGCAAGAAAAATGCGTGGATTTTTTTAATGGGATATTTGCCTTTGCGATTTGGGATGAAGCCAAACAACAATTATTTGTGGGAAGAGACCGAATGGGGGTAAAACCTTTTTTTTATTCCCTGCAAAATGGTCAATTTCTGTTTGGCTCTGAAATAAAGGCAATACTGGCTCACCCAGGAATTAAGCCGATTCTGACAAGAGAAGGGCTTGCCGAAATACTTGGACTTGGTCCATCTCGATCACCGGGATCAGGGGTTTTTAAAAACATCAAGGAACTCCGTCCAGGGCATACGTTAACTTTTAATAAGGATGGAATAGAGATTAAACGTTATTGGAATGTGAAGAGTGAAGCACATCGCGATAATCTGGATGAAACGGCGGAAAAGGTCCGTTTTCTGGTGAAAGATGCTGTGCAGAGACAATTGGTTTCAGATGTTCCGCTATGTACGTTCCTGTCAGGAGGTCTTGATTCAAGTGCGATAACAGCCATCGCCTCCAAACAATTTCAAAAGGAGGGAAAACCTGCGCTCAATACGTACTCAATTGACTATGAAGATAATGCTGCCCATTTTCAGGCGAATGAATTCCAGCCAAATGCAGATGGGCATTGGATTGAATTAATGAACCGGGAATTTGGAACAAAGCATCATTATTGTGTAATCAGCCAGGAAGAATTAATCACCAATCTGAGTGAGGCTATGATGGTAAAAGATTTACCAGGGATGGCTGATATCGATTCTTCCTTACTTTGGTTTTGCAGAAAAATAAAAAAAGAGTATGTCGTCGGCCTTTCTGGAGAATGTGCGGATGAGATATTTGGAGGCTATCCGTGGTTTCATAATCCTGAACAGTTATCAAATGATACTTTTCCATGGATGCGCTCTATACATGAACGGCATCAATTACTTAGGAAAGACTGGCAAGATAAACTCTCCATTGAAGAGTATGTAAAGGATAAATATCAACAAAGTATAATTGAGACGCCTTTACTTTCAGGGGAATCTGATATAGAAACGAAAAGGCGGCAGTTATTTTATATAAATATGACTTGGTTTATGACTAATTTATTGGATCGGAAAGACAGGATGAGTATGGGAGCCAGTTTGGAAGTACGGGTTCCATTTGCTGACCATCGCTTGGTGGAGTATGCATGGAATATACCGTGGGATATGAAAATGGCAGATAACCGTGAAAAAGGCATTTTACGAAGAGCTTTGAAGGGAATTCTTCCAGAAGAAGTCCTGTATAGAAAGAAAAGCCCATATCCGAAAACACATAATCCCCTTTATACAAAGCTGGTGAAGAAGTGGCTCGAAGAACTGCTGGAGGATACAGATTCCCCCTTATACGAATTCTTTGACAGAGATCAGCTGAAAGCCCTTGTAGAATCAGGAGGATCTTCATTTAAAACGCCATGGTATGGTCAATTAATGTCCGGTCCACAATTACTTGCTTATTTGATACAGGTGCATTTATGGTTTAAACACTATAATATCATTTTGGAAGATTCTTGAATTAACTTAGGCTGCCTGAGAACCTATCGGCAGCCTTTTGATTTGCATATAATGTGACTTATAATTAATGCTTTCTTAAATAATATGTTATAAATGGTCATGGGAAAATTTGAATTTATATTTCAAAAATTAATGTACGCTAGTTATCAATCTCGCTTATGGGGAGCAGCTTTTGTTTTGATGGGCGGATGTTCTGACGATACATTTGATTATTTTCGTGGATGGTTGATTGGCCAGGGAGAAGAGATATTTAACAAAGTAACGAAAAATCCTGAATTTTTAGCTGAATACATAAGTGAAGTTAACCTTGATGATGAAGGGTTCCTGCAAAATGAAGAATTGTTAACTGTTGGATTGGATGCCTATACCCTCATCAAGACAGGTGATACGGAATGGGATGACAATATATATGATGAGTTTTTGGATGTGCTTGAAAAAAAGGGGTTGAAGCCTGTACCTGATATAGAATTTGAGTGGAAAGAAGAGGATCCGGAAAATTTATTTCCGGTTTTATGGGAAAGATTTGGAGAAGAACCTCTAGGTTAGAAAAGGAACCTTAGAAAAGGATTGGCATGATATAAAAAAGCCGGAAACCCTTTGGAATGTACATTTACCACGGTTCCCGGCTGTTATTTCTTATTTAAAAATTTGGCTAATTACTTCATCTAGTGACATTGTACTATCAACTTCAAATACGCCAGGTTTCAGTTTGTTTTCTAACTTCCTGCTTTCAATTGTTTTTGTAAAACTGGAAGCATTATCTATAATTTTTCCTTTAACCAAGGCGTTTGCCACATCAATACTGGTCATTCCGCTAGCTACATTTATTACTGTTTTGTAGATAACTTTTTGATCCTGTTGATCTGAGGTTTCTTTTGCTGTTTTCTCTGCTTCTTTCAGTTCAGCAGAGTATTCGTCCTCTGTTTTTATAACATAACCCAAAGAAGATAACTCATCCTTCATTTCATCTTCTGTCAGTTCTTTAGTAACGGCATTTTTCGGAGATTCTGAAGCCTGAGTAACTGTTTCTTCTTCGGAGGAGGAAAAATACACAGCACCGCATACACCTGCTGCTACAATTATTCCTGCAGCAAAACTGCTTAAAACTTTAGGCGTCATGGACTGCTTTCCTCCTTCTTTGGCTTGGACTATCATATGCAGCAAGCCTTCCTAACACTTCATCCTCTGTCAGTTTGGTAATAGAGGCAATACTTTTTGTGGAATAGCCGCGTTTGTATAAATCTAGCATTTTGATCATGACTTGACGTTCCTCAGTGTGATATCCCATGATACCAGCTTCATTAGCCGTAACTTCTTCATGTAGTTCTAGTTTGTTGATTTGTTCCTGCAACTTATTTGTTTCATCCAGCATGACAGCATAATAGGTATCCAGCTGCTTTGTTTCTTTTTCCTCCTGCTTCTTCATTTTAAGAAATGAAATAAGGAGCAAAACGACTGCTATACTAAATAAAATGATTAGCGCTATTTTCATTAGTTTTAAATCCTCCTAAAAAAATCTTCTTTCTATTATACATAGAAAATCTAATAAATTACGACTAAAATCGCTAAAATGAAAAGAACTTGTAATCTTCTCTATGAGAAGAGTTCTCTTAAGTGTACCCGCACTGTTGTATGCACTGCAATGTAAAAAAGTTCCTTTTGTGGAATTCTATTTAAAGATGTGGAAGAGTAGATAAGTTAGAAAATAAATAAAAAACCCCTTAAAAGTTAGATTGGTGTTTAACTTTTAAGGGGCCGTTCATATTAGGTGGCCTTACACTTATTTGGAGACTGATAGAATCGTATACCCGCTTTCTGAAAGGGTAAGCTGGTTCTTATTATCCCATTGACTTTTAGAATCCATATAAAGAGGTTTGGCTTCCTTCCATTCATCCATAGATAAAGATTTAGGTTCTTTGCCAAGATTAATGCAAACATAGGAAAGAGAGTCTTCGCTTTCTCTTTTATACATGACTACTTCAGGATCATGAGAGACAAAGAGAATATCGCCTTCATTGGCAAGTTCTTTATGTTTTTTGCGCAAGTTGATTAGAGTTTGTACGTGCTTATGCAGATCCAGATTTTGGCTTTCCTCATCCCAAGGCATACATTTACGGCAGCCCGGATCCTGTTCACCATCAAGCCCAATTTCATCACCGTAATAAAGGCATGGTGTACCTGTAAAGGTTAGTAATATCGTGAAAATCTGCTTAATCTCATCTAAATTGTTTTTACATTCTGTTAAAATTCTTGGCGTGTCATGGCTTCCGACTAAATTAAAAGCGGCCATATTCACAGTGTGAGGGTACATATGATACACCTTCGTCATTTTTTCAGCGAACTGTACCGGCGTAATCGATTTCTTAGCGAACATTTCTAATATAGCTGTTAAAAATGGGTAATTCATCACGGCATCGAATTGGTCTCCACGCAGCCAAGGCATGGAATCATGCCAGATTTCCCCCAGTATGTACGCATCCTCTTTTTCGGATCTAACGGCTTTGCGAAAATCACGCCAGAAATCAAAATCCACTTCATTGGCCACATCAAGTCTCCAGCCATCAATATTACACTCACGAATCCAGTACTTAGCTACATTCAGCAAGTATTCTCTTACTTCCAGATTTTTTGTATTTAATTTTGGCATGGTTTCTACAAAACCAAAAGCATCATAATTCAGATTCTTTTCATCCAGTGGAAGGTTGTGTGCATGGAACCAATCCTTATACTTGGAATCTTTCCCTTTTTCAAGTACATCCTGAAATGGTTTGAAATGATAGCCGCTATGATTGAAGACAGCATCGAGCATCACTCTAATTCCACGTTTATGACTTTCCTCTACGAGCAGTTTTAATGTTTCCTTCGTCCCGAATTGCGGATCAAGTTCCATATAATCAATCGTGTCATATTTATGATTGGAATAGGCATGGAATATTGGTGTGAAATAAATACCGTTTATACCGAGATCCTTTAGATAATCCAAATGATCAATGACACCTGCTAAGTCACCGCCAAAGAAATTGGTTGTTGTTGGTTCTGTACTTCCCCATGGAAGTGTACCTTTAGGGTCTAATTTGGTATCACCATTTGCAAAGCGTTCAGGGAAGATTTGGTACCAAACCGTATCTTTAACCCATTCAGGAGCACTGAATACTTCTGTATGATGAAGGTATGGCAGGGCAAATAGTAGGCCGATATCAGGAAGCTCCTCATAAAATCCTTTTTCGGAAAAATAGGCTGTTTCTCCGTTCGTGTCAGTTAAGCGAAAGGCATATCGAGCTCTTCGGTGTGGAAGTTCAATGGTATAGCGCCAATAATCATAAAGTTCATCACTGCCCGTGTATTTCATATCCTCAGCTTGGTAAATCCATTTGCTTTCTTTAAATACATAGGGATCCCCATGTATTAATTCCATTTTTGTAATGTCATTTTTCTTACTCATGATCATAATCGTGATGGAGTTTATTGAAGAACTGTACATAAATTGATCTCGGGCAAAGTGTATAACAGATGCTTTATCCATATGATATTTCTCCTCTCAGTATATACGAAAAATAAATGCAAACGCTTGCGCTACCCTGACTTTAACTATATCAGTTCAAGGCAGTATATCAATCTAAAAAAAACAGATTATACCATTGTATTTCTACCCATAATTTAAAGGAAACTAACTCAATAATTTTTGAAATGGGTTTAATTGCAAGTCCAATCGTAATTTTTTCCTATTCTTCCAAAAATACTTTGTTTCCGGATTGACGGCTGGCGGTACAAAGGGATAAGGTTATTTATGGGAGAAATAGGGGGGACAGATATATGTTGAAAAAGGTAATGGCCATACTGCTGATGCCGTTAATCTTGCTTTATGCAGTACCTGTATCTGCTGCTGAAAAAGCGGACGGAGATTGGCAGGATGAGTCCATCTACTTCATCATGGTGGACAGATTTTATAACGGGAATACGAAAAACGATTTTAGTGTAGACTTGGATAATTTTAATACATACCAGGGCGGGGATTTTGCCGGTATCATTGAAAAACTTGATTATTTGCAGGAAATGGGTTTTACCGCTATCGCACTGAATCCAATCGTTGAAAACACAGAATCAGGCTATCATGGGAATTGGGCTTTGGATTACAAGAAAATTAATGAGAATTATGGAACATTAGAGGAATTTAAAAAGCTTGTTGAAGAAACACATAAACGTGATATGAAAGTAATTGTAGATTTTAATCCGAATCATGTTGGGCCTGATCATCCATGGCTTAAAGAACCAGCAAAAAAAGAGTGGTTCCATGATAAAAATGTACTGGCTTCGGGTAGCCAAAAGGAAGGTATACAGACTGGATGGATAGACGGATTGCCTGATTTGGCACAGGAAAATCCTGAGGTTGCTGCCTACTTGCTGGATGCTGCAAAGTGGTGGATTACTGAAACCAATATTGATGGCTACCGGTTAAATAGTCTTCAGTACGTGCCTGTTGATTTTTGGGAAACCTTCAGTAAAGAAATGAAATCAGTGAAGAATGATTTCTTTCTGCTTGGTAACGGGACTATTGAAAATGAATCTAATTTGGTTGCCCTTCAGAATTCAGGTATTTCCGGGATAATAGATGATCAACAAATGAACGCGTTGAGAAGGGTATTTGCTAAACCGGACCAGGAGATGGATTCATTATTCTCTATCTGGAGTGAGCGGTTGAAATCAATGAGTCAGCCTCATCAGTTGGGAATCATGGTTGATAATGAAGACATTCCCAGATTCACAAAATCAATGGAAGATAATAATCAATTCCCAGGTACAAGATGGGAATTACTTATGACCTATATGTACACAACACCTGGCATTCCAATGGTGTATTACGGTTCTGAAATAGCCTTAAATGGCAATAAGATACCCGATAATCGAAAGATGATGGATTTTAGAACAGACAAGGACCTAATTGAATATATTAGTAAAGTATCAGAATTACGCAACGAGTATCCGGCTCTGCGAAAAGGAACACTTGAGCTTTTGGATGAGCAAGATGGTATGGCCGTCTATAAAAGAGAGTATAAAGACCAAATAATGATTGTTGCGATTAATAATAGTTCGAAAACAAAAACCATTCAACTCGATCCAACTAAGCTTGCATCAAATGAAGAGTTACGTGGCAGGCTTAACGGAGATATGGTAAGAGAAAGCAAGGATACCTATTCAATCACATTGGATCGTGAGACATCAGAAGTCTATTTGGCAGCTAAAAAAAGTGGCGTGAATTACGTTTATATGGCTGTTATTGTCTTCGTTATTATCGCATTTCTTATTTTTCTTTATCTGGCTTGGAAAAAAGGCAAACAGCAAAACAACCATACTTGAAATATAATGGAGGGATCTAATATCTCTCCATTTTTTTTAATAACAACCATGGATTAATTAACATAAGTGAGGATGAAAGTGCTTGAATAAGAAGTGGTGGAAGGAAGCAGTTTGTTATCAGATTTATCCAAAGAGTTTTAAAGACTCAAATGGAGACGGAATCGGTGATCTGCAGGGAGTAATTAGTAAGCTAGATTATTTAACCGAGATGGGGATAGATGTTATTTGGATTTGCCCTATTTATCAGTCCCCAAATGTAGATAATGGATATGATATCAGTGATTACCAATCAATCATGGACGAATTTGGAACCATGAAAGATTTTGACGAATTACTTGAGGATGTTCATAAACGGGGTATGAAGCTTATAATGGATCTCGTTGTTAACCATACAAGTGATGAACATCCTTGGTTTTTTGAATCCAAAACGGCAGTGGATTCACCGAAAAGAGATTGGTATATATGGAGTGATGGCAGACCTGGTATCCCTCCTAATAATTGGGAGAGTATTTTCTCCGGCAGTGCATGGGAATTTGATGTGGAAAGCGGGCAATATTATTTGCATGTATTTGCAGCAAAGCAACCGGATTTGAATTGGGAAAACAAGGAGATGAGGGAAGCTGTATACGAAATGGTCAATTGGTGGCTGGATAAAGGGATTGATGGATTCCGGGTTGATGCAATTAGCCATATTAAAAAGAAGAGTGGTTATCCGAATGACTCAGGGGTGAAAAGTGGCGGAATAAAAGGATTCAAGATGTACACGATCCAAGACGGAATTCATGATTTTCTTCAAGAATTAAAAATGAACACCTTCTCAAACTATGACATTATGACGGTTGCGGAAGCAAGTGGTGTAAGTGCCGAAGATGCAGACCCATGGGTAGGAGAAAATAACGGTGCTTTTGATATGGTGTTTCAATTTGAGCATTTAAGTTTATGGGAAAAAGAAACCAAAGTGGATCTCGATCTTGTAGCATTAAAACGAATCCTATCAAAATGGCAAACTGAGTTACATGGTAAAGGATGGAATGCGTTATTTATTGAAAATCATGATAAACCACGCATTGTGTCAACGCTTGGAAATGATCAGGCGTATTGGAAAGAAAGTGCTAAGATGCTGGGAACTATGTATTTCTTTATGCAGGGTACTCCTTTTATTTATCAGGGCCAGGAAATTGGTATGACTAATGTGGCTTTTCCTTCTATTCATGATTACGATGATATTAGTATGAAGAATTATTACCAGCTGGAAACGGCAAAAGGGAGAGACCATCTAGATATTATGAAAGTGATTTGGA
This sequence comes from Bacillus sp. z33, assembly GCF_058313615.1. Lineage (NCBI taxonomy): Bacteria > Bacillati > Bacillota > Bacilli > Caryophanales > Bacillaceae > Bacillus > Bacillus sp. z33. Next base: position 259,447 of record NZ_JBZFQN010000002.1, read on the forward strand.
AGAACGGACGTGATAATTCTAGAACACCTATGCAATGGGATAAGTCGCTAAACGGTGGATTTACTTCGGGTATCCCTTGGATGAAGGTGAACCCAAATTATAAGGCGATTAATGTCAACGATCAGCGTTATGATTCAAGTTCAATTCTTTCCTTTTATAAAGAAATGATTCGGTTGCGCAAGAAGTACGATTGTCTTGTTTATGGTGAGTATAAGCTTTATTTCGAGGATGATCCGAATGTATACATGTACTCTAGATTTACAGATGAGCAAACGGCATTAGTGATCTGTAATTTCAGTGAGTATCAGCAGACTATTAAACTTCCGGTGTTCAATGGGTTGACAGGTGAGCTTATTCTTAGTAATTATAATAATCAGTATAATGAAGTGGACGGACAGATTAGCATCTATTTATTACCATATGAATCAAGAGTCTATCTCTTCAATCAAATCGCTAAATAGGAAGTGGGGAACAATCGTATGGCGATAACGATAAAAGATGTAGCGAAATTGGCAAATGTGGCACCGTCGACAGTATCCAGAGTAATTGCCAATAATTCACGAATAAGTGAGAAAACAAAAAGAAGAGTTAGAGATGTTATGGAAGAACTTGGATATCATCCGAATTTTATTGCGAGAAGTTTGGCAAATAAATCGAGTGAAGTTTTAGGCATTGTTATGCCAAAGTCCGGTGATGGATCATTTCTCAATCCATTTTTCTCCACAGTTATGAAAGGGTTGAGTCAGGCAGCGCATGAAGATTTGTATGGCTTGCAAATTACAACAGGTATATCAGATGATGGGATATTTGACGAAGTTGAAAAAATGATCCATGGCGGCAGAGTGGACGGAGTAATTTTACTCTATTCCAAAATAGATGATAAAGTTTTGAACTATCTTTATAAAATGAAGTACCCGTTTGTTGTTATCGGAAAGCCTCCTATGCATGATAGCAGTATTACGTACGTAGACAACGATAATTTTCAGGCGGGTAAAGATGTAGCTAAGTATTTGCTGTCGAATGGCCATAAGGATATCGCCTTTATTGGGGGTAGTGCTCATCTTGTCGTCACGATTGAACGGATGAGAGGATATGAAGAAGTATTGAAGGAAGCTGGAATACCAATTTTAAAGGAATATGCGATTCATGAAGATTTTATGCTTGAAGGTGGAAAAGAAGCTGTCAAACAATTAATGAATCTCGAAAAGCCTCCTTCAGCCTTGATTGTAGCAGATGATTTTATGGCGCTTGGTGTACTAAACATGCTCGATGAGATGGATATCAGTGTTCCGGAGGATATCTCAGTTGTAAGCTTTAATAATATTTTAACTTCACAATTGTCAAAGCCTCCGCTCTCATCTGTTGATATTGATATTGAAACATTGGGATATCAGGCCGTCAAATTATTGATTTCTAAAATTAAGAACCCCAAGGGGCCGACCAAGCGCATGATTATTCCGCATCAACTAATTATTCGGTCTTCAGTTGTCAAAAAGGAGTTACTTTAATAACTTGATAAAAAAACGGTGAAGAAACGTTATCTGGTTTCTTCACCGTTTGTTATAATATATCGTTTATCCGTTAACGACACTGCCGCCATTCACATGCAAAGTTTGACCAGATACATAGGATGAATCATCACTTGCCAGGTAAACATAGGTTGGAGCTAACTCATCGGGTTGTCCAATACGTCCCAGCGGAGTATTTTGTCCCCAGCTTTCCTCGATTTGTTCTGCAGAGAAGGAGGCTGGAATCAATGGTGTCCAAATAGGACCTGGTGCAACAGCATTAACATAAATACCTTTAGGAGCAATACTATTGGAGAGGGCACGGGTAAAGGATACAATCGCCCCTTTTGTCGATGAGTAATCAATTAACAATGGATTCCCCTGATAGGCTGTAACACTGGCAGAATTGATGATTTTTCCGCCTTTTGGAAGATGTTTTAAGGCTGCTTTCGCCATGTAAAAATAACCAAATATATTGGTTCGGAATGTACGTTCCAATTGTTCTGCTGTAATGTCGGTAAATTCCTTCTGAACATGCTGTTCCCCGGCATTATTAACAAGAATATCAAGTTTGCCGAATGTTTCCACTGTCTTTTCCACAGCGTTTATACAAACTTCCTCAGAACCGACATCTCCTGTGATTAATAAGCATTTACGGCCTTCCGCTTCCACAAGCTCTTTTGTTTTTTCAGCATCTTCCTGCTCTCTGTCGACATAAAGAATCGCGACATCAGCACCTTCTCTGGCATAGTAGACTGCAACGGATCGGCCGATTCCACTGTCACCACCTGTGATAATAGCAACTTTATTTTTTAATTTACCACTGCCTTTATAGGAAGATGAAACGGTAATTGGTTCAGGATCCATTTTATGCTGCAATCCTGGTTGAACTTCCTGTTCCTGTCCTGGTGCACTTTCAAATCTTTCACTCATAACTAAATACCTCCATTATTTTTATCTATGTGTCTACTTTTCCACTCTTTGGAGAAATCAAACATGTTCCTAAAGCATAAAGTAATAGATTGTATGTTTGGCATTTTAATAGGATTATTTTGATTTAAGAAATAGTCTAAAATTAGAAGAAAGGGATAGAAAAAGGGTAACAATCACAAGGCATTGTTACCCATTCATTTGAAAATAGTACCGAACTAAATAGTCGATCAATTAACCATTAACAACAGATCCGCCATTTACATGGAGTACTTGTCCGCTGACATAGCTGGAATCATCACTTGCTAAATAAACATAAGTAGGTGCCAATTCAGATGGTTGACCTGCGCGTCCAAGTGGCACATTTTGGCCAAATTCAGCTACTTTATCAGCTTCGAATGTAGCTGGAATTAATGGTGTCCAAATTGGACCCGGTGCAACTGCATTCACGCGGATTCCTTTGCTGGCAATATTATTGGAAAGTGCACGGGTAAAGGAAACAATGGCACCTTTTGTTGAAGAATAATCAATCAATTGTGCGTTACCTTGATAGGCTGTTACAGATGTTGTATTGATAATTGAGCTTCCTTTAGATAAATGAGGAAGGACGGCTTTTGTTAAATAGAATTGTGAAAAGATATTGGTTCTAAATGTTTTTTCTAATTGTTCATCACTGATATCCAACAGGCTTTCCTGAGGATGCTGTTCAGCTGCGTTATTGACTAAGATATCAATTTTGCCGAATTCACTTTTAACTTTTTCAACGATTTCACGGCAAAAAGCACTGTCACCGACATCTCCAGCCAATAGCATACATTGTACGCCTTCGCTTTCTACTAAATCTTTTGCTTTATTCGCATCTTCATGTTCATTTAAATACACAATCGCAACGTTGGCGCCTTCTTTAGCATAATAGTGGGCAATGGATCGGCCAATCCCACTGTCTCCGCCTGTGATAATTGCTACTTTTCCTTTTAATTTATCGCTGCCTTTATAATTTTCGTCGAATTCTTTTGGCTCAGGTTTCATTTTTTTAGTTACACCTGGTTGAGTATCCTGTTCTTGGGCTGGAAATCCATCTTTACCGGTTTTTATATCTTCATTCATTTCGCAACATCCTTTCCAATTAATGTTTCCCTATTGTTATTCCTCATTTATGGAAAAAGAAACATTGGAAAGTATAATTATTTAGCTATTTGGTAATAAAAAGAGGGGTGCAACGTAGTTGAAGAGGGTCTTAAAATAGAGAGAAATGATTATTCATTCGGAGTAAATCCAGTATAATAACTGCACCTGCAATTGTTAAATTGGATCTGGCAATAGAGGTGCAGTTTATTTAAGCTTTTTCTCTTTCAGCCTATGTAACTACTAGCGGAAGTTGATAAATTGAACCTCGATGGAAAGATCAGCTTCCCTAATCGCGGCGATAACTTGCTGAAGATCATCTTTGTTTTTTCCCGTCACGCGGATTTGATCATCCTGTATTTGGGATTTTACTTTGTTACCTGAATTTTTAATGATAGCATTGATTTTCTTGGCATTTTCTTTGTCTATGCCTTGTACCAATTTAGCTCTTTGCCGAACTGTCCCGCCTGAAGCACCCTCCAGTTTTCCATAATCAAGGTTTTTAATAGGAACGCCACGTTTAATCAGTTTACTGATTAAAACATCTTTCAGTTGCTCCATTTTGTAATCATCATCAGAAACAAGAACGAGTTCTTCATTTTCCAGATGAATATCACTTTTACTTCCTTTAAAATCATAGCGTGTTTTAATTTCTTTCACAGCCATCGTAACAGCGTTTGATACCTCGGATAGGTCAATTTTTGAAACAACGTCAAATGAGCTTTCTTTAGCCATATTATCCCTCCGTTTTTTATTTTCATTATAAAAAAACCTCTATATAAGTTCAAATACAATTAAAAAAGAGGATTTTAATTGAAATCCTCTTTATACACAGTTAAGATGTGAGATGGAGATTTTACTTATAAGTGATCAGTTTTTTTTGAAAAAGATTTTTTCCCGGCTTTTCGGTTTTTCTCTTCCTGGATATTTTTTAATTCATGCTTAGCTTGATTATCTCTGGCTTTTTTATTGTTATCTGAAGTATGATAGGCCATGTGTGCTATCCCCCTTGCAATTTATTTACTGTGAATATGTCTAGTATGTTGCTAGTAGGGAAAAATATGTATACATCAGAATACAGAGTCAGGATAGTTTGTTTAGGAAGAAAATAGCGATCGTTCCTGGACCGGCATGTGCGCCAACAGTTGCGCCGACAGATGAAATATAAACAGATTTTGGGTGGAAATTTTCTTCAATCAATTGCTTAAATTCCATAGCCTTTTCGATGTCGTCACCATGGCTGATACCAATTATTTGTTTATCTAATTGGTCACCGCGTTCTTTCATGGTATCGATTACGGCTTGCATTAGTTTTTTGCGGCCGCGGAATTTGTCTAGTGGGATCAGTTTACCATCTTCAACATTTAACAGTGGCTTGATATTCAATAATCCGCCGATAAAAGCTGAAGTTTTGGATATTCGTCCGCCTCGAGCCAGGTATTCCACATTGTCCACGGTAAACAAATGTTCCATATGGGAGGCAGTAAACTGTGCTGTTTTTTTCAGTTCTTCCATGGTGGCTCCTTTGGCAGCCTTGCGTACGGCTTCCATGACGACTAGACCATATCCTAAGGATGCACATTTGCTATCTATTATTTCCAAATGAAAATCTGGGTACTCAGCTTTAACTTCGTCTCTCATCATAACCGCTGTTTGGTAGGTACCGCTTAATTCGGAAGAAAAGGCGATATAAAGGCCGGGTTGTTTATTTTTTGCCAGCTGTTCAAATTTTTCATAAAAATTTTGTGGAGACACCTGTGATGTTTTAGGTGATTTTCCTGATCGCATGGCATCGTAGACTACTTTTGGTTTGATGGTAACTTGATCATCATATTCATTGTCATCAAGATGTACTTTTAATGGAAAAAGAATGATGTTGTTATCCTGGAAGTATTCTAATGGCAAATCACTTGCACTATCGGCCAAAATTTGTACACTCATATAGACACCTACTTTTTTAAAATTTTCTTAGTTTAATTATAAGTCTACAATCTTTTTTAGAAAACAAAATTGTTCACACACCTATCTTATCATGGGGAATTTATTTGTAGTTGTCAACATAAGGAGGAGCTAAATTTGGTTTGGAATGAAACAAAAAAAGTACTTGCTGTTGTGATTGGAGCTTTATTAAATGCAATTGCAATGAACTATTTCTTAATTCCCGCGAACATATTTGCGAGTGGGTTTACGGGTACAGCACAAATTATTTCTGCAGCATTGGATATGTTTACGAATATCAATGTATCAACGGGGGTATTATTACTTGCTCTTAATATTCCAATTGCTGTTCTAGCCTGGTTTAAGGTTGGGCGTTCATTTACAATGTACAGTTTTATAGCAGTTCTATTAATGTCTTTATTCTTGGAAATTTTACCTGTGCAATCCTATTCCGATGATATTATTCTAAATGCTGTATTCGGTGGTGTAATTGGAGCAGCCGGTATTGGAATCACCTTACGATTTGGTGCATCCACGGGTGGTATGGATATTGTGGCAATGATTCTTTCAAGGATCAATGATAAGCCAATTGGTATTTACTTTTTAATGCTGAATGGAGCTATTGTGGCAATAGCTGGTCTTATGTATTCAGAAGAACAGGCACTTTATACCATGATTTCCTTATATGTATCTACGAGAGTGATTGATGCTATTCATACAACACATATAAAAGTTACGGCTATGATTGTAACGAGACACGCCGATGAATTGAAACAGGCCATTCATTCCAAGTTGGTACGCGGAATTACGATGATTCCTGCTGTCGGAGCCTTTACTGGTGAAGATAAAAATATGCTGATGATTGTAATCAGCCGTTATGAACTTTATGATTTGCAGAGTATTATTCAGGAAGTCGACCCACATGCCTTTACGAATATCGTTCAATCTACCGGTGTTATCGGTTCTTTCCGTAAAGATTAAAAAAAGAGCACAAGACCTTAGTCTTGTGCTCTTTTTCATTAGTTTGAATGCTTTTCTAGGGAATCCAGTATATCCTGCATGGTATGCAATTGAGCCTGCTCAGCCAGAGTAGAGTTTGCAAATGCAGAAGAAAGCTCATTGCGTGCTTTGGTAATTAATTCTTGCTGATTAGAGCCTTTTATCTGGGCTAATTCTACTGCTTTCTGAGCACGGTTAAATAATTCATTACGCATTACAGTCCTCCACAGGTAGAATTTTCTGCTGCTTCCGCCTCTTCCATAGTTGTCCGATATGGGAATCGCTCACTATGTTTGGAAACAGCGGTCTTACCCTGTTGGACAAAGCGCTTTGATTTATTCCTTTTTCCCATGGAAAAACCTCCCGCATTCAAGTTGTGACTCTAAAACGAGTCGTTTTTATCATAACCAACAGGAGATATTGTTAGTCACGCAGACTTAATATTGAATTTTTCTTCAAGAAAGACGGCTATTCCATCCTCTTCATTCGATAACGTAATATGATTAGCGACCGTTTTCAGCTGTTCGATGCCATTACCCATAGCGACGCCCGTGCCAACATAATCAAGCATTTCTAAATCATTATCTTCATCGCCAAATGCGATAATATTCTTTCTGGATATCCCTAAATCTTTTGCGACCAAATCAACACCAACGGCTTTACTCATCCCACTTTTTACGATTTCTATAACATGCCATGGATCTGCCCAGCGCCTGTGATCAATAACTTCAGCATGGACATCTGAAAGATGTTTTCTGATCTCGGCAACATCATTTTCATCGGAATGTATGAGCATGGATGTAGGGGCTGACTGTAAAAATTGGCGGAGATCTCCTGTAGTTACACTAGGGCTTCCGAGTTGAAAAATATCGATTAATTTTTCATCATGGTAATGGAAATACACATCATCTTTTACTTCGGCGATTATATTGTGGAAACGATAATCATTCAAAGCTTCCACGATCTCTTTGGCAACTTTAATATCAAGCGGTGAATGATGCATGCCCCAGTCTGAATGCAGGGGATGATGGATAAAGGCACCATTGAAATTTACAATCGGTGTCTTAAATTGCATTTCACGATAGTATGGTTCGCTGGAACGGTAAGGTCTGCCCGTTGCAATCATGACTTCATGGCCATTATTTTGTAATGTTTGCAATACGTTTTTAGTACGAGGAGAGATGGTTTTATCATCTTTCAACAAAGTTCCATCTAAATCAAGTACAATTAAATGTTTATCTGTCATATGGCTCTCCTTCTAAATTAAGTTTATTCTAGAATTATAAGTTAAATTAATTCCATTTAGAATCTTCTTTTATATATCATAACAAGTATAAAGGTTTATTGGTATTGTTTGGTTTGTAAAATATATGTAAAGAATGGGGAATAACAATGATACAAGTAGAAAAAGTATATGTAGAACACATTCCCATGCTTATTGTAGGTAAGCAGGATATGAATAATGTCCCTATTCCCGGATTTATATTTCTTCATGGGTTCACCAGCGCCAAAGAACATAATTTACACTATGCTTACCTCCTGGCAGAAAAAGGTTTCAGAGTATTTTTGCCCGAGGCGTACTTGCACGGGGAACGTGAAGATGGGGATACACAGAATTTATCTAGGTCATTTTGGAAAATTGTCATAACTTCCATAAAAGAACTTCATATAATTAAAAAATATATCACTGAACATGGATTAGCGATTCATGATTGTATAGGCCTTGGCGGGACATCTATGGGCGCAATCACGACGCTTGGTGCGTTAACTCAATATGATTGGATTCGTGTTGGAGTAAGTATGATGGGGAATCCGGCCTATAGAAAGTTTGCAGAGTACCAAGTGAATGAATTTGAGAAACAGGGAATTGATTTGGGATTTACGGAAGAAGAGAAATGGAAAGTATTCAGTTCTCTTGAAAAATTTGATTTATCCCTGCAACCTGAAAAATTAAGAGATCGGCCACTTTTCATCTGGCATGGGGAAAAGGATCCGGTCGTACCTATTGCAGGTAGTCGTGCATTTATTGATAAACACCAAGAAAAAGTAGAAACAGGGATGATTACTTATATATCCGAAAAAAATGCCGGACACGCCGTAACAAGAAAAGGGTTGCTAGAGGCTGTAAACTTTATAGAAGAGAAGCTTGTATAAGGAATAAGAATGGTCAGATTGACCAAAGTTTGGTAGGATTGAAGCATGAATGTGATGGAAGGAGAATGAATATGGACCAAGACATGAAAGATAGTATTATGAGTGCATTAGAAGAAGTTTTAGACCCAGAATTGGGTATTGATATAGTAAACCTAGGGTTAATCTATGATGTGGACATGACTGAAGAAGGTGACGTCACAGTTAAAATGACTTTAACAGCTATGGGCTGTCCTTTGGCTGGTACCATTGTCGATCAGGTACGGTATGCATTGAAAGAACTGCCGGAAGTGAAAAATGTAGATGTGGATATTGTTTGGACACCGGCATGGACAAAGGATCGTATGTCCCGCTATGCAAAAATTGCCTTGGGCATCCGATAATTGAGAAAAGAAGAGAGCTGTTTTATGGGCTCTCTTCTTTTATGCAGTGGTAATGAGGAAACGGGGAACTTTAAAAAAGGCGATTGAATCAAAATCCATATTAGCAAATGGCATAAAGTAATTAGCATACTGGATTGAAAATAGCTTTTATTTCTGATAAAGTAAAAATAATCAAATTATTTGCGGGGGGACTCATTATATACGAGTTGAGAAGGTTAAAACCTGACCCTTTGAACCTGTCAGTTAACACTGGCGTAGGGAGCAATTAGTACATAGGCCTATTGGATATGTGCGAAAAGCTCTTCAGGTTTTTAGAAGAGCTTTTTTTGTTTCCAATTAAATAGTTTTGATTGCGGGGGGACTCATGAATGCGAGTTGAGAAGGTAAAACCTGACCCTTTGAACCTGTACAGTTAATACTGACGTAGGGAGCAATATCATCAGTTGATATGAGACCCTTTTTTAGTATGTGAAATACCCACACTATTAAAGGGTCTTTTTCCATACGTCCACCAAAAAATGGAGGGCTGAAAATGGCATTTTGCAACGAAGTGCGAAGAGAGGAGTATGTTTGCTGGAAAGGGAGGTTTGATTATCCATTCATATTAAAGCTCGCCGATGGAACATTGCCAATAGAGAGTTTGAACTATTATGTGCGCCATGCCCATGAACAAAAGCAAAACAAGTTAATAGAACTTTTCCATAAAAGCTTTTTGTACGAGTGGATTTTTGGAGAAATGGTGATGTCTAAACAAAGTTGGATTCCGGAGGGGTTAAGATAATGCTTAAACAAATTAGGAATAGGAAGCCACTTATTCATTGTATGACTAATTATGTGGCAGCACCTTTACAGGCAAACGGCCTATTGGCAGTTGGAGCAGCTCCTATTATGGCTGATGAAGAAAATGAAATAGAGGAAATTGTCAGTAAAGCAGATGCTTTACTCCTTAATATTGGAACACTCAATAAACGGACAAAAGAAGCTATGCTGACAGCCGGAAAGGCAGCAAATATCCATGGTATTCCAGTTGTATTTGATCCGGTTGGCGTGGGAGCGAGTACATTTCGTAAAGAAAGTGTTCAGGAATTCTTGGAAGAAATTGATTTTATTTTGATTCGTTGCAATGTAGGGGAGCTTGCCACCATTGCTTGTGTCGACTGGACACAAAAGGGAGTAGATGGTGGATCGGGTGAGATGGATCTTAAAAAGGAATCAAAGAAAATCGCCAATTTATATAACTGCTTTGTGATTGTATCTGGAGAGAAAGATGTTTTAACGGATGGATCCATATGCACCATGGTAGAAGGAGGCCATATCAACATGACACAGATTACCGGTACAGGGTGCTTGTTAAGTGCTATTTCTGCTGCTGCATTGACAATCAAGGAGGTAAATCTTGTCCATTTGCAGGAACTTTTACATGAATATAAACTTATCGGCAGTTTGGCCGGTAAACAATCTAACTATGTAGGTGATTTCCAGACAGTTATTTTAAATGAATTGAATCGGTTATCCAGAGGGGAGGACTTGATATGAAAGTAGTTATGACGATTGCTGGTTCTGATAGTGGTGGTGGAGCAGGAATCCAGGCTGATTTAAAGACTTTTCAGGAGTTAAAAGTATTTGGGACATCAGCCATTACGTCTTTAACAGCGCAGAATACAAACGGAGTACATGAAATCTATCCTGTTGATCCTTTGTTTGTTCGGAAGCAAATTGAAGTACTTGTTGAAGATTTTAATGTAGCAGCGATTAAAACAGGTATGTTATATTCTGAGGAAATTATTGAGGAAGTATACCACGTACTAAAGGATCTCGACATCCCACTTATTATTGACCCGGTTATGGTTGCAAAAGGCGGAGCGAGTCTATTGCATGAAAAGGCAGTTCACAGCCTGCGTAAAAAGTTATTCTCTATCTCTACTATGATTACGCCCAATATACCGGAAGCGGAAGTACTGAGTGGAATAGACATCGTAACTGCAGATGATAGAAAAAAGGCAGCAGAAATCATGATGAGCTATGGAGCAGAATGCGTGGTCATTAAAGGCGGCCATATAGATAATCAACAGGTTGCTGAGGATACAGTCTATTTGGTGGGTAGAGAGACATTCAGTTTGCAATCGGAAAGAGTACACACAAAAAATACGCATGGAACAGGATGTACCTTTTCTGCAGCGATTACGGCTTTTCTTGCAAATGAATATTCGACCCTTGGAGCAATTTTAGAGGCGAAAAAATTCATCCAAATGGGAATCAAATATGATTTGCAATTGGGACATGGGCATGGGCCGACGAATCATTTTGCCTATAATCAGTATGAAAAATGTGAGGTGATTCTAAATTGAATCGACATCTCCTTCGTATTTATTTTGTAATGGGTTCACAAAATATCTTAAACAATCCATTAGAAGTGCTTGAAGAAGCATTAAAAGGGGGAATCACTGCTTTTCAATTTCGGGAAAAGGGTGAGGGAGCATTCTCAGGAACTAAATATCTGGAATTTGCAAAAAACTGCCAGCGCCTTTGTAAACAATATGATGTACCGTTTATTGTAAATGATGATCTCGAATTAGCGATTGCTCTTAATGCGGATGGTATTCATATCGGACAGGATGATCTACCGGTACAAAAAGTTAGGAAAATGATGGGGAACAAATGGGTTGGCGTATCTGTACACACTATGGCTGAAGTGGAAGAAGCCATTAAATATCGAACCGATTATGTAGGAATAGGACCTATATTTCCTACAAATTCGAAAAGTGATGCCAAGAAACCTAGCGGGACCAGATTTTTAAGAGAAGTGGCAGATCTTTATCCAGAACTGCCGATTGTAGGGATAGGCGGCATAACACCGGACAATACACGCGAAGTGTTAGAAGCAGGTGCAGATGGAATTGCCGTTGTTTCTGCCATCTCATTAAGTGAACATCCAACTAAGGCAGTTGAACTGTTTAAGCTTGAGATGACAAAAAGTGTAAAAGCATGAAACGGATGCAATGCCTATGGGAATGATAAAAAAGGAAAGAGAAGTTCTCTTTGTCATTACACATACAGGAGGAACATCATGCATCGTTATGACGTAGCACAATTAAATGAAGATTAAATCAAATGAGTATCAGGATGAACTAAGTGAGCAATTAGATAAAGATATTATTTTAATTGCTTATCATGATGAGGTAACCAAATAATTTCGTATGAAAAGGCGATCACTGTTATAAACAGCTGTTCGTCTTTTTTCATATGAGCGCTACCGGATTGTGATTATTTGGTAAAACATTAGGAGTTGGGTTAAGGTTAGAATAGACATTTTGTCTCTCTTTAGATGAACTAAACATACGAGCATTAGACATATAGATTAATTAATGGGGATGAAACAAGTGATGATTGAAAAGATTAGCAGTTGTACAGAACTCACTGACAAACATTGGGAGCTATTATTGAAAGCAGATCCTTCTAAACAGCAGATAGATGAGTATAGTAAAACAGGCTGGATTTTTGAACTCTGCCTGAATGGGAATGTGGCAGGAATCATAATAATCCGTCCAAATACACCAGACCGGGTTGAAATTAAGAACCTATCAATCGATGAAAAATGGCAGGGAAGAGGATACGCGAAAACCCTGATTGAATATGGCTGTTCTTTTTCAGTATCTAAAGGGTATCGCATTGCAGAAATTGGAACCGGGAACTCTAGTCTCAATCAACTGGCTTTATATCAAAAAGCAGGCTTTAGAATAATGGGGATCGACCATGATTATTTTAGTCGGAATTACCCTGAGCCCATATATGAAAACGGAATATTATGCAGGGATATGATCCGCTTGGAAAGAAAACTATAGTCATACTAAAGATTGCGGGATTGGGTCAATTGTAAATGAATACTAGTAGAGATAATTGTCTTTAAGTTATGAGAATGTTAGGATGACTATGAGAATAATGTTAAATTTTAGCAGACTTATATTCGGATGGGAGAGAAATATATGCTTCAAAATATTGGAATACCAGGGCTTATTCTGATTTTAGTACTCGCACTAATGATTTTTGGACCATCAAAGCTTCCGGAAATAGGGAGAGCATTCGGAAAAACATTAAGAGAGTTTAAAACTGCGACAAAAGGTATGATTGAAGATGATGATAAAAAGAATGAAAAGATAGAAATTGACAAAACAAAAACTCTTTAATTCTATAAGAGTTTCTGATTGTAGACAAAAGGAATTCAGAAGGATGTTATAGAGTCCATATTCTGAATTCCTTCTTTATTTTTTGAATATTGTTGAGGGTTTCTTACGCATACGTTAAGCCCTTATCAATGGTTTTCTTTAGGTCCTTTAATGATTAAAAAAGAGAGAATTGCTATCTGATACCGAGGAAATCCATATATCAAGCATCAGCACTATTCTTTAATAATTAATCCTAATAAGGAGGCAAATTGAATAGCCTGGTGTGTTGATACTTTACATCCATTTAAATCATTTATGGAAATCATAAGTGAGTCAAAATTAGAAGAACTAATATCGATTCCTTTTAATGATGTTTGTTCAAAGTTTGCTCCATTCAGGTTACATAAATTAAATTCTATTTTTTTAAGTTTACAGTCATAAAAATCTGCGTTTTCTAATGAAACCTCATTGAATATTACTTTTTCAAGCTTTGAATATCCAAATGTAGATAAGTTTAATATCGAATTCTCGAATTTCACATTACGAATAGAAGACTCAGGAAAATTACATCCCAGTAATTTGCAGTTAATAAATTCTACTCTATGAATGGAAGAATTACTTAAGTTAACATTGGATAAATCGCAATTTTCAAAACGGACATCTACCAATTCAATATGACTAAAATCGGTATTAGAAAACCGACAATTAGTAATCACTGAATTATATAGGCGTGCTCGATCAACAACTTCATTTGTAAAATCAGAGTTGGAGATTATACACATTTCTAGTATGGGATCTTCCTCATGAAAAATATCAGAAAAGTTCCTTTCGGTTAACTCTAACGATATTTTTGGTGTATCAATTTTCATAACCTTCCCACTTTCTAACCTTCATTTTTTATCTAAAAACAATTATATAGCATTTTAACAAAACCTTTTCATATATCGAATGAAAGAACTGTCCTTTTAGAGTGAGGCTTTAGTATATCACGAAGTATGAAGCAAATTATTAAAAGTCCAGTGCTATAAGGATCCTCTATGTAGTGATCAAATTAGAGTATCTTTTATTTTGTTGTTAAATAAAGGTTGGAAAGATCATTAAAACTATACATAAATGGTAGGTGGTTAATCATAATTTTGGTGAATAGCGGCTTTTGCAACCATAACAGGTAAGGATTAATAATATATGAATGATTGGCACTTGCTCTACCTATTACTCATTTAATCATGGAAGCTAATGATTTTAACGATGTTGATTAGGGATAAAGACCAATTTTTAGAATTTAAATAAAAATACATTTAATTTTATAAATATACATACTATAATAGATAGATATTACAGAATATACAATCAATAAGCGGGGTGGAAACATGGATGTCTCTGTTGTAGGGGCTACAGGATATAGCGGAATGGAATTGATACGTTTACTTTCGAATCATCCAACTTTCTGTTTAACGGCTGTATATTCATCGTCGAGTGCTGGAAATAGCCTTGATTCTGAGAATAGGCAATATTATGGACTTCTCCCACATATTTTAAATGAAGTAGAACCCGGGCTCATTGCAAAACAAAGTGAGCTTGTATTTTTAGCTTTGCCCAGCGGTATTTCAAAGGAGCTTATCCCGGAATTATCTGAATATGACGTGAAAATTATAGATCTATCCGGCGATTTCAGGTTGAAAAGTGGCGAAATGTATAAAAAGTGGTATAAAGAGACACCTGCACCTAGTCATTTATTAGACAAAAGCGTGTATGGGCTCTCTGAATGGAACAGGGATAAGATTCGTGAGAGTCGTTTGATTGCAAATCCCGGTTGTTACCCTACTGCTGTTTTGTTAGGATTGGGACCACTTTTATCGAGTGAATTAATTGAATCATCTGACATTATTATCGATGCAAAATCAGGTGTATCAGGAGCAGGTAAAAAGAGTAATGATTCAACCCATTTTTCTCATGTAAATGAAAATCTATCAATCTATAAAGTTCATCAGCATCAGCATATTCCAGAGATTGAGCAACAATTAACAGAATGGGATTCTGCGCTCACTCCGATTATGTTTACTACACATCTCACCCCTATGACACGCGGAATTATGGTAACGATGCATGCAAAAGTAAAGCCTGATGTTACAGCTGATCATATCAACAATGCTTTCCTTGAATCTTATCAAAATGAATACTTTCTCCGATATCGAGGTGAAAATTGCTTTTCTTCCACAAAGGAAGTCTATGGCTCAAACTTTTGTGATATCAGTTTCCGATTAGATGAAAGAACCGGAAGAGTTACGGTGGTTTCTGTGATTGATAATCTAGTTAAGGGAGCTGCTGGTCAGGCAATTCAGAATGCAAATATCATGATGGGGCTAGAAGAAACAGAAGGGTTAGGTTTTTATCCAGTCTATCCATAAGAGACAAAGGGAGTGGAGATCACTAATGAATGTACTTATGAATGAAGAGATCAAGGCAGTAAAAGGAGGAATTCTTACACCGCAAGGGTATCAGGCAGAAGGAATCCATGCAGGTTTGCGATATTCACGTAATGACTTGGCCATTTTATATTCGACTGTTCCGGCGAATGCTGCGGCAGTATATACATTAAACACGTATCAGGCAGCTCCAATCCTGGTAACAAAAGAAAGCTTAAAATTTGACGGGAAACTTCAGGCAATTGTAGTAAATAGTGCTTGTGCCAATGCATGTACAGGAAGCCGTGGATTAAAAGATGCCTATCTGATGCGTTCACAAGTCGCGGAAAAATTAGATTTACCACCTTCCTACGTGGGTGTTGCCTCTACCGGAGTAATTGGTGAATTCTTGGATATCGATAAAATATGCGATGGAATAGCCAAACTGAATTTGACAGACCATGGGACAGGGGCCGACCATTTTGAAGAAGCTATTTTGACAACAGATACAAGGACAAAGAGTTGTGCTTTTCAAACAGAAATCGATGGGGTTGTCGTCTCAATGGGTGGAGCGGCAAAGGGGTCAGGCATGATACATCCAAATATGGCTACGATGCTTGGCTTTATTACAACAGATGCCAATGTGGATAAAAGCGCCTTGCATCGAGCATTAAGAAAGGTCACGAATGTATCTTTTAATCAAATTACTGTAGATGGTGATACATCAACTAATGATATGGTCATTGTGATGGCGAATGGAATGGCAAATAATCAAATGCTCTCAGAAAAGCATCCGGAGTGGAACCGTTTTGTCGATCTGTTAAAAGTGGTCTCTGAATCTTTGGCTAAACAAATTGCTCGTGATGGTGAGGGGGCTACTAAACTTGTGGAGGTGCTCGTAACAGGGGCAGAAACAGATCAAGAGGCTCAAGCCCTTGCTAAAACTGTTATTGGCTCAAATTTAGTTAAAACCGCCGTATATGGTGCAGATGCCAATTGGGGACGGATTATAGGGGCGATGGGGAGAAGCAATATTCCTTTTAACCAGGAGCGGGTTAGCATCTTTTTTGGACATGTGGAAGTTCTTCATTTTGGAGCACCGATTCTTTTTGATGAGGAACAAGCACGTGACTATTTACTTGGTGATGAAGTTCAAATCAAGATTCAATTGACAGATGGACTTGGTACAGGGACTGCATGGGGATGTGACCTCACATATGATTATGTAAAAATTAATGCAAGCTATCGAACATAAAGGGAGATGTGTTGATGAAGGTAATCGTTGTCAAATGCGGTGGCAGTATTATTGATCAATTAACCGATGATTTCTTTGATAGCATAACAGAATTAGAGATTCGTGGATATTCTTTTGTATTTGTTCATGGAGGCGGTCCTGATATTAATGACATGCTCGCGAAATTCGAGATCCCTGTCCAGTTTGAAAATGGATTAAGAAAAACATCCGTGAAGACTCTTGAGATTGCAGAACTTGTCCTTGCAGGCAAGACCAATAGGCAGCTAGTGCATAAGTTACAATCCAGGGGATTTCAAACAGTCGGTATAAACGGGTCAGACGGATTCATTTTAGAAGCAGATTATATTAATAAAGAAGAGCTTGGGGAGGTTGGGACCATCACAAAGGTGAACATCCATTTTTTGGAGAGTCTATTATCAAATGGAATGTATCCTGTGCTAACCCCAATCTCAATGTCTAGAGAAGGCAAAAAGCTTAATGTGAATGCAGATTCCGCTGCAGGAGCAGTCGCAGTGGCATTGCAGGCTGAAATGTGCATATTTGTAACGGATGTTATAGGCATACAAAATGGCAATCAAATCCTTAGACATATAACGGAATATGAGATTACCGAAATGATTGATCAAGGCATGATATATGGAGGAATGATTCCGAAAGTGCAGGCTGCTTTAACTGCTAAAAGGCACGGTGCGTCAATGATATTAATTACAAGCGGTGTATCCGGATTTTTCTCCAATAATAAGTGGTCGGGTACATTCCTTGGAGCTGAAGAGAGGGTGATGTAATGTCTGCTCTATTACCAGTTTATAAAAAATGGGATATTACCCCGATAAAAGCGGAAGGTTCGTGGATTGAAGCTAAGGGGAAAAAGAAGTATCTTGATTTTACTTCCGGCATTGGGGTGGTTAATCTCGGTCATCAGAATGAAGAAGTTAAAAAATCTGTTGAGAATCAATTACAGTTATTTTGGCATACCTCTAATTTATTTCAGCTTCCAATACAGGAAGAAGTCGCGGAAAAGCTGAATGAACTTACCGGATTGGAGGGTGTATTTTTTTGCAACAGCGGTGCAGAAGCGAATGAAGCGGCACTTAAGCTGGCCAGAAGAGCAACTGGAAAAACAAAAATCATCACCTTTCAACAGTCCTTTCATGGACGTACATTTGGAGCTATGGCTGCTACTGGGCAAAGCAGCATACATGAGGGTTTCGGGCCTTTGCTCGAAGGCTTTGTCTACGTTCCATTTAATGATATGGAGGCAGTCCGTGCAGCTGTTGATGAAGATACCGCGGCGATTATGGTAGAAGTTATTCAAGGAGAAGGCGGTATTATCCCAATTGAAGAAGCTTTTCTCCAGAGTCTTTATCAATTATGCAATGAGGCTAATATTTTGCTGATTATAGATGAAGTGCAAACAGGAAATGGGAGAACAGGCTATCCATATGCATATTTAAAGTATCAAGGGATAAAACCGGACATTGTAACCACAGCAAAAGGACTTGGTAATGGTCTTCCGATAGGGGCCATGATTGCTAAAAAAGAATTGAATGAAGCATTCGGCAAGGGTGTGCATGGTTCTACCTTTGGTGGCAATCCCATATCATTGGTGGCGAGTAAAGCGGTCTTAATGCAAATAAGTAATCCAGAATTTTTAGCAGGAGTCAGGCATAAGGCTGAATGGTTCATGAATGAATTGAAAAAAGCGGCTGACGATCTTCCCGTTATAAAAGAAATTAGGGGAGACGGAATGATGATAGGGATTGAATTACATGTAGAGGCCGCTCCATATATCAGCCAAATCCTTGATCATCAATTACTTGTTTTACCGGCTGGTTCACATGTTATTCGTTTGCTTCCCCCTCTGACTGTTTCAAAGGATGAGCTTTTATTAGCTTTAGCTATACTGAAGGAAGTATGCAAAATGTCTCTACGTATCACAACGGTATAATGCTTATTTATTCTGTATCAAGTATTAATCGATATTATTACTGAAAGGAAAACAGATATGAAACTACTGTATGGCACTACATCAATACTCAGCCAAAAAGATTTTCTGTCCATTGAGGACATTAATGCGGAACAATTGACTGATTTGCTGAATTTAGCAGAAGAGTTAAAAGCGCGAATGAATAGAGGATATATGGACACTCCCTTAAAAGGGAAAATTTTAGGAATGATATTTGAAAAAAATTCAACGAGAACACGTGTCTCTTTTGAAGCAGGTATGCTTCAGCTTGGAGGACATGCTATCTTTTTAAGTGGAAATGACTCGCAGCTTGGAAGAGGTGAACCGATAGCTGACACAGCTAAAGTTTTATCAGAATATGTAGATGCACTTATGATACGCACTACCGATCATGAAAGAGCGGATACATTGGCAGCAAGCGCTAATGTACCAGTCATTAATGGATTGACCGATTTGGAACATCCATGCCAGGCATTGGCGGATTTATTAACTATTAAGGAAGAGAAGGGATATCTACAGGGAATTAAGATTGCCTATGTGGGTGATGGCAATAATGTTGCCAATTCTCTGATGATGGCAGCCGTTAAATCGGGTATGCATATCGCGATTGCTACGCCGGCAGGTTATGAACCAAATCTTGGCTTGGTGGAGAAAGCAAGGGCAGAGTCCATTATTACTGGTGGAAAGATAGAATTGTTCTATAGTCCAGAGGATGCGGTTTCCGAAGCAGATATCATTTATAGTGATGTTTGGACCAGTATGGGGCAAGAAAAAGAAAATGAAAAAAGGCGGGCTGATTTTAAAGGGTTTCAAGTAAGTGAACAATTAGCAGCCAGCGCCAAAGCAGATTACCTATTTATGCACTGTTTACCTGCACACCGAGGTGAAGAGGTAGCATCATCCATTATTGATTCTGCACATTCAATCGTCATTAAACAGGCAGGGAATCGCTTACATGCTCAAAAAGCACTTTTGGTGGATTTAATGGTCAAACCAAGCTAATAAGATAAAGAATAATTGGGGATTCTAGAACAAAAGGAGGGATTTTTTTGGGACAGAATCGTCATTTTAAACATGGTCAAAAGGCACCGAACAATGGTGAGTATATTGAAATCGGGGAGACTGGCAGTAATGTCGTTAACCCGAAGAAGGTTAGATTAAAGGCAGGAGAGTATTTTCCTGAAACAACCAATGATGATCGTCATTGGACATATGTATCAAAAAAGGGCCGCTAAATAGCAGCCCTTTTTTGAAATAAATTAATGTCCGGATTCTTGTACTGGATCATTGGGAATTATGGCTGAAACGACTAGAATCAATAAGGTAATAACCACACTTAGAATGGTAGCCGTATTGAAATCATATTTACCGCCCTCAACCATTGAACTTGTCACATAAATCACCATATGTGTTAATGCAAATGTCCATATAAATGTCAAAATATATTTCATATTTTCTCACCCCGTTCATTTACAATCCGTTATTATTTTATCATACATTACAAAACCCTGGAAACAATTTAAATAAATTATGTAAAAATGGTTTGTCCTTTATTACATTGGGTTTTATCATAACATAGCCCAAATGAAGAGAGTTTATGAATGCGAAATAATTGAATAAATTTTCCTTTCTGATAAGAGGGTTAATAAGCCCGGACATATTGATTTATAACGACATACATTAAAATGGACTAAGGTTATTTGAGGGGAAAGTTATGATCAATCATAAAACGTTTCAACTTAATAAAGAATGGACAACCATTTTTTACCCGGAGCAGCCAAGCGGTTTTGCGATTATGTTACTTGGTGGGGATCGACACTATATAAGTGAAAATGCTAATTTTTGGCTGGATCATCCTGGCAAAAAGCAGATGATTGAAAATTTATTGGCTAAAGGATATACCTTATTTAGTTCCCATTTATCCAGTGCACACTGGGGGAATGATGAAGCAGCGGACTTGGCTGTTGAATTATATGCTTTTTTTATCCGCCAGGAAATTGTGAATGAACGAATTCATATCCTAGCTGAAGGAACCGGTGCATTATTATTAAATACAATTTGTGAAAAATTAAAAGAAAAGATACGCTCCATTGTATTAATGAACCCGACATTATCCGTAAAACAGAGCTATGCAAAAGAAAAAGCTAATAAGCTTTTCTTAAAAAAAATGAAAAACGAGCTATACCAGGCCTATCATTTGAATGATCATACATTCGCAGATTGGATGGAGGAAAAACAAGATATTAGATTAAGCGAGGATGTACCGATATTAGTTATTCATATTCTCGAAAAGCTTGAAAGTCATCTGCCGTTTAAATATCAATCTTTCCTGAATAAACATCCTTTAGCAGAGATTAAGTATATTACAGCCGAAAAAAGATATATTATTCCATATCAAATCAGTTCATTTTTTAAAAAATATGAAAAAAAACTTTAAAACTGAATAACCTTCTGTTTGGTTTAATACATTTATATAAACCGACAGGGGGTTTTTATATGCCTGAACATATTATTCTGTCTCCATTTTCCTTTGTTGGATTTGAGATATGCAATAAGTTAATGGAAGAAGGTTTGGAGGTTATTGGGGTAGATTTGGCCACTGGGGTCAATCCAATAGAAAAGGAAGAAAAAGAATTATTTTTAGGCAGGAATTCAAATTTTACACTAAAAAATCAGGAACAACTAATGGGTGAATGGAAGGAGAATTATTTTCTCTATATCAGTGACATAGATATAAAATCTAAAGAATGCCTTAAATATATAGAAAAAATCCCTAAAAAAAATGAGGATACATTTATTTATGTTGTAATGGATAAAGAGTGGCTGGAAAACGATCATATATCCAATCAAGTGAATACCACCATCATTATGCCAACCATCTATGGTCCATGGCAGCCAGCGAATACCTTCTTTTACAAATGCTTCAGTCATGATCAATTTCCCTTTGAACAATATGAACTCGAATATAGAAGAGATGCAATCTATATAAGTGATGCCGTTACAGCTATTTTAAATATATCAAGAATCGAAGATGGTATTTTTCAGGTTTACTCTGATATTGAAAAGCATTGGCAACTTGTATTAAAAGAAATTGGATATCAGATTATTGTAGATGACGGAGAAACGAGGAATCCGATTTCTCAAAGACAAGGGATGAAGGAATATGTGGCTGTCACAAAAATATCCCCGCAAGAGGGGATTAATTTAGTTAAGAAGCATATAAGGGTTAGGGAAATCAAGCGCTATTAGGTTGCTGTATCTCCTATCTCCTCCTCTCTTTTCTTTTTTACGTTAGTTAGAAAGGTTGTGTTATACATGAAGAGAAAACTTGAATATATGGCCATGGCTATGAAACATTATTCAGAAATTAAACAGAAATTAAGTGAGGCTGGTTTAGAAATAGAACGTCAGCAAATGCAGCCGTTTATGGAAATTTTCTTTACGGTTATGGATGAAGCTTATGAAAAGGGATTTAAAGACGGGCGTTTAAAAAGAAATGAGCAATAGGTAATTACTTGATTAAAGTTGTAAACTTACTCAATAGCGCGGGTAGTTTCTTGAAATATGGACTCAGTTCATTGAAAGTTGTCATCAATACTTCGGAATGCTCCATTAGTTTAGTGTAATCTATATTGGATGGTTGCTGTTCTACAGGGGGAGGACTATTCGTCTGGCTTTTAATAGCGCGTTCACCAAACATGAAACGATTAAAAGCCTCCTGATTTCCTGTACTATCTTTCTGTTGTTCCTCGTTCAAGACAGTCACCTCATTTACGAATTATTCTTACTAAATAATGTATGTTGCTTATGCTTGCTTGTATGGACATTCATTCATCTTTTTAGGAAAATTGTTGCAATAGGGACAGAAATCTTTTAAAATTAGCACCAAGTCATAATATCAATTAATATAATCAGATGAATATAGCAAGAGGGGTGTAAGGATGAATGCTGGCATAATAGGAGTTGGAAAATATCTTCCTGAAAATGTGGTGACAAACTTTGATTTGGAAAAAAAGGTTGATACGTCAGATGAATGGATCCGAACACGCACTGGAATAGAAGAGAGAAGAATTGCCGATGATTCAATGGATTCTTCGCATATGGCCTATGAGGCGGCGATCAGGGCTATGCAAGATGCTGGTGTGACTGCTGAAGAAATCGATATGATTTTAGTGGCAACCGTTACACCAGATCAATCTTTTCCTACTGTTTCCTGTATGATTCAGGAAAGATTGGGTGCGGTGAATGCGGCGGCGATGGATATCAGTGCCGCTTGTGCTGGTTTTACCTATGGAATAATAACAGCAAGTCAATTTATTATCGCAGGCAGTTACCGTACGATTTTAGTAGTAGGTGTAGAAAAACTTTCAAAAATTACAGATTGGAATGACCGCAATACGGCTGTATTATTCGGAGACGGAGCCGGAGCAGCAGTAATGGGCCCTGTCAGTGAGGGAAAGGGCATTCTATCTTTTGAGCTTGGTGCGGATGGATCTGGCGGTATACACTTGCAAAAAAAGCAAGATTATCTCACTATGAATGGTCGGGAAGTCTATAAGTTTGCAGTTAGACAAATGGGCGAATCATCCATCAATGTTCTAAATAAAGCAGGACTGACAAAAGAGGATGTGGACTTTCTTATTCCGCATCAGGCAAATATACGTATTATGGAAGCTGCAAGACAAAGATTGGAGCTGCCAATCGAAAAAATGTCCAAAACAATTCATAAATACGGAAATACATCTTCATCCACAATTCCGATTGCGCTTGCTGAAGAAGTACAAGCTGGAAAAATTAAGGATGGTGATTTGTTGGTGTTAGTTGGCTTTGGAGCTGGTTTAACATGGGGAGCCGTTGCGATGCGTTGGGGTAAATAAGAAAAACCGAGTCTAACTCAAGGAGAGATTGTGATGGAAAGTAAACGTGTAGTTGTAACCGGTATGGGGATTATATCTCCCATAGGCAATACCCTGCAGGAAAATTGGGAGAACCTCCTGGCGGGAGTTTCAGGAATCGGTCCATTAACCCGAGTTAATGCTGATGAATATCCTGCCAAAACCGCTGGAGAAGTCAAGAACTTTGAGATTACAGATTTTATTGATCGTAAAGAAGCCAGAAAAATGGACAGATTCACCCATTATGCAGTTGCAGCATCAAAAATGGCTGTTGAGGATGCCAAATTGGAGATTACTCCTGAGAATGAAAATCGTGTTGGTGTATGGATTGGATCCGGAATTGGCGGCATGGAGACTTTCGAACAGCAATATGAAACATTCCAAAAAAGAGGCTATCGACGGGTCAGTCCATTTTTTGTACCTATGCTTATTCCAGATATGGCTGCTGGACAAGTATCCATACTTCTTGGAGCGAAAGGAGTAAATTCCTGTACAGTCACAGCGTGTGCCACGGGTACGAATTCCATTGGTGATGCATTTAAAGTCATTCAGCGTGGGGATGCAGATGTGATGATTACAGGTGGAGCGGAGGCGCCCATTACGAAAATGTCAGTAGCTGGATTTTGTGCCAATACGGCTTTATCCTTTAATCCAGATCCTAAAACGTCAAGCCGTCCATTTGACAAAAATCGAGACGGTTTTGTTATTGGAGAAGGTGCAGGAATTCTGGTACTTGAAGAATTGTCACATGCGCTTGCTAGAAATGCACAAATTTACGCAGAGATTGTTGGATATGGATCGACAGGAGATGCTCATCATATCACTGCACCGGCCCCTGAGGGAGAAGGTGGAGCAAGGGCAATGAAAATGGCCATTAATGATGCGAACTTAGCTCCTGAACAGATTGATTATATAAATGCTCATGGAACGAGCACAGAATACAATGATTCCTATGAAACGATGGCAATTAAAACAGTCTTTGGCGACCACGCATATAAACTGCCAGTAAGTTCAACTAAATCAATGACCGGGCATTTATTGGGTGCGGCAGGTGGAGTTGAGGCCATCTATACGGTTTTAGCAATCAAAAATGATATAGTTCCACCCACTATTAATCTGGAAACACCAGATCCGGTATGCGATTTGGATTATGTCCCAAATGAAGCAAGAAAATGCCAGGTAGACTGTGCAATGAGTAACTCACTTGGATTTGGCGGCCACAATGCCACAATTGTTTTTAAAAAATATGACAGTTAGTCATTTTTAATTAGTCCCCCTTTTGGAATGGTAACCAAAAGGTAGGGGCTATTTTTTATCGTTACCTAATTGATTCCCATTTATATGTCCTATCATATAATGCTCTATTCAAATATAAACAAAGATGGGTGAATGGAATGGGAGTTATCGGCACGGATAAATGGTTAGATGAGTCCTTTTATAATCGTGACCAAATTGAAGAACATATTTTAGATACGGTGAATATGAGAGAACAGGTTTTGATTGAAGCTTTGAATAGAATAGGATTATACAGGCCCAATTATAAAACAAAAAAGACATTCCAGGAGATGAAGACACGTAAGGTATGGAACAGGGTCGCGCATCATTACAAAAAATATAGAAA
Source organism: Bacillus sp. z33 (assembly GCF_058313615.1). Taxonomy (NCBI): domain Bacteria; kingdom Bacillati; phylum Bacillota; class Bacilli; order Caryophanales; family Bacillaceae; genus Bacillus; species Bacillus sp. z33. The sequence continues at coordinate 284,786 of NZ_JBZFQN010000002.1, forward strand.
AGCGTGGAATGGACCCGAAATACCTATATTTCTATTCCCGATGGCGAGTGAAGTGTTTAGCTTATTTCGCTCACCCAATAATTATAAGTCTGGTATTGCTTATGTGGATAAACTATTTTTGTTTATTACAGAGAACGTGAACGAAAAAGAGCTTGAAGCGTTATTTGTCCATGAGTATCATCATACGACTAGATTGAACCATTTAGGAAATCGGGTTAAATATAGGCTGGCTGACTCTATTATTATGGAAGGCCTTGCAGAATTTGCGGTATCAGAATATTGTAATGAAGCTTATTTAGCTCCCTGGACTACAAGTGAGAAAAAAACAGATTTAGAGAATCTGATTAAAAATGAATTTAAACCGAATTTTGAATTGAAGAGGTCTGAACCGCTACATGATAAGTTGTTGTTTGGGCACGGAACCGTGCCGAAAATGGCTGGGTATGCGGTAGGTTATAAGCTGGTTAAAGATTATGCAGAACTTCACTCGCTGACAACGAAGGAAATGATTGATCTATCTGCAGATAAATTTCTAAAAGGATTATCCAAAAGCTAAGGAAAATTAATTTGCCACTCAATTAAGGAATATTATACAAGCAACTTGCCTATAATGATTGACAAATAGGATAGAAGTGAGGGATATTCGGGAATGTTGTATCTCCATGATGTTTGGGTAAATTGGTTTGAAGGAGAAGAAAACAGTTATAACATTTGCAGCTTTCACGAGTGGAGGAAAGAGGATACGGTTGAATTACTTGACCAGGTTCCGCTTTTGAAAGTGGAGCCAGTTCTTTTTCATTACATTGAAAATGATTTATTAGAATTGCCTTCCACTCTTCTTCAAGATGTATACAAAAAGGCATATGTTCGAAAGAATCATGAGAGAATTCCGATGGATTATTGTTTTGTTGCTACAGATGGGACTGGTATCATTGCCATTGATACGATAGGATATACCACCCCTATCCGTAAGAGCAGATTAATACCCAGGCAAGAGCAATTGGCCTATGATATGGTCCGTAATGTTGATGCTCATCCATATGATTACGAGACAATGGTTGCCGATTATAAGAAGAAAGAGTACCATATTCTTTCTCCCTCTCCGGCTTTTATGCTTGGGTTAACGAGAAGGGAACGTCAACTAAAGCAACTCCTGTTCATGGTACTTGATCAACTAAAAAGTTCAAGCAATACGGCCGAAATTCGCTATTGGTATACGGAATGGGCACCGGAGCACTATTCAACTGTTGTAAAAATGGATTTCGATGAAATTTGGGACAAGCTATATTCAGAAATGAAGATAGGCTGGACAGAGAAACACGCCATGTTATGCGAACGACTAATAAAAGGACAACCATTTTTTGAAAAGCTTTGGGAAATGGAAGTAGGAGATCGACCATCCATGCTCTAATGGATCGTCGATCTTTTTTACTTAAAAGGCTGAGGCGACTGCCTAGGAGCGACAAGCATAAGACGAATACTCGGAGGGAGGGTTTTTCTCCCGCAGAGTATTTGCTTATGACTCGAGCTCCTAGGAGCCGAAGCTGGATTGAATAAAAAGCTGAAACAGCTCAATTAAGGAACGAAGACAAAATACGCCACGTCCTGTGGCAACGTCTTCATGACCAACATCCTGTTGGCCCGCGAGGAGCATAAGACAGGGACTCGGAAGGAGGTGCTTTCCCCTCCTGTAGAGGTCATGCTTATGTCCTGAGCTTCTAGCTGTTGAAGCTAGATTGAATAAAAAGCTGAAGGGCCTTGGTCAGCCGCGACAAGCATAAGAGGAGGTGCGAAGGGAGAGCGCTTTCCTCTCCCGCAGCAGCTACCCTTATGACCTCGAGCGGTTAGGCCCTGAAGCTAGATTGAATAAAAAGCTAAAGGGCCTTGGTCAGCCGCGACAAGCATAAGAGGAGGTGCGAAGGGAGGGTTATTTAAGGAGCAAAGACTAAAAACGCCACATCGTGTGGCAACGTCTTTGTGACCAACATCCTGTTGACCTCCGCTGTGGCTATCCTTATGACCTCGAGCGGTTAGGCCCTGAAGCTGGATTACAAAAAAAGCTGAAAGTAGCTATATAGCTTCCTTCAGCTTTTAAAGTTTTATCGTTATCTTCTTTTACGGCCCAATCCAACTGCATTTTTCATTTTTCGTAATGTTTTATTAGCCGCTTTATTTGCCTCAAGTGCACCTTTATCAAGGATTTCATCTAACTCTGGAGAGTTTAATAATTCCTGATGACGTTCCTGGATTGGCCGAAGGGTGTCAACGACAACTTGAGCTACTTCCGCTTTAAAGTCTCCATACCCTTTACCTTCGAATCGTTTTTCAATGGATTCAATGCTTTCTCCGCTAAGCGCAGAATGAATAGATAAAAGGTTTGATATGCCTGGTTTATTTTCCTTATCAAATTTCACGATTCCTTCAGAATCTGTAACAGCGCTCTTGATCTTTTTTTCTACCTGTTTTAAATCATCCAATAAAGAGATCGTCGATTTTTTATTTGGATCGGATTTACTCATTTTTTTTGTTGGCTCCTGTAAAGCCATGATACGCGCTCCTGAAGCAGGAAGCTGGATGTCAGGAATCGTAAAGACCTCTCCGTATTTCTTGTTAAAGCGCTCAGCGATATCGCGGGTCAACTCAACATGCTGTTTCTGATCATCGCCAACCGGAACAAGGCTCGTTTGATACAAAAGGATATCAGCAGCCATTAATGGAGGGTAAGTAAGAAGACCAGCTGAAACAGAGACCTGGGATTTTGATTTGTCTTTATATTGAGTCATCCGTTCAAGTTCGCCGATAGAAGTATTACATTGCATAATCCATCCGGCTTCTGTATGAGCAGGAACCTCAGACTGTATAAAAATCGTTGCTTTCTCAGGATCAATGCCAACCGCTAGATAAAGGGCTGCCAGATTTCTAATGTTCTTTCTTAATTCAAGCCGATCCTGCGGAACCGTAATAGCGTGTTCATCGACAATGCAAAAATAACAATGGGCGTCATTTTGCAGTTCAACAAATTGTCTTAACGCTCCAATATAATTACCAAGGGTCACGAGACCGGTTGGCTGTATGCCAGAAAATATAATACTCATCATCATTCTCCTTTCAAAATAAAAAATCCCATTCGCCTCCACTATTAAAAGGGACGAATGGGATTCGCGGTACCACCCTAATTGTTTACATTTAAGAACATAAACCACTCAGGAATATCCATAAAGATATTCGTGCCCTGTAACGCGGGCATACGTCCTGTCATACTGCACCTTTTCCTACAGGAGGCTTAAAAGTCCATTCGGGTATACTTGGTTGTTTGTTCACAGCGACCACAAACTCTCTGAAAACCTTGTACTACCTTACTACTCTTTGTCATAGCCTTTAATAAATATTAAGTAATGATATTCTACTTAAACCGGCTGTAAATTGCAACTATCCAAAGAAAATTATTGAACAAATAAATGTAAAGACACAGGAAAAGATTCCTGAATAAAGTAACGGACTGGTCCAGGAGAAGGTAAGTACCTCCATATTTGGGCCTTGTTGATCGGATTCACCTTCAAGTTCCGAAAGGTATTCTTCTTTTTTTGAATTTATTTTCCAAAATTTCTTAAAGGAGTAGGAGAAGATTGAGAAAAAGCCTCCACCAATAACGTATAAAATTGCACCGGCACATACATAGACTAGGCCAATCAAGAAGTATGCATCAATAAAGGCAAGCAAAAAATGATTTTGTAAAAATGAATAGATAATAGAAATCATAAGGCCAAGACCACTTAATAATAAAAATTTTGCTTGTAAAGATCGCATGTCTTTCCTCCGATTTATATGGTTTTTTTGATGTATTTAAATATTATATTAATTTTTTTTATTTTTAAAGTTGAAAGTTTATTCTAAAAATTTTATTATATTCATAACGTTTCAATTTTTTAGTGTTACATTGCTTTTAGTTAAATTTTCAGAAAAAATAAAATTATTTTTATTTAATAGGATATTTTACCCATTCCTGTTATATCAAGGGTTTTTGTTGGTTATTGTCTTTTAAATGACATAAGTTCGTAAACAAAATGTAAAAAAAAGATTGCAAAAAATTCTGAAACGTTTTATGATTGGTAACGAAATCTTCTGAAAATTTTGGAAGAGATAAAAAAAGAATAGGGAGGTCATTTACTAGTATGAAAGCAAAAAAAATCTCATTATTTCTCGTAATGATTCTTGCTTTAAGCACATTCTTGGCAGCTTGTTCCGGCGGAGACAAAGAAACAAACAGCAAAGAAAAGGGCAATGGCAAGAAAGAGGTAGAACAAGTTCTTAACTTGGTAGAAACTTCTGAAATACCGTCTATGGACACTGTAAAAGCAACTGACTCTGTTTCTTTCAACGTCATGAACAATACTATGGAAGGTTTATACCGTCTAACTGAGGGAGATAAAGTTGTTCCTGGTGTTGCTGAGGGTGATCCAACAGTAAGTGAAGATGGTAAAACTTTTACGATTAAACTTCGCCAAGATGCAAAATGGTCAAATGGCGATCCTGTAACAGCTCATGATTTCGTTTATGCTTGGCAAAGAGCTTTAAATCCAAAAACTGCTGCAGAATATGCATACATGTTGTATGTAATTGAGAATGCTGAAGAAATCAATTCTGGTAAAAAGAAATTAGAAGAATTAGGTGCTAAAGCAACTGATGATTATACTATTGAAATTAAATTAAAAAATGCTATCCCATATTTCCAATCTCTTCTTTCTTTCGGAACATTTATGCCACAAAATCAAAAGTTTGTTGAAGCACAGGGCGAAAAATTTGGTCTTGAAGCAGATACAACACTATACAATGGACCATTCACTTTATCTGAGTGGAAACATGAAGAAAGCTTCACATTATCTAAAAATGATCAATACTGGGATAAAGATACTGTAAAACTAGAAAAAATTAATTTTAAAATCGTAAAAGATACAAATACAGCCGTAAACTTATATGATACTGGAAAAATTGATCGTGTAGGTTTGACTGCTGAAAACGTTGATAACTATAAAGATAGCGAAGAATTCGGTACGGAAAAAGATACTTCTGTATACTTCATCCGTTTTAACCAAAAGAACAAAACATTAGCAAATGTTAATATCCGTAAGGCAATTGATATGGCATATGACAAAAAAGCTTTTGTTGATACAATCTTAAACAATGGATCTGTGCCTGCGTACTACTTAGTACCAAGTGACTTTGTTAAAGGTCCGGATGGTAAGGACTTCCGTGATACTAATGGCGATATGAACGTTACGAATAAAGAGGAAGCTAAAAAACTTTGGGAACAAGGTTTGAAAGAACTTGGCGAGTCAAAAGTTACGCTTGAATTGCTAAACTATGATGGTGACTCTGCTAAGAAAACTGGTGAGTATATCAAAGAACAACTTGAAACTGCTCTTCCAGGTCTTACAGTTGACCTTAAACAACAACCATTCAAACAAAAACTTGATCTAGAATCTAAAGGTGATTATGACTTCTCTTATGCGGGTTGGGGTCCAGATTATCAAGATCCAATGACTTTCATCGATATGTTCATAACAGGCGGAGCTCATAACCAAATGGAGTATAGCAATCCTGAGTATGACAAATTGGTTAAAGAAGCTGGAACTACTCTATTGAGTGATCTGCCAAAACGTTGGGAAGCTCTTCAAAAAGCAGAGAAAATTCTAATTGAACAAGATGCGGCGATCAGCCCACTTTACCAACGAGGACTTTCCTTCTTAATGAAAGATAAAGTTAAAAACCTATACAACCACGCATTTGGTGGGGATTACAGCTACAAGTGGGTATCAATCGAGGAATAATAGCTCGTGTGCCTGAATGGGAGAGTGTATGCCTGAAATGGCATGTACTCTCCTTTTCCCTAGTTATAGGATAAAATTCAGAATAATAAATAATTTTAGTAAAATGAAAAAGGGGGGCTATTAATGCTGCGATATACATTACAACGGATTCTCTACATGATTATTACCTTATTTGTTATTACAACTGCTACCTTTTTCTTGATGAAAATGCTGCCGGGATCCCCGCTGAAAAATCAGGAAAAGCTAACTGCTGAACAAAAAGAGATTATTTATGAAAAATACGGATTGAATGACCCGGTACCAAAGCAGTATGTCATATATATGACAAACTTAGTTAAAGGGGACTTAGGTACTTCCTTTCAATATGACAACAGACCTGTTACTGAATTAATAGCTACACGTATACCAAGTTCTGCCCATTTAGGTTTGCAGGCTTTAATTTTTGGAACAATTGTTGGCCTAATGCTAGGAATAGCTGCTGCACTGCGTCATAACACATGGATAGATTATGGTGCCACTGTTATTGCTGTCCTGGGTGTTTCGATTCCTTCCTTCGTTTTTGCTGCATTTTTACAGTATTTCTTTGCTGTTAAGTTTGAAATCTTCCCGGTTGCTTTCTGGGATGGATTCGAATATACGATTTTGCCAACATTGGCACTTTCAGCAGGGGTTATTGCTAGTATCGCGCGTTTTATGAGATCTGAAATGCTGGAGGTTATGGGATCCGATTATATTACTCTTGCAAAGGCAAAGGGTATATCAAACACAGGTGTAGTATTTAAGCATGGTATCAGAAATGCATTGATTCCTATTATTACGATTCTTGGACCAATGGCTGTCAATATTATGACAGGAACATTAATAATTGAAAGAATCTTTGCAATTCCTGGATTAGGGGAGCAATTTGTTAACTCTATTAATATGAATGATTACCCGACCATTATGGGTACCACAATTTTCTACAGTGCTTTATTTATTATTGTAATTTTCTTGGTGGACATCATGTATGGAATTGTTGATCCTCGTATCCGCCTTGCTGGGGGGAAAAAATAATGGAAAATAATCTAAAAAACGAAAAGATTTCTCCCGATTTGTTTAAGGTAGTCGGACCAGAAACTCATGAATCAGAAAAAATCGATCGTCCCAGCCTGACATTTTGGCATGATGCATGGAGACGTTTAGTTAAAAATAAAGGGGCGCTTTTCGGACTTGTCATGGTTATTATTTTCATCTTACTAGCCACTTTTGGTCCGATGATGTCCGGATACACATATAAGCAGCAAGATATAACGAATTCTAAACTGCCTCCTCGTGTACAAGGATTAGAAAGCATCAGTTGGCTTCCATTCGATGGTACAGATAAGAATGGTGTTAATGTCTATGAGAAAAATGGCATTGAAGATAAATATCATTGGTTTGGCACGGACGATCTTGGACGTGACCAATGGACAAGGGTTTGGTACGGTGCAAGAATTTCCTTATACATTGCTATTTTGGCAGCCGTAATTGAATTCTTCATTGGCATTACCTATGGTGGAATCTCAGGATTCTTTGGAGGTCGAATAGATGCTGTCATGCAGCGTATTATTGAAGTTCTTGTTGGTATTCCATACCTAATAGTTGTTATTTTAATGATTCTGATTTTTGAAAAACCCGGAGTGCTTTCGATTACACTCGCTATGGTTATAACCGGCTGGATTGGAATGGCCCGGATGGTACGGGGACAATTTTTGAAATTAAGGGATCAAGAGTATGTATTAGCATCGAAAACTCTTGGTGCTTCAAATAGAAGCTTAATTTTCAGACATCTACTGCCAAACGTATTAGGACCTATTATTGTTACATCCATGTTTACAATTCCGAGTGCCATTTTCACTGAAGCATTCTTAAGTTTTATCGGTTTAGGAATCGCTGCACCCGAAGCATCTTTAGGTTCATTGGTAAATGACGGTTTTAGATATTTAAAATCATATCCATATTTATTGATCATTCCATCCTTGGCTATTAGTATCTTAATCTTAAGTTTTAACTTACTGGCTGATGGTCTTCGTGATGCACTTGATCCAAAAATGCGGAAATAGTAGGGAAGGAGAATACTAATGGAAAAATTACTTGAGGTTAAAAATTTACATGTCTCCTTCGATACCTATGGTGGTGAGGTTAAAGCTGTACGTGGAGTTAGTTTTGACCTGTTTAAAGGGGAAACACTGGCTATCGTTGGAGAATCCGGTTCCGGAAAATCTGTAACAACAAAGGCGTTAATGAGATTAATTCCGAACCCTCCAGGGCGTATAAAAGAGGGGCAGATTCTTTTTGGAGATAACCGTGACCTTGTAAAAATGACTGAAAAAGAAATGCAGCATATCCGCGGTAAAGAAATGTCAATGATTTTCCAGGATCCGATGACATCTTTAAACCCAACGATGAAAGTCGGAAAGCAAATAATGGAGGGCTTAATCAAGCATCAAAATTTAAGCAAAGCCACTGCTCGTGAAAGAGCAATTGAGCTTTTAAGACTGGTAGGAATCGCTCAGCCTGAAATCCGTATGAACCAATATCCTCACCAATTTTCAGGTGGAATGAGGCAGCGTGTTGTGGTAGCGATTGCGCTTTCTTGTAATCCAAAAGTATTGATTGCCGATGAGCCAACTACAGCCCTTGATGTGACTATTCAGGCCCAAATACTTGAATTAATGAAGGATTTACAAAATAAAATTGATACGTCCATTATTTTTATTACACATGATTTGGGCGTTGTTGCAAATGTGGCAGACCGTGTAGCAGTTATGTATGGAGGTCAAATTGTTGAGACAGGAACTGTGGATGAAATATTCTATGATCCGCGCCATCCATACACATGGGGCCTTTTATCCTCTATGCCGAGCTTAGACAATAGCGGGGATGTGGAATTAATAGCTATTCCTGGTACTCCTCCGGACTTAATTAATCCGCCGAAGGGCTGCCCATTTGCACCAAGGAATCCATATGCGTTGGCAATTGATTATGATCAGGAGCCGCCAATGTTCCAGATTTCAGATACTCATTTTGCAAAAACTTGGCTCCTGCATCCGGATGCACCAAAAGTGACGCCGCCGGAGCTTGTCCAACAGCGTATTCGCCATATGGCCTCCAATTTCGAGAAACCTGTACAAGTAGGGGGGGTTAATTAATATGGCTACGAAAGAAAAAATTATCGAAGTCAAAGGACTTAAACAATATTTTAATGTCGATAAACCTAATATGGTTAAAGCTGTAGACGGAGTATCATTTGATATTTATAAAGGTGAGACCTTTGGTCTTGTGGGAGAATCAGGTTGTGGTAAATCAACAACAGGGAGATCCATTATCCGTCTTTATGATTTGAGTGGTGGAGAAGTCCTTTTTAAAGGAAAAAACGTTCACGGCAAAAAATCAGGTAAAGAGCTAAAGGGATTTAACCGTGGCATGCAAATGATCTTCCAGGATCCTTATGCTTCATTAAATCCTCGTATGACTGTAGCGGATATTATTGCGGAAGGGATTGATATACACGGATTAGCGAAAAATAAAGAAGAACGCATGAAACGTGTATATGATCTTCTCGAAACGGTTGGGCTTAACCGTGAGCATGCGAATCGTTATCCGCATGAATTCTCTGGTGGACAGCGTCAAAGGATTGGAATTGCCCGTGCTCTTGCAGTGGATCCTGAATTTATTATTGCTGATGAGCCAATTTCAGCATTGGATGTATCCATTCAGGCTCAGGTTGTTAATCTTTTAAGAAAGCTTCAAAAAGAAAAGGGATTAACTTATCTGTTCATCGCTCATGATTTGTCTATGGTTAAATACATCAGTGATCGTATTGGTGTTATGTATTATGGTAAATTGGTTGAGGTAGCAGATAGTGAAGATTTATATAAAAATCCAATGCACCCATATACCCAATCTCTGCTCTCTGCTATTCCGCTTCCGGATCCTGAAAGTGAGCGAACGCGCAGAAGAAAAGCTTATAATCCAGAAGTTCATAATTATACTGAGAATGAAGAGTTAGAAATGCGTGAAGTGGCTCCAGGACATCATGTGTTATGTTCATTAAAGGAACTAGAGCAATATAAGAAATTTTATATTAAATAAGTTCCGGTTAATGAATTATGAATTTTATTGGAATGCTAACAAAAAGGTTATCCTTAATGGATAACCTTTTTGGTTTATATTAGGAAGTAAAGTGAAATGAGAGGTTTTTTCATAGTAATTGGAGGTATAATGATATTGATACGAAGGAGTGATGTGGGGAATGAAAATGGTAAAAAAAATGACAGTGTTTTTGTCCATTCTATTAATTGGAGCGCTTTATTCAGAAGTAGCTTATGCTGCTACACCTCAAAAAGAGTTTAGTTTGCATAGCGGACAGAAAATTGTTCTGGAAAATAAAGAACTTCCTGATGGAATGAACCGGTTTATGAAGAAATCAAATTTTTTATTTACATATCCGGATGCAGTTCGCGGCATTTATGTAACAGGTAATTCTGCAGGTGGCAGTAAGTATAATGAGCTGGCAAAATTAGTAGACTCTACTGATTTAAATGCCATGGTTATAGATATTAAAGATGACCGCGGCAATTTAACTTATAAACCAGATGCCTCTAAACCTTATGCAAAGGCCGGAGTGAACTTAATTAAGGATCCGGAAAAATTATTGAAGGATATGGAAAAAAGAGAGATATATCCTATCGCGAGAATAACGGTATTTAAGGATAGCTATTTGGCAAATAAAAAACCTGAATGGTCCTTCATGGACGGAAAAGAAGTATGGAAAAATGGCAGAGGGGAATCATTTGTTAACCCATTTGTGAAAGAAGTCTGGGACTATAATGTAGAAATTGCGAAAGAAGCAGCTGAAATGGGGTTCCAAGAAATTCAGTTTGATTACGTTCGCTTCCCAGAAGGATTTGAGACGCGCGATAAAGAATTGAAATATTCAGTGGGTAATTATGGAGATAAAGCGGTAGACAATGTACAGCACCGTGTAAATGCTGTTACGGACTTTGTAGAGTATGCTAAGAGTGAATTGGAGCCATATGGAGTAAAAGTATCTGTTGATATCTTTGGTTATTCTGCGACTCTACCAGAGGCACCAGGTATTGGACAAAACTTTTCAAAGATATCTGAGCATGTTGATGTCATTTCCTCTATGATTTATCCAAGTCACTGGACATCGTACTTTGGAATATCAAAACCTGATTTAGAGCCATATAAGCTTGTAAAAGAATATGCAAAACTCGAAAATAAAAAATTAAGCAGTTTAGAGAATCCGCCCATTTCAAGACCTTGGATACAGGATTTTACAGCTCCGTGGTTAGGGAACGGAAATTATAAGACATACGGAAAGCAAGAAGTAGAGGATCAAATTCGAGCCTTGAATGAGGAAGGAATCAATGAATTTTTATTATGGAACGCAGGAAACCGCTATACATCCGGAGTTAATTATAAGCAATAAATCAAATTCATACAGATAAAAAGAATTGGCCAAAAATGTACTGCACCCAATTGTTAGACACATCTTACAATTGGGTGCAGTTTTTTATGGCTAAATATAGTGAGGAATAAGCTGCTTATGATTGTGAAAGAGTATCACGATGGAAATATAGGATAGGATCTCTTGTCTAAGGAACATTAGAGGGTCACATCAAAAGCCAATTCTTTTTAATTGCATTTATAGGAAATAGACAAGCAATGATGAGAGTAACCGTTAGAGAATCTATCTCTGTTTTGCGATTTAATATTGAGAGATTAAGTGAGTGATGTCTGAAGATGAATAGCTATTTAATGGATAGAAGAAATAGCTTTTTAATATTTAGATAAAGTACTTGAATAATTCATTATCCGGATAATACAGTTTTTAGATCACTTTGTAATACCGATATAGCTTTTAGTGAATGCGTAGCGAAATTGAGGACAATATGATATTTTTCTCATAAAAAAGTAATGTTAGTGTTTGCCTTCTTTGTTTCCTTTGCCTCCAACCTTCTTAAAACCGGCTGTGGAACGGCTGGATTGGATTACGTATTTAGAACGTTGACGCCTTCCAAAAATCAGATTTCCGATACCGTTTGTTAAGGGACCCATAAAAGCGGTCAGACCAATAATCAAACAGGCCACTAAAATAAAATCTGTGATATATTCGCTCATTTTGATTCTCCTTCCAATATTTCATGAGTGTAAAGTTCTTTACAATTCTATTGTAATAGATTAATAAGTGTCGAAAAAGGGAAAATGTACCTTGATTGTTGATTTTATTCGTATTATTTTAATTCATTATATTAAGTGAGAGTTTCCCCTCATAAAGATGATAGACTCATTTGAATGATCCAAGAGAAGCTTAATGTTCGATATAGTAGATTAAAAGAGACAGCAAAAGAACGCTTCCCATGAAAGGGATACAGAAATAGATAGACAAGGAGAAGATGCATCGTATGAGTTGGTATCAAAAATTATGTGAATATTTTCCGCAAGAGGAAATGAAATCAGAAGAACATATAAACATGCTGCTAAATCACAGCAAAAAAGATTATTTCCTTGATGAAGGAAAAAGTCATATTCTATTATATGCAGAAAGAGAGAATTTTATCTTTGTAGATTATTTATATGTAATGAGTAATTCCAGAGGGAATGGAACAGGCAAAAAGGTTTTGGAGAAATTGAAATCGAAGGGTAAACTAATATTTTTAGAGGTAGAGCCTGCAGATGAGACAGAAGAAGATTCAGAGAGAAGACTACGTTTCTATAAACGGGAAGGATTTAAGCATGCAAACACTGTCTCTTACATCAAAAATTCTCTTGCCACAAATGAAGATGTGGAATTAGAACTATTATATTGGAGTCCGGAACCAGATGCCGTTATGGATCAAGAAGTATTAAGAGCAATGCAGGAAGTGTATAGTGAATTGCATACGTATAAAGATGAAGAATTATATGGCGGTAAATATAGACCAACTGAGAAAGCACTGAAAATAAAGGAAGATAAATCAGATATTTTAAAAGGAATTACAAGTTGAATTTTTAATTTTCAACTTGTTTTTCTTTTTTTTAAGAGGTTTAACAGCTTTGCTCTCGGGTATATAAATAGTAGATTATATAGGATTGTACAGGTATAGGTCAAATGATATAGAACAAAAGAATGGATTAATATAACATTTATTTCATTTATAGGATATTGACTTTAATATTTAGTAAATACGGAAACATTTTCTAAAAAATCTCTACACATTCCAGAATTTATCATGTATAATAATTTATATATTTCTTAATTATAATTATTATAATTTAAGTCGTAACATAAAGCATTGTAAAATGTTAAATATATAGCTTAATCGGGATAAGGGAACTTTAAGAATAGGGAGAGTGACAGGGAATGGTTACACTTTACACATCACCTAGCTGTACGTCATGTAGAAAAGCAAAAGCATGGTTAGAAGAACATGATATTCCATATAAAGAACGAAATATTTTTTCTGAATCATTAAGTCTAGATGAAATCAAAGAGATCTTACGTATGACTGAGGATGGTACCGATGAAATCATATCAACACGCTCAAAAACTTTTCAGAAGTTAAATGTAAATCTTGATAATTTACCATTACAGGAATTGTTTAATATCATCCAACAAAATCCCGGCTTATTAAGAAGACCAATTATCATTGATGAGAAACGTCTGCAAGTTGGTTATAATGAAGATGAAATCAGACGATTTTTACCTCGTAAAGTAAGAACATTTCAACTACGGGAAGCACAGCGCTTAGTCAATTAGTTTTTAATGATTAATAAACGATTAATAAACCCCCTGCCTGGACAGCAAGGGGTTTTTTAGTGTATCTTAAATTATTAGACATAATTATTTTATGAAATATAGGCTTTTTGTTTCCCACTATTCTTTATTTGTCATAAAATAAAACTACCACCTGCTTTATAAATAGTACATCCATGATTAACAATTTTTAAAACAGGGAAAAGATATAACAACCTAGTTTGGGGGTATATCCCTTCAATTACCTCAAACCAGAAGGGAGAGAGTGAATCATGGAAATCGAACGCATTAATGAGAATACTGTAAAATTCTACATTTCATATGGAGATATTGAAAAGCGAGGCTTCGATCGAGAAGAAATCTGGTATAATCGTGATCGAAGTGAGGAACTTTTCTGGGAAATGATGGATGAAGTGCATGAAGAAGAGGATTTTACTGTCGAAGGCCCACTTTGGATTCAGATTCAAGCTCTTGAAAAAGGGTTGGAGATTTTAGTCACTAGAGCCCATTTATCCAAGGATGGTCATAAATTCGATTTGCCAATTGATGATCCCGCCAATTCTGTTGATGTGAAAATAGAATCCATGCTTGAAGAGCATTTTCAAACTAATCACGCGATAGAAGAGCAAATAGCAGAGGATGAGACATTGGAGTTTGTCCTTTCATTCAAAGACTTTGAAGATGTCATTGCGTTAAGTAAAACAAATGGAATCCAAGGAGTTATGACTAAACTGTTCTCCTTTGAAAATATATATTATTTGTATGTTGAATTCCCGGACGGAGATTTTGCAGAAGAGGAAATTGATAATATGCTATCAATTTTACTTGAATATGCAGATGAGTCTGTGGTAACGATTCATAGGCTCGAAGAATATGGCAAAGTGATTATACCTAATGATGTAATCTCAACTGTAAGTCAATACTTTGCATAGTTTACATTCATTGAAGGCTGATTTCCTGAAGGAAGTCGGCTTTTTTGTAGGTTCGTTTTTATGAACCCTTACACAAAGAGAACATTTTTTGGTAATAATGGATAATGCCGATAAGGTATTTGAGTCAATAGATCAATTATGGGGTATAGATAATGGAAGTTTTGCTAGGAAATGGATAGGTGGGGATTATGAAGAATTTTATTAATGTTCTTTTGTTTATCGCAATTTTAGGAGTAATTGGTTTGGTATATGGGGAAAATTACAATGGAAATTATATTCATTATGGAAGTATACTGTTTACTTTATCTGTTTTTTTCATTGCATTTGTTATTTTTATGGAAAATCGACATCCTACACAGACGGTTACATGGTTGATTGTGTTAGGAGCATTCCCTGTAGTAGGTTTTTTCTTTTATCTGTTATTCGGAAGAAATTTTAGGAAAGAAAAAATCTTTAAAAAGAAATATTTTTTAGATAAGCAAAAGTATATGGATATAACCGGAGAAAAAGAAAAAAAATTACTGGAGATTGCTGATGAGAATCAGGATTATAAGCAATTATTCAATCTTGCTGAACAAATTGGAAACACACCAATCTCTTTATCTACTGAAACCAGAGTCCTTACAAATGGAAGAGAAACGTTTAATGCCATTAAAGAAGCATTAATGCAAGCTAAAGATCACATACATATAGAGTATTATATTGTACGCCACGATACATTGGGGAATGAAATTAAAGACATATTGATTAATAAAGCAAAAAACGGTGTGAAAGTACGATTTCTCTATGATGCTGTTGGTTCATGGACTCTTTCCGGTAAATATCTGAATGAAATGAGAAAATGGGGGATCGAGGTAGTAGCATTTGGCCCTGTAAGGCTGCCCTTTTTAAATAATAAATTCAACTTTAGAAATCATCGTAAAATCGTTGTGGTTGATGGTAATATTGGATTTGTTGGCGGATTAAATATCGGAGATGAATACCTGGGCAAAGATGAAAACTATGGATTTTGGCGTGATACTCATTTGATGTTAAATGGAGAAGGCGTCCGCAGTTTGCAATTAATTTTTATGCAGGATTGGTATTACATGACCAATCATAGCTTTTTGACAGATGAGTATCTGGCACCCATGCAAACAGATGGTGAAAAAAGGCATGGAGGAGTGCAAATTATTGCGGGGGGGCCGGATAATGAACACAGCATTATTAAAAATATCTTCTTTTCTATGATCGTTTCAGCAAAAAAGTCAGTATGGATCGCTTCTCCCTATTTTATCCCGGATGAAGATATATTTTCTGCTTTAAAAATTGCTGCATTAAGCGGCGTAGATGTTCGATTATTAGTGCCAAGCAATCCAGATAAAAGAATTGTATTCCATGCTTCCAGATCCTATTATCCGGATTTGTTGGAAGCAGGAGTGAAAGTTTATGAATATCGAGAAGGATTCATGCATTCAAAAATCATCATAGTTGATAGTGAGCTTGCCTCTATAGGTACTTCGAATATGGATATGAGAAGCTTCCATTTAAATTTTGAAGTAAATGCTTTTCTCTATAAAACTGAAAGTGTACAAACATTGGTTAATGATTATTTACATGATTTATTGGTTTCTAATGAGCTGCATATAGACATCTTTAAGGAACGTAATTTTGGCATGAGAATGTTGGAATCATTATCAAGATTGTTATCCCCAATGCTGTAATTTTTGAATCAATCAGGGGGTGTGTTCATCAGATTGACAAATAGATTTTCATTAGCACGAAGGGTTATGGATAGTAATCGAGAATAAAGGTATGTATATGACACCGAAAGGAGACTGTACATGCTGGTTGCTATTAATAAAGATAACAAGCAAATCCATGCAAAGAATATTATAAATAAGCATGTGGAAGAGTACCGCTGTCCTGCGTGCCTCAATCGAGTAATCCACCGTTCAGGTCCACGTACGATTCCACATTTTGCTCATCACTCCAAAGAGACTTGCCAGGCAGCAGCTGAATCTGAGACGGCAGATCATCTATCGGGGAAACATAATTTATACCGATGGTTAGTAAGCTGTAAAATGGATGTCGAACTGGAAAAATACTTAGCTAAAATAAAACAAAGGCCTGATATTTATGTGAGGAATCAAAACCAGGTTTATGCGATTGAATATCAATGTTCGCCTATTCATGAGGAAATATTTTTAAAAAGGACACTAGGGTATATAAATGCTGATATTGTTCCCATCTGGATTTTCCACAAACATTTCATTAAACGAAAGAGCCAGTATCTGTGGAAATTAAACTCTACCCTTAAATCTGCCCTCAACAAATCTTCTTCCGCTTTTCTCCTCTTTCATGACCCTAAGCACCCTAATTCTATAATGGCACTCGTAAATATTATACCTGCTTCAATAGAACAGCATTTTGGACAAATGGTAAGTATATGTTTAACGGATATCCTGACCCTGAAAAATATTGTATCCCCTCCCGTAAAAGAAATTTCATATCTAAACGAGTGGTTTAAAAAACGTAATTTGCTACTACATAATGAAATACGGTACAAAGGTTTAACTAGTAAGTTGATGAAAGAATTTTATCAATCAGGGGTATCTCCTTATAATGTACCTGAGTTTGTAGGAATTCCTTTGTTAAGTGGCTGCATGTACAGGGTGCCGGCCTTTACCTGGCAAGGATTCATCTATATAGATTTAATGAATGAGTTCAGATTGCGTGGATCAATAAGTGAGAGATGGATTCATAGTAGATTTTTGGAAAGAATAAAGAATAAAGATATTATTATAAATAAATGTCCTTTAATGAATCAGAATATTTTCGCTGCATTAAAAGAATATCTTAATTTTCTCAGAAAAATTGAGTATTTGGAAAAGATAAGTACAAATCATTATATAATAAGAGAAGAGTTCACTTTAGCTGATAATCTTAATGAGATCATCAAATTAAGGTTATTCGATTTTTTTGAAGGGAATTAAAGGTATTATGAAGAACAATTATGTAAGAAGTAAATGATTGGAGGGAACTGCATGACTGCAGAAGTTAAACAATTACCTGAAAGAAAAGACATACCAGTCGAAGATACGTGGAGACTGGAGGATATTTTCCCAAGTGATGAAGCATGGGAAAAGGAATTCAAGGAAATTCTGGCGGAATTGCCAAAAGGAGATCAATATAGAGGGAAATTGGGAGATAGTGCTGATACTTTATGGCAGGCGTTGCAATTCCAGGATATGATTACTGAAAGACTTGGACGCTTGTATACATATTCTCATATGAGATACGACCAGGACACCGGTAATACATTTTATCAAGGTATGGACGATCGGGCACGGAATCTATATTCGCAGGCCGCCAGTGCTTTTTCCTATATTTTACCTGAGATATTGGCGATTGATGAAGAAAAGATTAATCAATTTATGCAAGATAAAAAGGAACTTTCCCTGTATGAGCAATCCTTAAAAGAGATTAATCTGCAAAGGCCTCACGTTCTTTCAGCTGAAGCAGAAGCCTTATTGGCCCAGGCATCAGAAGTTATGGGGACTGCCTCCAATACGTTCGGCATGTTAAATAACGCTGATCTTCGTTTTCCTACTGTTAAAGATGAAAACGGAGAAGAGGTTGAACTGACTCATGGACGGTACAGCAGATTTCTTGAAAGCAGCGATCGCAGAGTTCGTGAGGAAGCCTTTAAAGCGATGTATAAGACGTATGGACAATACCGCAATACATTTGCGAGTACTTTATCCGGAACGGTAAAGAAAGATAATTTCTATGCAAAAGTACGTCATTATGATTCTGCCAGACATTCTGCGTTAAGCAATAATAATATTCCGGAAAGTGTCTATGAAAACTTAATCAATTCCATTCACAACAACCTGCATTTATTACATCGTTATGTAAAATTGCGTAAGAAGCTATTGGGTGTGGATGAACTGCATATGTATGATTTATATACACCATTAGTAAAAGATGTGAAAATGGATATTCCATATGATGAGGCCAAAGAATATGTGTTAAAAGGACTTGAGCCTCTGGGTGAAGAGTACATTAATGTATTAAAAGAAGGATTTGATAATCGTTGGGTGGATGTTCAGGAAAATCGCGGTAAACGAAGTGGTGCATACTCCTCGGGTTCATATGGAACTAATCCATATATTTTAATGAACTGGCAGGATAATGTGAATAACTTATTCACACTGGCACATGAGTTTGGCCATTCTGTGCATAGCTATTACACACGCAAGAATCAACCATACCCATATGGTAATTATTCAATCTTTGTAGCTGAGGTAGCCTCTACTACAAATGAAGCGTTATTAAATGATTATTTGCTTAAAACGATTGATGATGAGAATAAAAAGATCTATTTATTAAATCATTATCTTGAAGGCTTTAGAGGGACCGTATTCCGTCAGACGATGTTTGCTGAATTTGAACATATCATTCATAAGATGGCACAGGATGGAGAAGCTCTGACAGCAGATAGTCTTACTCAGAAATATTATGAATTGAATAAAAAATATTTTGGTAATGATATTGTCATTGATGAGGAGATTGGCTTGGAGTGGTCTAGAATTCCTCATTTCTACTATAATTATTATGTCTACCAATACGCGACAGGATTCAGTGCAGCAGCTGCATTAAGTAAACAGATATTAGAAGAAGGACAACCGGCTGTTGAGCGCTATATTGATTTCTTAAAAGCAGGTTCAAGTGACTTCCCAATTGAGGTTCTTAAAAAAGCTGGTGTAGACATGACTTCGTCGCAACCAGTTGAAGAAGCTTGTAAAGTCTTTGAAGAAAAATTGAATGAGATGGAAGCTTTATTAAATAAATAAGAAATAGACTAACTTATATAGCACAGACCGAGTTTAAGGTCTGTGCTTTTATTATGTAAAAGTAGGAATGAAGACAGGTCGAGACAGCAAAGATTTATCGAAATATAAAAAGACAGCAGAGCGTAGAAAATCTGCTGTTAGGTTGGGTACGTATTTGCCAGCCCTAGTAGTTATATTTTGAGGTCTCATTAGTAAGAGATAAGTTGCAATCTCTTTCATGTTGGCCAAAAGTTGGTCTGATCAATGTCTTTTAAATCCCTTGAATTTCTTTTGATAACCCATACTGGAAAGTGAGATAAAAAAAGAAAGAAATAATATGGGTGATGATACGTAGAGAGGTATTATGCGCATAATACCAAGTAATTGCAGAAATAAGGCAAATAAAATCAGTACAATTAAGCCGCCAATATAAAATTTTTTCATTGAGATCACCCTTTAATAAAATAGAAGTAAAAGTATTATTTTCTATAAAATATGGTGAGGATAGCGGGAGTATGCAGAGAAAATGACAGAAATGTGAATAAATGAACAAAGTACTTGCATATGTGTTCAAGTTTTGTTATATTACTATTGTGAAGTTGATCACTAGCAAACATTTACCCCTTTGTTTGACCGTGAAAAATTTCTCCCATCCCCTTTGTTCGTATGAAGAAGAAGACTCTGTCCGATTACAGAGTCTTCTTCTTATTTATGCATAAAATATTGTAGAATAATATTAATGATAATAGCGAGTATAATTAATTTTCTGCATATCTCCAATACGTAGTATTGGAGGATGATACCCTCTCAACAGTGCGCTTCAAAAGTAATTTTTTCATTTCTCTTTCAACGTCCTGTTTATCCATTTGATAAATGAAGGTAATTTCGTTCGTGTTAATAATTTGGAAATCCTTAATGCAATCCTCTATAGGAGGAAGTGACTGTGCTTTAGGTGGAAAACCCAACATTTCCTCAAGTATTTGAACATAAACTTCATAAGGATAGGTTCCTGATACCTTTATCCCTTCATCTTCCATCTTTTGATTAAAAAAGACCAAGCTTGGTAAATCAGTTACATCCATTTCCAAAGAGATCTTTAAATCGCATTGAAAAGCCTTTATAGCCCTTTCTGATTGGATATCACGCAAGAATTCATCACAGTCAAGATGGGCTTTACGAGCGCAGGCTAATAATGTGTGCCAATTTGATACACTCTTTTGATCAAGAAATAAAGCCTCCTGAATCTTTTTGAAAAAACGATAACCGGCTTTTTTTCCTTGTAATTCAGCCGCTTTAATCGCAATAGGGGTGATGTATAAAGAGTTTTCAGGATTGCTGATCCAAATATTTTCATCGCAGGAAATCCCTGTTCTGATTGGGCCTGATAGAGGGGATGAATTTTTATGTTGCGCTTTAGTCTTTGAGTTATTCAGTCCTATTTTTTTACTAAATACATATTTTAAAGAAAAGTAGTGTCCAAATTCCAATTTCAATCTTTTTATAATTCGGTCTAACTCAAAGCAGGCTGAACAAGTAGGATCTATAAATATATAAATTTCTAATGGTTTTTCTAATGGTTTAAAAAATTGATGTGCAGAAAGCCAATCTGGCCATTTTGGAATAGAAGAATTAGGTTTATTCATAAAAATCACCTTTTTGCTGGGAATCTTTCGTATTTATCATATGCTCAGCTGTTAAGGTAAGTCTGTTAAATAGATACTCTCTTAAGGGAGATTCTAGTTCGATGGTATCCATAGCCATCTCCATACAGCTCAGCCAGGCTTTGGCACGCAGAGGTGTAACTTCAAAATCGAGATGTCTGGCTCTTAACATTGGATGGCCATGCTCTTCGGTATATAGTGGTGGTCCTCCCAGAAATTGAGTTAGAAATTGTTTTTGTTTACGAGCTGTTTCTGTTAGGTCATGTGGAAATATAGGAGCCAGCAGTGGATGAGAACCCACAAGATCATAGAATGCATCTATTAATTCAGATAGCCGCTCTTTCCCGAATGCATCATATGGAGTTGGATGTTCTTCCATACATTATTCTCCCTCCATGAGTTGATAAGAATAATTTTAACAAGTAGGACCTAAATTTACCAATATCCTGCTTTTTTACCTGTTTTTTTAATTTATGAAAATGGTGTGGTTGTATAATAGTTGTAAGTTTTTAGGGGAATTTGCTTGTTTCCATTATATTTTGGATGTGTATATAAAATTTCTGAGTGTGAACAAAAAGCTGTCCATTTAGATGAACAGCTTTGGTTGTTCTTTCGACTATGCGTAATAGGAGGACATGACTTTATTTACATAATTTTGTGTCTCTTTAAATGGCGGGACTCCGCCATATTTATCAACATTTCCTGGACCTGCATTATAAGATGCTAAGGTCAGTTCAATATCCCCGTTATATTTTGTGAGCATAGATTGGAGATATTTCGTTCCGCCCATAATATTATCATAGGGGTCCATGATATTGGTAACACCAAGGGAAGAAGCTGTCGCAGGCATCAGCTGCATTAAGCCAGATGCTCCGGCAGAACTGATGGCTTTGGAATCATAACCGCTTTCCTGCTGAATCACTGCTCTGATTAGTTTTTCAGGAACATGATATTGATTGGCAGCTGCCTTAATAATGTCATCGTAGCCACTAGGCTGTTCCGTATTCCCTGTTTTATTAGTTGGCTGATTGGAAACAGGGAAAGGATTAACAAGCTCTGGTGAAGTAGAAAGTAAGCTTTTATTAAGTAAGGTGGCCAAGGTACCTAAGCCATTACTAGTTTCAGTATTATTACTGGTTGGGTTGCTGGCCGATGTAAGTGCCTCATTCAGCAAATTCTGAAAAGAATTATCAGAAGACGGTATTTGAGATGCAGGTTGAGTATGAGTTGATCTTAGAGATCCCAGGGCTTGAAGCTGAATCATTGTATTTAAGTCTCCTACATTCACTTACGTTCACTCCTCAGTCAGTTTAAAATCATTTGATTGTAAAAGCGTTGTACTTTATTTTTTGTTGGCCGCTTTGGAATATTGGCTTCTCTTAATAGTTGATCAAATTCTTTTTTTCCTTGTTCATAGTTAGTTACTTCAAATTCTACCTCATAATCCTCAATTTGGAAATAGGAGCTATTATCTAAAACGAGCAGGCCGCTTTTATAAAGAACCTCTACCCGTTTTGTTGTCAGGGTACCAAAATAATGAATGGTTTCTGGATCGATATTTAATTCTTTAATCTTATCAGCTATTTTACTATCAGGTATACCGCCGTCTTTTATTATTCTATTGGCCGTCATATGATTCAAATCCCAATTCGTTTCTAGTAGACCTTTCTGGTTTATAAGAGGTTGCTTAAGTGTCATCTCGTAAGATAAATTTTTTTCACGTATACGTAAAGCAGAGTTATATTTTTTTAGGTCAAAGTTTTTAGTGTCAAAATAATGATTTTTTTGAACTGCAAATTGTTCATTTTGTATCCTGAAACGTTCTTTTAGGTGATTAAATTCCTCTTTTGTCAGTATATTTTTAAATTCAATTTCGATTTGTTCGCTCATATGTTCATCCTCCATGATAGAATTATGTATAACCATTATGACTTTTTGATTTGATAACAACAAGCTTAGATATACCTATAATCTTTATGTTAAAATGGTTTTGAACAGTTTAAGGGCAATAATAATACATATCGTATTCATTATAAGTGGGTAACATTCAGTGAACAATTCATAGACATAAAAATTTTAATACATGAAAAAGTCATCATTTTGAAGTTTTCCCTTGCTCGTTGTAAAAGATATTGAATAGTATTTCAGGTGGTGGAATCCATGAGTAGAAAATGGGATGAATTTTTGGCTCCTTATAAACAGGCGGTTGATGAGTTAAAGATTAAATTAAGGGGTATAAGAACTCAATGTGACTTAGAAAAAGAACATTCACCAATTGAGTTTGTTACTGGACGTGTTAAGCCAATCGCAAGTATTCTCGATAAGGCTTATCAAAAGCAAATCCCTGAGGAAAAGCTCGAAATGGAATTGCAGGATATAGCAGGCCTTCGGATTATGTGCCAATTTGTGGATGATATAAAGCATGTAGTTATGCTATTAAGGCAAAGAACCGATTTTGTGATTATTGAAGAAAGAGACTATATTACAAATAAAAAAGCAAGTGGATACCGTTCGTATCATGTTGTTATTGAATACCCGGTTCAAACAATTCACGGGGAGAAAAAAATATTGGCGGAGATACAAATTCGTACCCTAGCGATGAATTTTTGGGCTACAATCGAGCATTCGCTTAATTATAAGTATAACGGACAATTCCCGGAAATTTTACGTAGTCGCTTAGAGAGATTAGCTGAAGCTGCTTTCCATTTGGATGAAGAAATGACACAAATTAAACTGGAAATACAGGAAGCTCAGCGATACGTCTTTAAGAAGAGGGGGAAATAACACTTTACAGGTGGAGATTATGATGAAATATGCAGTCACGTCTAAAGGAGATACCAAATCCAATCATTTCATGGAGCAAGTAAAGGATCAACTCGATAGTCTGGGTGTCATATATGATGAAGATCAACCAGATGTTGTTATATCTGTCGGCGGTGATGGAACATTATTATATGCTTTTCATAGATATAGTTCCCGCCTTGAAAAAACTGCATTTGTGGGTGTGCATACAGGTCACCTGGGTTTTTATGCTGACTGGACGCCAGAAGAGATAGGTAAGCTTGCAAATGCTATAGCTAAAACTCCCTATCAAACCGTGGAATATCCATTACTGGAGGTTACGGTTCGTTACAGTCATGGTGGCAGAGAAGCCAAATATTTAGCTTTAAATGAATCAACGGTAAAAAGTGTGGGTAGTAGTACTTTTGTAATGGATGTAGAAATAAGAGGGCAATCCTTTGAAAGATTTAGAGGAGATGGTCTGTGCGTATCTACTCCTTCCGGAAGTACAGCTTATAATAAAGCGCTTGGCGGAGCCATTATTCATCCATCTATCCCTGCCATACAATTAACGGAAATGGCATCTATCAATAATAGAGTGTTCCGTACAATTGGTTCCCCTCTAATACTGCCGGCACATCATACCTGTATGATGAAACCAGTAACAAACGATGATTTTCAGATTACGATCGATCATTTAAGTCTTTTGCATAAAGAAGTGAAATCGATCCAGTTCAGAGTAGCCGATGAACGAATCCGATTCGCACGATTCAGACCTTTTCCATTCTGGAAAAGAGTACGTGATTCTTTTGTTACAGAATAAAGAAAGATATAATAGGTGTCCTAAAAGTATGCAAGTACCTTTTGGGCACCTTTTTTTACTGAATAAACAACGTATTAAGTACGAAAACTACGAAGTATGAATGATAAAAGGAAGGTAACTATGGGGAAGCCATTTACGATGGAGTGGACAATAGAAAATAAGGATTGCAATAAAGTTTTGAGAGAATATTTGGCTGATAAAAAAATATCAAAATCAGCGCTGGCTGATATTAAATTTAAAGGCGGCTACATATTTGTTAATCAGCAAGAAGTGACCGTTCGATACATACTAAGGACTGGTGACCAGGTTAAGATTGTCTTTCCGATAGAAGAGGGAAGTGATCAACTAAAGGCTGAAAAGATTCCGTTGGCTGTTGTCTATGAAGATGACTATGTGTTGGTCGTTCAAAAACCAGCCGGTATGTCTACAATTCCATCAAGAGAGCATCCAACTGGCAGTCTAGCTAATGCAGTTATGGGACATTATGAACAAATTGGACATTTGGCAACTGTCCATATTGTCACCAGGTTGGACCGGGATACATCAGGTTTGGTTTTGATTGCAAAGCATCGGCATATACACCATCTATTAAGTCTGTCGCGGTCTGTAAGAACGGTTGAAAGAAAGTATAAAGCCCTTATAACGGGTGTCATTACACCTTTAGAGGGTATTGTGGAGGAGCCCATTGGCCGTATGGATTCAAGTATTATTAAACGTGAGGTTCGTGCAGATGGACAATACGCCTGTACGGAATATACCACACTTCAAGCGTATGAGGCATTTTCACTTTTAGAATTAAAGCTGCAAACCGGAAGGACCCATCAAATAAGAGTACATATGGCTCACAAAGGCCATCCATTGTTGGGGGATGATTTATATGGAGGAAGCAGACAACTGATTGAACGGCAGGCATTGCATTGTTATTCCCTTAAATTTTCTCATCCTTTAACTGGAAAGATACTTTCGTTTGAATGTTCCTTACCGGAAGATATAAGGAATGTCATTAATACTGATGGTAAGTGAGAATAAAATGTACGCTGTGAAGATATTGTCGTAAAATAAAGTGTATATAAATGCAAAATTATACCACACCCTTTCCGAGAGGGGAGGGTGTGGCAATAAAATCATTCAGCATAAGTATGAAATTTTTCCGGAACCGCGGCAAGAGAAGAGGGAACAGAAAAAAAGGTCAGCTCAGGGTAACGCAAGGCAGTTAATTTCCCTCCAAATACAGCTCCGGTATCAATGTTATACGTATTATTTTTAATTCTTGGTTCACGAACAGGTGTGTGTCCATAGACAATCATCGGGTTACCTGGGTGATGTTGTGCCCAGTCCCTTCGTTCAGGTCTTCCATCTGGGAGCGTTTTACCAGTTATGTCTCCATATAATACAAATGTTTTTACGGCCTTATGTTTTAATCCTATAAATTCTTTTTTGATACCAGCATGGGCAAGGACAAGCTTTCCTTGATCTAAGATAAGATAAAGAGGTGCAGACTCATATAATTGTATAAATCTGTTGCGTACTTTCTTTCTATCTGGTTTAGACAAAGCATCGAGTTCAGCTATTGTTGTTTCTAGGCCATGAATAGCATTTACTTTATTACCTAGGAAATAACGATATAATTTATTGCAATGGTTGCCTGGAATGTATAAGCATTTTTTTCTTTGTATGGTTAAAGTCCATACAAGATGGATCATCTGGATAGAATTAGGGCCTCGATCTGTTATATCTCCGATAAATACAGGAGTATGATCGTTAGGATGTTCCGGTATACCTTCATCATCAAATTGGTAGCCCATTTTGTGAAATAATGCTATACATTCTTCATAACAACCGTGTACATCACCTATACAATCGTAAATCATTTTAAATCACTTCCTTCTATACCCTATATAGTACCCTTTTATAATAGGTTTCAATTATATCGGTATAGGAAATTGTAAAAAGTATAGCAGATACGTTGCAGAACGATATAAAAAGAGAGGGTGACCTCCAGTATGGACATACAGGAAAGCAAGCAAAGAGATATACTACAAACCTTAAAAGAAGAGAACCTTCAACAGTTTCGGAAAATATTTTTGGGAATTCATCCATATGATCAAGCGCAGTTTTACGCGAATTTGAATGAAAAAGAAAGGGCTAACGTTCATCATTTTCTATCACCGGACGAAATGGCAGAACTTATCGGGAACCTTGCTTATGAGTATGAAGATGAAGTTATAGAGAAGATTTTAGCCGAAATGGATCCTCGTTATGCTGCTTCCATACTAGCAGAAATGCATACGGATGATGCTGTAGATCTGCTTAGTAATCTGGATAAGGAACAAATGATAAGCTATTTGTCTTTAATGGATGAAGAGCAATCGCAAAATATCAGGCATTTGCTTCATTATGAAGAATCAACAGCAGGCAGTATCATGACAACTGAATTTATAAGCATTGGCGAAAATCAAACAGTAGGCTCTGCTATGAAATTAGTGAGAAAGGAAGCTCAGGATGCTGAATTAATTTACTATATCTATGTGTTGGACGAGGATCATAAATTAACTGGGGTTCTCTCTTTGCGGGATTTGATTGTGGCGGATGATACTACAATGGTTTTCGAGCTAATGAACAGACGGGTCTATGCAGTAAAAGTAAGCGATGACCAAGAAAAAGTAGCTCAGAAAATGAGAGACTATGATTTTGTTGCGATACCGGTTATCGATTTTCAGCATCATCTGGTCGGTATCATTACATTTGATGACATGATTGATGTCATGTATGAAATAGCTTCCGATGATTACTCAAAATTGGCTGGTGTGTCCGATATGGAATATTTGGATAAAAGTCCGATTTCATCTGCTCGAAAAAGGCTTCCTTGGTTAATTATATTACTCTTTTTAGGCATGATTACGGCTAATTTAATAGGTCAATTTGAGGAAACTTTATCAAAAAAAGCGATCCTAGCTGTGTTTATTCCTTTAATCGCAGGAATGGCAGGTAATGCAGGTACCCAAAGTTTGGCTGTGATTGTACGAGGAATTGCTACCGGTCAAATCGAAGATGAAAACAAGCTGAAACTTCTGTGGCGTGAAGCTGGAACAGGCCTAATAACCGGCATATCATGCGGAATTGCAGTAACAGTTGTTGTTTATGTTTGGAAAGGAGAACCTATCCTGGCGTTGCTTGTTGGAATATCTATACTGGTATCATTAATTGTTGCTACATTAGCGGGAAGCATGGTGCCTTTATTGATGCATAAAATGAATATTGACCCTGCCGTCGCTTCAGGGCCGTTTATTACAACAATTAATGACTTAATCAGTATTCTGATCTATTTTGGAATGGCTACCATTTTTATGGGGTATCTTAGATGATATATTTAGCCGAAAAACAGATAATGGTTGCGATTCTTCCTTACTTAGTTTAGATTAGTAGTAGGTACTAATAACATGTATTAATTTTAAGGAGGAATCCTTCGTATGAACTTAAGTATGGATGGGAAAACCATTGTTGTTATGGGTGTAGCAAATAAAAGAAGTATCGCATGGGGTATAGCTACTTCACTCTACCAGGCTGGTGCAAAATTAATTTTTACATATGCCGGAGAACGAATGGAAAAGAGTGTTTATGATCTTGTAAACAGTTTAGAGGGTGGAGCAGAGACTTTTGTCCTGCCATGTGATGTAACCAAGGATGAAGAGATTGAACAGTGTTTTGCTTTAATAAAAGAAAAGTATGGCAAAATAGATGGAATCGCACATTGTATAGCCTTTGCAAATAAGGAAGAGCTAAAGGGCGAGTATATGAATACAACAAGAGATGGATTCTTATTGGCTCAAAATATTAGTTCATATTCATTAACAGCCGTTGCAAAAGAGGCAAAAGATATCCTGAATGAAGGAGCCAGCATGATTACTCTTACTTATCTTGGCGGGGAACGGGTAGTTCAAAACTACAATGTGATGGGTGTGGCAAAAGCCTCTCTTGAAGCAAGTGTTAAATACTTGGCTAATGATCTCGGACCCAAAGGTATAAGAGTGAACTCTATATCTGCCGGAGCAATTAGAACCTTGTCAGCCAAAGGTGTCGGTAATTTTAATGAAATAAGAAAAGTGTTTGAAGAACGGGCCCCATTACGCAGGCAAGTAACTCAGGAAGAAGTGGGAGATACAGCATTATTCCTGTTCAGTCCATTATCCCGTGGGATTACGGGTGAGAATATCCATGTGGATTCAGGATATCACATTCTAAGTTTATAACTAGTAATGACTACTCTCCATGGCGGAGCGGTTTTGATAACCGTTTTGCATTGGAGAGTTTTTTTGTCATTTCACCTCTGTGCAAATAATGGGAGAATAATTAGAACCTCAGGCATCGTTGCAGAATCCCTTTATTTATTCACCAATATAATAAAAATGTAATTTAATTCTAATAAAATGATAGTCAATTGGGAAAAGCTGTGACATAATTAATCATAATATTTAGAATATTGTAATAAAAAATTACATAATAACCGAACACAGGAGGGAATGGCTTGGAGGACTCTGTGGTCTTAGATGTAAAACATTTATCAGTCTCATTTAGGGAAAACGGAAATCTGGTTCCGGCAGTTGAGAATATAGATTTCAGGCTCCATAAAGGAGAAATACTTGGCATTGTAGGAGAATCCGGAAGTGGAAAAAGCTTGACTTCTTTATCAATTATGGGGCTGCTTCCACAACCGCAGGCTATTGTTGATTCCCAATCTGTCATTAATTTTGAAGGGGACAATTTATTAAAAAAATCGGAATCAAAAATGAGAAAAATCCGCGGTAATCAAATTTCTATGATCTTTCAGGAACCGATGACTTCCCTTAATCCTTTGTTCACAATCGGCCAACAAATGATTGAAGCATACAGGCTGCACAGAAATGGCAATAAAGTACAGGCGCGGACCGAATGCATGGAAATGTTAAAGCAAGTAGGGCTGCCCAGGGCTGCTGATTTAATGAAAAATTATCCTCATGAATTATCAGGAGGAATGAGACAGAGAGTTATGATTGCGATGGCCATGGTCTGCAAACCAAACATATTGATTGCGGATGAACCAACTACGGCTCTAGATGTTACCATTCAGGCCCAAATCCTTAAGTTGATGAAAGATTTAAACAGTCATACTGAAACGTCAATCGTTCTCATCACTCATGACCTTGGAGTAGTGGCTGAAATATGTGACCGGGTTCTTGTTATGTATGCAGGAAAAATTGTGGAAAAAGGAACGGTCAGGGATATATTTAAAAACCCTAAACATCCATACACAAAAGGATTGTTGAAATCCGTACCTGATATCCGGCAGAAAGATAGTAAATTATATTCGATTCCAGGTAATGTGCCAAAACCAGGGATGATTCAGAATGGTTGTGTTTTTGCTCCGCGGTGTGAATATGCCATGCCCGCCTGTGCTACAGTGGATCCGGTTTTACAAAAGGTATCTCCTGAAAATCAATGGGTAAGATGCCTATTATATCAGGGGCAGGAAGGAGGCATCATTCATGACGGAGCTATTAAAAGTTGAAGGCTTGAAGAAGTTTTTCCCGATTAATGGGGGTATTTTGAGCAGGAAAATTGGTGAAGTAAAAGCTGTAAACGACATTTCCTTCCATGTGAAAAAAGGGGAAACCCTTGGGATTGTTGGAGAGAGTGGCTGTGGAAAGTCAACGACTGGCAGATTATTAATGAGGTTGATTGATCCAACAGAAGGAAGTATTGTCTTTGAGGATAAGGAAATTATGTCTATGTCAAAAAAGCAGCTTAGACAAGTGAGACGTGATATTCAAATGGTTTTTCAGGATCCTTATGCATCATTAAATCCGAGGCATTCCGTACAGCAAATATTAGAGGAACCTTTAATTGTTCATGGTATTGGCAATAAGAAGGAGCGGGCAAATAGGGTGGCAGAAATGATGAATGTTGTGGGACTTAATTCCTATCATTTAAAACGTTATCCTCATCAATTCAGTGGCGGTCAGCGCCAGCGGATTGGCATTGCCCGAGCCCTAATGACAAAACCTAAATTAATCATTGCAGATGAGCCAGTTTCTGCGCTTGATGTATCTATACAGGCTCAGGTATTAAACCTATTAAAGGATATCCAAAAAGAATTCGGACTTACTTATATTTTTATCGCACACGATCTGGGGGTTGTCAGGCATATCAGTGACCGCGTGGGAGTCATGTATTTAGGTAAAATGGTAGAGTTGTCTGGCAGCGAAGAGTTATACGAACATCCTCTTCATCCGTACACTCAAGCTTTGTTATCTTCAGTGCCCATACCAGACCCAGATATTAAACGTGAATCTATCATCTTAACTGGAGACATACCAAGCGCATCCAATCCGCCGCGTGGTTGTGCTTTCCATACTAGATGTCAGCATGCAATGGAAGTTTGCAAGACTATTAACCCTGTATATCAGGAAATGAAAACCGATCATTATGCTGCTTGTCATCTCTATGGTGAACATGACAGCAATGATAATAAACAAATATAAGAGGGGGTTTCATATGAGGAAGCTTTTATTATCTATGGTCAGTGTTCTGATGCTAAGTATTGTACTGGCAGCATGTAATTCTGGCGACAAGGAAACTGAGGGTGGAGGAAGTGAAGAGAAAGGAAATACAAAAGATACGCTTGTTTTTGGACGTGGTGGGGATTCCACTTCTTTAGATCCGATTACGACAACCGAAGGGGAATCATTTAAAGTCACAATCAATATTTTTGATACATTATTAACTTACGGTAAACA
Organism: Bacillus sp. z33; assembly: GCF_058313615.1. Classification (NCBI taxonomy): domain Bacteria; kingdom Bacillati; phylum Bacillota; class Bacilli; order Caryophanales; family Bacillaceae; genus Bacillus; species Bacillus sp. z33. Next base: position 316,184 of record NZ_JBZFQN010000002.1, read on the forward strand.
GGATACTACACTGCAGCCTGGATTGGCTGAGAAATGGGAAGCTTCAAAAGATGGCCTTTCGTATACATTCACGTTGAAAAAAGGCGTTAAGTTCCATGATGGTACCGATTTTAACGCAGAAGCGGTCGTATTTAACTTTAACCGATGGATGAATGGCGATGCTGATCAATTTCCTTATTACAGCATGTTTGGCGGCTATAAAAAGGATGAAGGGCATGTTATTAAGGAAGTAAAAGCAGTTGATGAATCGACTGTTCAATTTACATTGAAGCGTCCTCAGGCGACCTTCCTTAAAAACATCGCTATGAGCTGTTTTGGAATTGCCAGCCCTACTGCAGTTGAAAAAGATGGTGATAAATTCCGGGAAAACCCGGTTGGTACCGGACCATATAAATTTAAAGAAAAAGCAAATGACAAAATTGTGATTGAAAAGAATGAAGATTATTATGTAGATGGAGAGCCAAAATTAAAAACAATTATTTTCCGTACAATTCCTGACAACTCCGCCCGACTGAATGCATTAACAAGCGGTGAGATTGATTTGATGGATGGTGTGAACCCATCAGATCTTGAAACGATTAAAGGGAATGCGAACATTCAAGCAATTGAGCGCCCTTCCATGAATGTAGGATATCTAGGATTTAATGTAACGAAAAAACCTTTTGATAATCCAAAGGTACGCCAAGCTTTAAGCCATGCCGTGGATAAGCAAGCTATCATTGATGCTTTCTATTTAGGAATGGCAAAACCAGCGAAAAACCCTTTGCCGGATTCAGTTGAAGGCTATAATGATGAAATTCAGGATTATGAATTTGATTTAGAAAAAGCAAAAGAATTATTAAAAGAAGCTGGTTATCCGGATGGATTTACAATGGATCTTTGGGCTATGCCAGTTCCGCGTCCGTATATACCAGAAGGAAAGAAAATTGCAGAAGCGATTCAGGCAAATTTCGAGAAAATAGGGGTTAAGGCAGAAATTCAGACTGTAGAATGGGCTACATACCTTGAAAAAGCTACAGCAGGTGAGTTCCCAGCCTATATGCTGGGCTGGACAGGTGATAATGGAGACCCTGATAACTTTATCTATACATTGCTTGATAAAGACTCTATTGGCTCCAATAACTATTCCTATTATTCAAATGATAAGCTCCATGACATATTAATTGAAGCGCAAACAATCGTGGATCAGGATAAACGAAATGAGCTATACAAACAGGCTCAGGAAATTATCCATGAAGATGCGCCGTGGATTCCACTCGTTCACTCAACGCCTATATTGGCAGCATCAGCTGATTTAACTGGACTTGTACCGCATCCAACCGGATCCGATATTTTAAAAAATGTAGAATTTAAGTAAAACTGGTTAAGTAAGGGCGCCTTTATATGGATAGATTCATATAAGGGCGCCAGTTTATTATGGGGGTGCATACAGATGTTTTCTTATACTCTGAAAAGGATTCTGTCTGTTATACCGGTTCTGTTTGGAATGACGTTGATTGTATTTGCCATCGTCAGAGCCATTCCTGGAGATCCGGCACAGGTTATTTTAGGACAAAGAGCAACAAAGGAGTCCATTGCCGTATTAACTCAGGAGCTTGGATTGGATAAAGCTTGGTATGTTCAATACATAGATTATATTAAGAATTTATTTACTGGTGATTTGGGCACTTCTATTAGAACGAATGCAGAGATTACTAATGAGATTTGGCCGTATATTGCTGCCACTCTAGAATTGACGTTTGTTGCGATGATCATTGCCATCGTCATCGGCGTAAATGCCGGCATCATCAGTGCGTGGTTTTCAAATTCCTGGTTTGATTACTTAGCGATGATCTTAGCGTTAATTGGGGTATCCATGCCCATTTTTTGGCTGGGGTTGATGGAGCAGTGGGCTTTTTCTCTGCAGCTGGGCTGGTTACCGACAACGGGACGTGAAGATATCAGAGATCCAATCAATGCGATCACTAATCTATATTTGCTAGATACATTGCTGCAAGGTAATTTTGACCAATTTATTGTGACCATCAAGCATCTGATTATGCCAAGTATTGCGTTAGCAACTATTCCAATGGCCATTATTGCAAGAATGACAAGATCAACTATGCTGGAAGTCATGCAAGCTGATTTTATACGTACTGCTCGTGCAAAAGGTGTCAGTATGTTTTGGGTAGTGTACAAGCACTCTTTGAAAAATGCATTTATTCCGGTTTTAACTGTCATAGGGCTGCAAACAGGCTTACTTCTTGGAGGAGCCATTCTGACAGAAACCATTTTTGCTTGGCCAGGTATAGGCAGATATTTATATGAAGCGATAGGCTATCGGGATTATCCTGTGATTCAGTCAGGTATTTTACTGATTGCTGCTGCATTTGTTTTTATTAATTTAGTTGTCGACCTCCTTTATGCTTTGGTCGATCCACGAATTAAATACTCCAAATAAAGGGTGGTGTAAGGCATTGGGGGAATTGGTACGAAATACAGGTGAAACACCATTGATAATGGAAGAAAAAGTGATTTCTCCATGGGGGGAAGCATGGGCTGCCTTTAAGCGTAACCGTTTGGCAATGGTGGGTCTGGGAATTGTTTTATTCTTTATTTTATTGGCATTATTAGCTCCGATTATTGCTCCTTATGGATTTAAGGAGGTTAATTTAACCGACCGTTTAAAACCGCCATCTGCCGAGCATTGGTTTGGAACAGATGACTTTGGGAGAGATATACTTTCACGTATATTATATGGCGCACGGATTTCCTTATCGGTAGGTTTCTTCTCTGTACTGGGTTCTGTCATTGTTGGTTCGATACTGGGGCTTGTTGCCGGATATTATGGCGGATGGATTGATACGGTTATTTCTCGTTTTTTTGATATCCTTCTTGCCTTTCCAAGTATTTTATTGGCAATCGCGATTATTTCTATTTTAGGACCATCTCTGCAAAATGCCCTGATTGCAATCGCAATTATTAATGTACCTAATTTCGGACGTCTCATAAGATCAAGAGTACTGAGTGTGAAACAAGAAGAATATATTATGGCAGCAAATGCAATAGGTATGAAGGATTCAAGAATTATCTTACGTCACATTTTGCCAAACAGCATGACACCAATCATCGTTCAGGCTACTTTGGCCATTGCTACAGCGATTATTGAGGCGGCTGCGCTTGGGTTTCTCGGATTGGGGGCCCAGGCACCAACACCTGAGTGGGGAAAAATGTTGGCGGATTCGAAGGGTTTTTTAGTTCAGGCTCCTGGTACACTCTTCTTTCCAGGTTTAGCGATCATGTTAACAGTGCTTGGATTTAATTTATTAGGTGATGGATTGAGAGATGCCTTGGATCCTAAAATGAAACAGCGTTAGACTGTAAAAAAAGGATAGTAATCTGCTACTCCCAATTGTTAGTTAGGACTGCAATTGGGAGTTTTTTTCGTGGATTTGTATGGAAATCCGTTTTGAATCTGAAATATCCTCAAGTTAATACACATATACATAATAAATAGACTGCAGGCATAGGAGGGGAAAAGGATGAAACATAATGAAATCAACAATCCATTGCCGGCAAATGCCTGGCTAGATAAGGAACAAATCATGGTCCGATTACGTGAAGAAGAAATAGTAGAAATTGATGACTTTTTTACAAATGTTGCGACAAAAGAATTGATGCATAAAGTAAATCAGTCGGAGGAACCGAATGATCATATTGAAAATTTGAAAGATTCACTTGAAGGTCAAGATGATGAGGAAATATCGTTGCAGCAACCGCCTCTATTAAGCTTTGGTATTGAAAAAAAGAACGCAACAGAACTTCCAAAAGAACAAGAATCTAATTTGTCGGAACCAGTTGAAGTGAATGGAAAAAAGAAGCGGAAACGTATGGAAGATATGTCTAAGGATGAATTGGTGGCTTATCTGACAAAAATGCCGCCACTCATGCCAAGCCCGGTCTGTGATTTTATAGTGGAAGATGGGAAGAGGTTAAGGGGGACCGTTGAAAAAGTAAAAGGAGAGTATATCTATATTAAAGTTGCTTTTGGTAAGAAGTGGATTAAATATACATTGAAGCAGATAAAAGATATTAAGATCGTCCGATTTTAAAAAATACAAATTAGTTTTTGGATTTTCTGGTTATTTATAATAGACTAACCATCCCTTCCTACATACGTATACTATTATGAGTCCTAATTTGGGAAGGAGGACCCTTTTATGAAAATACAAAAACAAAAAGGAACAGAAATCAAGAGGACACCTTCAAAGCAAGTAAAAAAAAATTGCGGATGCACAAAAAATAAAAAGAGGATTCGCTTGCAACCGTAGCCTGCTGTTTAATCAGCGGGCTTTTTTTGTTTAGAAAAATCTAACATACTCAAGTAAGTTTCCCCTAGAATTAGTGGATAAAATGCAGTTTTTTACAAACAATACAGGAAAATGATTTTAATATAAAATGAGGGGGTGAAAAATGCTATGCAAAAGAGGGTTTCTTCATTTTTAGTCATAGCAATGTTTTTCACAATGATAAGCGGGTGTTCCGGTGATTCAAGCAGTAAGGAAGCCAGAATGTCGCTTATTCAGTCTGTGGATCAAGACCCGGTCTACCTTGGTGACAGTTCAAAGGCACCATTAGAAGAAATAAAAAAGAAAGTAGCTTCCCATAAAGAACTTTATGATGTGGCTGTTGTTCAAAAGGATAAAGATATTTTGGTGGCGTACAAGGTTAAGCATATGCAGCGTTTTCACATGAAAAGTATTGAAAGTAAATTGGATAAGGAATTAAAGAAAAACTTTAAATCCTTTAATTTTACTGTATCAAGTGATATGAAAATATTTCTTGAAACAGTCGAGTTAATCGTGAACGTGAAGGATAAAGGATACCCCAAGAAAAAAGCTGGAAACTGGTTTGATAAAATAATGAAACTACAGAAGGGTATGGCATAGGCAGGTGTACATATGGCAAATAAAAAGAATAAGAAACTAACCCCTGAACAACAAAAATATAAAGAGCTGGAACAAAAATATGAAGCAAAACGCCCAGTTGTAAAGAATTGTATTAAGGCATTTTTTGTAGGTGGTTTATTTTGTCTTCTAGGACAAGTTATAACGTATATGTATATATTTTATTTTAATTTTACTGAACAAACAGCCAGTAACCCAACAGTGGCAACGATGATTTTTTTATCGATGTTATTAACAGGCTTTGGGGTTTATGATCGGATAGGTCAATTTGCTGGAGCGGGAAGTGCTGTTCCGGTTACCGGATTTGGTAATGCAGTCATTTCAGCAGCAATTGAGCATAGAACAGAAGGATTTGTGCTTGGGGTAGGAGGAAATATATTTAAATTGGCTGGAACTGTAATTCTATATGGTGTTTTTTCAGCATTTGTCGTTGCATTAATAAAACAAATCTATCTAATGGTTATAGGAGGTTAATATGCTAACTGGTAAACAAACTTGGATTTTAGAAAATCAACCGGTCATTTCCTCCACAGGCGTGGCTGTCGGACCATTTGAAGGCAACGGCAATTTGGCAGATGATTTTGATATCATTCATGATAACCTTTGGCTTAATGAAGAATCATATGAGAAAGCAAGTCGTGTATTATTAGAAGAAGCCGCTCAAACAGCTTTGGAAAAAAAGAATCTGCAAACACATGATATCCAGTATTTCTTTGCTGGTGACCTTATCAACCAAATCACACCCACCAGCTTTGCAGCCCGAACATTGGGAATTCCGTACTTGGGTTTATTCGGTGCATGCTCAACAACCACTGAAGGCTTGGCGCTTGCGTCCTTTATTGTTAATTACGGTGGTGCCAATAAAGTATTGGCTGGTGCTTCTAGTCACAATGCCGCTACAGAAAAGCAATTTAGGTACCCAACAGAATATGGGGGTCAAAAACCACCAACTGCTCAATGGACTGTTACGGGAGCTGGTGTTGCCTTAGTTGAGAAAAATGATAAATCTCCTGAAAGTAAACTGGTTGTTACGAGTGCAACCATAGGCAAGGTTGTTGATATGGGATTGAAGGATCCGTTTAATATGGGAGGCGCGATGGCACCTGCTGCAGCCGATACGATTTATCATCACTTCAGGGATCTAAAACTTCCTGATGATCATTATGATTTAGTCGTAACAGGAGATCTAGGGAAAATAGGCCATGAAACTGCACTTGATTTATTAGAGCAGAAGGGTATAAAGCTCGATAAAGATAAATTTAGGGATTGCGGATTATTGATTTATAAAGAAGATCAGCCCGTACAATCAGGAGGAAGTGGAGCAGGTTGCTCAGCGTCAGTTTTATACGGCCATTTACTGAATGAAATGCGTAATGGCAGATATAAACGAATTTTAATGGCAGCAACTGGAGCTCTTCTATCTCCCCTGACCTTCCAGCAAGGAGAATCTATTCCTTGTATAGCACACGCAGTTGCGATTGAAAGACTATAGCGCTTGAAAGTGAGGGATATATATGCTGGCAATGTTTTTTTGGGCCTTTGTTGTAGGAGGCATTATTTGTGTGATTGGACAGCTTCTATTTGATGTAGCAAAATTAACGCCTGCTCATACCCTTTCGACATTTGTTGTCATTGGAGCTATATTGGGTGGTATCGGGTGGTATGAACCGTTATTGGATTTTGCAGGTGCTGGGGCTTCTATTCCGATTGTAAGCTTTGGAAATTCGCTTGTAAACGGTGCTTTAGAGGAGGCAGATAAGCATGGCGTGATTGGCGTGCTAACGGGAATGTTTAAAATTACATCATCAGGTATAACGGCAGCGATCGTCTTTGGATTTATCGCAGCATTGATTTTTAAACCAAAAGGTTAATGAAAAATCCCCACTAAGCATAATTATGAATGGTGGGGATTTTTTTGTATTTTTTTATTATTCTTTTAGTATTACATCCCATTGAATTTAACAATGAAATAAGAGATATTATTATATAAATTACTTTTTATGGGAGCATATATGGTTCCTTTTATGATGCGGATTTTCTGGAAAGAAGGTTAAACGGTGAAAGATAAACTAATTCATATGAGAGATAAATTAAATAATATTAGTCGTCGTAATCGCTCCATAAGATTATTAAAGATATACAATAAGTGGAGCTTTGATTTGACTGAATTAGATAAGTTATCTGCTGATAATAAAAATAGTAGTGAATCTATAGTAAAAAAGATTGTAAAACAATATAAAGATGAAATTGTCTTGCTTAAGGCAACAAAAAGAAATGAAGATTCCATGGTGATGTCAAAAAAATTGACTGATCTATTACGGAATATAAAAGCCATTGAAGAAGAAACTGGTGTCCATGACTTTTATTTGGGCTTCCCTTTTATATCTGGAACCCTCGCGGATGGGACATTTTTTCAAGCTCCTTTATTCTTATATCCCATCCGTTTAGAAAATAGCAGGTTAAATACGAATAAATGGATAATTCGAGTAGAAGAAGGTGGTCCGCAGATTAATCGGACCTTATTTCTAGCTTTTAAGAAATTTAACAGAGTAGATTTTACTGAAGATTTCTTTGAAGAGGCTGCTGAAATTGCTAAGTCATATGATATAGAACAATGGAGTTTGTTCTTTGAAAAATATGAATTAAATCTATCCTTTACGAATGATGGGCTGACAAAATTAAAAGAGTATAGGAAGGAAGATATCCCTGAAACAACTGGCATCACTTTATTAGAACATGCGATTATCGGGAACTTTCCACAAGGTGGTTCTTCAATTGTCAAAGACTATGATGCAATGGTAGACCTAACAAACGAAGCTGCACTATCCTCACTGGTGAGTGAATTGATTGATCCACAGGAGTATGAATCAGGAGATGTTGAGGTTGATGAAGTGAATGGAAATACTCCTTCTGAAGAACCGGATATACTGAATCTACTTGTTACAGATGGGTCTCAAGAGGAAATTTTAAAAGAAGCAAGATACAAGAGAGGACTTGTAGTCCATGGGCCTCCAGGTACGGGAAAATCACAGGTAATTGTAAATTTAATCACCGATGCACTGAGTCAGGGAAAGAAAGTATTGGTGGTTTGTCAGAAAAGGGCTGCTCTTGATGTAGTCTATCAACGCTTGGATAGCCTAAAGTTAACCAACCATGTAGCTTTAGTTCATGATGAAAAGGTGGATCGCAAGCCTTTATATAACAAAATAAATGCTGTTCTTGAGAATAATAGAGTCATGTTTGAACGATCGAAATCTGAGTTGGAATCTGCTTCAAAAAGTTTAACGGAGCATGAAAAACTTTTAAACCAGATTGCCAAGGGGCTATATGAGTATCAGAACTATGGATACCGTTTATATGATCTTTATGGAAAAGCAGCTCCATTAGATGATATGACTAAAATGTTGAACTTAAAACCAGTGTTGAATCAATTGAACAAAGATGTCTTAGTTGATATAAGTGAAAAAATATACAGCTATGCTGAGTGGTATGAACGATTTGGCGGTGAGCAATACGAACTGAAAGACCGTAAATCATTTGCACGATTTACGATTAAAGATAAGCTGGAATTGGTGGATTTGCTTAATGATTTGATTGAAAAGGCGAAGAACGCATCTGGTTATTTAAATTCATTAGACTATAAAAAAATCACTCCTGCCTACACATGGCTGATGGAAGATAAGTTAGCAAAGATATATCCGGACTTAGAGGATAATAACAAAAAAACGTTGCAAAGCTTGAGGATTTGGTGGTGGACCTCCTTTTCCGGTAAATCAATTCTCGAGGAGCTATTAGAAGGTGAAAAGTTTAAAGGAACAAACTCCACAGAGTGGGTGAAAATTAAGCAAGCCCTTATGATCATGAATCAATTAGGGGATGAAACAAAGAAGATGTCCAAGGAAATCGACCGCTTAAAAAGATATTTCGATGATAAAGTGATTGAACGTTATCAAAGCAGAATCGCGGAAGGTGATATTCCATTACAAGAATTAGATAAAATACTAGAATATGTTCACCAGGATTTTGAGGACCTTCAACAAATGGATTCTTATTGGGAAGATTGTTCAGAGCTAACAAAAGAAATCATTCAAGAACTTATTGAGAAAGGTATCGCTTCAGATCAAGCATTACCGGAATACTGGGTTCATTTATTTAAAAACTCGACCTATATTCATTGGATTGATGAAACGGAAAGCAAATATCCTGAGGTTAAAAAGATATCAACGAGTGAATATTCAAGGATAAGGGAAAGATTCGGCCAATTGATTGAGCAGAAAAGGGTGGCTGCAAATCAATATTTAATTCATCAATTGACCCAATCTGTCGATGAGCTACAGAAAGTTTTCCCGAAAGAATTAAGGAATCTAAAACATCAGGTAGGAAAAAAGAGAATGATTTGGCCACTGCGCAAATTGGTCAATGAATTTTCCGGTAAAGGGCTGGTGAAATTAATGCCAGTTTGGCTGGCCTCACCTGAAATAGTGTCTTCTATTTTCCCATTAGATGATCAATTATTTGATTTAGTTATTTTCGATGAAGCTTCTCAATGTACAGTAGAAAGCGGTCTTCCTGCTGTTTTTAGAGCAAAACAATTAATAGTTGCAGGAGACGAAAAACAATTGCCACCTTTTAATATGTTCCAGTCTTCTATTGTTAATGAAGACGATGAAGAAGAGTATGAAATTGATGAATCGCAAAGTTTGTTAAATTTGGCGAAAAGGAGATTTCCGGAGAAAATTCTTCAGTGGCATTATCGTTCCAAATATGAGGAACTAATTAACTTTTCGAACCACGCTTTTTATAATGGACACGTTCAGATTGCTCCTAATGTTGAACCGTTAAAGGATCCTCCAGCAATCCAATGGAAAAAAGTAAATGGAAGATGGATGAATCAATCTAACGAAGTAGAAGCAATCGAGGTATATAAACTCTTAAAAGACACATTGATTAATCAGCCAAAAAAAACGGTCGGTATCATTACATTTAATGCAAAACAACAAACCAAAATACTGGATATCATCGAAAGATCAGCAGCAGAAGATCAAGAATTTAATGTTGCTTATAATCAAGCGATGGCAAAAGAACTGGATGAAAGAGTTTTTGTTAAAAATATTGAAAACGTCCAAGGGGATGAAAGAGATATCATTATTTTCTCTGTTGGCTATGCTAAAAACGAAGAAGGGAAGGTTTATAACCGCTTCGGTATGCTAAACCAATACGGGGGAGAAAATAGATTAAATGTTGCCGTATCAAGAGCGAAAGAACGCATAATCGTGGTATCAAGCATCGAACCAGAAGAATTGAATGTTGCGAACACAGCACAAATTGGGCCGAAGCTTCTTAAATCCTATTTAAAATATGTAAGGGCGGTTTCTAAGAATCATAAGGCTGAAATAGATTCGGTTGTCCAGGAAATCAATGAAAATGTCAACACACATGTACAAGAACTAGGACTGCATTTTGACTCGCCTTTTGAAGAACAAGTTTATAAACAGCTAAGAAATTTGGGTTATGAAGTAGCTACACAAGTAGGAATGTCAGGATACAGAATTGATATGGCCATCGTTCATCCAAATGATTCTTCAAAATATATATTGGGAATTGAATGTGATGGGGCCATGTACCATAGTTCTGCCAATGCAAAAGAACGAGATATCTATCGTCAGCGATTCCTCGAAAGCCGAGGTTGGACGATTGAGCGAATCTGGAGCAGAAACTGGTGGAAAGCACCTAGTAAAGAAATCGAAAGAATTGATCAAAAGGTCAAGGAATTAGTAAGAAGTGAAGAGGTAAAGAAAAAAATCAGCCTATGACCCACCTATAAATCGCCCTTACCCGACTTATACCTGGGGTAAGGGCGATTTAAGTGTGTGTGAAAGGCCGGAGGAAGCGGCTATGGAGTACCTATGGACCGCCTATGCCCGGGCTATACCGGGGTGAAAGGCGGATCAAGTATGGGTGAAAGGCGAGGGAAAGCGCCTATGAAGTATCTATGGACCGCCTATGCCCGGGCTATACCGGGGTAAAGGCGGGTCAAGTGTGGATGAAAGACCGGAGAAAGCACCTATCGAGCACCTATGCCTGTGCTATACCAGGGTAAAAGCCGGTCATGTATGGGTGAAAGGCGAGAGAAAGCGTCTATAAAGCACTAAAACCCTGGCTAAGCCGGGGTTTTCTTGTATTTTACTGGAAAGATATCATAATGTAATCAATAAGTTGATGAGCTTGTGTCCTCTACAAGATTGTCTCGAGAGGAAAGAGCCGGAGAATTCATGCAATCCTTAAGGATATTTAAAGAAATCTTATTCATTTTATAATATTTTTCATAATAGATTGCTCTAACGATTTGTTCATAAGGAATTTCATCTACTTCGGTTAACGGTTTTAATGCCAAATATAAAGGCACAGGAGTTTGTCCATTATATAAGGGAGGCTGAACATACGGATAGTTTTTTATTGGTAAATACCCGTTATGATTGAAAAATTGAAGTCGATTTACATTTTCTTTGTATTCTTCTTCATTTTCCGCATCTACTTCTCTTTCGGTTTCGAGGAAAATCCCCAGTAAAGTAGGGTGGCCAGCATTTCTGGCATCTAGAGAGAGTAATTCCTCTATTTTTAGTAATGTTTGTTTTCCTAAACCTTTCCCGCGTTCTTTCGGATCAGCCGCTATATAAACAATATATCCACTATTTACATCAGCTAAATAATGAGAGGTTACAAAGCAAATGACTCTCTCGTCTGATATACCAACTAAAAAATGAAAATGGTTGGGGGGATTTTTTTCACGTTGCCTGATGGACTCATAAAAAACGTTATGGTCCTCCCGTACATGTTCAGGAAAGCAAGAATCATATAAAGCTAATGTTTCCTTTAACAGTCTATCCTCTAAATGGGTGATTTCTTTCCATTCTATAGTCATGATGCAGGACTCCTTACTGTTTTCTTTAAGTGTAAAAGATAGGATTGTGACAGTTCAAGGGTTTATACCCACTATGAAAAATTAGGTATTTGTGAATGGAGATTAGCCCAAACAGAGGAAACGCTTTTGACATATGTTATGAGTGTACTAAGCGAAAGCGAGGTGACTTACATGTTTGGTTGTTATGGATACGGCGGCGGTGGTAACTGCGGCGGCTATGGATACGGTGGCGGCGGTAACTACAGTGGTGGTTATGGATCTACTTTCGTCCTAATCGTTGTACTATTTATCTTGTTAATTATTGTTGGCGCTAGCTTCTGCTAATAATGAAAGTACAAAGAAGAGGCCTTAAAACCTCTTCTGTGCCAATACAATAATCACACATTTACAACTGGTAAATGAAAGCAAGGGATTCAGCTTGGTCTGAATCTCTTTCTTGCATGGAGAAAAGAGGTTCACATTTCTAGAGCAACACTCATATTATAGTTGTAACGAGAAGGAGGCGGAAATATGGATAACGGATTCTTTAAAAATATGGAGAAGAAAACTGGCGTAAATATGAAAGATGTAATGGAATTGGCTAATTCCTTACAAAATGCAAATTTTAAAGATGAAAGAACAGTCCGCGGTGTCATTAAGAGGGTATCGCAAATTGCCAATAAACCTGTACCGAAGGATGTAGAGGATCAGTTGGTTCAATCCATCATAAAAGATGGGAAATCACTGGATTTCAATACAATTGCCAATATGATGAATAATAAAAAATAAGAGTAAAGGAGCCACCTTTACATAGGAAGCTTATTCTGTTTTCTAATTATCCAAGCCTGCATTCCTGGCTATTTGGAAATCAATGCTTCTTTGTAAGATGGCTCCCCTTTTAAAATGGATAAGAAACGTGAAGCTCTTGCCCGCTTTGACCTTCTATATTCCGGTATGGATAGATATAAACCCTCGCGTGCGCGTGTCACAGCTACATATAATAAACGCCTTTCTTCCTCCAAAGGTTTACGGTCTCCGTCACGCCAGGATTCGAGAGCATAATCATGTGGCATATTTCCATCTACACAGCCAAGGATATAAACATATTTATATTCAAGGCCTTTTGAACGGTGGATTGTGCTCAGTTGGATGGCATTTAATGTTTCCCTGGATATCGTTTTAATTTCTTTTGCCATGGCTGACATATGGTCAGCATGCAGAATAAAGTCTTGAACGGAATCGAATCGTCTTGCTGCAATTTTTGTATCTTTAATATCATCTGATCCTTTGTCCATTTTATTTCCTTCTTCGCCCCGTTTTTTGAGGTAAGCTTGAAAGCCGAGTTCCTTTTCAATCATTTCGATAGCAGTTGAGGGGGATAGATCCTTAAGTAAACCAATAACGGAAACAGCTTTATCTATTGCCCGCTTTTGAAATGGTTTTAAATTGTTGATAAAACGCAGTGCCTCGAGCAATGAACAATCATTTAAGATAGATAGGGCCTTGGCGTCCTGAACTGCCGACTTTTTTAAATACAGCGGCGGCAATAAATCCTGCAGCATTCCAGGGTCATCTGGATTTATACTCGCTTTCATAAAAGCAAGTATACTGCGTACGGTCTTTCTAGTATAAAAGGAGTCATAGTCTTGATCGACACGGAATGGAAGACTCGAAGATGCAAGTTTTTCAAAAATAGCACGGCTCATTGTATTGGTACGATAAAGAATTGCAAAATCGTCAGGTTTAGCTCCATTCCTTATTTTTTCGGTCATGTCAGTCATAATCATGATTGCTTCAGATTCTTCATCGAATGGATGAAACAAAACCGGCGATGGGGATTGGTCATGTGTCGCAACCATTTTTTTAGGTGTCCGAACTTTATTTTGCGATACAATTTTGTTGGCCGTTTGGATAATTTTATGACCAGAGCGGTAATTAGCCGTTAAAATAATTGTTTCAAGATAGGTGTAATCGAGCTTTAAATTATGCAAAAAAGCTGAATCACTGCCACGGAATGAATAGATTGCCTGATCATCATCTCCTACAAAACAAGCATAGTCTGCTTTCGCAGCAAGTAGTTTAACAATCTCATATTGTACTTTATTAATATCCTGGAATTCATCAACTAAAAAGTGTTTAAACCGATTGTGATATAAATCCAGCACTTCTTTATTTTCCTTCAAAAGCTGATAACAGCCGGTTTGCATATCATCAAAATCAAATTTACCGTTTATTTCTTTATAAGATTCATATTTTTTATAAAGTTCCAGGCAGCTGAAATCCCAGTCATCAGTTGGATGAACATCCTGAGGAGAGAGGAGATCATTTTTCCATCTGCTAATCTGCTGCAATGCCTGATCAAATGCAAATTCTCGTTCATCGATTCCTAATTCTGAAGCAGCCATTTTTAGAACATATTCTTTTTCTCCATCAAATTTTATCAATTTACTTGAATGCCATTTTTGAGGTTCATGCCGTAAAAGAATTCGATAAAAAATAGAATGAAAGGTGCCTGTAAATACATCCTTCAGCATGTATGGTGTGACGCCAGGCATTTGTTGCAGCCGTTTTTTCATTTCGGCAGCTGCTTTCGATGTAAAGGTAACAAGCATCACCGATTTGGGATTGGCTTGTTTTTCTATTAGTAAGAAGGCTGTACGAGCGGTTAAAACACGAGTTTTTCCGCTGCCCGCACCTGCAAGTACAAGTAAATGCTTTGCATCTGTAGTGACAGCGCTCGCTTGTTGATCATCCAGCAACCATCCGTGTTCCTTTAATATGCTGATAAAGGGATGGCAGTTATGCACCCCTGGTAAATGCTTTTCATTATATACAGGCAGATTCGTGATGGACTTTGGGCCTTGCCAAATGGATACATCCGTACTATCGATAATGGACCTTGATTGTGGTAGACGAAATCCACCATATTCCACGGAAGCCTCATTCACTGCCAGATTCGTTTTCTCAGTTTGTTCCACACATGGTGGCCGTGAAGAATCGCGATGAGTAAAATACGGCTCTTCATGAATTCCAAGATACATATAGACAGGTTGACCACAATAATTACATTGAAGTTCACCATTTTTACCAGCTTCATGAATACGACCAAATGCCTCCTTCGGCCATGTCAGTAAAGAGATAGATTCGTTTTTCCAATTAGCTGTTTTCATCATATTCCTCATTTATATAAAAAATTTTAATCACGACAGACAAATATCATCTTATCAAATCGAATCACATAATACAAAAGCGGATAGTTGTTTATTCCTGTGGAAATTGGGTAATAAAAGTAAAAGTGGAAAAGTGAGGTGGAAAAAGAATGGGATACATAAGTCCAGTAACACAATATGAATACATACAATATACAAATAGAACAATTGCAGCAGAGAAACTGGCGAAGGATACAATCACTCGTTTTAAACCTATAAAACCAATCAAATTCCGTGATAAGAATAATGATCATGATACACTTGAGGAAAAGAACAGTGCAGATTTCCAGTTTTCTTCAAATCACATGCATAACAACAATATCCCGATGGATGTAGTTGAAAAAACCGCTGTAGAAGTGACAGGAATCGGTCAGTTTGTGAATGAAAGCATTTAATGAAAATATTCAAAATTGAAGGTAATTCTTAAAGCAGTTTATTTCCTCTAGAAATGCACTGCTTTTTAGTCTGCTTACGTTTAGTTTTTCGAAAGCAAAATCATGTATATAAATAATAAAGACTGCAGTGGCATTTTAGCCAGCTGCAGTCTTAAATATGTTTCTTCATAGCGTGATGAGGGATGCCTGCATCCATAAATTCTTCAGAAGTAATGGCATACCCCAGTTTTTCATAAAAAGGGATTGCCTGATTTTGAGCATTTAATTTAAGGATTTCAATTTGTTGAGATAAAGCAAATTGTTCAATCGCTTTCATAAGTGCGTGGCCCACGCCTTTTGAGCGGTAATCCGGCAAGACACAAATCCTTTCGACTTTCCCGTAGCCGTCAACCACTCGGAAACGACCGGCTCCAGTAGGGTTTCCTTCATCATCAGTTACGAGAAAGTGCGTAGATTCCTCTTCTAAATGATCAATTTCTTCTTCTTCCGGTACATTTTGTTCATTTACAAAGACCTGTGTTCGTACGGAAAATACTTTTTCCATTTCTGGTTGTTCTGATACAATCTCGATGTTCATAGAGGTTAATTTCCCTTTCCTAATTGGTAAGTTTCATAGACTTTCCATGCTCCGTTTTCTATTTGATAGAGGAGATGGAATTGCTCAACTACTTCTTCATGTCCAAATTTCATCAGGCTCAATTGCCCAAGAATATCATTATGTTCCTTGTCAGATAGATCTTGGCCTATAGTAATATGGGGAACGAATTTATATTCCTTTTCTTTGCCCAGGAATTCGTTGTGTAAATCTTCATGAAGAGCAATTAATTCCAGGGTAGGATCAACTTTTAAATAAATGACATTATTAACTGGTTGAAAGGTGCTGGCTTTTAAGATCTTTAAGGTAAAAGGTTCGTGTTTGCCTGAGACTTCCTTAAGTTTTGCAGATACTTCCTTGATTTTTTCCTCTGTGGTTGTGAAACTGGCTTTTAATGTGACGTGTGGTGGAATAGTAGAGTAATGTGAATCGTAACGCTTTCTGTATGAGTTAACAACATCTTGCATTTGTTTGGAAGGAAAAATAGCAATGCCAAAATTCATGGAAGAACCCCCTGTCTTATATTGTAGAATTTGATATTACATTATTATAACAAATATTCAATAAATTAACTAACTGGTTCTGGTGTGTGGTAGAGCCAGGTGATCGTCCTTTTCATATCTGACTGCCATGCTTTCCATGTATGATTCCCATCAATCTCCTCGTAAAAGGAAGGAAAACCTTTACCTTCAATTAGTAAATTCAGTTCCTGATTCGGTCCCAAAAAATCCATAATTCCTGTTTTGGAAGTCTGCACCTGTCTTTCGTTTTTCCCGATCGTATGGTAGATCTGCATTAAGTGTGGGTACTCAAAAGTATTCACTGCTGATAATACAGTCTCGTTTACGAGTGGGGAATGCAAAGCGATTTTGCCAAATGTATTTGGATAATCAAGAGCTGTCATTAACGAAACTGTCGCCGCGAGAGAGTCCCCGATTAAGGCTCGGCCCATCCCCATTTGATAGGTGGGATATTTGGCATCTATAAAAGGTACTAGCTCGTGAGCAAGAAATCTTTTATAGGCAGCATGCTTGTGACCATCAGGATGATACTTATTCCAGCGGTCATCGATATTCTTATACGGGACCCCTATAATAATGATATTTTCAATCTCTTCTTTTGCCAATAGCTCATCTGCAACTCGTCCGATTTTTCCCATTTGGAAATAATCTTTCCCATCCTGTGCTATCAGTACAGAGTACTTATATAGTTGGGAGAAGGTGGAAGGTACATATACAAGGAGTTCAAGATCCTCATTTAATTCTTTACTATAAAAAGACATTCCTTTAATTGATCCAGTACTTAATGCCAAGGGCTTCACCTCTGTATTCTTATAAGGTTTATTTTAGCATAATTTATCCTTTGAATAATAATCTTAAATTTGTTAAATTGCGAAGATTCAGATGTTATAATGAAGAAAAGAGTAAATAAAGGAGTAAAAATAGATGAAAAATCGTGTACATAGTAAAACTGTAACAAATGCGGCTAAGCTCGCCTTACAAAGCAGAGGGGTATCAATGGAGGCAATTGCGGAAATTGTTTATGAGATGCAATTTCCTTATAATGAAGGCTTGACATTGGAAGAGTGTATATACAGTGTAGAGCGTGTCCTGATGAAACGTGAAATCCAGCATGCACTTCTTGTAGGGATTGAACTAGATCGTTTAGCTGAAAGGGGAATGCTGTCAGAACCATTACAATCCATTGTAGAATCTGATGAGTCTCTTTTTGGTGTGGATGAGACGCTTGCGTTTGGCGCCGTTCTTGGATATGGAAGTATTGGACTCACAACATTTGGTCACCTTGATAAGAATAAATTGGGGATCATACGATATTTAGATACGAAGAAAGAGGGCAGGGGAGTAAATACTTTTCTTGATGATATGGTCGCCGCAATTGCCGCAAGTGCCTCTTCCAGATTAGCTCATCGCCAGCGTGATAAAGAGGAGTCCCTCTCCGAAAGTGAAATTCAAGATATTGATCATGAAGAGATGATAGGCTAAGAGAGAAGGGGGATACCTCTTCTTTTTTTATTAGGAAGATTGTTTTGAACAATAAATAAGCTGGGTAGATAGGATTTGCTCTTTTTTAAATGTTCGATAAAGTTTTCTATGGAAACAATAGGCCCGTATAAGTTTGTCATCCATTGATTTGACCAAGATGCGTCTCTTTGTAAATATATTTTGATTGGAGACATATATAATATCAACAGGAATGTGTTCGTGCATGCTTCTAACTAAATTATTCATTAAGTCACCTCCTATACCTATTATATGCGAACGTACGTTTTCTATGCAACGAAAAAACGAATGTTTGTTCTGTTTTGTTGTGGTGAGTCTGTTTAAGAATTAACAATCAGACACTGATAGACAAAGTAAGATATCTCTTCTATCTAATTAAGATATACTCCCAACTAAATAAGTAAATGTATAGGTATGTATTTTATGCCTTTAAATATAGTTCATGCAGTAATATTTTGTGAAATTTGACCATAATAAAATATGGAAAGTGACGAGCTATATAATCATATATTCTTCTTGAAGGAAAAAAGGAGGGGATGATTGATTGGCTAACACATTGGCATACCATGAAACACTTGAACTACACGAGTTAATAGCCTTTGAATCAAATGCCTTAATAGGATTGAAAATGAAGGTCAGAGATGTACCAAATCAAGAACTGAAAAATTTATATCTTACCGCTATTAAAGTTATGGAAAGATATATTAAAGAGTTGCTGCAGTACTTTCCAAGAGCACCACAAAGGGATGAGGATGAAAGAGATCAACAGGATGCCGGATTCTATGCAGGGAATCTTTTGGGGTTAACAAAAAGTTTAATACGAAATTACGCGATTGCAATCACTGAAACGGCTACACCTGTATTGAAAACTACATTAACAAATCAACTGAATGGTGTTATTGATCTACATAGCCAGGTTTTTAAGTACATGGCTAAAAACAATATGTATCCTGCTTATGATTTAAGTGCATTGATTAAAAACGATGTTAACAATGCGAATAAAGCTTTGGCTAAAAAGTATTAAGTTTTTAATTATTAAATAGGTGCCCAAGTGGGTGCCTTTTTGGTTTAAGTATACCGGGACTGTTATAATGGCTCTGAGGTGATGATATGTGTGGGAGATTTACATTGTTTTCGACATTTGAAACAATTATGGAACGATTCCATATTGATTCTTCGTTTGACGAGATGGATTACCAGATTAGTTATAATATAGCCCCATCCCAAAGGATCGTTGCAGTCATCAATGACGGATCAAAAAACCGATTAGGCTATTTGCGATGGGGGCTTATCCCACCGTGGGCAAAGGATGAAAAAAATGGATATAAACTTATTAACGCCCGATCGGAGACACTCGCAGAAAAGCCAAGTTTTCGAAAAGCCTATCAAAACAAACGCTGCCTTATTGTGGCTGATTCCTATTATGAATGGCAGCAGACACCTGACCGTAAAATCCCGATGCGGATTAAACTGAAAAGTGGCGAACCTTTTGGAATGGCCGGTTTGTGGGAGTCATGGAAATCACCTGAAGGACAAGCTGTCTATACGTGTACCATTATCACTACATCATCAAATGAGTTGACCTCGTCTATACATGACCGGATGCCGGTTATCCTTAAACCTGATGATGAACGAAATTGGCTGGATCCAAAGATACGGGATTCCCAATTATTAACTCAGTATTTACAACCATTTAACCCTGAATGGATGGAAGCATTTGAAGTGAGTACAGAAGTAAATTCACCTAAAAATAATAGTGAACAATTAATTCAGAGAATATGTTAATGAAGTAAAGGCCTGAGCGGCCTTTACTTGTCTGTCCCATGTCCCGATTTTGAACCATTGTGACGATAACATGAAGTAATGCCAAATATATCCCTATAGGGTGAAACTACTTTAATAAAGATACTCTAATCATGATAAAGCCAAGAAAATTTCATTATTCGTTTCTATCTTTCATACGATTCTGATAGCCGAAATAATAATAAAAATTTCGAAGAACTAAGGCTTATAAAGAGTTTTTGGGAGCAATGGTCAAGGTCTTCTTAGAAATGGACCTTGATAGATAGCGATGCAGAAAAATCAAAGGAACACTTTTGTTGATCATATGAAATCAAGAAAACCATGCATTCAGCATGGTTTTTCCTTTTCTAGCTTTTGTTTGCATTTTGATAAAAGTGTCTCCCTCATCGGGCAATTCCCTCTGATTGGATTTGTATCATCTGTAATTAAGTATTGTTTCCATTCCCTTTTAGTTTGATCTTCATATCCGCCTAAGTCTGGATGAAATGGCATACTTTCGATCTCTTCAACTTTTCTTCGGATAAGTTCCATCGCTTTTTTTCCATGAGGAGTGTTGTGGGAAATATTAGCAAAAATTCTTCGTGGCTGAAAAATCATAATCAAACAATCTCCTAAATTTCTGGTAATTCGATTTTGATAAAAAGGAGCATTGCCAGATACAAAAATGGGCTCCCCATTGAAAACAAACTCCCAATTCGAATCATGTGGATCCATAGGGTACTCATCTGGCCACTTTTTGATATCCTGTTCATGCAGATAAGATAAGACATTCCAAAAATAAGCGTTGTAATAGTTGAAATCCAGGTTATGCGGTTCGGGTTGTACGAATAAGACTAATGCATGCCGTATAGTGGGGTTTGTCTTTGAGAACTCAAGAAATGTTGCAAGCGTTTGGGGAAGGGCTGAAAAATCATGATTTTCACAATACGTATACCGTAAGTGTCCATCCCGTTCTGCTTTCACCCCAAAGTGACACGGAAAGTGTTGGTCGCTGACGATGGACGTCCAGTGTTTATATGCCTTTACCAGCCACCTTGGAAGATGAAAATCCTTTTCAAAATCAGAGTGAATCAGCAGTCTATTCATGTGGAATAACCCCTTGAGTGTACTTTTATTTTAAAAACAATTTGAGAATACTTCATCATATGAAAAAAAATAGATAGTTGCTTTGTACTATTTAGTTTTATGAGAAATACTTCATAGATAGGGTTTTGCTATAATGAAACAAACGAATTACATAGTAAGGAGCATCCTCAGATGGAAAGAACGTATGGATGGTTAGTCTATAATGGAAGCTTATTATCTTCCAAATTTATAGAAATCCATGATTGGTATAAACAAACAGCTGCAGAAAAAGGGATTATACTCGATTTAATTAAAAACACGGATATTTTTTCTGTTATCGAACAAAATCAGACAATCATTAAAACAGAAAATCAGTATGAAAAGCCGGATTTTATTCTGTTTTTAGATAAAGATGTACGGTTGGCAAAACAATTGGAGCAATTGGGTTATCGCTTATTTAACAAAGCATCAGTAGTAGAAGCATGTGATGATAAAATCATGACCTTCCAGGCTCTGGCTAATCATTCAGTCAAGTTACCAAAAACCATTTTTTCCCCTTTGGTTTTCTTGGAATCAACCGAATTGAATCACTCATTTATTGATTTCCTCGAAAGAGAACTTACCTATCCAATGGTGGTGAAAGAAGCTTTCGGATCATTTGGTGAACAGGTATACCTGGTAAATAATCGCAGAGAATTACTAGAAAAGAGAAAAGAGTTACTTCTGAGACCCCATCTATATCAGGAATTCATACAAAGCAGCAAAGGGAAAGATGTAAGAATACATGTAGTAGGTGACAAAGCGGTTGCTTCCATGCTGCGTACTTCTGAAAATGATTTTAGAGCAAATGTAACGAATGGTGGAAAGATGCATGAATTTCAACCGCCTAAAGAATTTGAAGAGCTGGCAATTCAGGCAAGCCGGATTATTGGTGCTGATTTTACGGGGGTAGATCTTTTGTTCGGCGAAGAGGGGGAACCAATCCTTTGTGAAATAAATTCAAATGCTCATATTAAAAACATTTATGATTGCACAGGAATTGATGTGACTGGGCATATATTCGATCATATTTTGCAGAAGGTGTGGCATGTATAAAGGGTTGCTTATCTATAAAAGAGAAGACTACAAAAAAAATCAATGGTTTGCCAATCAATTTATTCAGAATGGCAACAAGTATAATCTGGATATCCAGATTGTTTTCACCGAGGATCTGAGTTTAATGATTGTAGATGGGAAATTGTCCGTTTATAAGGGTGATAGAATTTTGGTTCAGCCTGATTTCGTTATTAACCGAAGCCGGAATAGTCAAATCAGTCTTCATTTTGAACTGATGGGCTGCAGAGTCTTTAATAACTACAGGGTGACAGAAGTTTGTAACAATAAAGCTAAAACGCATCAAATGATAAACAGCCAGGGGATTAAATCAGTAAGGACGGTGATTCCTTCTGCTGGTATACAGTCCGCATTAAACTATCCAGTTATTTTAAAGAGCAATCGGGGACATGGAGGTACGGAAGTCTATAAAGTAAATAGTCAAACAGAATTAACTGAACATATGCAGAAGTATGAAGCGGATGAAGTTATCCTGCAGGAATTATGTAATAATCCTGGGGTTGATGTGAGGGTCTTCTTGTTAGGAAGAGAGATTATTGGATCTGTTAAGCGGTATTCCAAAAGCCAGTTCAAATCCAATTTTTCACTTGGTGGGATGGCTGAGCGCTATAGTTTGTCTCAAAGCCAAAGGAAATTAGTGGGTAAAATAAGTGGAATTCTTGATTTTGATTTTGTAGGGATTGATTTTCTCGTCGACCGGGATGGCGAATTCTTATTTAACGAAATAGAAGATGCAGTGGGCACACGAACGCTTTATCAGCATTATGATTATAATGTTGTAGAAATGTACCTAGAGTATATTGGTAAACAAATGAAATGATTAATTGAGGATTTATTTCAAATTGTCGTTTTTCTAATGGAGAGAGAAGATCTGGATGGAGTATATAATTGCTCATCACCATGTCCAATCAGATACCGTGAATTAATGGCCAGCCTGCGTAAAACAGTATGAATAGGGTAATTTGGCTTTCCTGCTCCGGCGTGGATGCTTAAAGCAGGGGCAGTCATTATTAGGACCGAGGAGGAGCTTGTTTTAAAAAGCCGCTGGGTAATTCCTGAAAGGCTTGTACAAGCTGGGTATCCATTTAAATTTAGAGATTTGAAAAGGGGCCTAACAGAGATAATAGGCTGATATGCTTGATTTTTCGTTAAGTATTATTTAAAGAGATCAAATAATGTAAGGATACGATTCTTGAGATAAAGTAAAGAAAATATCGACTCCATTTAAAATCTTGATGCATCATTCAGCTCCTATAATGGCAAATTAGTCTTTGATATCCAATGTTTTTTCGTAGTAATATTTATAAATTTCAAGTCTTTTGCTGGCTTGCTGAGTTCTTTCGTGATAGTATCCATATTCAAAGACGTTCTCGGTCACACTTTCTTTCAATATTTTTATGCAATCTTTCAGTTCTTGGGAAGACATCATACGTATTAATGACAACCAAACCACTCCATAAATAGATAATAGTTTAATGATTATAGGTTAATAATACTAATATAAATAATAAATGTAAAATTTTGTGTTCATTTACTCTACATAAAATCCGTTTTGTAAAAGTAAAATTGATAATAGCACTTTTTGTATTAATTTAAAGTAATAGATGTTCGGATTATATAGAATACATAATCCTTCTTGAAACCAAGGATTTATTTTATTCATTTTGGAAGTCATCTCCATTGCTTTTAAACGAATAGAGGAGTAATATACTTTATACAAGCTACATTGTACGTGATGCATAATTTAAGTTTTAACCTTTAAGCTGTAATAGGGAGTTTTAATATAAAGGCGGGAATGACAGGCCTCTGTCTATATGACTTGGAGGACATGCAGGAACGCTTTTGCGAACACCCACTTGGAGAAGTGGTGGTTTAAAACTTTCTTATATGTAACGGCAACAGTGGCTTAAAAACCAATTCCAACTGGGATTGGTTTTTTTATATGCAAAATTATCATAATAGCCAGAATAAATTAATTCAGTTATGGGTTTGTTTTTATTTATTACTATATTTATATAATTTATAATGCTATTAAATAATTATTTTGTTTATTATTTTTCGAATATTTATTATATTAATATTATATAGAAGAGATGAAGCTGAAAACGCCGTTCTGATTAATGGAGGATGTTATATGAGTTATAGGGTATTTATTTTAGCTATTATATTTTCTTTACTGAACTTTTGCCTACCTACTTTAACAAAACAGACAGTCATCGCTGGTGCTGTTAATTTAGAAAATGAATCTACTGTACTCGTATATCAGAACGACACTCATAAGAGTACAACTGATGAAATAATGGCTGATTCAAAAGTAAATGAATCCCTTTATGAGACTTCAAAATATCAGGATTCAGCTGTACAATTAGCTAATTCCATTGTTTCCAAAGAAATAATGGGTCGAATAGTACCAAGTGAATGTATAACAGGTAAAGGTATGTTTGTGGAAGGAAAACCACAGACAGGTTCTCATTTCATAAAAACCTTGTTTGTTCCTGGGATTCTCGTTATATTAGCTGGCATAATTTGCCTGAAAAAACGTGCATGAGATGAATCTAAGGCTTCTATCTATTTTACTAAAAAGATGTTGCCTGCCGGTAAATCCATTAAAGTAGAAACAGGCCTTGGTGATGGCTGTGACAAATATGACAGAATGTTAGTTTATCTATATGTGGATGGGAAAGTGTTTAATGAAACACTTTTGGAAAAAGGATTAGCACGTGTAGCCTATGTATATTAACCCAATACAAAGTAGTGGATCGTTTCTATGAAATTCAGAAAAAAGCCCAAGCTCTTGATATTGGCATATGGTCGGTAGAGAATTATGCCACGGATAAAGGATTCAATCCGGAAGCCTATAAAAACAACATCTTCCTGTACTATAAAAGGGAATATTAATAGGATCATTAAGAATCTATCATATACCTGGTCAGCAAAATTATGATCTTACAAAAGCAGAAGAAATGTTTTGTACGGAGAAAGAAGCAAAGGAAGCCGGTTTTATTATAAAGGCGAAACAATGACTGAATAAAATATATATTGAATAGGTCCTAAAAAATACTTGAGCCAATTTTTTCTAAATAAAAACAACTCCTAATTTAAGAAATTAGGAGTTGTTTTTATAAATGATATTCTACCTACTTGGTAATAAAAAGGGCACTGCCGATTCTTCTTGCACTTTCTCCTAGTTTATTCTTTAGTGTACCTCCAATATAAAAGGTACTGGATCCTCCCCCATCAAAGTTCACGGCTTCAACGGCTCCCAATTTTAACATAACTTCAGCACTTTGACTGGCTGTTAACCCACTGCTTCCTTTGATTCGCCCATCTGTCACTGCCATAATAAATCTTCCATCTTTGGTTTGACCAAACAAAGTTCGAGGATTTCGACTTTTGCTAAGTGCAAAATATTCGCTATGTGCCAGATTTTTTTTGCCGTTTTGTACTAAAGAGTATGAACTGCCAACAGCAAAATAATCATTTTTTTTCATATTCTCTAATTCTTGAAGAGTGTTCCCTCCTAAGGTGCTATTTGTGGTACCTAAACTACGAATATCTATTTTTCCAGTCTTCTTATATTCCATAATTATGTACTTGGATTTATGATTGTTTGTTACTTGACCATTTACCATGTATAAACCGCCATGTTCCATTTTTGAATCAAAGAAGCCCATGTTGGTCTTGGCTAATTCATTAGGGACTTTAAGGGACGATAATGTTTCTAGAACATTGGCTTTCCCTTTGGAAACTGTTAAATGAGCATTTAGATTGCTTGTATAAACATGGACATTTGTATCATAGTATCGAACATATTTATAATTAGATATTTTAACGTTGGCAGTAGGCTTCTTCAAATAAGAAGAGCTTACAAAGCCAGTCTTATTACTATACTTTACTTTATACCAAGAACCGGACTTAGAGAGGTAGGTTACGTTTTTCCCTTTAGGAATCATGATGACTACTTTATGCTTGGTAGATGCGCCGGTCCTTAAATTAACATTGGCCGTAGTTTGATACGTCACAGTAGGTGTGACTATAGTGGTTGGTTTTTTCAAATAGGAAGAGCTTACAAAGCCAGTCTTATTGTTATACTTTACTTTATACCAAGAGCCGGATTTAGAGAGATAGGTTACGTTTTTCCCTTTAGGAATCATGATGACTACTTTATGCTTGGTAGAGGCGCCGGTCCTTAAATTAACATTGGCCGTCGTTTGATACGTCACAGTAGGTGTGGCTGCAGTTGTTGGCTTTTTCAAATAGGATGAGCTTACAAAGCCAGTCTTATTGTTATACTTTACTTTATACCAAGAGCCGGATTTAGAGAGATAGGTTACGTTTTTCCCTTTAGGAATCATGATGACTACTTTATGCTTGGTGGAGGCACCAGATCTTAAATTAAGGCTGGCCGTCGTTTGATAGATTGTTGAAGACAAAACTGTTGCAGATGGAATAGCTGTCTTTGAAACCGTGGCTTTTTTTACAAAGGTTGAGCTTATAAAGCCAATTTTTCCATTATAGTTTACTTTGTACCAAGTACCGGATTTCGTTATGTAATTAACTAGTTTCCCTTTAGGAATCGTTATGATTATATGGTGCTTGGTGGATGGTCCTTTGCGTAAGTTAACATTGTCAGTGGTTTTGTACTGGATAGCTGCAGCATCTACTTTCGCATATAAATCTGGTGTACTAAATACAATTAAAGCAAATACAATGAAAATAAATAAGAACTTTTGTGTTATTGAAACTTTCATGATAGATATCCCCTCAAAAATATATTTTCTCTTTTTTTAACCATTAGTGATGCGCTATAAATATATAGTGAACAATACTCATTAAAACTTATGTTTATAGTGGTCATCACTTTATATCGGTATATCTATATATTTTTTTAGTATAAAGATGATAAATTAATTAGATTCAGAACTTGAGGAATATCAATAAAGAGGGTATCCATTAAATGAAGATTGATATTTGTAGGTTTGCGCGTAGATGGGGTAGTTTAGGAAATGTGCATAAAGGTGTAATAAAGAGGATATTTCGAAGATGCGGTGAATAATTGAAAGTGATTTAAAAAGAAAGAGAAACCTCGCTATCTGAGGTTTCTCTTTCTTATGCCTAAATTTCTTGTTGCTTGGGACAGAATATAAAAATACTTCTCAAAAATAATTAGCTTATGAAGAGTTAATCCGTATTTATATTACATTTTCGGTCCATTCATTTTCTTTATGTTGGTTCTTTTTATCAGGAACAATTCGATCCGTAAGAGCAGATATAGCGCCATCACCTGTTACATTGCAAGCAGTTCCGAAGCTATCCTGAGCAAGATATAACGCAATCATGAGGGATAGCATATTATCAGAGAAACCGAGCATGGATTCCAATAAACCGAGAGCGGCCATAACAGCTCCTCCCGGTACGCCCGGTGCAGCAATCATTGTAACACCAAGCATTAAAATAAAAGGTAGCATTTGCGTGAAGTTGGCATCTGTTCCCTGTAATAACATAACTGCCATGGCACAGCTGACTAATGTAATCGTACTTCCTGATAAATGAATAGTGGCTAATAACGGAACGGTAAATTCCGCAACTTTATTTTTTACACCCATTTTTTTGGTACGTTCCACCGTAACAGGAATAGTAGATGCAGAAGATTGTGTTCCCAATGCCGTAAAATACGCTGGTAACATTGTCTTTAGCATACTAAACGGGTTTTTCTTAAAAGCCGTACCTGCTACTGTATATTGAAGAGTTAACATAACCAAATGCAAGGCAATAATCATCACAAATACTTTTGCAAATACACTGATGATTGATGCAATTTGACCGCCCTGAGTCATGTTGGCGAATATACCGAAAATATGAAAAGGCAAAAGTGGAATGATGATGGAATTGATAACCTTAACAACAATCTCTTTAAATTCATCCATCACATTCAGAAGAACTTCCCCTTTGATTGATGCCATACCCAAACCAATTGTAAAGGCCACAAGCAAGGCTGTCATAACACCCATGACAGGAGGCATTTCAATAGTAAAGTAGGCAGATACCAAAGCTTCTTCTGGATTTGAAAAGGTTTGAGCTGCCTGATTCTTCAGTATAACTGGATATAATGTTTTAGCTGCGATAAAGGCTAGTAAACCAGCCAGTATAGTGGAAACATAAGCTAAACCGGTTGTGATACCGAGCATTTTACCGGCACCTTTACCCATCACACCAATCCCTGAAGCAATAAATCCAATAATGATAAATGGGATAATAAATTCTAAAAAGCTGCTAAATAGTCCATTGAATGTGGCAAATATACGAACCAACCATACAGGTCCAATCAACCCAATCACAATTCCGAGGGTAATCGCTACTATAATCTTTGGTAAAATACCGAATCGTTTCATGTTGTCCTCCTTGAAAATACATTTGTTCTTTATATGTGGATTATACAGAAAAATGAATAAGAAAGTAACCAAATTGCTTGAAAAGGATAAAAATAATGTTTTTGGTTGGTATTTGGAGAGAAATCTTTCGAGTTGGGGAACATACGTGTTGATTTCAATAAGAAAGAGGTAAAAAGTATACAAAGACAAAGACAGTTTTTTCTTATATTGAAAATCTAAGTAATACATTATAGTGGCTAATTTAGTCTTTAAAGGTATAAAAAGTTAAAATTAACTATTGCCAATCTTTTCATTAGCTGATAATATTAGGGCATTGTTATTTTTGGAAAGCAAATATTCACACAGTAAGAGTCTTTCCAAGCAGATAAAATTGACCACTTGCCCACGGGAAGTTAAGGCCATACGGACAGCCGGGTCAAATGCCGACTGGCAACAATAGTTGCCCTATTGATTGAGTTAGAAGCTCAAATTTTATAAGTTGGTTACTTTATAACCAGTGCGACATAAATCGTGCAAAACTTGTGAAACGGTCAATAAGAGTGGTAAAAGTATTTATTTGCTATATAGACTCTGATCTCCTATTTAGGTATGTTGAATATTAAAAAGCTTTTCAGACATAAAATGCTGTGGATTTTATGTATAACAATATGTCTGTGTTTACATATGCTTTTTAATAGGATAATACTATCTACAAGCAAGTGATGTGCTAATTTTTGCGCGAACACTTGCTTTTTTGTTGTCTTTTAACATCTATAAATTTACAAATAAATAAAATTTTGTCAATTAATTAGTGTCTATGCCAGGCTGCAAGCACAAAGGAAAGAATTTTCAGCGAGAGGATGTTTTGTGATGATTGAACGAGAAAAGTCGTATCGTCTTTCACAAGGGCGGGCGCCTATTTATGAGGCGTTGGAAGAATTCAAGAAAAAACGGATCGTTCCTTTTGATGTACCCGGGCATAAACGAGGCAGAGGCAATCCTGAATTAACAGCTTTTTTGGGTGAACAAGCAGTCAGTGTGGATGTGAATTCTATGAAGCCTCTCGATAATCTCTGTCACCCGGTATCCGTGATTAAAGAAGCAGAAGAATTGGCAGCCGAAGCATTCGGTGCAGCCCATGCGTTTTTTATGGTAAATGGAACGACATCAGCTGTACAGGGAATGGTTCTGACAGCTTGTAAAGCGGGAGATAAAATAATTCTTCCCAGAAATGTTCATCGCAGTGTTATTAATGCGCTTGTCCTATGCGGAGCTGAACCGGTCTATGTAAATCCTGAAATGAACAAGGAACTCGGTATTGCGCTTGGCATGTCTATTACACAGGTAGAAAAGGCAATCAAGGAAAATCCCGATGCTAAAGCTATTTTAGTCAACAATCCAACTTATTATGGCATTTGTTCTGATTTGAGAGGGATTGTAAAGTTGGCTCATCACTATAAAATGTTGGTTCTTGTGGATGAAGCGCATGGAGCTCATTTGTATTTTGGAAATGATTTACCTGTCAGTGCCATGGCTGCCGGCGCAGATATGGCTTCAGTCAGCATGCATAAATCAGGAGGTAGTCTGACGCAAAGCTCCTTTATGTTGATGGGCACATCTATCAATGCTGGTTATGCAAGGCAAATTGTCAATTTAACACAGACGACCAGTGGCTCCTATTTACTATTATCGAGTCTGGATCTATCCCGAAGAAACCTCGCATTAAATGGTGAAGCTATTTTCAAAGATGTGATAAACCTTGCAGAATACGTTCGCAAAGAAATCAATCAAATTGGTGACTATTATGCCTTTTCAAGAGAATTGATTAACGGTGACAGTATATATGACTTCGATGTAACAAAGCTCTCCGTACACACACTGGATATCGGGCTTGCTGGAATTGAGGTTTATGATTTGTTGCGTGATGAGTATGATATCCAAATAGAATTTGGAGATATAGGCAATATTTTAGCCTATGTATCTGTGGGTGATAGGAAACGAGATGTCGAACGTTTGATTAGTGCCTTATCAGAGATTCGCCGTCGTTATTCAAAGGATCAATCAGGCTTAATTACTCAAGAGTATATTGATCCGGAGGTTGTGACTACACCACAAGAAGCATTCTATGCGGATAAAGAATCATTGGCTCTGCGTGATACAAAGGGGCGGGTATGCAGTGAGTTTGTGATGTGCTATCCTCCAGGAATTCCAATTCTCGCACCAGGTGAGAGAATCACGGAAGAAATCATTGATTATATTGAATATGCCAAAGCGAAAGGTTGTTCCATGACTGGACCGGAAGACCTCGCAATTGAACGTCTGAATGTACTGAAAGGAGTGTGACAGCATGGAATTATGGTTTCATGAACGAAGCACAGCCGATGTGAAGCTATCTATCAAGGTAGATAAGCATTTGTATAATGAACAGAGTGAATTTCAACGGATTGATATTTTCGAATCTAAAGAATTTGGTCGATTTCTGACCCTTGATGGATTTATGATGCTGACTGAAAAAGATGAGTTTATTTATCATGAGATGATAACACATGTACCTATGGCTGTTCATCCCAACCCTCGTAAAGTGTTAGTCATTGGCGCCGGAGATGGCGGGGTTGTGCGCGAGCTAACCCGTTATCAACAGATTGAACGTATTGATATGGTCGAAATTGACGAAAAGGTGATTGAAGCGTGCAAAAAATATTTACCGCTAACAGCGTCTAAGCTTGATGACCCACGTGTTCATATTCACCATGAGGATGGATTAAAATTTGTCCGCTCCTGTGAAAATCAATATGATCTGATTATTG
Source organism: Bacillus sp. z33 (assembly GCF_058313615.1). NCBI lineage: Bacteria > Bacillati > Bacillota > Bacilli > Caryophanales > Bacillaceae > Bacillus > Bacillus sp. z33. Next base: position 347,410 of record NZ_JBZFQN010000002.1, read on the forward strand.
TAGATTCCACTGACCCATTCGGACCAGGTGAAGGTTTATTCACAAAAGAGTTTTACGGAAATTGTTATAAAGCCTTGCATGAAGATGGAATTATGGTCAATCAGCATGAGAGTCCATTTTATGCAGAAGACAGGGCAGCCATGCAAAGGGCACACAAACGCATTATCGACTGTTTTCCAATTAGCCGGGTATACCAGGCGCATATACCATCCTATCCATCCGGACACTGGTTATTTGGATTTGCATCCAAAAAATATCAACCACTTGCAGACTTAAATCAAGAGAGCTGGGAACAGTTAACTATCAAAACACGCTATTACAATCCAAATTTACATCGCGGAGCTTTCGCTTTGCCTACGTATGTGGAAGAATTGCTAAGAAGTGTAGAGGATGTATCAAAATAATTTTTCGTTTTCAATGAGGAAACAATATTTTACTAGATAAATAAACAATAGATTGGGGATAAGAAAATGGGAAAAGCGCTTATTATTGGTTGTGGCGGAGTAGCCTCTGTAGCGATAAACAAATGTGTACAAAACAGCGAGGTGTTTGAAGAGATTTGTATTGCAAGCCGCACAAAATCAAAATGCGATGATTTAAAAGCTAAGCTTGATGGCGGAAGAACTAAAATTACAACTGCACAGGTTGATGCCAATAATGTAGATGAACTAATCGCGCTAATTGAAGAAGTGAAACCAGACATCGTGATGAACTTGGCATTACCTTATCAAGATTTAACAATCATGGATGCGTGTCTCGCTACTAAAACAAATTATATGGATACAGCAAACTATGAACCTGAAGATACAGCGAAATTTGAATATAAATGGCAATGGGATTACCGTGAGCGCTTTGAAGAGGCGGGAATTACTGCCCTATTAGGCAGTGGATTTGATCCGGGAGTTACAGGCGTATTTTCTGCTCATGCCCTAAAACATCATTTTGATGAAATTGAGTACATTGATATTTTGGACTGTAATGCTGGAGACCATGGATATCCATTTGCGACAAACTTTAATCCGGAAATTAATATCCGGGAAGTAACAGCAAACGGGTCTTATTGGGAAGACGGCCGATGGGTAGAAACGGAACCGATGGAAATTAAACGTACATATAATTTTCCTGAAATAGGTGAAAAAGATATGTACCTATTGCACCATGAGGAAATTGAATCCCTTGCTTTGAATATTCCTGGCGTTAAACGAATCCGTTTCTTCATGACATTTGGCCAAAGTTATCTGACTCATTTAAAATGTCTTGAAAATGTAGGGATGACATCTATTGAACCAATCGAATTTGAGGGTAAACAAATCATTCCCCTTCAGTTTTTGAAAGCAGTTCTTCCGGATCCGTCATCACTTGGTCCGCGTACAAAAGGAAAAACAAATATCGGCTGTATTTTTCACGGTAAAAAAGACGGAAAAGATAAAACTTACTATGTGTACAATGTTTGCGATCATGAAGCATGTTATAAGGAAGTGGGATCACAGGCAGTTGCATATACAACGGGGGTTCCAGCAATGATTGGTGCCATGATGATTATGAATGGAACATGGAATAAACCGGGCGTCTTCAATATCGAGGAGTTTGATCCAGATCCATTCATGGAGGCATTGAATAAATGGGGACTTCCTTGGAAAGAAAGCTTTAATCCGGAGTTAGTAGACTGAGATGAAATTTGAACAATTACCAACACCTTGTTATGTGGTAGATGAAAGTCTACTGGAAAAAAACCTTAAAATACTAAAGGGCGTTATGGACCGGTGCGGATGTAAAATAATCCTGGCACAAAAAGCATTCTCCATGCATGCAATGTATCCGTTGATTGGCCAGTATTTAAGTGGGACGGCAGCAAGCGGTTTGTATGAGGCCAAGCTTGGCTATGAGGAAATGGGGAAGGAAAACCATGTGTTTTCCCCAGCCTACCGTGAAGATGAGATAGATGAAATTATCACAATATGTGACCATATTATCTTCAATTCCTTTTCACAGCTTGAGAGATTTGGAGAAAAGGTGCGTCAGGCAGGTAAAAGCATAGGTCTTCGTATTAATCCGGAATGTTCAACACAAGTGGGACATGAAATTTACGATCCTTGTACGAGAGGATCAAGATTTGGTGTGACTGCTGAGGAATTTCAGTCTGATTTGCTTGATGGTGTATCGGGATTACATTTTCATACACTTTGTGAGCAGGATTCAGATGCATTGGCACAAACGTTGGATGCGATTGAAGAAAAGTTTGGCGAATGGCTACCTCAAATGAAATGGATTAATTTTGGCGGAGGCCATCATATTACGAAAGAAGGATATAATATTGCCTTGCTTGAGGAATGTATTACGCGAATGCAAATGAAATATGGTTTGGAGGTTTATCTGGAGCCGGGCGAAGCCATAGCTCTTAATGCTGGATATTTGGTGACAACTGTCCTTGATACATTAAAGAATGATTTGGAGATTGCCATCCTGGATACTTCTGCTTCCTGCCATATGCCGGATGTTCTCGAAATGCCTTATCGTCCGCCGCTTCTCGGCAGTGGCGAAGCAGGTGAAAAGGCATATACCTATAGATTAGGCGGCCCAACCTGCCTAACTGGGGACGTTATTGGAGATTATTCATTTGATCAGCCGTTAAAAAGTAATGACAGATTGGTTTTTGGAGACATGGCGATTTATTCTATGGTGAAGAACAATACCTTTAACGGTATGGCTTTGCCAACAATTGCGGTGCAGGGCCAAGACGGTGAGTGCCGTATCCTTCACAAATTTAATTATATGGATTTTAAGTATAGATTATCTTAAAGGAAAAGCCAGATACTAATGGGAATCTGGCTTTTTACTATAGGAAGGCTTATATAATAGAAGAAACTCGCTTATATTTTATTTTAACAGTCTGATTAAAGGGTATAATCGACGATTTTGCATGTGTTTTTTTTGCTTTTGTAGAATTACTTTTGAAAGGTTTACATTTAAAAACTAGAAAGGAAGTCATGGTAGATTTTACAACAAAAAGGGTATTGGAAAAAAGAACATAATTGTGAGGCTGTTTATCATCAAAGGAGGATATGTTATGTTGAAAAGATTCACTCTCTTATCTTTAATGACTGCTTTTTTCCTCGTATTGGGTGCTTGCTCTCAATACGATGAGAAAGAGCAAAGTCAAGAGAATAATAAGGAACTAAATAATGAAACCCAACCACCACAAGATGAAGAAATGGATGATCATGCCGGTATGGATCATTCAGGTTCAGATGAGGTTCCAGAGGGCTTAAAAGTTGCTGAAAATCCGGCTTATAATATTGGCAGCAAAGTCATTCTTAGAGATGGACATATGGAAGGCATGATAGGTGCAGAAGCTACCATAATTGGAGCCTATGATACTACTGCCTATAGTGTTTCATATACTCCGGCTACTGGTGGAGAAAGAGTAGAAAATCATAAATGGATTATTCATGAAGAACTCAAAGCTAGTGGAGCAGATTCCTTAAAGCCTGGTACAAAAACAGTAACTACTGCCTCTCATATGGATGGTATGAAAGGTACCACTGTAGAAATTGAGTCAGCTAAACCAACTACTGTATATATGATAGACTACAAGCCAACAACAGGCGGAGAAAAAGTAACCAATCATAAATGGGTCACTGAAGATGAATTGGAGTCAATTGATTAACTTCATCAAGTTTTAATACTTTAAGAGGCACCTCTATATAGAAGGTGCCTCTTAAAAATTAGGGTTGCTCTAAGTTGTTTAATTGATTATTTAAATAACCAGCACGTTTATAGCTTTATTTTAGTCTTTTCATTGGTAAGCAAAATGTAAATGTACTGCCTTTGTTTACTTTACTGGATACATCGATGGTTCCGCCGTGTAAGTCCACAATCCATTTTACAATGGATAAACCAAGTCCTGTATTGCCATTGGCTGTTGAAGTTCTCGATGGATCTACACGATAAAAACGATCCCATATTTTATCGATATGCTCTGGGTTAATGCCAATCCCATTATCCGATATTTCACCAATAACGTGGCCATCCTTCTGATATAATTTAATCTTTACATATCCTTCTGGTTTACCATAGGCAATGGCATTCGTGATTAGGTTCATAAGCAATCTCATGAGTAATGTCTGATCAGCCTCGATGAAAAGATTTTCCTCTAGCTCCGTACGTATATCAATTCCTGCTTGTTCTGCCGTATAGGTTAATTCTTCTGCTACCATTTCTGTCAGCTCGCTTATATTAATCTGTTCAAAAACAAAATGATCCATGTTCTTTTGATCGACCCTTGCCAGCAAAAGAAGCTGTGAGATAAGAGAAGACATTTTTTTAGATTGTTTTAAAATGACCTCTAAGGATTCTTTTACTTCTTTCGATTCATCAAGTTGAGACAAGGCATATTCAGCTTGCGAGATGATGACTGAGGTAGGTGTCCTTAATTCATGAGAGGCATCCGATGTAAATTGTTTTTCATTCTCAAAGGCAGATTGCAGTCTATCGAACATTCGATCAAAGGTCTGTGCCAAAGCATGAATTTCATCATTTGATCCCTTTAGGTTAATTCGTTTTGATAAATCTTGTCCATCATTGATTTCGCTGACTGTGTCAATCATTTGTTGCACGGGGCGAAATGCCCTTTTCGTAATATAATACCCACCCAAAGCCGCTACAATAATAAGGAATGGGAAAGCAACCAGCGTCACAAGTAAAATGGTGTTCATGGCTGACGATAATTGGTCTAATTGATAAACGCCACGAATCCATAGTTCATCATCGAATTTTTTATACGGATGATCATATAAAAGCCATTCCTGTCCATTCTGGTTAATCGTTTGAAAACTATCCTTACTTATTGGTGTATTTCCATCAAATCCGGCTGGAAGATTGCCTTCCAGTAGAACGCCGTCTTTATCATAAATTAAAAGAGTGACTCCATCATCAAAATACTCAAAATCATTATCTATCTCTAACTGACCGTTTTCATATTCTATATCTTTAAAGCCTTCTTTTACAGATTCCTCAAGTTGATCCTGGATGTTTAACAATAGAATTTTATCTGAGGAGGCTAAAATAATACTCAATACCAATGCCATAATGATCACTATCAGGCCTGTATACCAAAGAGTGATTTTCATTTTGATAGATAGTTTTCTCATGATTCTTCCCTCAGTACGTATCCAGATCCTCTTATGGTATGGATAAGCTTAACCTCAAAATCATTATCTATTTTCTTTCTTAAATAACGAATATAAACATCAACGATATTCGAACCGCCTTCATAATCATAATTCCAAACATGTTGTTCAATATTTTCCCGAGACAATACGATATCTTTATTGCGAATCATATATTCCAATATCGCAAACTCCTTACTGGAAAGGTCAATATTCTTATCCTGCCGTGTGACCTTATGCGTATTGCAGTCCACTGTTAAATCGCCTATTTCATAAACGTTGGATGTGTTGCCTGATTGCCGGCGCATTAACACCCGTATCCTGGCCAGTAATTCATCGAAGGCAAATGGCTTGATTAAATAATCGTCTGCACCTAAATCCAGTCCTTTTACTCGATCTTCAATTGTATCCTTTGCGGTTAACAATAAAACAGGAGTACGATTTCCTTCAGCTCTTATATGCTGCAAAACTTCCAGCCCATTTACTTCTGGAATCATAATATCCAATACAATCAAATCATAAGAAGCCATGGAAATAAAATCGAGTGCATCAGCCCCATTTCCACATGCGTCCACACTGTAATTTTCCACTTTCAATCGGTTTGCGAGAACGTTTTGTAAATCTTTTTCATCTTCGACTATGAGAATCCGCATGTTTATTCTCCTTTTCTTCCTATTATATATATCTTACTATAATGCATTTTTATTAAAAAAAAATGAGAACTCATTTCTCCTTTATTAATGTTCCTTTAATGTTTACCCATTATGATGAAGTCAAGGTTAAGGAAAAGAATAAAAGACAGGAGGAGAGTCGAGCTAATTAATGTAATGATAATTGGTGCCGATTCTGGTCAAATGGTCTCAGGATGTTCGTAAAGTTAAAAACAATTTAATGACCAATTAGACCAGTTTGAAGATTTATTGAAAAAGGAAAATATATATAAACGATAAAAAGGAGAGATAGAAATGTTAACAAAATACAAAAACAGGTTAGTAGAAAATAAAAAGAAAATAATAGGCGGCTTTATTGCAATTATTGTTCTTGGATTAGTAGTTGTTGGCGGTTATGTTGGTATGGGTTATTACTATGCGAATAAGAATGACAATTACACAGAAGCACAGATTAAAGAAATTGCTTTGGAGCAAATTGAAGGAGAAGTAATCAGCGTTCAAAAAGAATTCAATCTGGAAGATGATCGTATTTCCCGTTCTGAATACGAATACGATGTAGAAATTAAAACGCCAGAAAACCTTTTGAAAACAATTACAGTAAAAGGTAGAACAGGTACAATTGAAATAGATGATGATCTTGACGATGACGATATTGCGCGTTCCGAATATGATGTTAAAAAATAAACTCCGAAAAATTTCTTAAGTACAACCAACGTTAAGATGAAGAACTTGTACAATTGAATTAGTTGGATTTAGATAGCTGGAGACTCTTGAAAAGAATTATCTTTTTAGGGGTCTCTTATTTGTTGAAACGAATGAGTAAAATTATTAATATTTAGCATATTTTATGAATCTATTCAAGCTCTTAAAGAAGGCGTAGATAGTTATTAGGGATATATTGATAACTTTATAGAATCATAAAAAAAGCTAACGCCAACTAGAATCACAAAGGATTAAGGGTATTAGCTTTATTTGCTTTCATCATGTGGGGGTTGTTTCTATGATTCTTCTATTTATTGTGTTTTTTTCAAGAAGAATGAAAGAACGACATTTATGATAGCTAAGATCAAACTAATCTTAAATACAAATGCTGAACCTGTAGCAGCCGCAGTAGATAAATCATTAGCCGCACCGGACAAATAATCAGCTTGTTTCATAGAGAAGAGTGAAACCATTACGGCGATACCAATTGCCCCGGCTACTTGCTGAGATGTTTGCGTAATCGCAATTCCATCTGGATAGTATTGTCTAGGTAAAGCATTTAGTGTATTCGTTTGAACGGAAGCCAAAACCATACCAACACCAAGCATCATGATGATGTGTGTCAGAACCATGATCCAAAGGGCTGTATCTGTTCCGTAGATGGCGTATAGACTATATCCTATAACAACTAGGATTGTACCAGGAGTGATAACAGCACGAGGTCCATATTTATCGAATAATTTACCAATCACGGGAGCCAAAATACAGTTAATCAAACTACCTGGCAGTAATATTAGACCTGTAACAAACGCTGAAACGATAAGTGCCATTTGCATATACATCGGTAAAACAACAAGCATAGAAAGCATGTTCAGGAAAGTGATAATATTCATCGCCAGACCTAATACGAACATAGGATATTTAAATGCTTTTAAGTTTAACATTGGGTGTTCCATCTTAGTTTGACGGATACAGAATAATAGCAAGGCAATTAAGCCGACAATGATGCTTCCTAATACGGTTGAACTTGTCCATCCAAGATCTCCGCCTACGCTCACACCGTATACAACACCGCCGAAACCAATTGTTGATAATATTACGGATAAAATATCAATCGATACGTTCCTAATTTCATTGACATTCGGAATAAACTTATAGCCAAAGATTAATGAAAATAATAAGAAGGGAATCGTAAACCAAAAAATCCAAGGCCAAGATAATGTATCTAAAATCATGCCAGCTAGCGTTGGACCAAAAGCTGGGCCTGCTAAAATAACTAATCCCATTGTTCCCATGGCAGCCCCGCGTTTATTAGGCGGGAAAATTGTAAAAATAACGCTTTGTGTTAAAGGTAGAATGATAGCTAACCCAGCTGCTTGAATGATACGCGCTGTTAGGAGCACACTAAATGTCGGTGCCAATGCAGCTAAAACTGTTCCGATAAGGGAGAAGAATAAAGATGCCATGAACATTTGGCGTGTTGTAAATTTTTGCATCAAGATACCTGTTACTGGTACTAAAATACCAAGTGTTAAAAAGTAGCCCGTTGCTAACCACTGAATTGTTGTAGGATCCACATTAAAAATTTGGCTTAATTCACCTAATGCTATATTTAAAGCTGTTTCACTAAAAAGTCCGACAAAGCCTGCTACCAGAAGGGCAGCCATAATTGGTCCCGTTTTGATTTGTTTATTCACTTGTTCTAACTCCTCTAAAAATAATTTATTTAAAACATTTGAGATTGCTCTCGGATAGGGACTCATTTGTAAATATACATCCCCTTCATTGGAAGCCTCATCACTAAAAAACAGAATATTCAGAAAAAGGATTTGACAATAACTTTTAATTATAAAGTTCTCTCAATTTAAAACAGACTTTACAAACATTCATACTGAACCATATTAAGGTGCCTTTTCACTCAGCTTTGCTATATGAAAGCAGGTCCTGATCTTCGCTGTTTCTTAAGTCATTGTTTCGTTTTTTTAATTATTCCACTCGGGCATTAATTATATAAATTAGAGATAAATCCAGTATTCTCAAGTAGAGATCTTACTTCTTTCTATTTAGAAATGGTGAGAGGACGAAACATTTGCACATCTTTTTGATTGTTTCGTTGGATCCAACACCTTTATATCCTTTTGGTGAAATAGCCCACCGCGATTGACATAATCAGCGATTTCGTATCTCTCCTGTTAGTACACCTCCACCATACCAACCAGTCAGTCTGTTTTCCACTATAACAAAATATTTCTTCTCGTGTAAGTAATTTGTACTTTCTATGACATTATTTTTTTATTAATAATCTTTTTATGGATTAGTAGTATTGTGCATGAAGGATAACAAAAAACCCTAATAGGTCAAGGATGAATCTATATATAAAACCTGTTTGTCATGTATACCCTTACATTTCGAGCAGGATAAACACAAACTAATTAGGGATAAGTATTATAACTTTTATATAATTGATAAAGTGATTTTTAATATTTCAAAATAATGATTTGTGAAGATTATTTTAAAGAGAAGTTTATAAAACTCTTTAAACTTTAATAAATATCCATCGATAGGCGATACCAAATCATTATCCTCTGAATACCTATTTCTCGTGCTTTTAGCAAGTTCGTCATTATTAAATAATCCTTCATGAAGTATGGTAAATTCAAAAAGAAGAAAATAAACCCAGCGTGTATTAGAACATGCTGGGTTTCTGTGTTTTCAAGTGGTCAACATAATCCTTTCTTATATAACAAGCAGTATAAATCCATACAAATATAAATTAGAAGTTTCTTTTCTAAGTTTAGTTGAACCTCTTTGGTAGCTTTGTAATCTAACCTTTTTGAATTCCTAAATTGTATTATAGATAATCATATTAATTGTAAAGATTACATATATATTGCTATAGGTCTCCTGATTAATTCAGTATGGCAATTAAGATTCGTTGACAGGGTATAGATCGTATGTTAAATTTATCTTTAATTAAAGATATTCGAATTAAAGATAAACAGTGTTTTTAATGAAATCTTGAATTTCAAGAAATAATATATTGGAGGAATAAATATGACAAAATGGATAGTAGATCAATCTCATTCATCAGTTGAATTTGCAGTTAAACATATGATGGTATCAAAAGTAAAAGGACAGTTTGACTCTTACGCAGCAAATGTTGAAGCAGCAGATTTAACAGATTTGACAACTGCTAAGATTGATTTTCAAGTAGATACAGCAAGTATTAACACGCATTTAGAGGATCGGGACACTCACTTAAAATCGGCTGAGTTTTTTGATGTAGATAAATTTCCTGCAATTGAATTTACATCTACAAGCATTACAAGAGATGGAGACGATTATAAAGTAAAAGGTGATTTAACGATAAAGGATATTACAAAGCCAGTAATATTTGATGTGGAATTTGGCGGTAAAGGAACGAATCCATGGGGAGTAGAAGTCTACGGTTTCGAAGCAGAAACAAAAATTAACCGTGAAGAATTTGGACTTACTTGGAACGCAGCACTTGAAACAGGTGGCGTATTAGTAGGAAAAGACATTAAAATTCAAGTAGAAATAGAAATTAACCCAGAAGTATAAGTTTTATAGCTTCCTCTTAAGGGAAAGAAATATACAGGATTATTTTCAAACGAGTGGAATCACTCGGCTTTTTATCTAATGTCTTGAATTCGAGATAAAAAGTTAAAAGAGGAGGAAGACAAAGATTGAATGAATTAAAGGGACTGCACCATGTAACGGCCATCACGAGCAGCGCAGAAAAAATATATGAATTCTTTACAGTTGTTTTGGGAATGCGGTTAGTGAAGAAAACGGTAAACCAGGATGATATTAAAACGTATCATTTATATTTCACAGATGATGTCGGCGCTCCCGGAACAGATATGACTTTCTTTGATTTCCCTGGTATTCCTAAAGGTTTTCATGGAACAAATGAAATTGCAAAAACCTCATTCCGTGTACCAAATAATGCGGCTTTGGATTATTGGGTAAAACGATTTGATAAATATGAAGTGCACCATACGGGGATAAAAGAGCAATTCGGTAAAAAAACATTGTCTTTTAGTGATTTTGATGATCAACAGTATCAACTCATATCAGATCAGAACAATGTGGGGGTTGCTTCCGGAACACCTTGGCAAGAGGGACCTGTTCCGTTGGAATATGCGATTACAGGGTTGGGGCCTATATTTGTGCGTACTTCCTATTTCGATTATTTTAAACAACTACTGGAAGAGGTTTTATTGTTCAGGGAAATAGACGACCATGAATCTTTTCATCTATTTGAAATGGGTGAAGGAGGGAATGGTGCACAGGTTATTGTTGAGCATAATACAACGCTTCCCGAGGGTCAACAAGGATTTGGCACGATTCACCATGTGGCATTCCGTGTGAAAGATCGCTCTGAGTTAGAAGATTGGCAAAGACGTTTACAAGAAAGTAAACTCCCCAACTCTGGTTATGTAGAACGTTACTATTTTGGTTCTCTCTATTCAAAAGTAGCTCCGCATATTTTATTTGAGCTTGCTACGGATGGTCCTGGTTTTATGGAAGATGAACCGTATGAAACTCTTGGAGAGAAATTATCCTTGCCACCGTTTTTGGAAGAAAAGCGTGATGATATTGAAAGCATAGTTCGTCCCATCGATACGGTTCGCAGTACAAGAAGAATCGAAAAAGAATACCTGTAATAGGTCCAAATAGCAATTAGCGTCACACAGAATTGGAAACATGCAGTCAACCAAAAAATGTTTTGACTGAAATGCAATGTTATGAATAGAATCCCTCTATTTTAGGGCTAATCGGTGAATATCGATTAGCCTTATTTTTGTTGAAAGATATAGTATTAATCTGCAAGCGAGGAATGTGCGTTCATCATTCTGAATCTATTACAATTTTTTTGTAACCTTTACAATTTTATTTGAATTTTACCTAATTTATGGTATGATATCCGTGTTGCCAAATAAGGCCAAATTTGATTATTTTTTATTTTTTTAGATATATTTGAAATCGCTTGCAAAAGAGAGGTGAGAGCATGGGGAAAAATCCGAATGCGCCGATTTTTAATATGGCGATTAGGACAGCTGATATGCTCGTTAAAATGTTTGGATCAAGATGTGAAGTAGCCGTACATGACTTTACTGACTTAAAGAAATCTCTCATCTATTTAGCTGGTAATGTTACAGGAAGAGAAATGGGCAGTCCAAGTACGGATTTGGTATTAAATGAACTGACAAAGTCTGAATCTGATATTGAGGATCTGCCAAACTATAAAACCAGATTGCCAAATGGGATTACCATGAAATCGTCAACCATTTTTTTACGGGATGAAGAAGAACAAGTAATTGGTGCACTTTGTATTAATTATGATATATCTATGATGATTCAATATGAAACAGAGATTCAGGATTTTATATCCTTTACCAAAACTGAAGAGAAATCCGAAACTTTTTATAATACAGTGCAGGAAGTTATCCAAGATATGGTCAATCAAGTATTAACTGGCTTTAATAAAGCGCCATCAATGCTGAGTCTTGAAGAAAAAATTGAATGTGTCCGTCTACTGCAGGAAAAAGGAGCATTCATGATTAAAGGTTCAACTGACTATTTAGCATCCGTTTTAGGAGTTTCGAAGTTTACAATCTATAATTATCTGCAAAAAATACGAACACAAATCGAGTACCAATTAGAATATCAGGTGAAATAAAGCAATCTGGAGTTTTAGGGTTATTTTCACAATTTAACTATTAAGCCCCTAAATTTGGAAATCGCTTGTGTAGCTGGTCATGGTCTATTGCAGGGATTTATCGCAGCTTAACTGGCTACATTTACTGTAAAAGTGGAATCCGGAAAAAAGTACCCGGTGGATTGGATTTAATCTTTACAATTATATAAATGAGGAAGATAGCAAAGAGAAGATGGAAGTATCTGAAGGAATTAGCTATCTAAAAAGCAGGTTGGAAAAAGGAGAAAAACATAATGAAGTATCGATCAGCATTTGATATAATTGGTCCGGTCATGATTGGGCCATCGAGTTCACATACAGCAGGTGCTGCCAAGATTGGTCGGTCCGCCCGAACTATTTTTGGTAAACAACCAAAGAGAGCAATTATTTCATTGTACGGTTCTTTTGCGAAAACCTATAAAGGTCACGGAACTGATTTAGCTTTAATTGCTGGCCTATTGGACTTTGACACTTTTGATGAAAGAATACCTGACGCCTATAAATTAGCTGAACAAGCGGGAATGGAGGTTCAATTCCTAGTAGAAGAGGCTGTTACTGAACATCCCAATACTGTAAAGGTAAATCTTTTCGATGATGAAGATAAAAAGTTGGAATTGGTCGGTATTTCCATAGGTGGAGGAACGATTGAAATAATTGAAATAAATTCACTTAAATTAAAACTTTCCGGCGGACAACCAGCTATACTGGTTATTCACAGGGATCAATTTGGACTGATATATTCTGTTACGAGTGTATTAGCTAAATATGAGATTAATATCAGCCATATGGAGGTTTCTCGTAAAGAACGCGGGGACACCGCAATTATGGTGATTGAAATGGATCAAAAACTGGGAGACGGAGTAGTGGCAGAACTGAGTTCTTTGCCGGACGTAAACCAGATAATCCGGATGGAAAATTAAATAGTGGTATTCAGGAGGAGTAAAAGATATGTTTCGAAATGTGGCTGAGCTTGTAGAGCTGGCACAATCCAATAAAGTTAAAATTGCTGAGATCATGATTCGACAGGAAATAGAAGTATCTGAGCGATCAAGAGAAGATATCATTGCTCAGATGGATCAAAATCTCACAGTTATGGAACAAGCGGTAGAAAGAGGGCTTAACGGAGTTAAATCTCATTCCGGGCTCACTGGGGGAGATGCCGTATTAATACAAAACTATATTAATTCAGGTAAATCACTTTCCGGGCATTTATTATTAGATGCAGTCAGCAAAGCTGTGGCAACCAATGAAGTAAATGCGGCAATGGGTGTTATTTGCGCAACACCGACAGCAGGATCTGCTGGTGTCGTTCCCGGTACATTATTTGCCGTTAAAGAAAAGCTGAATCCGACGCGCATGGAAATGATTGAATTCTTATTTACGACAGCAGCTTTTGGATTTGTAGTAGCCAATAATGCATCGATCTCTGGTGCAGCCGGTGGCTGTCAGGCAGAAGTAGGTTCTGCCAGTGCAATGGCTGCAGCCGCAATTGTTGAGATGGCTGGCGGTACGCCGCAGCAATCTGCAGAAGCTTTTGCCATTACAATGAAAAATATGCTTGGGCTTGTATGTGATCCAGTAGCTGGATTGGTTGAAGTACCATGTGTCAAACGGAATGCCATGGGAGCATCTAATGCGATAACGGCTGCTGACATGGCGTTGGCAGGAGTGACAAGTCGCATCCCATGTGATGAAGTAATCAGTGCCATGTATGAGATTGGCAAATCCATGCCTTCAGCTTTACGTGAAACAGCAGAAGGCGGACTTGCTGCTACGCCAACAGGCCGCAGACTGGAAGAGGAAATCTTTGGCAAACCAAAGGCGAAATTAGTAGATTATTTGTTGGTGAAATAATAGAAAGCGCCTGCCGGCATCAGTTGTGGGCAGGCGCTTTTTTCGGATTTGTTTTATTATTTGACCGAGAACTTTTGCCGATTAGGGAATCTCTTAATCCTTTTTATTTGGATCGATAACAATAAACGGCCTCATCATATCATAATCTTCATGTTCCAAAACATGACAATGCCAAACATATGAGCCGCTATATGGTGTGAATCGCATAATCAAACGGGTAATCTCTCCGGGAGGAGTGGCGGCTGTATCTTTCCATCCGTATTCATTCGGTTTGGGCGGTTGTGCCGGTCCAGTATAGACAATCGTTCCATCTTTATTGTAACGCTCCACATCAAATGGCCGTCGATCAAGTATTTGAAATTGAACTAAATGAATATGAATTGGATGAGTAATAGCGGTAAGATTTATTAAACTCCAAATCTCTGTAGTATCCAGTCGCGGCTTTTCTGTTACTGGATCCATCCACATTTTATTATTAAGCAACAGCAAAGTACGATTGAATTGATCTGTGGTACTAACCAGCTTTAGGTTGCGAATAGCCGATATTTTGTTATGTTTTAAGGATGGTACTTCTGATAATTTTTTTGGAATACGGCTCTTGTCTTGACCGGAAAGCGGCTGATTTACCCTGATTTGAAGGATATCCCCAGTTTGATCAGCAGGGTCTGCATCAGGACCAAGATTGTTTTTTAATGTGATAATTTGTCCTTCAAAATGGCTAAAATCAATAATAACATCCATTCGTTCCGCTGGTTCAACTAATAAACTGTCCATTTTAACTGTTTTAGGTAATAAACCGCCATCAGAACCAATCTGATAAAAAGATTGCCCTGAATCAAGCTCCATCTGGTAAGCACGTGTATTGGATCCATTCAAAATTCGAAAACGATATTTGCGAGGCTCTACTTCAAGAAATGGCCAAACCTTCCCATTTACAAGGAGGGTATCTCCAAGAAAGAATGGTCTAATAGAGGGGTTCGGCAAATCAGCTGAGGGATTGTTCGGCTGGCTTGGATAGAATAAAGAGCCGTCTTCATTGAATGTTCGATCCTGAATCAGTAAAGGAATTTCATACGGACCACTTGGCAGATTCAACGATTTCTCCTTTTCATCTCGAATGATATAAAAACCTGCAAGACCGGCGTAGACATTCAATCTGGTGATTCCCATAGCATGATCGTGATACCAAAGGGTAGCTCCACGCTGATTATTGGGATATTCATATACTTTTCTAGTGAATGAAGCTCCAACTTCCTTAAAGTTTCTCGTAAACCAGGCTTCTGGATATCCATCACTATCCGGGCGGGTTTCACTTCCATGCAAGTGTGTAACTGTACGGACTTCTGGCAAATGTTCTAGATGATGAATGGTTTTATCAATCGGAAGAAAGTGGTTTTCGGGAAGCTTATTCTTCCATTTAACCTTCACATACTCTCCTTGATTGACATCTATAGTAGGCCCTGGATATTGGCTGTTATATCCCCATAAGCGAGTAGGTTGTAAATCACGATGCAGCTTTTGGGTAAACTCCTGCATTTTTACTTCATAATAAGATTCATTCGGCCCGGTCTCCTTAGGCTGCAGGGTATTCATAATCGGGAGAGGATCCACGAACTTTTCTAGTTTTGGACTCATGCTTTCAAACTCCTTTATTACAGACATACATTAGACTATGCTGAACAGGTTAGTTTGAAATGGTCATTTAGATTAGGTATAGAGATAAATTAGTGGTGTATATTCTTAAAGAATACAAAAAACAGGGAACAACAGATGTATTCAGTTGTTCTCTATTTTCTATTGTTGAATGAATTAAACTTTTATTTATATCCCTTTCATGGTAAATAAATGAAGAAGTATAGTTTTTATAGAGTGAAAAATTCTACATTTATCTATCACAGTTGTGTTGAAAAATATTTGGTGGACATGATGGCTATAGAGGCCGGATCGTTATTTTAAATGTTAGAGAAGAAATATATTTAAGGACTAGTAGACTTATAAAGAGTGAAACATGTATTTTAAAATTGAGTTTGCCAAAAGAATCCATTAAGCTATAAAAACACTTCAAACTAATTAATCTAATGGTTGCAGTTGGAGCAATTTATATGCTGTTTAATATTTTAATTGTGATATTCTTGCATAAATCAGTACCAGTAGAGAATGAAGAAGCAATCACTGAAAACGGAAATAAAAATACTGCTGAAATGCCTGCTTAATTTTGTTAAAATAAGGTATTAATTATGCTGAAGGAGCTTAGAGAATGGCTATCCAAATCTTTATATTAAGCAAGCTCATGGAGGATAATAATTATCCTTATAAATTAAAAAAGCAGCTTTCAGATCCTATACCATTGGATCAATTAAGTGGATTGACAGAAAGCAAGTTATACTATCATTTTGAATCATTGGTTAAACAGGGATTAGTCGAACAAGTTGAGGTTATAAAAGAGGAACACCGACCGGATAAACAAGTTTATGCGATTACGGAGAAGGGGCGCGAAGAACTACCCAGGAAAATATACAAACTATTTGAAAATGCCAATAACATTACTGATATGGTGATAGGCTTAGGAAACATCAAGTATGTCGAACGAGATCAGGTTCTTAAAATACTTAACAAGAAATCAGAGAAAATTCGTTCACAATGGATGCATATTAAAGATTTTGAAAATAAGGTTCAGATAGATGAAGAAAATAAGAATCTTGTTGAGTTTATAGGGGAATATGTGACCGCTAAAGTAGATCATACTGTCTATTGGCTCGAGGAGTTAATCAAACAGATTCAGCAGGGGAAAATTTAATTAGATAACATCAAAAATATGTTATCTAAAAAGAATTAAAATTTGTAATGCACTTCAATTATTATCATTAATAATAGAGGTGCATTTTTGTTTGTCTACTAATTTTTGTGAGTTGGTTCTCAATTAGAATAAAGTAAAGTGAGAAACATAAAGCCAATATCGCAAATAGTCGTTGTTATTTATAATATTCCCGATGCAAAAAAAGGATAAAATTTCATAAAATATTCTTTAATAATAGGTTTAAAATTTAGAAATACCATATCATTTGCAATATTTTTAAATAATATTTATAGTAATAAATAGATAGATTGTAATAATTATCGATTGAAATTAATTCCAAAAACGTTGCGCCCTTAAAACCGTATTTTTCAAAATACAAGGTTATAAACGGTGAACGAAGAATGAGGAGGGTTTTCATAATGGCAGAGAACAAAGATATGAATGGTTCAAAGAATGAAGATGTGAAACGCGAGACATTAACAACTCGTCAGGGCCATCCAGTAACGGATAACCAAAATGTCCGCACAGTTGGAAATCGTGGTCCGACTACACTTGAGAATTATCACTTTATTGAAAAGATTTCCCATTTTGACCGTGAAGAAGTACCTGAGCGTGTCGTTCATGCCCGTGGTGCTGGAGCATTTGGATATTTCGAAACTTATGGAAAAGTTGGCGATGAGCCAGTAGAAAAATATACACGTGCAAAAGTATTTTCCGGAGCTGGAAAACGGACTCCATTATTAGTTCGTTTCTCTACAGTTGCAGGATCTAAGGATTCTTCAGAAACTGCTCGTGACCCACGTGGATTTGCTGTAAAAATGTACACAGAAGACGGAAACTGGGACTTGGTTGGGAACAACCTTAAAATTTTCTTTATCCGTGACGCAATGAAATTCCCGGATATGATTCATGCCTTTAAAGTGGATCCAGCATCCAATGTTGCAGATCCTAGAAGGATGTTTGATTTTGTATCCCGTACACCGGAAGCAACACATATGATTACATTCCTATTCTCTCCATGGGGTATTCCAGCTACATACCGCCATATGCAGGGATCAGGAGTAAACACATATAAATGGGTTAATGAAAAAGGCGAGGCAGTGTTGGTAAAATACCACTGGGAGCCGAAACAAGGTATCCGCAACTTGACTCAAGAAGATGCAGATTCTATCCAGGCTAAAACAACTGCTCATGCTACACAAGACTTATATGAAGCAATTGAACGCGGAGAGTATCCTGAATGGGAGCTATATGTACAAATCATGGAGGATGACTATCATCCAGAACTTGATTTTGATCCGCTTGACGATACGAAACTATGGCCAGAGGATAAATTCCCTTGGTTGCCGGTTGGTAAAATGGTATTAGATCGTAATCCGGTCGATTATCATGCTGAAATCGAACAAGCTGCTTTCGGTACTGGAGTTCTTGTTGACGGAATGGACTTCTCTGACGATAAAATGTTGCAAGGACGTACGTTCTCCTACTCTGATACACAACGTTATCGTGTAGGTCCAAACTATCTTAAATTACCAGTGAACGCACCAAAAGTTCCTGTTCGCACTAATCAGCATCGCGGTCAAATGGACACTCGTGATCCAAGAGAATCTGGAGACAATCCACATATTAACTATGAGCCATCTATGGTTGGCGGATTCCAGGAAGCAAGTAAGGAAGAACGTCCACAACACCGTCCTTCTTACAATGCTGCCGTAATGAGTGAGCCAATTGACCGTCCTAACAACTATGGTCAAGCTGGTGAAACATACCGCAGTTTTGAGGATTGGGAACGCGATGAATTGATTAAAAACCTTTCTAATGCGCTTGCCATCTGTGATAAACGTATTCAAGATGCTATGGTTGAACATTTCACTCAAGCTGATGAAGAGTATGGACGCCGTGTAAGAGAAGGCATTGATATGAAGATGAAAGAATTAGCAGAAATGAAAGAAGAATATACAGTGCCAGGTCGTGAAGCAGGTCAAACTAGATTTGGTCAAGGTACGGCTGCAGCAACCGAAGCAACAAAGGATGCTGTGAAGAAAAGCCATGAGGCTGATCCGTATTAATAGATAGAATAAACAAAAAGGGCTGCCAGTCAATAAAATTTGATTGGCAGCTTTTTTGTGTTCTCTTCTTTATTGGAATTCCCTTCACACCTTATTTACCTCTTAATAATCGTTTATCCTTTTACGCTAAAATTATATTAATATATCAAAAAAGTTTATCTATCTACTTCTGAAAGGTATAATATGAGTTGAAAAAATATTTTGAAATTATATAAGAGGAAGTGATAGACAAATGCGCTATTGTAAGAATTGTGGGACTGAATTGAAAGATGATGCTCATTTTTGCAGAGAGTGCGGAAATCCAGTTACAAGGTCTGGCACTATTTCGAAGCCTGTTGACAAAGAAACGGCAACAGATTCTACTAATACAGAACCAGCCGAAAAAGATGCACGTAATTCCAATGGAAGAAGGAAACGAACAAACCTTAAATGGATATTAGCTTTGATTGCTTTTATAATACTGGCTGGCACTTATTATTATTTGGATAAAATATATTATTCTCCTGATAAGGTGTTTGAGGGCTTTACCGATGCGATAGATGCCAAAGATATTCATCAGGTTAAAACATATATTAATGATGGACAGCGGGAGATGAAAGCGACAGACAAGCAAACTGAAACATTCATTAACTATCTACATAATAATCCAAAAGTATACTCAGACTTATATACAAACCTCCATTCAGAAGTGAGTTATTTTAATAACCAAGTGACTTCTTCCGAGAATTCATCTGAATTAAGCGCAATAGCGAATCTGAAAGAAAATGGGAAGAAATGGGGGATTTTCGATCATTATGTGATTGAAGTAAAACCCTACTATGTGAATGTAATCTCTAACTATGAAAATACAACTATCCAAGTGGATGAAGAAGAAATCGGAAACGTAGCTGAAGATCAAGAAAAAACATTTGGACCATTTTTACCAGGTGAACATTCAATAAAGGCAATTATTAATGGGGAATACGGCAAAGTTTCGCAGAGTATAGTATTTAGTGATTCCAGTTTGGAGGATCGTACAACTTCTGTGAAGTTTAACTGGTCTGATTATTTCTTCACAGTCTATACAAATGAAGAGGATGCAACTTTATTTGTAAATGGAAAGAGCACCAACAAAACCCTTAAAGATTTAGATCATTTAGGGCCTGTTGCGTTGGATGGATCGGTAAAAGTACATGCTGAGATGAAATCAGGAAAGAAAACAATCAAGTCAGATGCAGTCACCATTAAAGATGGAATGTATGGTGTTGAACTTTATTTCGCAGAAGAAGATGTATATGCTTCCTCCGAGAATTCAGAAGATAATGAGAAAAGTACAGAGAAAGACGATCCAGAAGGTAGCGAGAACAGTAGAGGGGAAGAATCCGATGAAGAAGATGAAAGAGTGGAAGCTTCGAAAATAGAAAGTGTCATCTATTCGCATTATCAAAATATTACGAATGATGATTTCGAAGCGGCGTACAAATTATTTTCCTCTGAAAAGCGGAGTGAGCTATCCCTGGGTGATTGGTCAAATGGATTAAAAGCTAATCAGGCAGATCAAGTAAATGTTTTAAATGTGACAGAAGTAAATGCCGACACAGCCGTTGCTTATGTCGAGATGACTTCTTACGATGAGAATGAAGATGGCACAACTTTAGTTCAAGAGTGGGGAGGGGACTGGTATTTAGTGAAGGAAAATGGAAATTGGTATCTAAGCAAAGCAAAACTATCCAAGCTAAGTACCAAAACAGAATCATGAGACAGCCAAAGAAAAACCACTATGTCTTAAAGAGATTCCTTCTGAGTTTGATAGTTGTTTTATTAGTTGGAGGAGTCATTTACACGGCGTATCAGACATTGGTAGCAGAGGATCATGATACAAAAAATCTTGAAAAACCAAATCAGCAGGATCAAACAGAAAAGAATAGTCAATCCGTTTTGGATAAGAGCAAAGATCAAAATGAGACAAAGCCTGTGAGCTATTATCAAAATTCCGGAACGATTGATGATAAGGTTTCGTTTATGTTAGAAAATATGACACTTGAAGAAAAGATTGGGCAGCTGATGGTTGTGGGATTTCAATCCAGTGATCCGGATGAACATATAGAAAAAATGATTAAAGATTATCATGTTGGAGGGGTTATCCTCTTTGATCGGAATATGGATTCACCATCACAGGTGGCTGAATTGACGAATCAATTACAAGATATGGCGTATTCAACTGACCTTCAAATTCCGTTAACTTTCAGTGTAGACCAAGAGGGCGGATCGATTGTTAGAATGAGAGAGTCATTTTCCGAGCTTCCTTCTCAGCAGATACTAGGGAAAAAGGGAGATGAAGAGGAAATTAGGAATGGAGCGGTTCGTACGGGTGAACAGCTGGCAGCAATGGGCTTCACCATCAATTTTGCCCCGGTACTCGATTTATCCGAAACGGATAGCCGCTCATTCGGAAATGATCCTCATTTAACAGGGCAGTATGGAAGTGAAGTAATAAAAGGTTTAGTAGAGGGCGGTGTCACAGCAACCGTCAAGCATTTTCCTGGTAATGGACGCAGTAATGTGGATCCGCATGAAGATACTTCTTCTGTAGAAGCTAATCAAATAGAATTAGAGAATAGTGATATCTATCCGTTCAAAAAAGTGATTGAAGAATTGAATCATGATGATTTTTTTGTCATGGTTACTCATATTAAATATCCAGCCTATGATAAGGAAAATCCGGCAAGTATTTCGTCTATTATTATGCATGATTTGTTGCGCAAAAGGCTGGGATATACGGGAATTGTTGTAACGGATGATTTAGAAATGGGAGCAGTAAATAAATATTTCACGTATGAAGATCTAGGCTGTCAGGCAGTTGCATCGGGTGCGGATATGTTGCTCGTTTGTCATACGGAAGAAAACCAAAAGAAAGTATTTAATGGAATCTTGAATGGAGTACATTCAGGAAAGATTTCAGAAGAGAGAATTGATGAGGCAGTTCAACGTATTCTGACACATAAATATCGAAATATAACGGATATCAAGGTAAATGCTGATGAAGCAGCAGAGATAGTTGGAGATAAATGATAGATGGGAAGGTGCTAGTTACTTAGCACCTTCTTGTTATATGTTTGGGCTAATTATTAGGTTCACTTCTATTATCGTTAGACTCGGCAAAGCTTCACCCTACCCTTCAGACTGTTCTAACATTTTCTCTGGTAACTTTCCCAATTGTCTATAAATGTTAACAATTAAGGAAAGATTAATCTACCAGTATGTTAAAATATTCCTGTATAGATGACGTACAGGAGTTGAAAAGGATGAGGAAAATTGTAATTGGATTATGGTCCATTTCTTTATTGATGGGGTGTAATTCAGATGAGCAAAGTAAAAAAGAAGCACAGGATATAAGGAAAGTGGTTCAAGAATATAGTGCAGGTAGTTTTGAGGATGTTTCCGCGTCCATAACATCAGAGGAGCTTATCGTAAAAGATAATCATGATAAAGAGAAGTCTTATGATCTTTCTGAGGAAGAATTCTTTGTTTCCATTGCACCTTATGTAAAAAATACGCATCCATGTGAAACCCACAGTTTAACAGGATGCCAGGGGGAATTGACTAATAAGGATTTTGAAATAACGGTTCAGGATGAAGATGGTCAGGTAATTATGGATGAGACTATGACATCATTAGAAAATGGCTTTATAGACGTATGGTTACCACGTGATCAAAAATTCAAGGTGAAAATAAAATATGGTGAAAAAACATCGGAATCTAGCATTTCTACTTTTAAAGGCGACAATACATGTATCACGACGATGCAATTAATCTAGTTGTCAAATTTGGACTGTTTTTTCTGTTTCATTAGGTATTCGTTAAGACTCCTCTTTTTAATTCCCGAGAGGAATGATTTGAAAAAAGACTAATCGTTAAAGATTATATTTTATCTTCAACGATTAGTCTTTTTATTTCGTTGAATCAAATTAATTGCTGTAAAATCCTTTTGTAACCTAAGGAGGGATCTATAAGCTCTACAAGTTTCATTACCTTCCTACAAATCGTCTAACAGAATAATCTCCCCATTTGATGCGCGTATTCCATAATGACAATCTAATAGGCCGCATAATCTATAGTTGTTTTGCTGAGAATCAAAGACATAACGGGGAATTAGCTCAAAATGATCTTTTATTTTTTGATAAGCTTGCTTTTTATTGATAGTAACTTCTTCAGAAGAAGATAATTGGTCAAAGTGATCGATCAATGGTTTATTATCAATAAAATTGATAGCTTGAAGATCCTTTAAATCGATTATAATCGTAAGCTTTCTATGAAAAATACTCGTATCTTCTTGATTTAATCGCAATGAAGCATGGATATACCCTTCCTCACGCTGCAAAGTTTTAAGTACCCATCTTCCTGTATCTTTTGAATATTCCCGACGCAAAAAATCAGTGACTATATCTATACACTTTTCTCTCTCAGTATCGGTTATGGGGAAGGAATCAGGACTAGGCTCATTTGGTAAAGCTTGTTCAATTGTTGCATCCCAATCCACATTAAATTCCTTTCTTTCAAATGGTTTATGTACCGTCTCATCCCAATCCATCGTTTTATCTATATGCAAGTTTCCTATCTTTCTTGTGAACTCATATGGTAGAGTAGATAAACCATCATTCGTTATATAAGTTTCATCTACTCCGTATATAGGAATGAGTGTCTCATGTTTAGATGATGGAAAATTAATCAATTTTAATTGTTTCCATGCCAGGTGTTCTATTTTTTCTAGAGAAAGTGCGTATGTCTCTTTCTTTATCATTTCTTTGGACGGAAAATGACCATGTTTAGAGTAGTAGAACAGATTACCACTCTGGTCTACATTCACTTCTATAGAACCGGAAGGAGAAATATATATATCATCAACACATGCTTTAAAATAAAACTCTCCATTTTCTTCTTTATGCAATTTAAATTGCTCCCCATATGACAACCCTGTTTCCTGTTCAATCCAGTTTATTATCGAGTCTATATGTATTTCATCAAATTTAATCCCTTCTGCATAAGATCTTCCTCCTACAAAAATAATACTCTCATATTTTAGGCTGTTGATATCTAATACAATAACAGCTGTCCCTTCAGGATTAAGATCTTCATCCTCTTGTTCCGTTACATGATTAGGGAACCATTCCATACACAGTGTATATTCAGTTTCATTTAAAATGTTCAATTCTCGTGATAATGAATGTCTTCCTAGATAATAGTTATTCAAACCAAAACGTAACTTTGTAGAATCAATTAATTCTTTTATCAACGAATGCATATCCCACTACCTTTCTTTTAGAAAACTAATAGTTCAGAGATTATTGATTACCTTAATTATACAGGGAATGATGTATCTGGTTATTACTTTCAAGGTGGATTGGATTTATTCAGGTCTTATACCTGCTTGTATAACTTTAGTTTTTATTAATTCATATAAAACATAGATAGTTAATCGGAATTAACTATTGACGCAATGTTTGGATAAACTGTAAAATTATTCTTAACCATTAATTTGATAAAAATACTCGGAATTAAAATTTGAGCAGTTTTTGAGGTGATAAGATGGCTGAAAGATATTATGAAGAACTAAAAACAAACTTTGAGGAAATGGTGTTATGGAGGAGATACTTACATCAACATCCCGAATTATCATTTCAAGAGTCCCATACTGCTAATTTCATTGCAGATAAGCTGCGAAGCTTTGGAATCAACGTGAAAGAAAAGGTTGGAGGGAATGGGGTAGTTGGTGTTATTGAGGGAAGTCACCCCGGGAAAACAATAGCCTTTCGAGCAGATTTTGATGCGTTACCTATTCATGATGAAAAAAGTGTTGAGTATAGATCGCGTATAGAGGGAGTCATGCATGCTTGTGGACATGACGGGCATACTTCAGCTTTACTTGCAGTTGCAAGAATATTAAACCATCATCGCAATCAATTAAAGGGCAAAGTAGTTTTGCTATTTCAACATGCTGAAGAAAAGCCTCCGGGCGGAGCGAAATTTATGATTGAGGATGGAGTTTTGGATGGGGTAGACCTTGTCTTCGGAGGTCATCTTGCGACAGAACTGCCGATCGGAAAGATTGCCACAAAAACAGGGCCGGTCATGGCATCTGTTGACGCGTTTAAAATTACTTTGCAGGGAAGAGGCGGGCATGGGGCACGACCACATCAAACCATTGATGCGGTGGCAAATGGGAGCAGGTTGGTTACTCATCTGCAACAAATAGTCAGTCGACGTATTAATCCGATTGAACCGGCTGTCGTCACGGTTGGGAGTTTTCATGCCGGGAATGCCTTTAATATCATTGCGGATTCTGCTGTGCTGGAAGGAACCGTCCGTGCGATGAATTCAGTAGTTCGTAAACAAATAGAAACAGAGATACGTGCCATTCTGGAAGGGATGACAGTGGCTGACGAAATAGAGTATTCATTAGATTACACGCACGGTTATCCTGTCTTAGTCAATCATAAGGAGGAAGCTTTATTAATCGAAAAGATCGTAAAAGAAACGGTTTCTGAAGATGCTTTTGTTGAAAAAGAAATTTCTCTTGGGGCAGAGGATTTTGCTTATTACCTGGAACAGAAACCTGGAGCGTACTTTTATGTTGGGGCATCTAATAAAAAAACAGAAACACAGTTCCCTCACCATCATCCACAATTTGATTTTGATGAGCAGGCATTACTGCAATTAGCACGGGTATTTTTACAAGTAGCCAATCATTATTTAGGTACAGACTCTATAGAAGGGGGAGAGGTTCGTGTTTCAATTTGACCATCTTGTTCATTTTGTTACTAGTCCGATAGAAGCAATAGAACAATTTCATGCTATTGGTTTACATGCTGTTGAAGGCGGTAAACACGAAGGCTTGGGTACATATAATGCACTTAGCTATTATGGGTTAAGTTACATAGAGTTGATTGGTATCTATGACAAAAAAGCAGCAGAGGGCTCTGCTGACATGAAATACAGTTTAAGAGAATCGTTAAAAAACGACCAATTCACAGAAGGATTATCGCGGATTGCCCTTCGTTCTGATGATTTGGAGAGGGTTGCTGGAAAGTTTCGACAACTTGGATTGGAAGTATATGGGCCACATCCGATGAGCCGAAAAAGACCCGATGGAAGTATCGTGAGTTGGAAGCTATTATACGCAGGGAAACAAGGTGAAAATCTGAATTTGCCATTCTTTATTGAATGGGATGAAAGAGACGAAGAACGCAAGCAGGATTTAATAGAACGATCTGTCATCGCAAACCATGATAAAGGTGATATTCATCTTTCCTATGTTGGATTTGCTGTTCAAAATCTTGAAGAAACAGCAAAAAGATGGGCTGACTATTTAGAGTTGCAAGAAGGGGAATCATTCTTCGATTCCTCATTAAACGCTACCGGAAAACGACTGCATTTAAATGGCGGAGATATTGTATTATTCAGTCCAAATGGAAAAGGCCGTGTTTCTGAAGTCATAGAAAATAGAGGAGAAAAGCCATTTTTAGTTCAATTTAGCGGTGCCGGACAGGAAGAAGAAATCCAAATTTCAGCAGCAATCTACAGATTTTCAAAATGAGTAAAGATAAGGGTGAGGGACTAATGAAAAAGAGAATATCTAACTATATAATCGGAATCCTGTTACTGGTTAGCGTGTTATTCATCGCCGGTTGCGGAAAAGAAGGGTCAGAAAAAGCTTCTTCAACAAATGGAGATAAAGTGATTACAATTGGCTATCAAAAAGGAAACACACTACATATTTTAAAAGAATCCGGCTACTTGGAAGAAGCACTTAAAGAGAAAGGCTATAAAGTGAAATGGGAAATGTTCACACATGGTGGAACATTGTTAGAAGGGCTATATGCCGGTGCGATTGACTATGGGCATGCTGCTGATGGACCTGGAATTTTTGCACAAGCCTCTGGTAAACCCCTTGTATATGTTGGGGCAGACGCACCGAATCCTGAAGGTGTTGGAATGATGGTTTTAAAGGATTCGGGAATCAGTTCAATTGAACAGTTAAAAGGGAAAAAGATTGGCGTATTAAAAGGTGGCAATCATCATTATTTAGCTGTTCTGGCAATTGAAAAGGCCGGCCTTACGGTTGATGATGTGGAATGGGTATATCCGGAAGACGCTGCACAGGGAAGGTCGATTTTTGAAACGAAGAAGGTTGACGCCCTCGCATCTTATGACCCATTTTTTGCAGCGGCTGAAGTCGAATTAGATACCATCACTTTTACAGAAAATATGGATTATCAATACCCAAACCGTACATTTTACTTTGCCACACCAGACTTTGCAAAAGAACATTCCGATTTGGTTGATATTATTTTGGAAACAACGGATAAATCAGATCAGTGGGCGAATGAAAACAAAGATGAAGTGGTTAAGATTATGTCCAAAGCTTTAGGGATTGATGAGAAAATCGTGAAAAAACAACTGGAGCGACGTACATTCGGAGCAACGAAATTGACCAAGGAAATTGTTGATACACAGCAGAAACAAGCTGATAAATATTTTGAAATTGGGTTAATACCAAAAGAACTTAATGTTTCTAAAGATATGCCAATCAACTAAAAAGGAATGAAAAACAATGAATCAAAAAATACTTTGGAAACTTGAGCCATGGATTATACCTGTGCTCATCCTGATTGTCTGGGAAGTTGTTGCCAGATTAGAAATTGTGAATGCCTCGCTGTTTCCTGCTCCAATTAGTGTATTGATTAGTGGATGGGAACTGCTTTCGAGCGGGGAGTTGGTCACCCACATCATGGCAAGCTTGGGGCGCGCCGTTGTTGGGATGATTATTGGTGGTCTGATAGGTTTTGCGCTTGGCATATTTAATGGTCTCTCTGAACGATCATACCGTTTAACAGATACGAGCATTCAAATGTTACGAAATATCCCACACTTAGCACTATTACCGCTTGTAATTGTTTGGCTGGGAATAGATGAAGGTTCAAAAATATTTCTGGTGGTATTAGGGGTTTTGTTTCCTGTCTATGTCAATACATTCCACGGTATTCGTAATGTTGATCCAGGGCTAGTTGAAATGGGGAAAATGTATAAATTAAAGGGCTGGAAATTATTTAAAGAAATATTGCTGCCTGGTGCACTACCTTCTATCTTTGTAGGCTTACGATATGCACTTGGCGTGATGTGGCTAACCTTGATTGTTGCTGAAACCATTCCTACACAAGTCGGGATTGGCTATTTAGCAACAAAAGCAAGGGAATTTATGCAAACAGATGTGATTATTTTAAGTATTGTGATTTACGCGTTATTAGGAAAGCTGGCTGATATCATTGCCCAATTTGGTGAGAAGAAGGCATTAAAGTGGAATGTAAGCTATAACAAGTAAAAGTGAGGGGGGTGGCAAGGATGAGTAAGCTGGCAGCTGTAAAGTGGGAGAGCAGCACTGAAATAGTCAATAATCAGGCAATTCAAATTGAAATCAACGATGTTAGCAAGCGATTTGGAGACAAAGAGGTATTAAAGCATATACAGCTAACCATTGAAAAAGGGGAGTTTGTGGCCATTATTGGGAAGAGCGGCAGTGGAAAAAGCACACTTTTGAGGCTAGTCGCAGGACTTGAGACTTTAACCAGTGGTAAGTTGCTATTTAATGGAGTTGACTCCAATCGATCAACTGCCAATGTCACAATGATGTACCAGGACTCGAGATTATTGCCTTGGAGAAAAGTTGTGGATAATGTAGGACTCGGTCTTGATGGGGATTGGCAAGTAAAGGCGGAACGAGTGCTGGATGCAGTTGGTTTATTATCGTTCAAGGATCAATGGCCCTCCACTTTGTCGGGAGGACAAAAGCAACGCGTTGCCTTAGCTCGGGCTCTCATCCATGAACCATCTTTGCTAATGCTCGATGAGCCATTAAGTGCTCTCGATGCATTTACAAGACTGGAGATGCAAAACTTGATTGAAACCCTTTGGCAACGAACAGGATTTACAGCTTTGCTCGTTACTCATGATGTGAGGGAAGCAATACGTTTAGCAGACCGAATTATCCTTATTCAAGATGGTCATATATCGATGGATGTAAAAGTAGAAGCACCCAGACCGCGACACTTCACTGATAATCAGTTAACATTACTGGAAGACAAAGTGCTGCAGCGGATTATGCAGGAGAAGTGATGAAGAAATAAAAACAAGGTATCTGTGTAATTTCGGGATATAAACATGGTAAGATTAAAACAGTTTGGGAGAGTGAGGAGTCAGAAAAGGGCTGCTCACTCTTTTTTATGTATAGGTATCAGTAGGAGATATTGATAGTTTAGTTAAATCTCATCTACCGTAAGTAATAAGAATCTAAGGCATCCTTAATAGGATTTTAAATAGAGTGTTGGGAACAGTTTATCTAACGTCTGTGTTGTACGTTACCCACATCTTTTTTTGAAAAATAGTATAATGTTATTTAGTAGGTGATAATATGAATAAAAAAATCGAAAGACGTATAAGGATGATCCAATCTGCGAGAGAATTATTTGCTGAGCACGGGTTTGAAAAAACAACCATGCAAAAGATTGCAGATGAATCTAATGTAGGAGTAGCGACTCTATTTCGCTATTTTCCGAAGAAAGAGCATTTAATTATTGAAGTTATTAAAGAAGTAATCGAACAACAGGTACCTATCTTTGAGGAAATTATTAAATCGAACAAAATGGGCATAGAAAAAATGGATGATGTGTTAACGGCGTATGTTAACTATATAAATGAAGAAAATAGTACTTCATCTAAGTTGTTGGAGGCTTTTGAAGTGTATATTGCTTTTATGCCAATTGAAGTTGGACTGCTAGAAGAAATACATAAGGCTTATGGAAAGATTAGCGGTATTATTTTTACCATTATTAATGAAGGTAAGAGTGATGGCAGCATACAGCTTTCGCAAACGAATGAATTGTTAATGAGTACAATCATGAATATGTTCGGAACGGCTGTAAAGAAATATTCTTTATATTCTTTAATACCAGAAGATGTTTTTATCCCAGCCCCTAAAAAAGAAAATTTACTAATTATAAAGGATATAATCCTATCCTACTTAAAACATGTGAAACAATAAAAAAAGCGGTCATATGCTGTGAACTGTCCCGAAATTACTTTGGGGCAGTCCACGCTGAATTGACCGCTTTTTTCTTTATTTTACTGTATTTATCTCAAGTAGTTTTTCTGCAATCGCGTCTGTCAGTTCTTCCGCTGTTTGTGGGACAAATTTTGTTAAAATTTGGTTTACCATTGCGCCCATCATCCCGCCAGCAGTGATATCAAGGTGACCTGACATTTTTGTTGTCTTTTCATCAATAACTTCAGCACGGAAATAGCCTCCGCCATTAAAGTTATCGGATAAGCCTTTTAAATCAAAAATGACTTCAGATGGCTCGTTCCATTCTTTAATATCAATTTGCAGCTTAACTGTTTTTTTCATAAATCCTAAGTCACCTTTGAAAGCCCAGGTAGATTGGCGTTCACTTAAAATCTCATGGTCAATATATCCTGGAACAAGCGGAGCCCAGTTATTCATATCATGAACAAACTCCCAAATTGTTTGAATATCTAATGGTAATTCTACTGTATGTGTTCCTTGTGGCATTTTTTGCACCTTCCCAGTTCTATTTTGATAGGTTTTAATTGGCAGCGCTTGCGCTATTGCTAACAAATAAGTAGTTAACTATAATAAGACGCTGTTTACATTTATTTTATGAATTGGCTGCGTGTTGTCCTGCTAGGAAGCCAAATACCATAGCTGGTCCGATGGTTCCGCCGGCACTCGGATAAATGGGTCCCAGTGGATTGCCTGAAGCATTACCGGCAGCGTATAATCCTTTAATTGGTTCACCTTTAAAGTTAACAACTTGTCCATTTTCATTGATTTTAGGTCCACCATTCGTACCGAGCGCACCTAAGTAGATTGGTAATGCATAGAATGGACCTTTTTCAATTTTGCCTAGATTGTTTTCAGGGCTTCCTCCACCACTTGTTAAGGCTTCAAACTGAATAGTACCTCGGTGGAAATCAGGATCTTCCCCTTGCTCGCAATAGTCGTTCCACTTGCGAATCTCATCTTCCAGACCATCAGGATCGATACCGATCTTTTCTGCCAGTTCACGGATGGAATCCGCTTGATCGAGCCATTCCGGTGCAGGTTCACCAGGGGCCATTGTAATAATCAGTTGGCTGTCTTTCAGTTGTTGATCGAATATCATCCAGTTTGGTCCTTTGTTTGGAAACTCGACTTTTACTGGATCATAATTAAAGAATGCTCTTGGCATATCGTTATAGGTTGTGCCTTCATGTACGAATCGGCGTCCGTACTTATTGACGATAATAGAGTTTGGACCATTACGTCCGCCACCGAGCTGTGCCATTACGTTATCTTCATATTCAAATGTTGGATCCACCATTGCTGGATACCACCATGCTTCACTCATATTTTCAAGCGCTGCGCCAGCTTTCATTGCCATCATCAGTGCGTCACCTTCATTGCCAGGAGGTGTGACAGGATGAGTGAACTCCGCTTTTAAGAAGGCTTTGACTAATTGCTTGTTCCATTCAAATCCGCCAGAAGCAAGAATAACTCCTTTGCGTGCACCAAAACGTAAAACTTCACCATCTTTTGTTTCAGCGACAATTCCGATTACCCGCTGTCCATCCTCATCCATAATTAATTCTTTTCCAGCTGTTTCAATTAAGGTTTCTACCCCTCGATCCAAACAGGCTTTAAATAAAGAAGCAATTAATGAACGACCCATAGTGACAATGTTATTTTGCATACGCTCTGCAACTAACTGGAAGTCAATTCCTCCAACAGCTCCGCCTTCTTCTAATGTCAAAGGAGGGAAGAGAGGATTTTGACGTACTAACGGACCCCATTCACCAATCTCATTTAAATTAAATGGAGCAGGATCCATGGAACGTGTTCCGTGTTTTAATGCCTCATCCATACGTGCATAATATTCTGGATAGGATTTTGGAGAAACAAATTTAACAGGCGTATGGTCACGTAAAAATTCAATGATCTCATGCCCCTTATCTACGAACGTTTCAATCATATGATCATCCGCTCGGCCAAGTGCTAAACGTTTGATGTAAGTAATTGCATCCTCACGATTATCTTCGTATCCTTGTTCTTTCATATAAGGATTAAGTGGAATCCAAGGAACTCCTCCTGAAAATGCAGTTGTACCCCCGATTTGATGGGTTTTTTCTAATACAAGAACACTGGAACCGCTTTCAGAAGCGGCCACAGCAGCTGTCAATGCAGCACCACCAGTACCTAAAACGATCACATCTACTTCTTTATCCCACTGAGTTGGTATTGAATTTGACATTAATTCATCCCCTTTGTTGCTTTTTGATAGTAACGCTATCAATAAATTTATTATCTATGATTATTCTAAATATTTCAAGTTAATTTAACTATTTTTTCAAAAAAATGAATACGCTGTCATGAATTAAGTAAAATGGATTTTTTAGCAGGTATACAGGTTTTAGTAATGCTCTGTAATTTTCTATAACAGAAAGATAGAGGGAATATATCGACGAGTAGAATTATATGAATAGTAATAACTGATTAAGAAAGAAGGTGAATGGTGTAGATCAGATTCTAAATACAAATTTAATCCAATTTAAAGACCAATTAGAAACATGGGAAGCAGCTATTCAATTTGCCGCTGCTCCCTTGTTGGACAATGGTTCTATTGAACAGACATATGTAGATAAAATAATCAGCACTACTAAGGAAATTGGTCCTTATTATGTACTCGCCCCTAATATCGCTTTGCCCCATGCAAGACCTGAATTTGGTGTGAATCAAATGGGATTAAGCATTCTTGTTATGAAAGAGCCGGTATGGTTTTCGGATAAAGAGCATCATAAAGTTCAACTGATCATCGTATTGGCAGCAGTCAATCATCAATCACATCTTGGAGCCCTAACTGAATTGGCTGCTGTATTAGGTGACGAAACGAATGTTAACAAACTAATCCATTCCAAATCCAAAGAAGAATTTCTAAACCAATTAATTACATCGGTCCAATAGGAGGATATAGTATGAAAATATTAGTTGTATGTGGCAATGGTTTGGGTAGTAGTTTCATCGCAGAAATGAATGTAAAGAAAGCTTTGCAGGAAATGAATTTGGAAGCAGATGTAAGTCATACCGACTTAACTACCGCTAAAACAGAAACAGTAGATTACTATATTGGTTCACCTGAAATCATGGAACAGTTAGATGGAAAGGGAAGAAATGTCATTCCGCTTATTAATCTATTCAATATCGATGAAATCAAAACTGTTTTAGAAAAACATTTGGGGGACATGTAAAATGGATTTGATTATAGATATATTAAGCACACCGGCGATTTTAGTAGGTTTATTCGCGCTGTTTGGTTTATTGCTGCAGAAAAAAGGAGCCACAGAGGTTGTATCTGGAACATTGAAGACGATTATGGGCTTCCTTATTATTATTGCTGGTGCAACGGTCATCACGGGTTCTCTTGCTTTCTTTGGGAAAATGTTTGAGAAAGGCTTCGATATAGATGGTGTGATTCCGAACAACGAAGCTATTGTTGCGATGGCTCAAAATGCTTTCGGTACTGAAACTGCTTTAATCATGTTGTTCGGTATGTTAGTTAATATCCTATTAGCCCGTTTCACACCATTTAAATATATATTCTTAACAGGACATCATACCCTGTTTATGGCTTGTTTGTTAGCTGTGGTATTATCCACAGGCGGACTAGATGGAGCAGCTTTAATTATTACGGGGTCACTTATTCTAGGATTATTAATGGTTTTAAGTCCAGCCCTATTACAACCGTTTGTTAGAATGATTACAGGTACTGATGACATTGCGATTGGTCACTTTGGTTCATTCGGATATTTTGTGGCTGGATTAGTAGGTAAAGCAGCAGGTAATAAAAGAAAGTCAACGGAAGATATTAATGTGCCAAGAAGCTTAGGGTTCCTTAGAGATACATCAGTAGCAATCTCATTAACTATGTTAATTATGTTCTTTATTGTGTCGATTGCTGCTGGTCCAGCTTATGTCGAGCAAGAGTTGAGCGGCGGTCAGAACTTTATTGTATTTTGCATTATCCAAGCAATCACTTTCGCGGCAGGTGTTTATATCGTGTTAGCTGGTGTTCGCTTGTTGTTAGCGGAAATCGTTCCTGCTTTTAAAGGGGTAGCGGACAAAGTGGTTCCTAATGCTAAACCGGCATTAGATGTACCAGTAGTATTTCCTTTCGCTCCAAATGCCGTCATAATTGGGTTTCTTTTTAGCTTTCTCGCAGGTATTATAAGTATGTTTTTACTTCCGTTAGTTGGCTTGAAAGTAATCGTTCCTGGTTTAGTTCCACACTTCTTCTGTGGGGCCACAGCTGGTGTATTCGGTAATGCAACTGGCGGCAGGGTAGGAGCAATGTTAGGTGCATTTGTTAACGGTATTCTTATCAGCTTCTTGCCAGCATTATTATTACCGGTGTTGGGAGACTTAGGTTTTGAAGGGACAACATTTGGCGATACCGATTTCGGTATAGTAGGTATTTTCCTGGGTAAGTTAATGGAACTATTTATGTAAATTTATAAGATAGAGAGAGAAGAGGATCATGATATCTGCTCTTAAGAATTTTCAAATATTCGTGCACTTAAGTGTTAGGAACAGAAGGAGGGATGAAACTTCTTCTGTTTTTAATGCGGTTTATTATAATTACTTACAATAGTTATAGAAACTAGCATACAGAAAGAGCTATTGGGATTCATTGTATCAATAGCTAGTTATATTGATCCGAATAGTATATTTAAGAATAATTTCTTTCTTTCCTTACCTACAGAAATTTTTAAGTGGGTATAAGGAAAAAGCAATATACTAATTTTGTAGTTGCGTTTCCTTTAATGCTATGAATAAGATTTTCTGCGTAGACCTAGGTATTCAGTTGCCATAATTATAATTAGAGCTTTCTTTGCTCGTTGATGCGCTAATACAATGTTTGAGCATTTTTCATGTGCTTGGTCCAGTACATTTTTGACCTCTTGCCACTTTTCTTCTGCGATTTCATCCGGGAACCACTCATTTGCAAAACCTGTAATCATATATAATGAAATTACTTTCTCGGGGAATGAGGTGGTATCACGATTGTCCAGTTCTTCTATTATACTTGCTAATTTAACGTTTGATTTGAGCAGATAATAAAAGCTTGCTATCTCTTCATATAAAGCATCCAGCTCTTGCTTGTGATGTAATGCTTGGAGCGTTGTCACCGCTTCTTCTATCGAATCAAACCAATTCTTTGTTCCGGAGATTAAAAGATTGGTTTGTGGGTCTGTTAAACCGAACCCTGTTATCACTTCACAATCTGGGTAATGCATGAACAATTTGCTTTTTGTCGTAAAGATATCGCCGGGATAGGTTTCTCCTAATGTATTATATATTTTATTGGCATAGAGACGAATCAAGTTTCCTTCTTTCATTTCCACTATCACTTCTAGCTTTTCCATTTTGCATTCCTTCTTTCATATAGGTTTTAAAATAAGGGCAGCTATACTGGAAATTTGTTTTAAAAGAACTTAGATGTATCAAAAAAAGAATGGTCATATATTAACCTTACCTTCTTGGTTATCATTTTGTATAGAGACAAATTATTACTTATAAATCCATTCTCTAAAAAATCAAAAACATGTTAGTGCTGCTTAACTTGAGATAAAGTTATAGGCATTCTCCACATCGAGGTCAAAGTATCTTTCTGAGTGAAATATTGAAACTAATTTCAGTAAAATTCGTATATTAATAGAGAGTAAAGTAATAAAAAGTGTAGCTTGGAGGGGTTAGGAATGGCAGAGAAATATATATCAATTGTAGGTGTTGGTCATTATTTTGGGGCAGATATTTTTAAGGTGGGACAGAAGATTATCTTAAGAAAAGACTTGGATAATAAGTATGATGATGAGGCAATTCAAGCTGAGCTTGATACAATTGGCAAGGTTGGCTATGTGGCTAATAATTATCAGACAGTCGCAAAAGGAACACGCAGTGCAGGCAGAATTTATGATACGTTCGAGGATGTATGCATGGGGCAAGTAGTCTTTATTGTAAAGGATACGATCATTGTTGAAATATTGGGGGGTGTTGAGAGTGTTTAAAGGGGATGTCCCCAAATTTAATAGGATCTATACGCCAGGGATGCTACGTTCCTCCAAGGCGTATTTGTATGACGAGTCTAATTAAATGAAACTTAACCAAACAGTTTCTGTTGGAGGAGATTAATTCACAATATTAGTTGGAGATAAATGGTGAGAGTCTTATTGTTTGCTATTATGAAATAGGTCTGTTATTCTAAAGAAGAATTATTTTTGTTCGGCGGTTTCAGATTGAGAAGCAGTTTTGATTTTCGTCTAAGGTATTTGAGCAAGGATAGTAATACATTGTGTGGACATCCATACTAGGAGGCAACAATTATGGAACAAGGTAAAGTGAAATGGTTTAATGCAGAAAAAGGTTTTGGATTTATCGAACGTGAAGGCGGAGAAGACGTATTCGTACATTTCTCAGCAATCCAAAGCGATGGTTTCAAATCTTTAGACGAAGGTCAAAGTGTAACGTTTGAAGTAGAACAAGGACAACGTGGCCCACAAGCTACAAACGTTCAAAAAGCTTAATAAAAGCTAATGATAGACCCTACATCTGTAGGGTCTATTTATGTTTTTTAATCAATATAATGGTCAATAAAAAAGCCTTATTCAATAAATGAATAAAGCTTGTGTAACAAACGAATGAAACTGTAATAGCAAATGGCAGGCTAAGTATAGCACAGCACTTGAGTAATTCCTGATTTAAAAAGGGCGTGAGAGAAAATGGGAGTTATAGACACGCTTACTATTGAAATGTATAATACATAGACTTGACCTTTTCTATATTGGAGGACTATTAATGGAGTCATACGATAACCTTAAAGCCGGTGAAAAAGGTGCCTGGCTTAGTATTATCACATATATCATTTTATCTATTTCTAAATTGATCATTGGTTATTTTGGGAATTCTGAAGCACTCCTCGCTGATGGATTAAATAATTCAACAGATGTAATGGCATCGATAGCCGTGTTAGTTGGGTTGAAAATAGCTAGAAAGCCACCTGATAATAACCATCGATATGGGCACTATCGTGCGGAAACAATTGCATCACTTGTAGCGGCATTCATAATGATTACAGTAGGTATTCAGGTTATTGTCGAAGGTGTTAAAAGTTTAACTATGGCAGGTAATGACGTACCAGATCTGTTTACTGGATGGGTTGCTTTAGCCAGTTCCTTAATTATGTTTCTTGTTTATTTATATAACAGCAATTTAGCCAAGAGAATTAAGAGTTCTTCAGTGAAAGCTGCAGCAAAGGACAATTTATCTGACGCACTTGTTAGTATTGGAGCGTTTATTGGTATTATTGGTTCTCGATTTGGTTTTCACTGGCTGGATACGGTTACCGCAATTATAGTGGGGTTAATTATTATTAAAACTGCTATCGAAATATTTAAGGATTCTGCACTTGAACTTACAGACGGTTTTGAAACTGAAGAATTAGAAGCGATAGAGAAAACCGTTAAAAAGAATCCTAATATAGAAAAAGTGAAAAGCATTAAAGCACGAACCCACGGAAATCAAACATTTGTGGATATTGTTATTGTAACCGACCACAATCTCACTGTTTTTGATAGTCATCAAATCACTGAAGAAATAGAGAACAGTTTACTGGAAAAACATCATATACAAAATGTTCATATTCATATTGAACCAAGATAGGTACTCATTGTACGAACAAGGACATTAATCTTAGGCAGGATTAATGTCCTTTTATAATGAACTTCTTATGGTAGTAAAGGGCAGTTAACAAGATAAGTATATAAATGCTTTATTTTCTCGGGAGAAACTAGCAACAGGTATATAAATCTACGAGTAAAAGAATACATTAGGGGAAGGAGAAGTGTGAAATACATTCAATTATATCTAGTGTACAAAAAATTTTGTATATAAATAACCTCACTTTTTAATGAATTAAACAATGAAAATAAAGTATTCATATCATTTTGTAATAGGGTGATTTGATTCTCGATATTACTAAATTGTTTGTTTTGTTCTTTTCTGTATTCTTGCTCATTTATCTCATTTAATTCTGATTGCTTTATATCTAGAAAGGCTCCGCCCATTGATACTAAATCACCAATTGTTATAGTACTAGCCCCAATTAATGCTAGGATAAAGCCTAAATTAGATTCATCGTCTTGGTCAGGTGAAAGAGGGTAATCTGCTGTATTTTCTAATTGCTCTTCTTCTTCAATTTCTCCAATTTCGCCAGCTTCAAAGCTGATGCCGAGGATTGTAAAAAGGTTACCTATTGTGACGATCATTTGACCAAATAAATCTACTTTATCTCCAAACTCTACCGGCAAAGATTCGATAAATTGATTTTCCAAGTCCTTTTTAATCAACTATAATCACCTACTTGATTGTAGTCTGATTTTCTCCATTACTTTTAAAATAGTTTGATTTAAATCCTCTTGAATCCTTTTTTAAATCTTTCTCTAGTTTTGTTTCATTTATTTCAAAAAACCGATTCATACTTTCAGTATTAAATACGTCGTTTAAGCAATTTAAAATCCCTTGGAAGGAAGACGCTAATTGACTATGTTTATTGTTTAAAAATGATGGAGGAATTGTATTTTCTAAACAATGAACGCTAGTTCGTGCAACAATCGCAGCATTTTTTAAATCTAAATAGTATTGTTCTGGATTTATGATTAAACCATTATCGGTAAATCTCGGATAAATTTTATTTGATATATAGACTAAATTACCACCTGCCAATTGAAGAACATGCCCATATTGTTTGATTGAATTTACCATTCATTTCGCCCGTAAATCTATAATTAAGTTAAAACAATATATGCCCAATAATAAAAGAAGTTCCATGCAAAAAATTATAGGAATCTGGTTTGCTACTGTGACTACAGAAAAGCGTTCTTCCTATTGGAGCGCTTAAGTATTGTTAATAGTCTGCCTAATAGATAAGGGATCCCAATAAATCTGTTGCATTTTTTGGGAAACTTTATTGAGATAGAAATAGAATTATATCTGTAGTTTGCTTTCAACTAATTAATATACTGATATTCGGGCTGACCCGATTCACTCATACTCTGAGCAATTGCCTGGATGATAGAACCAATGGCTTGTAACCAGCTGCCTATTGAGTTAAACTGCTGTTTTTTTGAGCTGGTTGAAGGCAAATATCCTGCTAATACCAATATATTAATTCCAATTGTTTGCAATAGACCTCCGAAGGCATTATATAGATCAACAAGAGTAATGCTTCTTTTCACCGTATACATAAAAGACAAAGCGGTCCCTAATGCTTGTCCTTCATTTCCTAGATTGAATATGGTTTGTTGTGAGTTTGAATCATTAAATGGAAGGATATACCCGGCCACTTCGGCAGACAATCCGCCCGTTTGAATTATATTACCAACCTTATTTAGTGAAAGGCCCCTCTCCATGTCAACCAGTACTGCTGTCGCCGCAAGCTGAAGATTGTAACCAACTAAATTAATATCAGATGAGACCTTATTATTGAGTGATATAGGTGCTGTATTTCCAATGGCAGTTACAATCCTGCCAACAGCTCCTACCCACGTTGCGCCTGTTGTAATCTCTGATTTGTTCTCTATTCGAATCACCAACTTAATTTGTGGTTTTAGTTTAGTCATACAACATTGTATTCAAATCAGAATATTTATGTTCTGTTAAATTAATGGGTATTTTCGTATAGATTGATGCTATTTGTCCTAAAAAAAAGTGAATAACTGTCTTTAGAGGATAACTGTTTGTTGAATAACATCAATATGCCGATTTTTCAGATTTACTTTAACAAGAGCAAATCTATTAAACAACAAATAGAAATAGATCTAAAACTCAATTTCAAGAAATATTTAGGTCTATTGTTCGTATACGAAGAAATGGTATACAAATTAATGTAAAACAAAAACCAACACTTAGAAAGATTAAAACAAGTTGAAGATGAAAGGTAAGAGTCTTATTATTTGCTGTTCTGAAACTTATCTGTTATTCTAAAGAAGAATTATTTTTGTTCGGTTTCAGATTGAGAAGAGATTTTGATTTTCGTCTAAGGTATT
Source organism: Bacillus sp. z33 (assembly GCF_058313615.1). Taxonomy (NCBI): domain Bacteria; kingdom Bacillati; phylum Bacillota; class Bacilli; order Caryophanales; family Bacillaceae; genus Bacillus; species Bacillus sp. z33. The sequence goes on from NZ_JBZFQN010000002.1 coordinate 387,582, forward strand.
TGAGCAAGGATAGTAATACATTGTGTGGACATCCACACTAGGAGGCAACAATTATGGAACAAGGTAAAGTGAAATGGTTTAATGCAGAAAAAGGTTTTGGATTTATCGAACGTGAAGGCGGAGAAGACGTATTCGTACATTTCTCAGCAATCCAAAGCGATGGTTTCAAATCTTTAGACGAAGGTCAAAGTGTAACGTTTGAAGTAGAACAAGGACAACGTGGCCCACAAGCTACAAACGTTCAAAAAGCTTAATAAAAGCTAATGATAGACCCTGCATATGCAGGGTCTATTTTTGTATTTAAATAAATTTGGTCAATAAAAAAGCCCTATTCAATAAATGAATAAAGCTGATGCAACAAATATATGAAACTAGTAAATCAAATGGTAGGCTAAGTATAGCATAGCGTTTGAATAATCCCTAATTTAAAACAGAAACTACACTGTAACTTTCCTTACAACTGCAACTCTGTAGTAAATTATCTTACTTATATAATATAGATGGGGATTTTTTTATTTAATAGGTAGAGAGGAGTTTCATTCAAGAAACGCCATTTAATTCTTTTAATAACTTTAATTGATCTACCATCATTACAAAGGTTTCATCTTCATATGCATTTTCATCTTTCTTTACTATATTATTTATATATTTCTGGTATTCTAATGTGAAAGCCCTTGAGGAATCCTCAAAGGAGCATCCCTATACAGAAATGATTTAAAAACATTCAAATATCTGAAGAAGTATCAAACCATAAAAGGCAACCGTTTAGATAAACTATTTAATAGAGCACACCGTAATGCTCGGTAGCACAACCGTGGCAAGTATCCTTATCGAATAGATGCTCCGTTCCAAGACTTTCACCGCAGAATTGGCATTTGTTATACTGTGCTTTCCTAAAGGTGATTGTCTCCATAACATAATTTAGAATCTCTTCTTGTTGTTTCGTTTCATTTAATGAGTGCAGGGTCTCCCATGAGAGTGTATTAGTCTTATATATACCTGGTAATGGAAAAGCCTTATATCCATCCCATTGAGTAGCTTCATAACCAAATTCTAATCCAACCTTGGTGGGCTTTATATAAACCTTTGGTTCATCTGCAAATCCAACGATTTTAAAATATAATAATATATCCATGAAACTCTCTTTATCTTTTACTAAAGAGTACTTTTTATAAAGTGAGATTACCCACTGATATGCTTCGGTCTTTATTTCTCTCATATTAAGATCAACTCTCTTTCTACTATCTAAAATTTAATACTTATGCCGTCTGCAAATACATTCAATTATTCTTCTAAAAACAAATAGTCAAATCTCTTCTCTCCTATCTAAGTATTCTAATCGTCGAATCAACTCCTCATTTTCTTTCCTCAGTTTTATGGTTGAGTTAGAATCTGGTATCGGCGGCAATTTAACATGGGCTCTTCTGGTGTCCACTTCTTTTTATCTAGTTTAATCTATTTTGAATGGAAAATATAGGTTCTATAAATAGTAGGGTAAGTAGGTATAAGTGTATTGGGTATTATCTATTTAGTTCTTTCCCACTCCATATAAAGTGCAACAAAACAATGCCTCGTAGCTAAATAAATAGATTATCTCAAATTCTTAGCAAGCATAACCACTCTTTTTGTTATGCAGCTAAAGGGGAAGGTTAGTTAAAGAAGAAGTAGTATTTACAATAAAGAAAACACGCCGTTTTGGAGCGTGTTTCTTTATTTTTGTATACCATTTATAATGCCATAATGGTTATCATTTTAGAACTTTTTTAATAAAATCCCTGTAAAATAAACCCTTAAGATTTATTCTGGAGGTTCCTTCATTAAGCTTTATTAATATATGGAAATAATATCTAGGTTGTTGTTAGGTAGAAAAGTGGTAAATGAGAAAATGAGCATTTATAGTAAAAGCTTTTGAATGAGATGAGTGTTGACCTACCCACACTTGAAGAGATAGGTCAAAAACAATCATTACGGGAGGTAGAAGGAAATGGAGAAAGTTAAGGTATTTGTAAAAACGAAATGGAAGTACATTTTAACAGCACTTATTGCATTTACTATCGGTACAGCAGCTGGCCCCTCTACTGGCGAACTGGAAGAAGCTGTTACGGAGTGCGGTAAATTCGAAGATCTCTATGTTCAGACAAGTAATGATTTGGGCGATGCTGAAGATTTGAATTCCTCATTAAGTGATGAAAATAAAAAGCTTCAAGCTAAGGTAGATGAAGCAGCCCCTTGGTTCAAGATGTCTGAAGAAGAACAGAAAAAGGTAGAAGCTGAAGCTAAAGAAGCGGAAGAAAAACGCTTAGAGGAAGAACAAGCCAAGAAAGAAGCTGAAGAGAAGGCTAAGAAGGAAGCAGAAGAAAAGGCTAAGAAAGAGGCAGAAGAGAAAGCTAAAAAAGAAGCCGAAGAAAAAGCTAAGCAAGAAGCCGAAGAAGCTGAAGAAGCTAAGAAAGCTGCCGAAACAGCATCACAAGGCCAAGCTATTAAAGCTGCTGAGAACTACCTAAATGTTATGGCCTTTTCAAAGAGCGGACTCGTTGAACAGTTAGAATTTGATGGCTTTTCTAATGCTGATGCTACATATGCAGTAGAAAATATTGAAGATAAAGTGGATTGGGATTCACAGGCTGTTGCAGCGGCTCAAAACTATCTAAGCGTTATGGCATTCTCAAGAAGTGGTTTAATTGAGCAGCTTAAATTTGATGGCTTTACTACTGAGCAAGCTACTTATGCAGCTGACAATGTTGGTCTTTAATAAATTTATTAAAAAAAACCCTCCTAGTCAATGGGAGGGTTATGTTTGTGATAAATAATACTTAAACATAAGGGGGCGTTGATCCAAGAAGAAGGATTAATGCCTTTTTGTGTTGAATTTCTTATGGAACAAACGGGGCAGGATAGCGGAAGAAGAATCAGCCTAGATATACGTTAGAGTGGCTGATTAGGTTAGAAAATCTATAAGATAGTTCTTCTTCAGCTTATGATTTTTCTGCAATAACTTTAGTCAAGGTTACAAAGAATTAACATCGGATTCTCACGAATAGTATTCTAAAAATAATATTTGGGCCGATATTACTTATAGGGAATAGAAAAATAGGTTAAACATTATAAATAGTAATGGAGTGAATACGATGGAGTGGATTGCCCTTTCCCTAGCTGCTATAGCCCTTTCTCTTACTTATCAACAAATGGATAAAGTGAAAAAGTTAGAGGGAAAGATTGAAGAAATGGAGAAAAGAAATCATCAATAGAAATGTGTAAAGAGAATAGGGAATATGTTAGGTAAACTGATATTCCTACGTTCTAATTCTTTAAGTATTAAAAAACGGTTAATTAGGGCATTGGTCCAAGAAGGATTAATGTCTTTTTGTGTTGAATTTCTTATAGAAGTAAAGGGGCAGGTTAGCTCAATTAGGATAGTTGTAGAATGATTTAAATGGTAAAACTATTACAAAAGTGTTAGTTTGGAGGAGAGTGGATTGTTCTTTGTTGGAATAGCCATTTTAATTGTTCTATTTATCTCTACAAGTACGATAGAAAAGAGTTTAAAGTCGATTCAAAAACAAGATTCTATGGTCATAGATCTTTTAAAGGAGATACGTGATAAACATTAATATGTCTTGTGTCACAAACGGGCAGGTTAGCTTATTAAGGAATGAATAACAGAAACTCAGACATAGGGGAATCGATAGATGATCAAAGCTAAGTTGTTTTTTTACTACTTTTTATTATTATTACTCTTAAAAACGAGCGGACTAATTCATTATAACAATCAACATATTTTTGCTTGGTTCATAATAATGATTTCATTCATAATTATTATAGGCGATAAAATTTATGAATTAGAAAAGCTAATAGAACCATCATTTAAGTTCACATTTATAGCTGTGATATCAGCGATTATATTTTCTAACCTGGTCTTTTATTTCAAAAACTTATTATCAATGCTTTGATACAAAATAATTAAGGCGTTGTTCCAAGAGGGATTAATGCTTTTTTATGTTGAATCCCTTATTGTAGAAACGGGGCAGGTTAGCGGAAGAAGAAAATTGAATTTTTAAATTGTTAAGTGTATTATTAACCATTAGCTTTTTAGGAAATGAGTTGGAATTATGAATGGGTTTACTATTACAGGCAAGCGAGGAATAATCCGGATTGAACTCCAAAATGCAAGTGGTTTTCCTAAAGACACAAGCCATTTTGGTGGCTATGAAGCTGAGGGTATCATTGAAATTAAGAGTGGAAATTATTATATTTTAGGTGAACTGTGGTTTACAACTGGTGATGTATATGATTTTTATAAGCAATTAGATAAGTGCTATCGTGAACTTAACGGGATCGCTGTTTTTTCAAACTACGAAAATTCTTTGGAATTAGAGGTCGTATTTAACCGCTTAGGCCAAGTTGTTATACAGGGTTCCTTTAAAGAAAAAGCATATGTGGAAAATGAACTACAATTTGAAATAGAAAATGACCAAAGTTTTTTAACCTCAACATTAGAGGAATTAAGAAAATTTGTAGACCATTATGGTGATTCAAAAGGAGTAAAAATATAAGGTTTTTTCCTACTAATGGCTGCGTTGTTCCTAAGAAGGATTGATGCCCTTTTCTGTTGTACTCCTTGTTGTAGAAACGGGGCAGAATAGTTCTGTAAATCGCCTAAATGAATATAACTATAATAAGGTATATAGGATTTTTCCGAATGAACTAAACCAAATACTAATGTAGGATGATATGCGATTGTAATGAACACATATTTAGACTGAAAGGAGGTTCATATTTGTGACACAAACACCAAGAGCTGCTCCTGGTGCTGCAGTACGGGGAACGGCATCTGGTGTATTTTTTATGGCTTTCTTTGGTACTCTTTGGGCATACACAGGAATTATGGGATTACACGGCTGGGGAGTTCGATTATTGTTAGTTGTTGCTGTTACCGTAGGGATAGTGCTGTTTATCGGCGGTGTTTCATTAATGCGCGCATCGCGAGAATTGACAAATCAGGTTTCAAAAGCAGACTTAAGGCGTGGGAAGCGTACAAGGTTTTGGTTCAACATTATTTTTGCGGCAGAGGGTTTGGCTATAGCAATTACGATTGCTGTCAGTAACGCTACTAGTCACTCTGAACTTATACCTGTCGTTATCGCTATTATTGTCGGTGTTCATTTTCTCCCATTGGCCCCTCTTTTCCAAGTCAGACTCTATTATTTTACAGGTACACTCCTTTGTTTACTTGCTATTATTACATTGCTGTTTGTACCTGAGAAAGTCACACTGGGGGAACATCAGATCAATGCGTTTATGTCTGTAGTGGGATTTGGCTCTGCCTTAATCTTATGGGGAACTGGTGTTGCAATATGGCTAATGGGTAGAAGATTGCTAGGTATCGTCCCAAAATAAATAACACAATTATACAATAAAATAAAAATAGAGTAACTTCCTTATTCAACTAAAAGGGGCTTTAGTTGAACAACTGAGAAGTAAAAAAAGCTGTCTCTTTTTTATGTCCTTAGCAACAATCTTTGCGAAAACAGCCTTTATTTTTTATGGTGTTTGTTTTATTTACCTTTAATACTTTTGCGTTATTTAAAATCCGCCACCAATCCGCCACTTTTATGACTATTATGAAAGGCTTTTATATATGAGTAAAAAGAAAAACCCCTTGATATATCAAGGGGTTTTGGTATGATCCCGACTGGGTTCGAACCAGCGACCCCCACCCTGTCAAGGTGGTGCTCTCCCAGCTGAGCTACGGAATCAGATTAATATGTAATGGAACAATATTTAATATAAAGGGTTAGACAAATAAAGTCAAGATGAATTTTGGTTGTTGGGTAGGTATTTAAGGTGATTTCACTGCTGAAGAAATATAAATCTATCATCCTCACATAGAAACAAATTTTTAAATCCTTTCCATTCCTTTTACTCCCAATAAAAAGATACCGCACCTAAGCTGAAGGATCATACTGTAAATATCCAAATCACAATCATTTTGAATGCGAATTTTGTCAGTTAAAAGGTCTTTTTTGTTTTTTAAAACATTTTTTAAATTTTTTGAAAAATTTGTTTGACAGAATATACTAGAGATGATATTTTTAGGTTATATTAGTTCTCTATAAAGAACTAGTGACTATTTATCTATAAAATAGTTTAAGAAGTTTGAAAGACTGGTTGTAATTTGGATTATCCTTATGAAAATATCGCATAATCCAGTGCAATATTAGAATCATATAGGCTAATTATGCCTGTGTTGTTCTAAATAAAGAACATATATACATATAAGGGGGTGAAGGAATGAAAAAGGAATGGCAAAAACCGAATCTACAGGTTCTTGATGTAAAAATGACTTTTAGTGGTGGAGAGCTTAACGGCGGACATAGAGGAAGCTGATTGTACTGAAAAGAAAAGTGCCCTTATACAAATTTAGCGTATAAGGGCTTTTTTTAAAAAAATGGAGTGATGATGTTGGTTCAGGTATTGAAACAAATGATGTATCAAGCGTTTGGTTTTACAATCTCGAGTGCGATGAAGCTGCCAGAGTTAATTCAGATTGAACAATCAAGCTCTCCATTAGATATCGTCATACAGTATGAACATTTACTAGATGAATGGAACCAGACCTTAGATAAAGAAAAAGGATATTCGGTTAGAGGCAATCGTGTTTTATTTGAAATTGAAGAGGTAGCCGTCTTTGCTGTTGAAGCTGGTAAAACTATCAGTATCTCTCCGCTACTGGGGTCAGATGAAGATGAAATCAGGCTCTATGTGTTGGGAACCTGTATGGGAATTATTCTAATGCAGCACCATCTATTTCCATTTCACGGAAGCGCCATCGTGCTTGATGGTGAAGCATATGCCATAGTCGGTGAGTCGGGTGCCGGAAAATCCACGTTGGCTTCGGCCTTTATGGGTCAGGGGTTTAAATTGTTAAGCGATGATGTTATTCCAATTTGTTTTACCGGGGATCGCCCAATGGTCATTCCATCTTATCCATCCCAAAAGCTTTGGCAGGAATCATTGGATCATTTTGGAATGAAATCCTCAGATTATCAACCTTTATATGGAAGGGAAACGAAATTTTCCGTACCGGTACGTGAGGGTTATCTGCAAAAATCTGTATCGCTTGCCGGTGTTATCGAGCTATTGCCTGTCGATGAGAGTGATGTTTCCATCACTCCGGTGAAAGGGTTAGAACGGCTGCATACCTTGTATAGGCACACATATCGTAATCTTTTTTTAAAACCGCTTGGATTAATGGATTGGCATTTCGCTCGTTCGATCGAATTAAGTAATCAACTGACTATTTATCAGTTAAAACGGCCGATTTCAACATTTTCCGTGTATGAACTAGTTGAAAAAATTACATATATAACAGGGAAGGGGAGGAAAGAATGAGTAGTCAAGTAAAAGCTGTGACAGCCGAAAAGTTTATTCAAAAGGAAGGTAATATGGTCAGTGATATGGATGGAGAAAAAGTAATGCTAAGTGTCCATAATGGTAAATATTATAATTTGGGTGAAGTCGGCGGACTGATTTGGGAGTTGTTGGAGGAACCTAAATCTATCAAGGAGCTTGTGGATCGATTGAGAGAAGAATATGACGTGAGCCGTGAAGAATGTGAAAGTCAGGTTCATACATTCCTGGAACTGTTAATAAAAGAAGAGTTAATCAATCAAACCATTACATCCTAAGGAGTTTTGTTCATGAATTTCATTCAGAAAGCACGGACCTTGCTCTCTTTAGATGGTAAAACTTTCTCGATGTATTTGGAAGCATATTATTTTTTAGGAGTGGCCCGGATCCAAAAGAGCTTGCCCTTCTCCAAGGTTGCCCCAACCCTCGGCAGTAAAATGGAGGAGACACCTCTATCTTATGTGCCAGCCCATACTGAAATCCTGCAGTCCGTATCTAAAAGTCTGGAAACAATGAGCAGATATACATTTTGGGAAAGTAAATGTCTTGTGATGGCGATTGCAGGAATGAGAATGCTTGAGCGTCGTGGCATTGACAGTACTCTCTATATGGCAACAGCAAGAGATGAGGAAGGTAAGATGAAAGCCCATGCCTGGCTGCGGAGTGGATTATACTTTGTGACTGGGGCAAATGGGAAGGAAAGATATACGGTGGTGGGGACTTTTGCTAAGAGAATGGGCGATCAAAAGGAGGAGAAATAATGGATAAACAGACTTTGCAAACAACTGGTTTTTCCAAAGAGCTGAATCTGATGCTCGCCTTGATCAAAAATGACGGGACTTCCATTCAACAGTTAATGAAGAGTTCGATTAATTGGCATGTATTTCTGGAGGTTGTGAAGCACCACAGACTGTATCCGATTATCTATAAAAAACTAAATGGTGATTTGGGTGAAGAAATTCCTCAGGAAACGATGGCTCTGCTCCGGAATCTTTATCAGCAAAATACCTTTCAAATGATGAAATTGAGTGCTGAAATGGAACATATATCAAGTATTTTTCAAGAGAGTGAGATTCGTTGTTTATTTCTGAAGGGTCCTGCACTTGCTTTTCAACTATATGGAAACTTATCGATGCGCACCTCCAATGATCTAGATTTATTAATTCCTTTAAAGGACTTTGAAAAGGCAGATGCCATCCTCCTTAAAAGAGGCTATGAAAGGGATGGGTATAAACGATCGGTTTTAGGAGATTGGAAATGGAAAAACCATCATGTGGAATACAAACATCCCACAACCTTTCAAAAAATAGAGCTTCATTGGAAGCTGCATCCAGGTGGAGCGAAAGAACCGAGTTTTGACCAACTTTGGAACCGGAGGAATATCAGTTCTTTGACCAAAAAACCAATTTATTTACTCGGTACAGAAGATCTTTATTTATTTTTGATGATTCATGGTGCACGTCATGGATGGTTCCGCATACGTTGGTTGCTTGATGTTGCAGATTTGTCCAAGCAAATTCAAGATTGGCAAGTGATAAAAAAGATGCAGCGGAGATATGAGGTAACCCATATCGCTGCCCAGGTGCAATTATTGGCAGAAAAATTAATAGATCAGAAGCTTCCTCTCGTCAGTCATGTGACGGTAGGATCGTATCAATTAGCTGAAGATGCCCTCTTTTTAATTATGAATGAGATTGATATCCATGATGATAAACTTTCAAGACGGTTTGCCAAAAATGCCAATGGCTACTATCAATCTATCATGACGAGAAGGCAGAAGGCCTTTCGAATGATTGGAGCTCTTTATCCTTGTATTGATGATGCCAAGACATTGCCATTGCCTAAAGCACTGCATTTCTTATATTTTCCGCTGCGGCCGTTTTTGTGGATGTGGAGGCAGCTCGTTTAGTTAGGGGAGAGCACAGATGAAATCATTATGGATGTTTATCCAGGAATTGCGGACGTATGCAGGTAAAATCCTATATGTGAATTTACTTGGGATGGTACTCGTTAGTTTTATAGAGAGTATCGGCATCCTCCTGCTTATACCGATGATTGAGATGAGCGGTATGATTAACCAGGCAGGTAAGGCTATGCCCTTTAGCGAATGGTTTGCATTTGTTGAAGAGATACCAGTTGCCATTGGGTTAGCTATCATTTTAGTTATCTATGTACTTATAATTACAGGGCAGAACTGGTTTCAAAAGAAATTAACGATTCAGAACAGAATGATTTATGTTGGGTACACCAATCATCTGCGCACAAAAATATATCAATCCTTACTATGGGCAGATTGGTTGTTTTTTTTGAAGAAACGGCGTTCTGACTTATTGAACAGCCTCACCGATGAATTGAACAGAGTGAGTGTGGGTATCAGTCAATTCTTGCTCCTGGCTACTTCAGTCGTTTTCACGATTATTCAAATTGGAATTGCTTTGTGGCTGTCTCCTGAAATTACATTTTTCGTTTTGTGCTGCGGAGGCGTGCTGGCTCTGTTTTCAAGGAGATATATTAAAAAGTCAGAAGCAATAGGGAATCAGACAACGGAAATTGCCCGGTCCTATTATGGATCTATATCGGATCATTTAAATGGTATGAAAGAAATTAAAAGTAATTCATTGGAACACTCGATGAGCAAGTGGTTAAACAATTTCAATGATCAGTATAAACATGAACGTATGCAAAATGCACATGTTCAGGCACAATCGCAATTTTTTTATAAATCTTCCCAAGCTTTATTAGTTGCCCTTTTTATCTATTTATCTCTTAATATGTTTCATTCTGCACCTGAGGAACTGATTGTGATTGTTTTGATTTTTTCAAGATTGTGGCCAAGGTTTACAGCCATCCAGTACAGTATGGAACAAATTGCTTCGGCACTTCCTGCTTTTGATTCATTAACAAACCTATTGGAGGAATGCCAATCATCGAATGAGGCACCGACAGTTCAAGGGAATCATTTTTACTTTAAAGGCGATCTTACTTGCCAAAATGTTTCCTATCGCTATCAGGCAGATTCGGAACGCTATGCTTTGCAAACGATTAATCTTAACATACCGTTTCAATCAACGACGGCCATTGTTGGGAGATCAGGTGCAGGTAAAAGTACGTTAATCGATTTATTGATGGGTCTATTAAAAGCAGATGGAGGCAAGATTTTTATTGGTGGGACTGAGGTGAATGAAGAGAACAGATACTTGTTCAGGCAAAATATCAGTTACGTGCCACAGGATCCTTTCCTATTTAATGGAAGTATTCGAGATAATTTTATGTTAATCTGCCCGGATGCAAAAGAGGGGGATTTGTGGGAAGCGCTGGAATTCGCGGCAGCTGCCCAGTTTGTCCGTAAATTGCCGAATGGCTTGGATACGTTAATCGGAGATCGGGGTGTTCGTCTCTCTGGAGGAGAAAGGCAAAGACTTGTGTTGGCAAGAGCGATACTCAGAAAACCATCTGTGCTTATTTTGGATGAAGCGACAAGTGCTTTGGATCAAGAAAATGAAGCCAAAATCCAAGATGCACTCGATCGATTAAAAGGCAAGATGACAATCCTCATTATCGCCCATAGGCTGTCAACCATTCGCAATGCTGATCAAGTGCTTGTTCTCGATGAAGGTCGAATTGTACAAACAGGACGGTACAATCAACTTGCCGCAGAGAAGAAAGGGGTATTTAGCCATCTGCTTGGTTCTTAAACTCTTGGTGAAGTAGTTGGGTGAGGATAAAGTAGCATACAGGAGATTGGGGGGATTGGATGAATCCTGGGAATTCAAAAGAAATTAATGTCAGGGAATGGATTAGGGTCTTAAAGAAGAGGCTATGGATTATCACTATCTTTACCGTTCTTACATTTATTTGTGGTTTATTCTATATCAAATGGTTTACGACACCGCTTTATCAATCTTCTGCAGCAATTATCATCGAAGCAGAAGCTGAATTGAGGAATACTCTTCAGGTAATTATTAAGGATTCGAATGTCATGGAGAAGGTAGGTCGTGAACTTGGGCTTTCAATGAGTCCGGAGGATTTGGCTGCGAAGATTACAGTGACGAGCATTGATAATTCACAGGTTGTCAATATTGGCGTAGTTGATTCCGATCCTGAACAGGCAACTGCCATTGCCAATACAACAGCACGAATATTTAAAGAGGAAGTACCCTCCATAATGAACTTTGATAAAGTACATTTTCTTTCAAATGCAAAAGAAGATTTAACTCCCATCAACGAAAACCATACCAAGCTGTTAATTGCTGCAATCGGCCTGGGAGTGATTGTGGGTATTGGAATTGCTTTTCTGCTGGATTCACTTGACCGTTCCATCCGAAGTATTGCAGATATTGAGTCCATAATTGGTATACCGGTTATCGGAAGAGTATCAAAGATTAATCGCGTGAAACGAAGTCCAACAGGTATAAACGGACAAAGAGTCTTGGTGACCCACAGGGGTGAGGAATCTTCATTATGAACAGAAAAATAATGTTTAAATCGGCATGGAAAAAAATATGGCCATTTTCGGTGAAACGAGCGCTTATTTCGGAGGAGTTTAGAGAAATTCAAACAAATATTTATTTTTCAGAGGAGGGGACTGACTCTCGTATTATTTTGGTTACCTCTCCATCAGAAGGAGAAGGTAAAACGACCATTTCTTCTAATCTGGCAATCTCTATGGCATTGGAGGGAGTAAAGGTTTTGCTGATTGATGCGAATTTAGGTAAACCGGCAATCCATTCTTTGTTTAGAATCCGTAATACAATAGGGTTGGCTGATTTATTAATGGGAGAGGCGACATTAGGGCAATCGGTTTATCCTAATTGGTTGGAAACATTAGGTATTTTGACGAGTGGGGGGAAGGTGCCAAAAGCAGGATTGTTAGGCTCTGATGTAATGAAAAAAATTTTACATGAAGCTATTGAACAGTATGACAAGGTCATTATTGATTCGGCCTCAATTTTAGAAGCTACCGATACTAAATTGCTGGCTCATATGTGTGATGGTGTCTTGCTGGTTATTCAAAAGGATCGTACCTCCATAGAAGATGCAACCAATGCTCGTAAAATGCTGGAAATGGCGAAAGCAACGATTATTGGAGGAGTTTTAAATAAATAAGTATTTTTTTTAACCAATTAGTTCTTTATATAGAACAAAACGTGCTTTTAATAGATTTTTATAGTTGTGGTGATGTCTCCTGACCATTATCAATGGAGACACTCGGTCATCTTGTGGGTGAATAGCCTTAGACGCCAGTCGTCAAGGAGGTGATGTGAGGAGGGGTTAGATGCCCTTTTAATTTATATAGTATCCATATTTGTATGGGATGATTTACTCCGCAGCGTGTCCATGAGTAAATTTTTAATAGACACTGATCAATCCATTTTAAATTGTAAAGCCTTTACTTATATGGTAGAGCGGCATATAGGTAAGGGTTTTATGAACTAGTACACGAAGAAGGAGGAGAAAACCATGAGTTATAAACAGCGTTTTTGGATATTCGCTCTAATCGATTCATTTATCATCCTGACAGCTATTCTTTACGGCACATTTTTAGTAAACGCGTATATAACGGTGGAAATGACTTATTTAATAATACTTGCAGTCATGTTAATTATCGTTACTTTGGTTTTTTCAATGGTGTTTAAGTTATATAGAAAAGCATGGGAATATGCGAGTATTGAAGAATGGTTTGTCATTTTCAAAGTGGTTTCCTGTTCTATTGTAACAGTAGCTATCCTTCAATCCATCTTGATGCAGAATGTATTCGTTCGTCTGTTCGTTGCTGTAGGACTATTGAATTTAACGTTCATGGGAGGCGCGCGCTTTTGCTGGCGATTATTCAGGGATTCTGTCTTGAATTCGCGTCAGAAAAAAACGCGGATTTTAATTGTTGGTGCCGGTTCTGCGGGTAGGATGGTTGCCGGTCATTTGCTAAAAAATATCGATTCCCAAATACAGCCAGTCGGGTTTATTGATGATGATCCTGCCAAACAGCATCTGCATATTTTTGGTATTCCGGTTTTAGGAAAAGCGAAAGATATTCAGTCTATCGTAAAAGCATGGGGAGTGGAAGAAATTATATTGGCAATTCCTTCTTTGCCAAAAGCAATCTTATCACAAATTTATCAACTATGTTTAAGTACGAATTGTGTGACGAAAATATTGCCTGGTTTGGATGAAATTTTGTCGGGAAATGCTCCAATCAGTGAGTTCCGAGATGTTAAGGTTGAAGATTTGCTGGGACGAGATCCTGTTCAATTGGATTTGGAAAAGATTGAAGAGACCATCAAAGATCGGGTCGTCCTGATTACTGGTGCAGGGGGGTCAATCGGTTCAGAGATTTGCCGGCAATTAGCCAAATTTGAGCCTAAACAAATGATACTCCTTGGACATGGGGAGACGAGTATTTATCATATTGAAATGGAATTAGCTCATTCAGTAGATACTGCAGATATAGAGATTATTACCGAAATTGCAGATATTCAGGATTTCAATAAGATGATGTATGTGATGGGGAAGTATCTGCCCGATTTCGTTTTCCATGCCGCTGCTCATAAACATGTTCCTTTAATGGAGCGGAATCCAGATGAAGCGGTTAAAAATAATTTAATTGGCACGATGAATGTAGCTAGAGCTGCCAACTGGCATGGGGTCCAAACATTTGTATTGATCTCAAGTGATAAAGCTGTTCATCCGACTAGTGTTATGGGAGCAACGAAACGGTTGGCTGAGATGGTAGTCCAGAATATGAATCATGAAAGTAAAACAAAGTTTGTGGTTGTACGTTTTGGTAATGTACTTGGTTCACGAGGCAGTGTCATTCCATTATTTAAAAAGCAAATCCAGGAAGGGGGACCAGTTACCGTTACGCATCCGGATATGGTTCGTTATTTCATGACAATTCCTGAAGCGTCCCGATTGTGTATTCAGGCAGCTGTTCTTGCGGGTGGCGGTGAAATATTTGTTCTCGATATGGGTGAACCGGTTAGAATAGTCGATTTAGCCAAGAAGCTAATTACGTTATCAGGATACACTCTGGAAGAAATTAAAATTCAATATACAGGCATTCGGACGGGTGAGAAATTAGTAGAAGAATTATTGGATCAGGATGAGATGAATGGAGAGCAAGTGTTTCAACATATTTATATTGGTAGCTCACAGCCAATTGATATGGAAGTAATTGACCTATTTATTCAGGAATATGCGAGGTTTAATGGAGAGCAATTAAAAGAGAGATTATTTATGCTGACAGATTATAAAAGATCTGGGGTTGCCGGATTGGTCATGGGGGGATGAAGGGATGACAAAAACAATTCTTTTTTGCGCCACGGTAGATTATCATTTCAAGGCCTTTCACCAGCCGGTTATGAGATGGTTCAAGGAGCATGGATGGATGGTTCATGTAGCAGCCAGTGGGGATCTTACTCTTCCTTATGTGGATAAAAAGTATACCATTCCTGTTCATCGGTCTCCTTTCCATTTCCAAAATCGCGCAGCTTATCTTGAACTAGCATCCATTATTGACCAGGAAAATTACGAAATCATTCACTGCCATACACCTATGGGTGGTTTACTTGCCCGGCTGGCAGCCAGAAAAGCGAGGAAAAAAGGAACCCATGTACTCTATACCGTACATGGGTTTCATTTTTATAAACACGCTCCTTATTTAAATTGGCTGGTCTACTATCCGATTGAAAAATGGCTTGCCAATTATACAGATTGTCTGATTACGATTAATGAAGAGGATTATGGACTGCTGCAAGAGCATCCATTTAATGCTGGGAGAATCGAGAAAATTAATGGAGTCGGTGTCGATATAGAAAAATTTAAACCGATCCCTCAGGTGGAAAAATTAGATAGAAGACAGAATTTCGGTTATTCGGAGGAAGATTATCTCCTGTTTTATGCGGCCGAATTCAATCGAAATAAAAATCACCAGTTTCTGATTCATACGGTTGCCCATTTAATAGAACGCATTCCGAATATAAAGCTCCTGCTTGCAGGTGAAGGAGAGTTGCAGGAAGACTGCCGAAATCTGACAAAACGGTTGGGGATATCTACTCAAGTGGAGTTCCTGGGTTTCAGGAATGATATTGATAGCCTTTTGCCAATTTGTAATGTTGTGGTCTCAGCCAGCCAGCGTGAAGGGCTGCCAGTTAATGTAATGGAAGGGATGGCTTGCGGGTTGCCAGTGATTGCTACACGGAACCGGGGTCATAATGAACTGATTCAAGACTGCCAAAACGGCTGGATTGTGGAACAAAATGATATGGAGAGTATGGTAAATAAACTGGCAGTGCTTTATATGGATCCTGCCATGGAATCTAAAATGGGTGCTTATGGAAGAGAAATTATGGAAAGTTCGTACAGTGTTGGCAGAGTGTTGCAGCAAGTGAGCCGAATCTATCAAAAATATATGAATGAAATGGAGGAAGAAGCGTGGACAGCCCAATAAGAGTTTTGCATGCAGTAGTGAATATGAATCGCGGGGGTGCGGAGACATTTATTATGAATTTGTATAGAAATGTCGATCGAAGCCGTATTCAATTTGATTTTTTGACATGCAAGCCCGGGGTGTTTGACAAGGAAATTGAAGGTATGGGAGGAATGATTCATCGAGTTCCTTATATTTCTGAGGTAGGTCCATTTAAATACCAGCTTCTTTTAAAAGAATTTTTTTTAAGTCATCCCGAATATAAAATACTTCATTCCCATCTGGATAAGATGAGCGGATTGGTATGTAAAGCAGCGAAAAAGAGTGGAGTTCCCATTCGTATTGCGCATAGTCATAATACAGAAAGTGAAGGAAGTTGGGCAATCAAATCGTATAAGTGGTATTCAGGAACCCATATTCAAAAAAACGCTACTCATTATGCGGCTTGCTCGAAAAAGGCAGCAGCCTGGTTGTTTGGCAACTCTTCCATGAAAGTGAATATTATTAAAAATGGAGTAGAGAGCGAGAAGTTCTTATTTTCAGAGGGTAGGAGACTACGCATTCGAAAAAAACTAAATCTTGCAGATGATGCGCTGTTGCTTGGTCATGTAGGCCGGTTTAATGTTCAAAAAAATCATGCTTTCCTGATTGAGGTGTTCGTTCGAACATTAAAGTCTTTTCCTGAAGCTCGACTTATATTAGTAGGAGATGGACCACTGCGTAAGCAAATGGAAGGACTGGCTGTCAGAAGAGGGATTAGGGATAAAGTCCTTTTTCTTGGGATTCGAGATGATATTCCTGATCTTTTAAGGGCGTTTGACCTCATGTTATTTCCCTCCTTTCATGAGGGATTACCGGTCACAATCATAGAAGCGCAGGCTGCTGGCCTTCCTTGTATATTGTCTGAACATATCACTCAGGAGGTAGATTTGGGTGCTGATTTAATTCGATATGCCAGATTGGGTAAAGTGGAAGAATGGCTGACTAAAATAAGCTATTTTGCCAAGATAGATTTTAAAAGAGAAATTCCGGCGAGTACTCTGGCTGCCAAAGGATATGATATCCGTTCTACTGCGGAGTGGATGAATCACTTTTATATCAATCTTGTTAACTCTGCTGAAGAAAGGAGGGCTGTCGGTGACCGTACCTCCTAATCGATTGACTGTATTTACCCCAACGTACAATCGAGCCTATTGTTTAGGCACCTGTTACGATAGTATGAAAAAACAATCATGTCAGGATTTCAGCTGGCTCATAATTGATGACGGGTCCAATGATGGGACAGAAAAACTGGTCAGCTCCTGGATAGAGGAAGGAGCTGTCGACATCCGCTATGTTTATCAGGAAAACCAAGGGATGCATGGAGCACATAATACAGCATATCGTCTAATGAATTCAGAATTGAATGTATGTATTGATTCAGATGATTATATGCCGATGGACGCGGTCGAAAAAATACTCACTTTTTGGGAGTGTCATGGCGGTGAGCATGTGGGCGGCATCATTGGGCTAGATGCCTTTTCAGATGGAACGATCATTGGAACTAGGTTTCCTGATGATCTGGAACAATCCACATTATTTAATCTCTATCATAAGCATGGGATTAAAGGTGATAAAAAGCTTGTATATCGGACAAGTCTTACGAAAAAATACCCATATCCTTTATTTCAAAATGAACGATATGTCGGTCTCGATTATAAGTATTACCGGCTTGATTGTGAGTATGACATGCTATTGATGAATGAAGTCCTTTGCTGTGTTGAATATTTAGCGGATGGCTCAAGTCTTAATATGCTGCGCCAATATCGCCGGAATCCCAAAGGGTTTGCCTTTTATCGAACAGAATTAATGAAGCTTCCGATGGCTGGAAAGCAATTTAAATTCCGGCAGGCTATTCATTATGTGTCTAGTAGTTTGCTGGATGGGAATAAACGATTTCTTCAGGATACGCCTGAAAAATGGCTGACTGGATTAGCCCTATTTCCGGGTTTTTTGCTCTACGCCTATATAAGAAGAAAAACAGCAGCCTAGGCTGGACTGTCTTTCAGTTGAGGAAGGGAGACTGTTATGACAGTATTATATTTAAATTTAGCGTTAGTGATGATGTTTGCTTTGATGGCAAGATTTTATTCATTTGATATAGGGTTTGGTTCGATGTCGATCAAACCAAACAAGTTGTTCGCTCTGCTCGCTCTTTTGACACTCGTATGTGTTTCAGGACTACGTTCAAATATCGGGGATACTTTTTTCTATATGCATGCCTACAAAATAAATAGAATGGATTGGGCGTATATTTTCGAAAATAAAGACATTGGGTTTGGAATGTTGCAAATGCTGCTGCAGAGCATTTCTATGAATCCGCAGCTGTTAATCTTTGTGACAGCCTTGCTTACCAACGGTCTTATCCTGATAGTGCTCTATAGATACTGCCGCTTAATCGAAATAGGCTTGTATGTGTTTATCACAAGCGGTCTCTTTTTAACCTCTATGAATGGGCTGCGTCAATTTCTGGCAGCAGCCATTTTATTTGCGGGGACAACCTTTTTAATAAAAGGAAACTGGAAAAAATATGGCTTTGTTGTGTTGCTGGCCTCAAGCATCCATATGAGTGCGATTATTATGATTCCAATCTATTTTCTTGTCAGAAGCAAGGCGTGGTCTAAAACGACGTTTTTGCTTCTTTTTTTATCCGTGATTCTTATACTAGGATTCAATCAATTCTCAGAATTGCTTTTCTCCGCACTGGAATCGACACAATACGGACATTATCAAAGCTTTTCTGAAGGAGGAGCCAGCATGGTGCGTGTGCTTGTCACCTCCGTACCTCTATTGTTGGCTTTTTTGGGAAGAGAGCGGATAAGAGAAATCTTTCCTGAAAGTGATGTCATTATAAATATGTCCGTTTTAGGATTGGTGTTTATGCTTATCTCCACTCAGAACTGGATATTTGCCAGATTTTATTATTATTTCGGGCTTTATCAGCTGATCTTGATTCCGTGGGTTGTGCAATCATTCAGAGAAAGGGATCGGAAGCTGATTTACTTTGGAATCTTAATCTTCTATTTTGTTTTCTTTTATTATGAGGAAGTTATTTCTCTCGGTATTGAATATAAAAGTCATTTTTTCGGCGGGTGATGAGAATGAGAAGAGTGTTGCATGTTGTAAGTGCTCTGGAGAGAGGCGGAGCGGAAATGTTGATTATGGATGTATATCGCAGAATCGACCATGAAGAGCTGCAATTTGATTTTGTTTCCCATGGGTTAAAAGAGGGAGAATTTGAAGCAGAAATCAGGCAACTGGGGGGAAAGGTTTTCCGAATTACTAGTCTTGGAAGGGCAGGTCCTGCACCTTATATTAAAACATTAGTATCTATCATGAAGGATGGACAGTATGATGCGGTGCATGTTCATACTGATTTTCAGGGAGGCGTCGTGGCGTTTGCTGCTTTTTTATCAAAGGTGAAAATCCGCATCTGCCATTCACATTGCACGAGTTGGAATAGAAGAGAATATGGAATGCAGGCATTGGGGCTGAGGGCTTTAAAAGGAATGATTCATATGTTTGCCAATCAATATTGTGCCTGCAGTGATGAAGCGGGCCGCTTCTTGTTTGGGGAGAATTCCCGAAACTTAAAAATTATGAATAACACGGTTGATATAACAAGCTATCAATCACTGAATGAAGTAAATAGGCAAGCAGAAAGGAAGAAGATGGGTATTCCATTGGAAGATCTGATAATCGGACATGTAGGTCGTTTCTCAGAATCTAAGAACCAATCGTTTATTCTGAGCCTTCTTCAACATCTTCACCATAGAGGTGTAAAAGCTTCAGCCATATTTGTTGGGGATGGACCGTTAAAGCAGGAAGTAGAGATTGAGGCTGAGAGATTAGGGGTCGAAAAATCGGTTCATTTCCTTGGCATACAGCCGGATATTCCAAAATGGATGTATCTCTTTGATGTTTTTGTCTTTCCTTCCCTTTTCGAAGGCTTTGGAATTGCCGCCCTTGAAGCGCAGTGTGCGGGAACGCCATGTATCGTGTCAGATCGTGTTCCTGCTGCAGTGGATACGGGAGTAGGATTAGTTACTTATTTGGGGCTTGAAGAACCGATTGAAAATTGGACAGATGCAATTATGGGTACTGCCTCCCTGCAAAAACCATCTTTATCAGGAATACATGATCAATTTTTACAGAATGGTTTTGATGTGGAAAATAGCGTTAGACAATGGGCAAAGTTATACATGTCGGCGAGTTAGGTGATTTTAGAATGAAGATAAAAATTTTATTTATGGCCCAGTATTTACAAACTGGTGGAGTGGAAAGAAGTCTCCTGGCCCTGCTTCATCAATTGGATTATGAAAAGTACGAAGTCGATTTGCTTTTATTTGATTATAGTGGTGTTTTATTTTCGCAGGTTCCTCGTGAGGTGAACCTATTGCCTCCATTATTTGAAACATTTTCACTGCCGATTGGACAGGCAATCCCACAATTGGTACGAGGCAAACAATATTCTTTGCTGGCCGCTAAGCTGTTGTCCGCCCTGGCCGGCAGGTTATCTAGAGGTGTAGGTACTGCTAGAAGGTGGTCTGTTTATCGATCGACACTTCCGGCGAATGAAAAAGTGTATGATGCAGCTGTCAGTTACCTCGATTTCTTTTGCAATTATTATGTGATTGAGAAGGTGAACGCAAAACGGAAAATCGTCTATAACCATATGGACTATCATTACAGCATGGGTCAGGGCTGGCCAGCACCGGAACTCGATGAAAAAGTATTTGCAAAAAGCGATTGGATTGTATGTGTATCTGAATCAGCCAGTCGCTCATTAAAAGAATACTTCCCGGAGAATTCCTCAAAGATAAAAGTCATTCATAATATGGTATCACCCGCATCGATACGATTGCAGGCAGAGGAGCCGATGGAAGAGGAGTTTGCAGAGGCGAATTCTGTCGTGACGGTTGCCAGATTGGTCGAGGAAAAAGGAATTTGGGAAGCCGTGGACGCTTGCAAAATGCTTGTGGAGCGTGGAGTGAAAATTCGATGGTATTGGATTGGAAATGGGCCTGAGCTACACTCCCTGGAAAAGAAAGTGAAGGAGTATGGATTAGAGAAATGCTTTCATTTGCTGGGTGAAAAAGCAAATCCTTATCCTTACATAAAAAACTCTATGATCTATGTACAGCCTTCTCGAACAGAAGCCCATTGTGTCGCGGTAGAAGAAGCACTTACACTTGGATGTCCAGTTGTGGTGACTGATATTCCATCATTTCGTGGGCAAATCAGGAATGGGGAGACCGGAATGATTGCTGAAAGCGGGACAACGGGGTTGGCGGATGCGATTGAACAACTATTGATTTCTGCTGAAGGGCGTACAGTACTCAAGAATCATTTGGCTAGGAGAAACAAACAGGGATTAGAGAAAGTCCATCCCTTGGTAAATTTATTGGATGATAGATAGACATTCATTTAAAATATTCTCTTTTTAATACCATTTAGGTGACTTTTCCTCGATGATGGAGCCATGATATGTTTACTTTCTTAATAAAATAAGCAAGTTTCCAACGAACTATGTGAACAATGGTTTTCACACATAATCCCGTACAAGTGAGGTGTATCTAATTGAAAAGAGTATTTGATTTCAGCTTGGCACTCGTCATGCTGATTTTTTTATGGCCGTTTTTGTCTATTTTAGCGATTCTAATCAAATTTAAATTGGGATCTCCTGTCCTCTTTATGCAACAGCGACCCGGTTTATATACAAAACCATTTCAACTATATAAATTTCGGACAATGACAAATGAGTGCGATGAACACGGTCATTTATTAGCGGATGAAGTACGGCTGACTTCATTTGGGAAATGGTTGAGAAAATACAGTCTGGATGAGTGGCCGCAATTATATAACGTATTAAAAGGGGAACTGAGCTTTGTTGGTCCAAGGCCTTTATTGATGGAGTATTTACCCTATTATTCGGAAGAAGAAGCCAAACGGCATTTGGTGGTACCCGGTATTACAGGTTGGGCACAAATCAATGGCCGTAATAACATTAGCTGGGAAGAAAAATTTGCGTACGATCTATGGTATGTCAACCATCGTACCTTTTGGCTGGATTTGAAGATTATATTCTTCACCTTCAAAAAAGTTATACATTCTGAAGGCATTACAAAACAAGGGATGGCGACAGTAGATTATTTTAAACGTCCGCTGAAGGAGTGATTGAAATGAATTATGCGGTTATTGGCCATGGAGGGCACAGTAAGGTGATTAAAGAATTAATAGAATCCAGCGGTTGTGGTCAAATTATTGCCTATCTGGATGATAAGTATGAATTGCTGGATGCCATTTTAGATTTATATATTGGGCCAATTCATTCTATTCATTTTATTTTGAAGCAATATCCGGACGTTAAAGTAGTCATTGCGATTGGGAATAATGAGACCCGAAAAGCAATTGCTGAGAAATTAAATCTATCCGACGAGCGCTATTGTACACTAATTTCCCAGAAAGCCATCATTAGCCCAAGTACCCAAATAGGTATAGGGTCCGTAGTAATGCCGGGAGCCATCATTAACGCTGATTCAAAGGTTGGAAAGCATGTGATTGTTAATACGGGGGCTATTGTCGATCATGATTGTGAGATAGGGGATTATGCCCATGTGTCTCCAAGGGTATGTTTAACTGGGTCAGTTACTCTTCAAGAAGGTGTCCTGGTTGGAGCCGGAGCTTCTATTATCCCTGAAATCAACATTGGTAAATGGTCAAAAATTGGAGCCGGAGCAGCGGTTGTTAAACATGTACCTGACTATTGTAAGGCAATGGGTGTACCTGCCCGAAACATTGAGAATAAAGAAGGGGGTGGAGCTAGTGCAGACGGTGGCATTTAAGAAAAGAATACCTCTGGCGATCCCTCATCTAAGTGGTGGAGAAATGGCCTTTATTCATAAAGCTCTTGAGGATAATTGGATTGCTCCTGCAGGTCCGCATATTGATGCGTTTGAAAGAGAAATCGCTGAATATGCTGGGGTGAAGGGGGCGGTGGCTGTTAATTCTGGGACCGCAGCAATTCATTTGGCGCTATCTTTGATGAATGTGGGGAAAGGGGATGTCGTTTTTTGTTCATCCCTTACCTTTATCGCCAGTGCTAATCCAGTGATTTATCAGGGAGCGGAGCTTGTCTTTATTGATTCTGAGCCGGATACGTGGAATATGTCACCAGAGGCTCTTGAACAGGCGCTGTATTTTGCGGCGAAAAGCAATAAACTTCCTAAGGCTGTTATTGTTGTAGATTTGTATGGGCAAAGTGCCAAGATGAATGAGATTTGTGCCATTTGTTCCAAATATGGAGTGCCTATATTGGAGGATGCCGCTGAAGCCCTTGGTTCCTTTTATCATGGCCAATCATGCGGAAGCTTGGGTGATTTTGGTATCTTCTCCTTCAATGGGAACAAAATTATTACTACTTCTGGTGGAGGAATGCTTATATCGAATAATACTGAGGCTCTGGCGAGGGCAAAATTTTTGGCCACGCAGGCAAAGGAAATCGCTCCTCATTATGAACATAAAGAAGTCGGTTATAATTATCGGCTCAGTAATATTCTGGCAGGGGTTGGCAGGGCACAACTGGAGGTTTTGCCGGACAGAATTGAAAAGAAGAGAATGATTTATGAAACGTATCGGGCAGCTCTGTCTGAGATTGAGGGTTTGAACTTTTTGCCTGAACTGGAACATACCTTATCGAATCGTTGGCTGACGGTACTCACTTTGGAACATAAAGAAGATGTTACACGATGCTTACAGGCATTGGCAGATGAAAATATTGAAGCTAGACCGATGTGGAAGCCATTGCATATGCAGCCTTTATTTAAAGATGTTGATTTTTTTGCCCATCAAGATGATTTGCCTGTATCTGAACAATTATTTGAGAAAGGCATTTGTCTTCCATCAGGTACCAATATGACAGAAGAGGATATGGAGAGAGTTATTGACTGTTTGCGGATGACATTAAAGTAGTCAATAACCTGAGCTTCAGAAGGAGGTGAGGAAATGATAGGGAGAAATATACAGGAAATTCGAAAGCGTAAAGGACTGACACTGACTCAGCTTGCAGCCAACGCCGGAATATCCAAATCCTATTTAAGCAATATAGAACGAGGAGTGAATCAAAACCCATCTATTGAAGTGCTGAAAAGGCTGGCGGTTGTCTTAAATGCTGATTTGAAAACACTATTGCGTGTACAGGAAAATATTGAACCTGATCACAAACTGAATCAGGAGTTAATAGAATTAATTGAGGAATTAAAGACAACGGTTATTGATAAAGAGCAAATGGATGAATATCGGGCATTAGTTCAGTATATTAAGTGGAAAAATAAATCGTAAATGGCCATTTTTATTTGAAGGAAGAGGAATGAATAATTATGTTGAATAAGAAAAAGGTCAGCATTATTGTACCGGTTTATAAGGTGGAAAACTATTTGCCGCGCTGTGTTGAAAGCCTGATTTCCCAGACCTATCAAAATATTGAAATCATTTTAGTCAATGATGGATCACCTGATTCCTGTGGGGAAATCATAGACTATTATGCCGACCACGATCAAAGAATTATTCCGGTTCATAAACAAAATGGCGGTGTTTCAGATGCACGAAATACCGGAATGACTTATTCAAGTGGTGAGTACACGTTCTTTGTGGATGGCGATGATTGGATTGCCCCTGCTTTAATAGATGGTTTGGTTGATCGATTGGAACAGTTTCACGCTGATGTTATACAAACAGCTCATTATTACGCCTATGAGGATTATTTTCTATATGACCATCGATTCGAGCAACAGGATAATCCGCCGGTCGTTTTGGATAATCAACAATTAATGCGAGAGCTTGTTCTCAATCAAGTCGTGAAAAATTTTGCCTGGGGGAAACTTTATAAAACAGAACTTATTAAAGATACTCCCTTTCAAGAGGGTATTTTTTTTGAGGATGTATTTTGGTCACATCTAGTCATGCAAAAAGTTGATACGTATGTGATTACACATGAACCCCTCTATTATTATTATCAGCATGCAGATAGCATTGTTGCTTCCTATTCTAAGAAGAATTTGGATTATCTGAAAGGATTAAAGCAGCGCCATGAATTTTTAGAACAGTATTACAGTGACTTGTCAGACGAATCTTATAAAGAAATTGCTAAAGCTCATCTGATTCATTATCAGCTTTTACTTAGAAATAGAAAGAAAGATCCAGCTGGGATGTATCGTGCTGATATCGAATTATATATTAGAGAAAATTTCTCTTTCTTATATAAAGCAGTGCAAAAAGACAAGGGGCTCAGGCGAGAGTTAATGTTTTTTCATATCGATCCCTATCTATATATTGCCTTCTTACTAGTAAAAAAAGGTCTGCGCATGATGCATATTCTTCCGAAACCCATAGGACTCGAACGAATGATGGTCACGGAGAAAAATGGAGAGGTAAGTGTATGAAGAAGAACGTTTTGTTTGTAATAGATTCCTTAAGCTGCGCAGGTGCTGAAAAAAGTTTGATTACATTATTATCATTGCTCGATTATTCGAAGTACTCGGTTGAATTGCTATTGTTTGCATATGGAGGCCCTCTTGAAAAATTGGTACCGGCTGAAGTAAAGCTGCAGCCGCCGCTGCCGTATATGTATTTTTCAAGTCTCAGCTTTATCGAAGCTATCAAGTACGCCATACGACATAGAGAATATCGAATGCTTTGGTCAAGGATCGTATATTCTGTACGCCTGAGGGTGAGGTCCTATAACAATCCTCAAATAGCGAGAATTTTTTGGGAGAGTGTATCAAAGCGAATTCGACTAAATACACGAAAATATGATATTGCGATCAGTTATGCACAGGGAATTCCAAATTTTTATGTAGCTGAAAAGGTCGAGGCTACAAAAAAATTCAGCTGGGTAAATGCCAGTTATGAACTTGAACCGAAAGAACAAGCATATCAGAATAAATTTTATGATCGTTATGAAAAAATTGTTGCCGTATCTGATTCAGCAAAGAGCACCTATATTCAAACATTTCCTCACTTTCAGAATAAAGTGGAGGTTGTTTACGATCTGATTGACTATGAAGAAATTAAGAGGAGAGCAGAGGAACCCGTTAAAGGGGTTTATCCATACGAAAAGGGTTTTTCTCTGTTAACCATCGGACGCATGGATTATTTGAAAGGATTTGATCTTGCGCTTGAAGCCTGTAAGCTGTTAAAGGGAGATGGCATGGATTTCCGTTGGTATATTCTTGGGAAAGGTCCTTTGCAGGAAGATATGGAGCAATTTATCAAGAGGAATGGACTAGAGGATTATGTTGTCCTGCTTGGGGTCACGGAAAATCCTTATCCCTATATAAAGCATGCTGACGTGTATGTGCAAACGTCTCGGTCAGAAGGATATGGGCTGGCCATAGCGGAGGCACGTCATCTGAATATTCCTATTGTCTCAACTAGGTTCGAATCCGTACATCTACAAATAAGGCATGGAATTAATGGGTTGATTGTGGAGCTGGATCCGAAAGCTATATATGAAGGGATAAAGCAATTAATGATCAATCCCATGTTGCGGGAACAGATAGTTAGAAACTTGCAGAAAGAGAAAAAGGGAAGCAGTGAAAATATTGATCGTTTTTATCAGTTGATTGACTAAGCCGCGGCCATTAAAGGATGGGACAAATGAGAACGGAGCATTCTATAAAAAATATGTACATTGGAATGGGCACGCAAATCATCATTGCCATGCTTGGCTTTGTCTCAAGAAAGGTCTTTTTGGACAGTTTAGGTCTTACCTATCTAGGTATAAATGGCTTGCTGACAAATGTACTGGCCATGCTGGCATTGGTAGAGAGCGGTATTGGAGCAAGCATTGTTTATAGTTTATATAAACCACTTGCCCTATCTGATCGTCCTAAAATTATTGCGCTCATTCAGCTGTATAAGAGAGCCTATGCGATTTTAGCCATAATTATAATTGTAATTAGCCTTATCTTTTATCCTTTATTAGGGAATTTATTAAAAGAACATGATGTGGGCATGACGGTTACCATTGCCTACTTTCTATTCGTAGCCAAAAATGCAATTGCCTATTTGAATGCTCATAAAATATCCTTAATTGCCGCTGATCAGAAAGAGTATGTTTTAATGCGCGTTAATTTCCTTTTTCAGCTGCTCGGATATGCAGGAAAGATTATGATTCTACTATGGACCCATAACTATCTTCTTTATTTAGCAGTGGAAGTTGGATTATTCCTTATCCAAACCATGCTAAATGGACATATCGTCACTAAGCGCTATCCCTATATTAAAACCAAGATCCGCTATTCACTGGATGCTCCTGAAAAGAAGCAGCTGATAAAAAATATCAAAGCCATGTTTCTTCATAATATTTCAGGCTTTTGTGTAACCGGTACTGATCATTTATTAATCTCGGCCTTTATAGGAGTTACTGTTGTAGGAATTTATTCAAACTATACGATGATTATGGGGCAATTGGGGACCATCCTTGCGCCTCTCTTAGATGGTTTCGGTGCCAGTGTTGGGCATTTAATCGCCCTCGAGAATAAAGAAAAGCGATATCACATATTCAAGGTAACCTACTTTTTAAACTTTTGGATATATTCTGTCAGTGTCATTTTTTTGTTTTGTATGTTGGAACCATTTATTAATTGGTGGCTTGGCGGTGGGTACCTATTGGATCCTTTGACGTACTGGATCATTCTGATAAATTTTTATGTAACAGGAATGAGAGCTTCCGTCTTAATTTTTAAGGTGAAGGGAGGTATATTCGTCCAAGATCAATATTTTACATTATTGGAAGCAGGAGTTAATTTAATAGCATCTTGTGTATTAGTGAAGTATATGGGTTTGCCAGGAATATTTCTAGGAACCCTTATTAGTACGTTAACCACTGTGTTTTGGAATTCACCAAGACTAGTTTATAAATATCTGTTCGATCAAGAGGTATTTTCCTATTTTAAAACATACACACTCTACGCTTGTCTAACGATAGGGACAGGTACGCTAACGGTATGGATTGCAAACCTCGTGGTCCACGGAGAAAATTTTGTTTCATTAATGGCGAAAGGGTGTATTAGTGCGCTCATACCTTGTGTGGTATATACCGTGCTATTTTATAAACGTGATGAATTTATTTACATCCAAAACGTAATGCTTCATTTTCTCCGTAGGTTGAAGGGGGTTAGTCAACGGAGTTCATTAGAAAAATAAAGAAAAGGTGATTGTATTGGTTTGGGTATCTGTTTGTTGTCTGCTTATCATGCTGGGCAGCTTAATTTTATGGAAAAGGAAGATTATTGTAGGGGTGTGGTCTATCAAAGTATTTACTTCCACAGAGCTTGTAACAGAGGAGCCGGCCAAAAAAGTACTTAAAACACCGACATTAAAAGCAGAGGATGTTACGGATATTCCTGCTGAATTCATTGCAGATCCGTTTATTATTTATCGAAACGGATCTTATTATATGTTTTTTGAGGTGTTGGATAAAACTACCATGAAGGGCGTTATCAGCTTTGCGCATAGCAAGGATGGACATTCCTGGAAATATGGGAGGATGGTTTTAGAAGAAAGCTATCATTTATCCTATCCTTATGTTTTTGAGCATGAAGGGGAGAGTTACATGATTCCGGAAACAATCGAAGCGGGAAAAATCCTGCTGTATAAAGCAAAGCAATTTCCGGATAAATGGGAGATTGTTTCTGAAATGGTTGATGGTAAATATGCGGATCCAAGTTTATTTTATTACAACCAGAAATGGTGGATGTTTGCGAGTAAACAGGGACAATTGCATCTATTTCATTCCAATTCATTAACAGAACATTGGACTGAGCATCCAAAAAGCCCTCTTATCCGCAATAACCATCATGTTACGAGACTGGGCGGAAGAGTGATTGTCGATAATGGAAGGATTTACCGATATACGCAGGATGGGCAGCCAACGTATGGACATGCTGTCAGAGTTTTTGAGATTACGGATTTGACTGAGAGCAGTTATCAGGAGAATGAAATAAATCTTGTGCTGAAAGGCACAAAGGAAAATGACTGGCGCAGGGATGGAATGCATAGTATTGATCAGGTGAAAACGGAAGAGGACAAGTGGCTGATCGCCGTCGATGGACACAGACTTGAGACTCGTCCGTATCTGTTATGGAAATTAGATTACATACGGTGTAAATATGGGAGTTGGCTCTGGAAAAGTGTTGCTGCCTTTGTTGTCATCTAACGTTTGAAGCTGCCGGGTATACAGATTTTTCGATTGGCAGTTTAGAACAGTCGTACTGTTAGTAATGGGATGCTAAGCTAGCGGAAAAAAAGCCTCCCAAAAAAAGGGAGACTTACGGTTGCCTAGACGAGCAACCTGGATAAATCCTGCTTAATTATATCAAGTCGGTCCTCCATAAGAACCTGTGGAATTTTATATCCAACGAAAAGAGGGGATACCACAAAGCGCGGGATGGCTTTGCAAATAACCAGGTCATGAAAATGGTAAAAGAAAAGGTTATAGCTGGTACATCCCTTATGGAACCCATTTAAAATATAACGAACAAGGATTTGTAGTTTATCAGCAAAATCATTCATTTCATCTAGTGTATGTAATATTAAGTTGAATTCGGTAAAACCGATGATAGGATATTTTGAAACATTTAACTCTATACCGGATTTCTTGTAGATCTCTAAGCCTTCAAAATCAATCATAGCCATATTCTTATGATAATCCACATGCTTCATTCCAATTATTTGCATATGAGCATGTTGAATGCTGCCTCCTGAGAAGGGGCCGTGGTTTTTAAATAAGATAACAGATTCGTACTCACCCGTCTTCTCCACCTCAAGCCATTTGGCAATACTGAAGCGTATTAATTCACGCATATGCTTTTGTTCATATCCCCTTATATCCTCGTTACATTGATCCGTTTCAATTATGACCGTTTGATAGGTATCTTGAAGGGCGGGATATTTATTCATTAACCAAATGATCTTTCCCTTCATTTCAATAATATCGGTAAGCTCGTCTCTATGGCAAAAGGGGCAGGCTGCTGCTTTATTACGAATGGTTTCTGGTTTTTGACTGCCAATTGCACTTGAAAAATATAATTGCTGTTGATCCATACTGCACCTACCTTACGATCTTGTTAAAAAGAAACTTCAATCTCTTCTATTATAAATTAAAGATAGAAGGGATTGTATCTTTTTGACCATATTTTAGAAGCGTTAAAAATACATTCAACGAACCATTAGTAACCATATATATTATCGTACAAGGGTTTGGATTCAGCAAATCGCCTACTTTATTATTGAATGTTCGCAAAGCATGGAGAAAGCTACAATTTGTTGTTTTAGCTCTACTGAAGTGATACGCTTAGCAAAAGTTTGAACTATATATAAAGGAGTGAAAGCATGAAAATCAAATTGCTCATCTTTCTAACATCTACAAAAGAACATGGAAGAAGTGAAATAGTAATGAAAACATTTGAATCAGCTTTCCGCCCTATTAAAGGAGATATTATGGAGGATCCCGGTTTTGACACGAGATTTCATAATGGGTATGAAGTTGTTAAAGTAACTGTTCAATATGAGAAAAATGAATGCTATGTATCGCTTCATCCACTTGCTATTGAAATGGAGGAAATTAGTCTTGACGACTACATAGCGAAGTTGGTGGCAAATGGGTGGAAAATTGTTTCAAAAGATGAAGTATTGATTAGCTAATTATCAACTATGAATTTATATATAAAAAGCTCCCTACAGATAAACAGATTTATTTTTTAATCTGTCTACCTAATAGGGAGCATATCATATTAACTTTCTTTATCTGTTATATTTTGGAGACTTATCGGATCGGCCCCTTTACCATATAGATTAAGCCCCAACCTTCACATTGTCTGAGTGAGAGTGATTTGTTAAATCTTTCTTTTGCAGCAACCACATTAATCCTGTCGATATGATTCCAAGGAAACCAATCAGCATCCAGGCAGAAGTGATCGAATATGCTTCGATAAAGTTACCCATGACCAGTGGACTTGATGCGTACCCAGCTCCTATCACAAGTGGGAGTATGCTGCTTACTCTTCCTCTGTGTGAAGCAGGTGTTTGATTTGCGATAAAGGTTGACGCATTTATCGCAATCATGATTTCCCCAATTGTCATGATGAAAATAGAAACATAGAAGAAGGGAAGCAGAGTGGTGAAGGCGAGCATTCCAAAGGCGACAGCATAGCAAAAAGCTCCACCGGCTATTACTTTTATCGGCCTTGTTTTATTAGTCAGTTTAGTAATAATCGGCGTAAAGATAATAACCAATATGCCATTAAAGCCAGCGAGTGTTCCGTAATAAGCTGCACCTGAATCATTAAATAATTCCTCTAAATGAAGCGGAATGGTGAATGCCCATTGAGCATACTCGAATTCTATGCACAATAGGATAAAAGCGAACATAATTAATATGGGCCTCGCCATCAGTACTTTAAACACAGAACCTTCTACATGCTGCTCGAGTTTTCTTTCCGGTTCATCTATTATCGAAACATGCTTCGATTTTGTCTCTTTTATAAAAATCAAAATCATTGATGTAGCTAAGAGTGTAGCTGTTCCGTCGATGATAAAAATAAGGTTTAGATGATTTTTATAGAGTAGACCGGCAATGATAGGGCCAACGGCAAAACCTAAATTCCAACCCATATAGGTTAACGAATAAGCACCCTTCCGATTCTCTGGTGTGGTTAAATCTGCCAAGAGGGCGTCGTAGGCTGGTGAACATAGGGCAAAGAAAAGGGATGACAGCATGAGTAGATAGGCCATGGTTATAGAAGGCTCTATAAAACCTCCTGCAATAACGGTAAATGCCCCTAAAGCTTGTGAAACAACAATAATAAATTTCCTGCCCAAAGTATCTGCCAATTTCCCTCCCAAAATCATACTTGGCACAGAAATGACACTTAATAATGTAATATAAAGTCCTGCTTTCCCGCTATCCATGCCAATCTTTTGAGTTAGAATCAGAACAAGTAAAGGCTGTATAAACCCTCCTAAACTATTAATAATCCTCGCAAAGAAAATGATATAAATTTCTTTCGGCAATCCTTGGTAAGGAATAAATAAATTCTTGATCGACTGCATAAAGCCTCCTGTTTCCATTTTGATTTTTCTTCCAATAATTTCTATTTTAAAGTTAAATAAACAGAAAATGAATATCTATTTTTTAAAAATTTAAAATTAATAGATTTTTATAGATTGTTCGCAGGGATAAATTGGTATAATGATATAAAAATGTTCTTACATAATCGTATCAACGAGAGAGAAGGGTAGCAGAGTGGAGTTTGTTAATGTATTGATGCCTGTATTTGTCATATTCGCTTTAGGCTATATAGGGGAGAAGAAAATTGGGTTTGATACCAAAGCCATCTCAACCATGTCACTCTATCTAATGACGCCTGTCCTTGTGTTTAAAACGTTTTATACAAATAAACTGACGATGGATTATCTCTATATCGTGATTTTCGCGTTCGGCCTCTGTTTTGTACTTATATTGATTGTATATTGTATTTCCTTTATTAAAAAATACAATCTGAAGGAGACTTGCGGACTTATTCTTGGTTCTGTATTTATGAATAATGGGAATTATGGGACACCAGTAGCATTATTGCTATTTGGCGCTTCCGGATTTGATTATGCAATCATCTTAATGGTTACACAAAGTATAGTGATGGCAACCATTGGGCTTTTTGTAGCAGCACGAGGGAGTGATATAGGTGGTGGGATTAAAGATACCCTGGCTGTCGTAATTCGTATGCCCGTTATGTATGGAGCAGTTTTAGGGCTGTTACTTCAGTATAGTGGTCTTTCCATAAGCCCTTCCTTGATGACCACGATTGATTTAGTGGGAAGTGCAGCCATCCCGACGATTATGCTCGTTTTAGGTATGCAGCTGGCAAAAATCAGTCTAAAGAAAATTGAATATGAAAAGGTTACATATGCCTTATTGATTAAATTGGCTGTCGCGCCACTTATAGCATGGGGAATTACATGCTTTTTGCCTATCGATTCATTGCTCAAGCAATTAATGATTATTATGGCGGGAATGCCTGCAGCAGCGAATACAACAATGTATGCGATTCAATTTAATACAAAACCAGATTTTGTTTCGGTCTGTACATTTATAAGCACCATATTGAGTTTAATCACATTACCGATCATCTTCTATTTTGTGTTATAGAAGATACGAAGAATGTTAGGTTAGTGGAATACATAAAATTAATTCAGCTAATCAAATGGATATCATGTTAAATAGGATATGTCGTAGGAAAGGATGGTTAGAGTAAATGAATAAAAGTAAAATATGGTTCCCCATTCTATTGATGGGAATAAGTCTGGTGTTAGGTGTAATGGCCATTATGCAGTCAGCCAACTCTGATCCTCAAAGATATCCTTTATTCGGTTTAATCCCTTGTCTTATCGGTATTCTTTCCTTTTTATATGTTAATAAAAATGCAGAACAAAAGACTGTATTCCTCGGGTTTATTCAAATAATGAACGTAGCATTTATGATTTTTCCATTGTTTACCCTTCTGTATTTTATACTCTCGTTATAGATATGTTTTGCTACAAGGACCTCCATCTAAGAGGTCTTTTTTTTTGCCTGTAAAGGAAGTTTCCCTGGTACTTAACCGAATTTTCTTGTAAACATCCTTACAAAACAATTTTATGAACAAGATCCTTCTAACAAAATAGGTGTACTGTTTTTTTGTCTATTTATGTAAAAAATATAAAATAATTGAAACTTTTTACTTATGTTTATAGTCTAATAGATAGAGAGAAAACAGGGGGGAGCCGGATGGAAGAAGAGACTTCTTTGGTTCTAAAGGCTATAAAAGGCGATGATGATGCCTTTTTAACCTTATTGGAACAACATAAGGAGCAATTGTATCGTATGGCTATTGTCTATTTGAAAAATGAAGGGGAAGCCCTGGAGGCTATCCAGGAAACGACTTATCGAGCTTACCGTTCAATTAGAAAGCTAAAGAAACCTTCCTATTTTTCAACATGGCTTGTAAGAATTTTATTAAATGTTTGTTCAAATGAATTAAGAACAAAGAAAAAGTACCATCAATTTATTGGACAAGAAATTGCCTATACGGATAATTATAGGCAATTAGAAATAGAAGAGGCCCTTATGCATCTGGATGAGCCATCGCGTGAAATCGTCATATTAAAGTTTTTACGGGACTTGCCTATAACGGAAATTGCGACCATTTGTGAATGCCCACAAAGTACAGTAAAAACAAGGCTTTACAGAGGTCTTCAGAAACTAAAGGAACTAATGAAAGAGACTGGGGGTACCAGCCATGTATGAAAAAGAGAGGCAGGATTTGTTAGAGCTAAAAAAGCAAATGGAATACATACCTACACCAGATGAAAAATTAGCCGCAGTCATTCAAAGGGGGTTTCGAAAAGCCAAGCACAAGCGAAGAAATAGACGGATGAGATATTGGGGACTCGCAGCCGCTGCACTTATACTTTTGTCTTGCATTAGTCTGGTTCGTGTATCGCCAGCTTTTGCAAATGCTCTCTCTGCTATACCCGGTGCAGAAAAAATTATTAATCTAATCAGAGACGATAAAGGATATATGTCTGCAGTAGAAAATGATTTTTTACAACCTATTGGTGAGACGCAAGAGAAGGGTGGATATAAGGTTACGATTGAATCCTTAATATTTGATAGACACAGGTTGGTGATTTTTTATCATATCGTTGGAGCTGCAGAAGACTTACAAATCGAATCCCCAAAATTATTGATTGATGGAAAAGATGATGATCAACAATCGATATCGTATTCCGCCCATGATGATGGGGATGGATCTTTGGATATTGATTTACATCAACAGTTAACAAAGGGAGAAAAAGTCGAACTTTTATTCCATCTTCAAAATAGCTCGAGCTTAATAGGTCCATTTAAGTTTCCTCTCAAAATAGATCATTCCTTGTATAAGGATCAACATAAACAGATAGATATTAATGAAACCGTAACGATTGATCAACAAAATATTACGTTTGGAAAAGTTGAGATAGATCCATTGAGCATTAGAATTGAGGTAGACTATGACCCTGCTAACACAAAGAAAATTTTCGATTTGAGCCATGTTAGGATAATGGATGAGCGTGGTGAAATATGGGGAGCTACCGGTAGTTACACGAGTGAAGAAGGAAGCCATCTTTATATTGCAAGTAATTATTTTCGGCAGCCAAAGAAACTGTATCTGCTATTTGATGGGATCCATGCTCTTAATAAGGATGAGTTGATCATTGAAGTGGATGAAAAAACTGGCAGGCTCTTAAAATATCCGACAGACGGGATTGTGCAATCTTCTGAAATAATAGAGGATATGGTGAATATTTTTATAAGAATCCCTAGGGATACGGAAATTGCTATGGCAGGGGGGACGATCACTGACGGAACTGGTAAAGATATTTCAACAGGGGAAATCCATTACCGTGAGATAGAGGGGGGTGAAATCATAAGCTTCAATTATAAACCAGATGAGGTGATTAAAGGTCCTCTTAAGCTTCAATATGATACGTACCCGCTCACCCACAAACAACAAGTCAAACTACGGATCAAATAAATGAATAAACTCTGCCAGCATGATTGTTGGCAGAGTTTATCATAAATGTCATCTGATGAGCTTATACATAATAATAGGAATGGAAAGGGGGAAATCGGTTGAAAAAGAGTGCAATCATTAAAGGGAATTATCGATACTCCCTAAAGAGGGAATGGGATGATTACAATCTTAGGAAAGCTGTCTTTGTTCTTTTAAATCCAAGCACAGCTGATGACAGGGTGGATGACCGTACAACAATGCGCTGTATTTCGTTTGCTAAGAAAATGGATTGCGGCTCTTTGGAATTGGTAAATGTATTTGCTTATCGGAGCAGGGACTGGAGAGAGCTCAGCAATTTGTCTTTAGAGGAGGCGACAGGTCCAGAGAACCGGTTCTATTTAGAAAATGCCCTGCACAGCGGTTCTGAAATCATAGTTGGCTGGGGAGAAAACTGTACCATTCATCACCATGATTATCAGGAACTATCCGAATGGTTTAAAGGGTATGTTCCAAACTGCCTTGGTACAACAAGAGACGGCCATCCCAGGCATCCACTTTTTGTAAGAAGCGATACCACAATTCAACCTTATCTCTTTCCAAATGTAAGTTCATTTAAGACACCGTCATAAAACCAGTTAAGAGCTGCCCTATGGTTTCGGCAGCTCTTGTTTGATATTTCATGTATGTGATTGTTTGTTTCTCTAGGAGGCAGGAGGCGTCGTTAAAGGATCAGGTTCAGTCTCATCCGAGTCATCTTCTACAGGAAAAGCTTTTTCTCCCTGCTCACCAGCTGGATTGCCCTCATCTTCTTTCTTGTCTTCTTCTATTTTATCCTCTGTCTCATTTATATTTTCATCATCTTCATTCTTAATCGTTTTTTGTAAATCCTTTCATCCTTCTACCTTCTTATATTCATCCTTCTACCTTCTTATATTCATCCTTCTACCTTCTTATATTCATTTTGCTGCCTGTACTGGAAACAAAGGCTTATACGTTTTATATCATCACCTTTCCTTCTTAGGAGTTTCCTCTTTATTTTTATTCTTCTTCTTTTGCACTTTCGGATACGGCTTCCAACTGATGCAGAGGAATCCCCCATAATTCGATGATAATACCACCCATGATTGGTAAAATGAAAACATAATCATACCCCCGAGCAGTGTCGATAAATGAGGCATGAGAATTTGTCATAATCTAGTATTATTTATGATTTATGATTTCCATTCCCATATTTGGTATGGATAGATTCTTTCACATTTTTTCAAATGCACTTTCATAACTGGAAGATTAAGAGATTTTTGGTAATGATAAAGGGTTTTTAATACGGTATCTATCAAAATGATCTTAGGGGCTTTTAGGGTAATTTCTTCAGCAATTATTTCTCCTGAATCCTTTATATTCTACACGTTATTTAAGTTATATTATAGGCGGATAGTTAGACTGGACCGATAATATTTAAAAATGTATGCGTTTTCTTTTTATTGGTAGGACTTTTATACTAAATCATCTGATTATATTACTATATGTGATTTATTATGTGGATTATAGATATCGAGAGTGTTGTATTTTAACGATATGTAATAATAAAAATGTGTTTGAAACACAATTGTAATATTAATATAACTTAATTGTTAAATTAGAATGATATACTAATCCATATTAGTTAATAGATAAATAGAAATGGTAGGAAAGACCTGATAGATTAAACAAACAAGGAAGCAGGGGAAACACTAAATGATAAAGAAACGAATTATAGCGTTTAATACAGCTCTATTAATTGGATTCAGCAGCTACATAGGAATTCCATCAGCCAGTGCCGCAAAAGATCCAGTCAAACAAGCAGAGGTAGACAAAGCGCAGGCTGCTCTAAATGAGGTACAAGCTGAAATTTCTACACTTAATAATCGTATTGCTCAGATCGACAAGGCTGTTAAAGATAATCAAAACATAATTAATAATACAGAAGAAGAAATTGTCAAAACGGGAAAACAAGTAAAGGCTCTGGATAGAGAAATTAAAGAGCTGGAAGAAAAGAACGAAAAACGCCAGGAAATTTTAAAGCAACGTGCGGTTGCGTACCAACAAACAAGTGGTACTGCTAGTTATCTTGAGGTCTTATTTGGATCTACTGGTTTTGGAGATTTTATTGAACGTATGGGAGCTGTTTCCACAATTGTTCAAGCGGATCGTGAATTAATTGATGGATTTGAAGAAGATCAGAAAAACCTTGAGGAAAAGCAAACAACTGTGGAAGAAAAGCTTGCTAGTTTAAAGGATATGAAGACAGAACTTGTTGGAATGCAGCAGGATATCATGCAACAACAGAATCAAACAAATTCCTTAAAGGAAGAGCTTAAGGCTAAGGAAGAAGATAGTCAACGAAAATTGGCAGAGGCTAAAGCGAACAACATCGATATTGTAATTGAGCCGGTTGTTGCTACACAAACTTCCAATGTAAAAGAAAAGGTAGAAAAAATTGCTGATTCTAAAACAAGCAACTCTAGTAAAGAAACTGTAAGCACTACTAAGAAAGAAGAAACAAGCTCTAAGCCAGCTAATTCTTCCAATAAGAAACCAAGCTCAAACAATAGTTCTTCTACAAATAAGCCAATCTATACTACTGGTAATACCCAAAATAAAAATATTCAAACCGTTATCACTGCAGGAAATAAATATATCGGTAACTCTGTATATGTATTCGGCGGCGGAAGAACTCAAGCTGATATTGCAGCAGGCCGTTTCGATTGCTCCGGTTTCGTTAGCTGGGCATTTAAACAAGGCGGATACTCTGTTCCGGCAAGCACAGATGCTTTGAAAAATGCTGGGAGACAGATTCCTAGAAGCCAAATGCAACCAGGAGATATGGTTTTCTTCGATACGTATAAGAAAGACGGCCATGTCGGCATTTATGTTGGCGGTGGAAAATTCATCGGTTCTCAAAGCTCAACTGGTGTAGCAAAAGCAAGTCTTACAAGCGGATACTGGAAAACAGTATTCAATGGACGTGTAGTGCGCGTTCATTAATAGATAAAAAGATTAAGAAAGAGACGTCACATTTTATGATGTCTCTTTTTTTTTGATTAATTTTTATCGGTTTAACCGTAATTTCGAGTGAAAGAGTGCTATCTTATTATGCTTAATCTCTTAGATAATTCGCCAGCCTTATCGACTATCAGTTGAAGTCTATTTAAACGTTTAAATTCTCCTTTCATATGGCTACAACCACTCTTTTGGATGGATGTTACCTAAAAAAATGAGGCCGTCCGATTAGTCAATAAATGACTTAAAGGCGGCCTCATTTTTTTTTAATCGTTATTGATGGTCCATTATTATTATCCAATAATCATTCCGGCAATAGCAGCACTTAGACAAGATGCCAAAGCGCCTGCCATAATTGCTTTTAAACCTAAACGAGCAATATCCGGTCTGCGACTTGGTGCAAGCTTTCCTAGTCCTCCGAGCAATATGCCGAGAGATGAAAGATTGGCAAACCCGCAGAGTGCAAAGCTGATAATGACAACTGTTTTATCAGATAATGTATCAATCATTGGGGCAAAGTTGCTGTAAGCAACAAATTCATTTATAACGAGTTTTTGACCAATGAAGTTCCCGGCTTGCAGGGCTTCATTCCAGGGAACACCAATAACGAAAGCCAGTGGAGCAAATATGTAGCTTAAGATTAATTCAATCGATAATTGATCATAGCCAAACCAACCGCCAATAGCACCTAAGATTCCGTTCAATAAAGCGATTAAGGCGATAAAAGCAAGCAGCATAGCTCCAACGTTGAGAGCTAATTGAAGTCCTGTTGAGGCACCGTTAGCAGCTGCGTCAATTACGTTTGCAGATTCTTCATCTTTAGTCATCTTAAAGCCTTCCGCATCTTCCTGACTTTCTTCCATTTCCGGAATCATAATCTTAGAAAGCAATAGTCCGGCAGGTGCCGACATAACACTTGCAGCAAGTAAATAATCCAAGGGTACCCCCATTAGAGCATATCCTACTAATACACTCCCGGATACAGAAGCTAACCCACAGACCATAACAGAAAATAATTCCGATTTCGTCAATTTTTCAATGAATGGTTTTATAACCAGAGGAGCTTCAGTGCAACCGACGAAAATATTGGCAGTAGCATTAAATGTCTCTGCATTTTTAGTACCTAATAGTTTTGATAGGGCGCCGCCAACATATTTGATGACAAATTGCATAATCCCCAGATAATATAAAACAGAGATCAAGGCTGAGAAGAAAATGATGATTCCTAACACATTAAATAAGAAAACCGTTGTAATGCCGGATTCTGGTGTATAAAGACCGCCTACCAGGAACTGGATTCCTTCATTGGCATACCCAATCGTATGGTTTACAACATCGGTTATTTTTTGAAAAGCAGCTCGTCCAAGTGGCCATTTTAAAACAATAAAAGCAAAAGAAATTTGGATCATTAGTGCCACGATCACAGTACGAATATTAATATTACGTTTGTTAGTGGAGAAGAGAAAGGCAATGCCTAAAATACAGATAATCCCTAACAAACCCCATAGGTAATTCATTATGTCACCTCATGATTGTATTTTTACATAAAAAAAGAAAATTGTTACTTTTATACAAGTTGTTAATATAACAATCATATGCTCATTATGCAAGCAGAGTGTATTCAAAGGAATTTCATTCTGAAATCGTAGTGTTAGCAGAGTATATGGCATGAATATAGGAAAATTTGTATAGTAATAATAAAGTCATTTAATAGACTTTTTTGAAGGAGGACTGGATTAATATGCAATTATCGAAGCCCCAGCGCCTGGCAATTGAACATGTTAATAACTATGCGAGAAGCCTTCAAAAGGAAGCACAACTTACCATTAATCATGTGCTGGAGATGTCAAACATATCACCGGGAACTTATGGAAATAGCATGAAGGCTATGAAAGCCAATGCTAGGATCAGCTTGCATTTTCATCCGGACCGACTTGATTATCAGATGGTAAGTGTAGCCGAGTCTTTGATGAAAGATGGTGTATATAAGAGTCAATTTGAGACTGGGATCTCGAATGGAAGTGTAACTGCTCACCAGGGGGGAGAACGTGACCTTTGGGAAGAAAGAATGTTTGGAGGTGCCTTTCAATTTAATGGCACATTAAATAGAGAACGACCTAAATACGGTGCATTAAATTTGATGTTACATTCAGATGGACCGGCACCCCGCTTTGGATCCTGCTATTTTCTGCTTTCCCCTAACGTTTCATACCGTTCTACCTATACATACATGGACTCTCACCTTAATTTAAAGCAAAAAGGAACGTATCAAGAGTTTGATTTACTGATAGCAGCGCTTTTAGATGAGTCATTTTCAAGAGAATTTGTACTTGGTGAAAGAGAGATGCGGCCGCCTCAGTTAATCCATCACTTTTTAACTAATCTTTCCAAAATACCGATAAATCCTTTACTGCAACCTACTCGAAATCTTGATTCCTATATTGAAGCGCAGGTTCATGGGGATATTTCGCTTGAAAATGATGTGGTAGCGCTTGTGGCTGATTGTTCTTACCAAGGTACTGATATAGGAGAAATGCTAGAGCAAATATGCAGCAAGTATTCAATAAGTATGTATTGGAGAATGGGGTATAAGCTTAGTGTGGAAGATGTGCCTGTCGATTTTAGAGGGCCCAAAATGCCTTATTTGGCAGAAAGGATTGCACAAAGCGATTATATTGATGCAAGGACAATTGGCCTTGCGGTAAAGGACTTATATCAGCATCCTGAAAAGTGGAAGGATTATGGGTCTATCAAAAATATGCTTCAGGAATTAAAGCTACTTTGGCATGTGCTGGTGAGGTATGGGTGAATTAAAGTGGATGACAAGTGTCCTAAATAAAGAAAAGGAACGAAATCCCAAGTACCTTTCTTTCCTATTATGAGAGCAGGGTATTCGAGCTTTTAATCTCTAAGAAGAAGGTGCTCTGTATTCCTGCCAGAGCACCTTTTCGTATACTTATTTTTTTACCGTAACCGTTTTTGCTTTGCTTGTATTTCCAGCTTTATCTTTCGCAATTACAGAGAGGGAAGTGCCGGCTTTTTGTTTTTTGATTTTGACCGTATAGTTCCCTTTACTGTTAGCCGTAGCAGTACCAAGTGTCTTGGATCCCGCTTTTACCGTCACTTTAGCACCTGCTTCGGTTTTCCCTGTGACTTTTGTAGAACTTGCTTTTACCGTATTAACAGAAGGTGCGGATGGGGCTGTTTTATCCGTGACTTTAACGCTTCTGGCTTTGCTTGTATTGCCAGCCTTATCTTTCGCAGTTACGGAAAGGGAAGTGGCGGCTTTTTGTTTGCTGATTTTAACGGTATAGTTTCCTTTGCTATTGGCGGTAGCCGTACCAAGAGTTTTGGACCCGGCTTTCACCGTCACTTTAGCACCTGCTTCTGTCTTACCTGCTACGGTTATTGACTTGTCAGATACCGTATTGACAGAAGGTGCAGAAGGTGCTGTTTTATCGGCCACTTTAACCGTTTTCGCCTTGCTTGTATTGCCAGCCTTATCTTTCGCAGTTACGGAAAGGGAAGTGCCGGCTTTTTGTTTGCTGATTTTAACGGTATAGTTTCCTTTGCTGTTGGCAGTAGTGGTACCAAGAGTTTTAGACCCGGCTTTCACCGTCACTTCAGCACCTGCTTCGGTTTTCCCTGTGACAGCTATTGAATTGTCTGAAACGGCATTGACAGAAGGTGCAGAAGGAGCAGTTTTGTCTGTAACTGTGATCGTTGTTTCTTGGCTCAATAATCCAGTTTTTGGATCTGTAACAGTAGCGTATAATTTAGTACCCGCTTTTAGTTTGGTTTTTAAATCTATTGAGA
Organism: Bacillus sp. z33; assembly: GCF_058313615.1. NCBI lineage: Bacteria > Bacillati > Bacillota > Bacilli > Caryophanales > Bacillaceae > Bacillus > Bacillus sp. z33. The sequence continues at coordinate 429,906 of NZ_JBZFQN010000002.1, forward strand.
ATTTACCGCTTTTCGCAGTTGTAGATAATGTTAAGTTCTTTTTGTCTGTAATAGTTATTTTTGAATCTGATGGTGCTGTACCTGTGATTTTTGTGCTTGCATCCGATACTGCATTAACGGATGGCTGAACAGGTACAGGAACTTTATTAATTTCAATTCTCTTCTTAACCTGATAGCCTGCTAAATCTTCAAGGACGAATTCATATTCATTTATGCCATCTTCTAATTGTAGCTCTATATCCTCGGTCACTGAATAATTTGCATGTACAGGTAAGTCTCCCAACTCATTAAAAGTATTTATTTCTTCATTTCCATTTACAAGTAATCGAAGCGCATTATAATTATCTCCAACTTTGACGGTAACCTTTTGGTTTTCGCCTGCTGAATAAGCTTTATAATCAATATCGATTGTAGGTTCCTTTGTATCTATGAATATTTCTCTGTTGAAATCAATTTTGTTGCCGGCTACATCAGATCCATAGAAACGAATGTCATGTTTTCCTTCTTTTGAGAATTCGAGTATATCCGAGAAATAATACTGTTTTGTTTCTTTATCCCATTTAAGAACTTGATTTTGGCGTTTTCCTTCATATTCAACCCAAACATAATCCATCTCAGAATCGTCCGTTACATAACCTTCGACCAATACTTCAAGATCTCTATAAACTCCAAGTGGTGCAGGTTCTTCAGAAATGATGTAAGGGATTGTCTTATCCAATAATGATATAGCGTCGCGGTTTCCGGCATAGTCATGTGCTATAACATTGATATTATCTCCGTTCTTCACTTCCACAGGAGCATCATCTGAATACTTTTGGTCTGTTAATATAACACTATAGGTATTCGTGGTATTAGGTGCTACATAATTCTTTAGTGTTTTACCATTGATGGAAAGCTCAATGTACTTAAGTCCTGCACCGGTTTTTGTATCCTCTGCCTTAAATGTGACTGTTTTAGTTGAGTCATCATATTTAAGATCAGATACAGTTGGCTCTGTGTTATCAACCAGGATAGGCATCTTAAATACTTGAGGGTCTTTATTTTCATAATCAATTGTTGCTTTAATTTCGTAATAGTATAGTCCTTCTTGAACCTGTTTGTTATTTACTTTGCCATCCCATTCCGTAGTATATGGCTCAAATGTGACGACAGAGTCTGCTGCATAATTCTTTCTTTGGTATTTATCTGTAGTTATTTTACGCAGGGTTTTACCATCTGTATCGATAATACTATATTCCACCGTTTTGCTATTTCGTAAAAAGGATAAAGCGGGTGCTACTAAATCATTCTGTCCATCGCCATTTGGTGAAAAGGCTATCTTACCTGGATCGACAATTTCATTTTTATCAAATGGACTGACTCCGTAAAATTCCCCAGTATCTGCATTGGCGAGACCAGTCATTCCGTAGAAAGAGTTCGCATCATTACTCATTGGATCAATTATGTTTGCTTTGTTCCAATCCCCTTTAAATCCGACAAATGGTACGGAAATAGTAGGAAGTGAATCTTCTTTGTTTTTAGCTTTTAAGAAAACAAAGCCTTCAACAAAGTATCCGTTTTTCATCGCTTTTTCTAAATCAGCTTTTGCATTTTTTAAATCAATCGTGATTGTGAAATCTTTAGACTTACCAGCTTCAACTGTTATTTCATTGTCCGATGAGACGACCGCTTTTTTAATTTCCTGAGGTGTTAGATCATTAAATGTATGTCCACCAGCTTCATAGAGAGCATCAGTAAGCACGCTTGTATCTACTGTATAGGTGGCATCTTTCTTGCTGAAATTAGTAGCTGTCAGTGTGAAGGAGAACTTATCGGTTGCAATTTCCTTCAAAGTTACTTTTCCTTCATCTGTTCCTTTATTGACAACATAAATCGGTGAAGTGACAGCAGAATTCAATTGCATCAAACCTGCACCCTGACGGCGTGGTGAATAGTAGGTTGTACCTGTAGAATCTTTAATGGTTTCAGACGTGTTTAGCAATATTGTTTTAGCACGTTGAACCTTATCTTTACCTGTAAGGTTCGGGAAGGTTTTTTTGACGTATTCCAACACAAGTGCTGATCCACCAGAAACATGAGGTGCAGCCATGGATGTACCACTCATGACACCATATTTATTATCATTTAAGGTGGAATAGATTTTTCCGCCAGGTGCTGTAATTTCCGGTTTAAAGTCTAGGTTAGGTGTCACTCCCCAAGATGTGAAGGTGGATAATTGACCTGCTGTACTATTTTCAAGTTGAATCATTTCTCCAGTGAATTTAACCTTGCCGACTTCACCGGCAGATTTAAATTTCTCTTCGAACATGGTACCGTCACTTACACGCAATGATACTAGAGGAATCGTAGGGTTATTCAAGGCCATGCTTACAAAGTCGCCATGTGCTGGAGTACCTCTGACAATAACACCAATAGCTCCGGCTGTTTCAGCTTGCTTTTGTATTTCCCCGTAGTTCGGAGTGGCGCCTGTTCTTACAGCAAAGACGATTTTTCCTTTTACATCCTTGTCCTTGTATCGATCAGGGTGTCCGTCTCCAACATAAACAACATCCTTCTCGCTAGTATTAAAAACATCCAATGGAAGGGGAGAGGATTGTGTTTTATACCCAGCTTGGTAAGTTGCCCCTCCTATTGTTAATTCAAACTTGTCTACAAATACATGTGTATTTTCAAGAGAGGCTACAGAAATCGAATCCCTGGAAACGCTTGGTGAACCGACAAGTCCAATATCAGGGTTGATTGCAAGGGGATCTGCATATCCATCAGAAAATTGAGCTGAATTACCTGCCGAAATCGACATTAACACACCATTATTGACTGCACGTTCAATGGATTTTTGTTCAGGATCTTCAGGATTTTGAAATGCTCCGGTTGATCCAAGGCTCATATTTAGCACATCTGCACCCAGCAAAATGGCATCATCAATGGCTTTAATATAGATATCGCCCCAAGTAGAAGGCATAGCTGCATCGTTACCAAACACTTTTAAAGCTAATAATTGCGTTTCGGGGGCAATCCCTTTTATACCGCCGTTATCTTTAGAACCATTAGAACCAACAGTTCCGCCCACGTGCATTCCGTGCATGGATGCATCTGGTCCCAAATCTAAAATTTCCTGGTTCTTATCATAATAGTTATATCCGTATGGGACCTTTGCAGTGTGATATTTTCCAGAGAGTTTGTTCTTAGTTAAAGCTGATTCTACATCTGATTTCTTCAATTTAGCCTTACTTTCATCGGTTAAAATCATATCTTTATGGCTTGGGTCGATTCCTGTATCAATAATACCGACAACTGTACCCGTACCATTGTATCCTCTGACCCATGTTTCTTCTGCTTTAACAATATCCCCGCTCGTTACCATTTGAGGTTTTACTTCTGGTCGCTTATATTCATTGGCAATATGCACAGACGAAACAGTAGAGATACTTTCAAGCTTTGAAATGTCTGAAGCCTTCACTTCACCGCTGATCCCATTTGCAACTACTGTGAAGGAGTTTTCAACATCGAATTTTACACGTTTCTTATTAACAGATGATAGGAAATCGGTTTGCTGATCTTTAACACTTGCTTGTAATTCCGATTGTTCTGTTTTGGAAAGTTCTTTAAACATAACCCCTTTTTTAGTAGCGTATTCAATCGCAGGGGTTCCTTCGAGTTCTACAATAACCCGTACCTTTTCATCTAGGTCATATTTACTTACATCCAGTTTCTTATTTACAGTGTTCCTGATGGGTTTAAGATTGGTGTTTTCATATGTATTAGCGCTGGCTGTTCCTATACCAATTAATAAGTTAGATAAAAGTAATAGCAGTGACAGTAAAGCAAAAACTACATTTTTAGTATTTTTGTAACGCAAAGCTCCAACCTCCTCTTCATTTGTCAAAACCTGAAACCTACAAAATCCCCCCTTTTTTTATTGAAAATAGAATTTTGGTAAATAACTTGGTATCTACCACACTTTAAATTTAACACCACGGTTATAAATAGTCTTTTGAATATTTAGATTTTTCTAAAAATAGTTAAAAAGTATTGCCTAATTTTCGTATTTGCACATGAAAAAGGGTGGGAGTAGGTAGAAATACTTATGAGGATAATATATCAGTTTACATGTTCAGTTTAAGGTGATGGGAGGTCATATAAGATGAGCTATTGACACGTATAATCAAAATCTGAATGACAAAAAACTCAGAGTGAAATCATTAATAATTTACTAATTTGGATGATAGATATTTATTAAGAATAATGGATGATCAAATTTATTTATATTTTATCAAAGGGTACTGGCTGTTATTTTCAATGGATTAGTTATATTTTCCGGTACATCCCGACAGAATTGGGGAGCAGTATATTCAAACCCGAATTTTTGATAGAGCCGATTAGCGGGGATATTCGCAATTAAACTGACGTATGCTCCAGGTAGTAAATGATTATTTAAATATTGCGTAATTACTCCTAATCCTCTGGTTATCAGGCTTTTGGAATTATACTCATAGCTTACTATATTCTCTCCTCATTCCACCTAAAATATACCAGTTTAAGTGAGTATTATATTTGTTAAAAATAGACAAAATGTTCATAATTAAGAGTGACAGATTAATGATTAAAAAAGAGATGTCATATGACGAAACGCTCCAAAAGAGGCTCATAAGCTTTGTATACTCCAAGCTATAAATATGAATGTTGTATAACATTTTAGTATTAGTACGCTCTGTAAAACTATGTGGATTGGAATAACAATATATAACTCTCTTGCCAACAGAAAAGGGAGGATTTTTTGTTTATTAACAAAATTTCCATAGAAAGATAGTTTGGGATTCGATAAGATTAATGAATGTATAGGACAAGAAAGAAGGTATAAAATGATTGATCAAGTACAACAAGGTGTACAACAGAAAATAAAAAAGGAAAAAATATGGACAAGAGATTTTGTCTTCATCTGTATCACGAACTTCTTGATTTTTTTAAGTTTCCAAATGACATTGCCGACTATGTCGTTATATGTTAAACATCTCGGTGGAAGTGACCAGCTTATTGGAGCAGTAGTTGGTATTTTTACATTTTCAGCTTTACTGATCAGACCCTTTGCAGGAAAGGCATTGGAAACAAAGGGAAGACGAATTGTCTATTTTGGAGGTTTGATTGTTGTTATCCTGACAGTTGGATCATTTGGATTTATGGCAAGTATTGCTTTACTGTTTATGATGCGGATTATTCAAGGGTTGGGCTGGGGTGCCTTAACGACAGCTACAGGTACGGTGGCTTCTGACCTGGTTCCGGCATCAAGACGGGGTGAAGGGATGGGATACTTTGGGCTATCCGGAAATGTAGCAATGGCAATTGGGCCATCCCTTGGCCTGGCATTGGTTGTTCTGTTGCCGTTTAATCAATTTTTCTTGATTTGCTCTGTCCTTGGAATAATGGCTCTTTTAGTAGCAACGCAAATTAAATTCAAGAAGGCTGAGAAAGTGACTGTACAGCCAAGTGGCAAAAAAACGCTGGATCTGTATGAAAAAAGTTCGTTGAAACCATCTGTACTGGCATTTTTCATTACATTTACTTTTGGAGGAATAGCAACTTTTCTTCCTTTATATACGGCGCAAAAGGGAATTGAAGGGATTCAATGGTATTTTGTAATCTATGCCTTGTCTGTCATGTTAACGAGAACATTTGCAGGGCAATTATATGATCGAAAAGGGCATAAAGCTGTATTTATACCGGGAACCTTATTGATTTTTATTGCTATGATATTATTATCGTGGTTACCTAGTATGGGCGTTATGCTGTTTGCGGCTTTCCTTTATGGATTTGGCTTTGGAAGTGTTCAGCCAGCCTTGCAGGCATGGGCAATTGACCAGGCGCCTCAAAATCGAAAAGGAATGGCAAATGCTACATTCTATTCATTTTTCGACTTAGGTATAGGGGTGGGAGCCATGATTTTTGGACAAATTGGACATTCATTTGGCTATAACGGTATTTATATGACGGCTGCTGTGTCTGTTTTTATTTCAATGATTTTATATGTTCTCTTAACTCGGGAGAGGGCAGTTCGTTGATCATTTAATTACGCAATTCTTTTACCTAGGGTGAAATATTACTATGAAACTACTAAAAAGGTATTACATTTTAATGATGTAGTACCTTTTTTATTGTAGTTATATATAAACATCTATGGATGCATTCGTATATACGAGGTCCCGTCATGACTAATTATAGTGAGTTGATAATAGTCTAATTAGACTCTATAATTAGAAGTCTAATTAGACTATTATGTAAAGGATTGAATTTAAATGATAAAATCTTTTTTAATGTTAGGACAATCAAATATGGCAGGTCGTGGATTCTTGCATGAGGTAGAACCTATCTATAATGAAAAAATAAAAATGCTTCGCAATGGTCAGTGGCAAATGATGACAGAGCCGATTAATTATGACCGCCCTGTTGCTGGTGTAAGTCTAGCAGCATCTTTTGCAGAGGCATGGTCGAAAGCTAACCCGGATGAAGAAATTGGTTTGATTCCTTGTGCGGAAGGTGGCAGTTCCTTGAACGATTGGCATCCACAAGGTACACTTTTTCAACATGCTTTGTCTGAAGCTCGATTTGCACTTGAAACTAGTGAAATTTGTGGCATACTTTGGCATCAAGGTGAAAGTGATAGTAATAATTCTTTACATGAAACGTATTATGAAAAGTTATCTCTTATCATTGAAACTTTACGCAAAGAATTAAACCTTCAAAATGTCCCATTAATCATTGGTGAGCTTGGTGATTTTCTAGGAAAAACAGGTTTTGGAAAGTATTCAACAGAGTTTCAAGAGATCAACGAAGAATTACGTCGATTCGCTCATGAGCAGCAATATTGTTATTTTGTATCAGCCGAAGGTTTAACTGCCAATCCAGATGGTATTCATTTGAACGCCGTTTCCCAGAGGAAATTCGGTTATCGCTATTTCGAAGCATTTTCGAAAAAGTGTCATATCTTAGAGCCTCTTTCAGATGAAAATCAATCACTAAAAATAAACAATAACTATTCGAAAACTGAACAAATTTATATTCACAGTATGAATTTGGCTCTAGGGAAAATCACATACGCTGAATTTGAAGCACAAATGGCGAAGGTGATGCAACCTTGATTCCCTTGCTTATCCTTGGCTTACTTATTCAAAACCCTGGCGCTCATGGATACGAACTATTAAGTTTAATGGAAAAAAGACATTATAAATATATCGTTAACTTTACTAAAGGTTCATTTTATTACAATTTGCAACAACTTGAAGAAAAAGGATTGATTGAGCAAACACGTCAATTAAATCCAAATAATGGTCGTGAAATTCATACCTTTAAAATCACATCTTTAGGAAGAGAAGAATTCGATAAATTAATGACCAGATATGGGACTAAATCCGATTATGTAAACTTACAATTCTATGGGACATTGCTCTTTGCAGATGAATTCGATAAAAATAAATTATTAGAATTAATCCAATCACAAATTAATCAAACTGAAGCCAGAATTGCTCTTCTGAATGAATACCTAGCTACCACTAAAGAATTACCTGGTAAAATTGATTATTTTCGTCGCATGAACGAAAATTCTCGTTCCCACCATTTAGTGAACTTAAAATGGTTTAAAGAATTGAAGGCAGATATAGAAGAAGATACTGTATAAATAAAAACTAACCATACTAACATCAGAAAATAAAAATCAGGCACCAATAAGTACCATATACAGCTCCAATACAAATAAAGTTCCAAACAAAAGTTTAGAAATATTGAAAAAAGCTACAAACGCTGTACATCAGTGTTTGTAGCTTTTTTGGTGTAACATTGTTTATACAGGTTTTTATGCACTTTTGATAAATTCCAGTACCAGTAATGGTTTAGACGTTTGCAAAGGATGATTGCGGCGTCATAATTGTTACTGAATAAAATCCTGCATATCTTAACGTTGTAAATCCGCATAGGTTTATTTTATTATACTATTTACCCTATATTAATTCTTACTCACCTGGATTTTTTTATGTATTTTCGAAAAAGCACTTCAATAGAATTTGGTAATTATTACCGTTATAATAAGAGGTGAACGAAAATATGGCTGGGAGGTTCGAGGATATGTATGATGTTATCGTTATAGGAGCGGGTCCAAGCGGTGCAAGTGCTGCTTTATTCACTGCCAGAGCAGGCAAGAAGACATTGGTATTAGATAATGATAAAAGTGTCACTAAACGTGCCTGGATCGAAAACCATTACGGTGTAGAAGAAATAACCGGACCTGATCTTATTTCAATCGGTAAAAAACAGGCCGAGAAATTTGGAGCTGAATTCAAGAATGAAACCGCTGAGAACATTGAAGTGACAAATGATGGAGTTATCATTCAAACGAATGAATCCAGCTATCTAGCCAGTGAAGTTATTTTGGCTTCAGGTATGTTAGTGGATCTCGCTGAAGCTTCAGGTATTAAAACAAAACCCGGTACTGAACCACGTATCAAAAAAATAATTGATACTGACGATACCGGTAAAACCTATCTTGACCATGTCTGGGCAGCCGGCACAGTTGCAGGTGTGAGTATGCATACAATTATTACAGCAGGGGACGGAGCAAGAGTAGCCATTAATGTTATTAGTTCTTTGAATGGTGAGCGCTATGTAGATCATGATATTCTGAAGTCATAAATTAGATGAATAATAGACTGATATCTATACGGCTCATTAGTGGGTCGTTTTTTTGTTTAGGGCCAATCCGTACAGTTGATAGGTACTGAGAAGGATGGCAACTGCATACAAAAAAAGGTCAATCTTCGGGTAAGAAGATTGACCTGAATTTATTCAGTATATTTAACTAACTCAGCATCTATTTCTGCTAAAAGTTCCCCTGCTTTACGGTTTTGAATCACGAGATCTGCATAAAAGTCGAAAGCAGTAGGTTCCAAATTAATGATCACCAGCTTGGCACCATTTTGCTTAGCGATTAACGGGAACTGATTGGCGGGTGTAACGGATAAAGATGATCCAAGAACAATAAACAAATCTGCTTTTTCGCTTTCCTCTTCCGCCATCAGAAATGGTTTTTCAGGCAGCATTTCACCGAATAGAATGACGGATGGACGGAGTTTGCCCCCGCACTCGCATTGATAGGATTCATTTAAATACATTTCACTGCCATATTCCTTACCGCATGTTTGGCAGTGCACCTTTTGTAAGGTTCCGTGCAATTCTGCCACCTGGTTACTGCCGGCCTCCTGGTGGAATCCATCCACATTTTGCGTGATGATACTCTGGACCATACCTTCACGTTCCCATTTAGCAAGAATGGAATGCCCTTTATGTGGGCCGTGTTCCTTCACTCCTACCACACGATTGCGATAAAATTCAAAAAACTCTTTGACATTTTGATTAAGAGCATCTGTACTGGCAATAGTGCCTGGATCTTGTTTCTTCCATAATCCGTTATTAGTAGAGCGGAAATCAGGTAAGCCGCTTTCAGTCGACATGCCTGCACCTGTAAATACGACTGTATATTGGGAATCTTTTAACATGGTTAGTAGTTTGGACAAAATATCTGCCTCCTATTTTATGTCCTGTGTACATGATTATTTCATCATTATATCATGAGCCAATTGGCTATTCTAAATTATTGGTTTCGTGAAATTATCACTTATTATGAGAGAATAGAAGAAAACCACCTAAAAAGTATAAGAGATCGAAAAATCGAGAGATGCAGCTTTGAATCCGGAGCTTCTATTCTCTTTTAATTTTTATTTTGTAAAGGAGGAACAAGCAAATGAGTTTGATTAAAGCGAGCAGGTTCATGAGTATGATTCTTCGTCACAAACCAGAATCAATCGGAATTACCCTGGACGAGCATGGATGGGCGGATGTTGAGGAATTAATTAAAGGTATTTCTAAAAAATATCCTTTGGATATGAATATCCTAGAGGAAATTGTACGAACCGATGATAAGCAGAGATACTCTTTTAATGAGGATAAGACTCTTATTCGAGCAAACCAAGGACATTCCATTTCAGTTGATGTAGAGCTGGAAATCGTGGAGCCCCCGGAGTTTTTATGGCATGGTACGGGAGAAAAGTATACAGAATCCATTGAACGTATTGGACTAATTCCAAAGAATCGTTTGTATGTTCATCTCTCACCTGATAAGGAAATAGCAATCAATGTAGGAAAACGACACGGGAGACCGGTTGTGTATCGTGTACGAAGTGGCGAAATGATGAAACAAGGATATGTGTTTTATCGTTCAAAAAATAATGTTTGGTTAACGAAAACAGTACCGGTTGAGTTTTTGGAGGTGCAATGAGGAAATAAAAAAGGGACCGCCACTAAGAACGACCTTGTTCTTTTTCCTCCTTACTTATTCTTCTTTTCATCTTTCAACTCGAATTTTATCATGATATTCGAATCATACTTGTTAGACAGAGTTCTTAATAAAATTCATTAATATGTTTCTTGCCCCTTCGCCCTCTGCGTGACTAATAACATAAACAACTCCTTTAGAAATGTGCTTCTGATTGTACACTTCTAAAAAGGGGTTTTATTCCATATTGTCGAATGTAGGACATAAGGACTTTAAATAAAAATACGGTGGTAGTAAATTACAAGATAAATGAGGTGGGTACAAATGAATAAAAATCTACGTGAACTTCTGGAACATGCTATCGTACTACGTGAAGAGGGTCGCGCGAAAGAGGATTCGGCTATTTTAAATCATGCACTTAATCTTCTTATAAATCTGTCAGAAAATGACCCGGAAAACGCAGAAATTAATTATCAAATAGGGATTGCCTATGATAATTCTGGATTATGCAACAAAGCAATTCCTTATTATGTTAAAGCAATTGAACAAGGTCTATCCGGTTCAGATCTACAAAGATGTTTCCTTGGTCTCGGAAGCAGTTACCGGATTTTGGGGCATTATAAAGAAGCAGTTAGCATCCTTCACCGTGGTGTGACCGAATTCCCTGAACATCGAGCCCTACAAGTCTTTTATTCTATGGCTTTATATAATACAGGGGAATATAAAAGGGCAATGGAAATCGTCTTAATGAATTTAATGGAAACTACAAATGATGAACCACTTCAATTCTTTAAGCGTGGTATTACTTACTATGCCCAGCACCTTGATGAAATTGTAGATTTAGACAATCCTTAAATCGGAATTAACCCATCCTGTTCATTGAATAAGCTAACTTTATTTAATCTTTTTACTTTGAAGTCCACCAAAGAATCTATATGCAGCCGAGTTTTTTTGAAGAATGATTCTAATTTCGCAAATCAAAGGAGTCTCCAAAGACGGAGGCTCCTTAATGTTTCAATAAGTGAAAGAAAAGCGTCGTTTAGAAATGCTCTCTATATACTCCAGCACTTCTGTGTACGATTGTGTAATTAGATTCTTTTAACAAAGTTACTAGATTGGATAAAATATCTGCCACCTGTATGAAATGGCCTGTCTTGGTTTTTCATTAAATGAGCCAACTGGCCTTCCTAAATGATTATGTGGATAGACTTGCTTTCTAAGAAGGAAAATTATGAAATCATAATGGATATTATTTGAAAATTTTCATATTTTCTCTTGAAACTTTAGTGCTGAGAAGTGATAATAGTTAATATTATCTGAAAATTAAACATAGGGGATATGCAGAATGAAAGTAGTTAAATTTGGGGGAACTTCTCTTGCATCTGGAGAACAACTGAATAAAGTATTTGAGATTGTAGTTTCAGACCCACAACGTAAAATCGTCGTAGTTTCTGCACCAGGTAAAAGATTTTCTTCTGATACAAAAGTGACAGATTTGCTCATTGCATGTGGAGAAAGCTGGTTAACGGGAAATTGTGATGAATATTTATTTGATATGGTTATTGAACGCTATCGACTTATAGCAGAAGATTTATCCATTATCGGTCCAATCGTGGATACAATCAAAGCTGATTTATTGGAAATCCTCAATGGAGATATGAGTGATAGGGATCAGTTTATGGATGCGGTTAAAGCCAGTGGAGAAGACAATAACGCCAAATTGGTGGCTGCTTTTTTCCAAGCCAGAGGTGTGGAAGCTGAATATATGAATCCCCGTGAGGCGGGGTTAATGGTCAGCGATGAGCCTGGAAACGCTCAAGTATTAGCAGAATCATACGAGAATCTGCTTCATTTAAGAAACAAACAAGGAATCGTCATTTTTCCGGGGTTCTTTGGTTATACAAAGGAAGGAAAAGTGATGACATTCCCGCGGAGCGGCTCGGATATCACCGGTGCTATTCTGGCTAACGCAGTTAAAGCTGATTTATACGAAAATTATACCGATGTCGATGCTGTATATTCAGTTAATCCAACGATTGTGAATAAGCCAAAGGAAATCAGTGTATTGACCTATCGGGAAATGCGTGAGCTTTCCTATGCCGGATTTAGTGTTTTGCATGACGAAGCATTGATTCCTGCTTTTAGAGCAGGTATTCCGGTAAATATTAAAAATACGAATAACCCTTCATCACCTGGAACCATGATTGTCAGTAAGAAAGAATTGGTAAATGGGCCAGTAGTCGGGATTGCAAATGATAATGATTTCTGCAGTATATATGTGAGTAAATATTTAATGAACAGAGAAATAGGCTTTGGACGTAAACTTCTTCTCATTCTAGAAGAGTTACAGTTATCTTATGAACATGTCCCCTCAGGAATTGATGATATAACTGTTATATTAAGACAGAACCAACTAGACATCAGGCTTGAAGAGATTATTGTCAGCCGGATTAAGGAAGAATTACAGGCAGACGAGGTGAAAATAGAACATAATTTATCCCTGATTATGATTGTGGGAGAGGGAATGCGCTCCCATGTGGGTACAGTGGCCAGGGCTTCAAAGGCTTTAGCCAATGCTGATATTAATATCGAAATGATTAATCAGGGATCTTCTGAAGTCAGTATGATGTTTGGTGTGAAAGAAATTCAAGAAAAACAGGCAGTAGCCGCTCTTTATAATGAATTTTTTACCAGTGTTATTGTATAAGGGACAGTGGTAAATCTAGTACAGGTATAAAGGGTATCATTCCAAAATCAAATAGAAAGCCAGTGTAGTGGCTTAAGCGATATAAATGAAAAAGTTATGGATGGAAGTCGGAGGAATCGATAATGGTAAAGGCAATCATGTTTGACCTCGATGATACATTGTTATGGGATCAGAAAAGCGTGCAGGAAGCTTTCCATGCAACTTGCAAACTGGCTCAGGAAAGATATCGGATAGATCCAGAGCAGCTTGAGGCATCTGTCAGGGAAGAAGCTATTAAATTGTACAGCTCGTATGAAACATTCCCTTTCACACAAATGATTGGAATTAATCCTTTTGAGGGATTATGGGGAGATTTTCAGGATAGCCATGAGCAATTCCAGAGGATGGCTCGAATTGTGCCGGTCTATCGACAAGATGTGTGGACGAATGGGCTGAAAGCATTAGGGATAGATGATGCGCATTTTGGACAAATATTGGCAGATACGTTTCCCGAGGAAAGAAGAAAACATCCATTCATTTATGAAGATACCTTTGAAGTGCTGGACCACTTGAAGGGAAAATACAAACTCCTTTTATTGACAAATGGATCACCGCAATTACAAACAACCAAGCTTGAAATAACACCTGAAATAGCTCCCTATTTTAATCATATCGTGATATCGGGAGATTTTGGACAGGGTAAACCGGCTCCCGAACTATTTGATCATGCTGTTAAGTTAATGGATGTTGAAAAAAAGGATATTCTGATGGTCGGGGATAATCTCATGACAGATATACTCGGTGCCAATAGCGCAGGAATTCAATCTGTATGGATAAATCGCCATCAAAAAACAACCGATCAGGTAAAGCCTGCTTATGAAATTAAAAAGCTGACAGATTTAATTCAGCTGCTAAATGAAATCCAGTCATAAGATTTATATATATAAAAGATAACAAAACTATAAAACCAGTTCAGTTGATGAGCTGGTTTTTTTGTGTACTTTTTAGAGTCATAGAAACAAACAGCTAAATTTGTGCCTATCTTTTGACGAAGGTTTACGAAAGGTAGCGGAAGGTGAGTGAAAGCTGAGAGAAAGCAGAGCTTTTGTGCATCTCGCAATAATTGCTATATAACGCCTGGCCCCTGTAAGAACTATTGGAAGGATCTTGATATCCATATTATCCCAAACGTTCCTTGACAATGGATATTTAAACAGATACCATAAAAACATTGTTATAATTTTACAATTATTGGTAGGTTAATTTTAAATATTTCTTGAAAAGTCGGTGTATAGCAGTGGGGGAATTAAGAAATAAATGGACTGGGGAAACTAAATTATTGACCGCTGCGTTAGTGTTACTGATCATTTTTTTGTCCCCGATGTTTATCCTTGATGAAAATTCGCATATACGGGTACATGACAACTTAGATTCCAACATTACGTGGTATAAGGTCCTGAAGGATAATCAAATGCTGTTCGGCCCAATTAATGAGACCATTCCTCAAATTATCAATGGTTTGCCGAGGAACTCGATTGGAACTGAATTTAGCGGAATTGAGTGGCTTCATTATTTATTGCCATCTATGACTGCGTATTCAATCAGCCAGACCATCACAAGATTCTTTGCCTTCCTAGGGATGTATCTTTTACTTAAAAAGCATTTTATTCGAAAAGAGGAGCACGGTTTTATCCGTGTGTTTGTTGCACTGGCCTTTGCTTTGACGCCATTTTGGCCATCGGGAATGCTGGCTACCTTAGGCCATCCGCTAGCTTTGTATGCATTTTTAAATATTAGAGGAAGAGATAGTCGGTGGACAGATTGGCTTATTCTTATTCTTCTGCCGTTCTATTCAAGCTTTGTATTAGGATTCTTTTTCTTCCTGGCAGCTATGGGATTACTGTGGCTATATGATTGGATTAAGAAAAAAGATCCGAATTGGGTATTTTTCGGCAGCATCGCCTTAATGACTTTTAATTACTTATTGATCGAATATCGCTTGGTGTATTCTTTGGTTTTTCCTGAGGAGCCAAATAGCCGAGATGAATATTTCAGTTCTGCTTTAGGATTTGCCCGATCAACCCGTCTCATTTTTAAAAACTACATAATTGGACATAATCATGTATTAACGCTTCATCAATATATTATTTTACCACTATCATTTATAGCTTTATGGATTATTTATCGAAACAAGCTTTGGAAAAGTGAAAAACATTATGTGCAGTTGTTTATCTTGAATTTTATTTTGTCAGCGTGGTATGCATTTTGGTTTTATGAGGGATGGGCATCCTTGAAAGAACAAATTTCACTTTTAAATAATTTCAATTTTGCCCGTTTTCATTTTCTGAGACCGTTGGTTTTATACGTATTGTTTGCTCTGTCCTGCCGTATTCTTTGGAAATATGGAGGAGGATGGAAGCTTTTATCTAAAGGGGCCATTGTTGCTCAGTTGATTGTCTTATTTATGTACAATCCAGAGGTGTATTATGGAAGGCTTGATGCACCGACATTCAAAGAATTTTATGCTGTTGACCAATTTACTGAAATCAAAGATTATATTGGCAAACCTCAGGATACATACAGAGTGGTAAGTATAGGATTACATCCTGCCATTGCTCAGTATAATGGCTTTTATACTTTGGATACGTATAACAATTACTATCCATTGGCATACAAGCATCAGTTCCGAGAAATTATTGCGGCGGAGCTTGATAAGAATGCCCAGCTAAAAAAATATTTTGATAAATGGGGCGGCCGTTGTTATATTTTTGTGGATGAGCTTGGAAAGAAGTATGACTATAGGAAAGATTCTTCGAAAACAATTAAAAATTTAGAGTTGAATACGAACGTCCTGAAAGAAATGGGCGGTCAATATATTATCTCAGCTGTACCTATTTTGAATGCAAATCAGAATAACCTTGAATTGATGGATATCTTTGAGCATGAGGATTCAGCGTGGAAGATCTATCTCTATCATGTCTTGTAAAGGAGTTAATCATAATGAATCTGCCTGTATTAACGATCGTTGTACCTTGTTACAATGAACAGGAGGTATTATCTAAAACATCAGAAGAGCTTTCATCCATCTTAAAAGAGTTACTGAATTCCCGATCCGTTTCAAATAGAAGTGCGATTTTATTTGTGGATGATGGCAGTGTAGATGATACTTGGGATTTAATACAAATGGAGAGTATACAGAATAGATTTGTAAAAGGTCTGAAATTAGCTGGCAATGTGGGTCATCAAAATGCATTGCTTGCTGGTCTCGCAACGGCTGGGAAGCATTCTGATTGTGTCATCTCCATTGATGCTGATTTACAGGATGATATTCATGTCATAAAAGAGATGGTTGAAAAATACAATCAAGGATACGATATTGTCTATGGGGTCAGAGGTCAGCGGAAAACGGATACCTTATTCAAGCGTACGACAGCACGCAGTTTTTATCGGATAATGGGTAAATTGGGTATCAAACTAATTCCCAATCATGCAGATTTCAGATTAATGAGTAAGCGTGCATTGGGGGAGCTGTTAAAATATAAGGAACGTAATTTATTCTTAAGAGGGATGATTCCTATGATTGGCTTTTCTTCTACTGAAGTATTATATGATCGGAAGGAAAGAGAAGCAGGGGAGTCTAAATACCCTCTAAAGAAAATGATTTCTTTTGCGCTGGACGGTCTAACTTCCTTTAGCGTGGCACCTATACGCTGTGTTACCTACATTGGCTTTCTGACGCTGTTTGTCAGTATGGTCGCAGGTAGCTATGCACTGGTTCAAAAAACATTGGGGAATACACAATCTGGCTGGACTTCCATCATGATTTCTCTGTGGATTATTGGAGGCTTACAGTTGATCGGTATTGGAATAGTGGGAGAATATATCGGAAAAATTTTTAAAGAGGTAAAACAAAGGCCTATTTACGCCATAGATGTGGACAACTATACGGAAGATCAAAAAAATGAAACTGAACAGGAAAATGAATATAAATCTCGTTAAGTTCCTGATTCAAGAGCCATCGTTTTTCGGACTATATACGTATAAATAGGTTTGAAAGCAGGATGGAAAAAAAAGAGGCGGTATGCTGTTACACATTATTTACAGTTATATGGATACTGGGTGATTATTTTATTTTGCTGTATTGTAGGAATTCCTGCGCCTGAAGAGATGTTTATTATTTTAAATGGTGCCTTCGCTGCTGAGCAAAATCTAAATTTCCACTGGTCTAATAGTGGGGCCCTATTAGATGCCAATATTGGATGTTATTTACCTGTGGTGGGATAGCCATTTATTTTATTTGGTGTACAAAGTTGTTTAAACAAAAGAATTACCTATCTGAGTCGGAATGCTCTTGTGCATCAGTTTACCAATTAAATTCTAACCATTTTGCTTGCTAATGATAAGATATCCTTAAGTAGGAATAGCGCAATCAAGTATTTGGGGAACTTTTAAAGAAAATAATTACAACCTGATTTATTAGATAATTGAAAAAACTTAAAGGTTAATATTGAACAGTTATAGGTAGATTGTTTATTGAATAGGATCGATTAAATTAACATACATATGATTTGTAGGATGTTCCTTTTGATGAAGATACAGACATAGTTTCTTATAGTTAAAGATTGGTATCAGGGATCAATCATACTGTAATTTTAAAAGGATGTTCAATGGAGCATCCTTTATTTATGGGGGAGTGAGAAGAATGCCGAAACAACTTAAACCAAAACGGATACAAAAAGGAGATACGGTCGGGGTCATTGCTCCTGCAAGTCCTCCAAATAAGGAAACACTTCAAAAAGGGCTATCTTTTTTGGAGCAGGATTTAGGGCTATCTGTAAAAATGGGCAACCACCTCTATAAAGAATATGGCTATCTTGCCGGAGAAGATGCGGAACGAGTGGAAGATCTTGAAGCGATGTTTAAGGATGAAGAAGTGAAAGCCATCATATGTGCTTGTGGGGGATACGGGACGGCGCGAATCGCAGAGGCCATTAATTATGAAGTAATCAAAAACAATCCAAAGATCTTTTGGGGATACTCTGATATTACATATCTGCATACGGCAATCCGCCAGAAAACGGGATTAGTCACCTTTCACGGGCCTATGCTTGCATCTGATATAGGCAATGACGATGTCCACTTACGATCAAAAGAATCTTTTAAACAATTATTTAAAGCAGGTCAGGTCATGTATACAGAGGAAATATCACCTTTACATACATTTGTCGAGGGAGAGGCGGAAGGAGAATTGGTGGGTGGTAATCTATGCTTGCTAACATCAGCCTTGGGGACTCCCTATGAAATAGATACAAAAGGAAAGATTCTTTTAATAGAAGATATTCATGAAGAGCCAAGGAATATTGACCGCTATTTAAATCAATTATGGTTGGCTGGAAAGTTAAATGGAATTGCTGGTCTGGTTATTGGTGATTTTGCGGATTGCGAGCCAAGTAGTAAGCAGACACTGACTTTGGATGAGGTATTGTCCCATTATATTAACCTAATCAATAAACCTGCTATAAGTGGATTTAAAATTGGCCATTGCAACCCACATGTTGGAATACCTCTTGGTGTGAATGCGAGGATGAATACAGTGGAGAAGACACTTATAATTGAGAGCGGGCTAGAAAATGAAAATTACTAGTATTGAAACGTTCCGTATTCAAGTTCCTTTATTAAAACCCTTTAAAACGGCATTGCGGGTCGTGAACACAGCCGAATCAATCTATGTAAAAGTTCAATGTGACAATGGATTGATTGGGTGGGGAGAAGCCCCCGCGACAGCCGTTATTACAGGGGATACATTACATTCAATAGATACGGCCATCGAAGAGTATTTTAAGCCTTATTTAGTAGGGAAAGATATATTGAATTTTGAAGAGATCTTTCATGATCTATCCCTATTAATGACTAGGAATTCTAGCGGGAGGGCAGCCATTGACATGGCCATTTATGATTGTCTGGCCCAAAATAGTAAGTTGCCATTATATCAGTATTTAGGTGGCAGCAGCTCTCGGCTTGAAACGGATTTTACGGTAAGTGTGGATGCACCTGGAACAATGGGTGAGGAGGCCTTGAGTTATGTAAAAAACGGATTCTCTATTTTAAAAGTTAAAGTGGGTCTCGGAGACATAAAAGAGGATATTTCCAGGGTGAGAGAAATCAGAAGATGTGTAGGGGACGAAGTTACGATTCGACTGGATGCAAACCAGGGATGGACAGCGAAAGAAGCGATTCAAGCGATTCACCATATGGAGGATATGGGCTTACAAATCGAATTGGTGGAGCAACCAGTGAAAGCAGATGATTTGGAAGGGCTCAGACAGGTGACCCATCATGTGGATACGTTTATTATGGCAGATGAGAGTGTGTTTACTCCAAGACAGGCATTAGAAGTGATTCGTACGCGCAGCGCTGACCTTATTAATATTAAATTGATGAAAACAGGCGGAATTTTTTACGCGCATCATATTAATCAATTAGCTGAAGCAGCTGGGATGGAATGTATGATGGGCAGTATGATTGAAACGCATTTAGGGATAACGGCAGCTGCCCATTTTGCTGCAAGTAAACGCAACATTACCCGTTATGATTTTGATGCTCCTCTCATGCTATCCCGTTCCCTGATTGAGGGGGGAATTCAATATAACGGCAGTACATTTACGTTGCCGGAAAAGGCGGGCTTAGGTATCGGGCAGGTTCAGTTGAAGTAAGAGTGGAGGTTCATAGTGGCACACGATGGTAAAATAATGAGCGTAAATGTAGCAGTAGCCACCGTTTGGACTACTAACCAGTCATTTAGAGCGTTAGTGGATAGACCAGCCATTAGCCATCCGGTACGATTGGAAGAATGGCTTCTATCTATGAACGAAGCCGAGCAGCTTGATTTATGTGAATCGAACAGAATTCAGACTCAATTATTATTTGGGGAACAAGTTTTATTGCTGGAATGCAAAAATGACTGGGGATCTATCATTGCTATCGAGCAGTCAACCGGAAAAGATTCGAGAGGATATCCGGGTTGGGTGCCTTTGTGCCAATTAGAAAATGATGTGCCATTTTCAACTAAAACCGTTGCGGTCATAACGAGTAAAAAAGCTTTCCTTTCATTCGAGAAATCAAAAGAAACACTATTGCTCAGTTATCAAACAAAATTGCCATTTTTAGGTGAAAAAGCTGGACAGATTCAGGTGGGAACCCCGTTAGGTACTGGGTTTTTACAAAAGAATGATACAACTTTATTCAACATACATGAAACAAGAAAACTGGGAAGCGGTACGGACATTGTTACATGTGGAGAGCAATTTATTGACCTCTCCTACTTATGGGGCGGAATGAGTAGTTATGGCTATGATTGTTCTGGTTTCGTCTATACAATGTGTAAGGCAAACGGTTATCTAATTCCGCGTGATGCGAGAGAGCAGGCAAAGTATGGGAAAGAGATTCCGGTAATTGAAGTGCAACCGGGTGACTTACTCTTCTTTGCATACGAGAAAGGACAAGGAGCCATTCATCATGTGGGGATCTACTATGGAAATGGCAGACTTCTTCACTCACCGCATACAGGAAAATCAATTGAAATCATCGAGATGGAAGGGACTGTATATGAAGAAGAGCTATGTATGGCGAGACGGTACTGGACAGAGTGATGTCAATAAATGAATAGTAAAAAGGAGTCTCTGTTGCAATAATAAAATGAACCAAATGAGGATGTCTATTCTGTTATTTAGACGGTGCACAATCGTATTAATTTAGTGAATAGATGGCTCATTTTAGGTTAGAAACATGTAAATTATCCGGTTCATGCCCAATTTACCGAACAGATAGATTAGTTTGATAAATCATATGATTTGAAAATATTTGTGAAAAAAGATACAATTTAATTATAGAAAATGAATGAAGAGACCTATAAAAATAGGCCTCTTTTTTTTATAAATTGGAGGAGGGAATTAGAGTGAGAATACGCGAGAGTGCCCTGCCGGGTATAGGGCAGAAGTTTGAAATCATGACAAAGGAAGATGAGAAGATCGTTATTATTGTGCATGATGATGGAAGAAGGGATATGTATCATTATGATTTTGATGATCTGGATGAAAGTATTTCCAGTGTGACGCTCGATGATGCTGAATCCAGACAAATTGCGGCCATATTAGGTGGTATGGTTTATAAACCGCAAGCAATTGAATCCATTGAATTGGCTTTGGACGATTTAAAAATAGAGTGGGTCAAAGTTAAGAAGAATTCTAAGCTTGCAGGCAAAACGATTGATGAAAGCAATATTAGACAAGAGTTTGCTGTAAATATCATCGCTATTTTGCATAAACCTAATAAGAAAATATTAAATCCAGGGCCTTCTTCTATTATAGCTGCCGGGGACACCCTTGTATTATCAGGAGACCGTAAAGATGTTAATGCCTTTATGAAGCAAGCTCTCTTTGCTGAAGGGGAGTCGTTATAAGTGGATCATATGATTTTTGAAGTTGGAACAGCTCTGGTGCTTGTTGCTATTGCGGCTGTCCTCGCGGGTAGACTGAAATTTTCTATTATTCCTTTCTTAATCATCTTAGGAATGTTGGTAGGACCGCAAGCACCAAAAATAGGTATTATTGATTTGCGATTTATTGAAAGTGCCGAGATAATCGAATTTATGGGTAGAATGGGCATTCTTTTCTTGCTATTCTATCTTGGATTGGAATTCTCAGTCGGCAAGTTGATTAAATCAGGTAAATCTATAGTGGTCGGCGGAACCATCTATATTTTAATAAACTTTACTTTAGGTTTCTTATACGCATTTATTACAGGATTTTCCATTTTGGATGTCTTAATCATTGCAGGAATTATCACCATATCATCAAGTGCGATTGTTGCTAAAGTACTTGTTGATCTCAGAAGAACAGGGAACACTGAGACCGAATTGATTCTGGGTATTATTATGTTCGAAGATATCTTCCTGGCTGTCTATCTTTCTATTATCTCAGGATTAGTATTAGGTGATTCCACTTCTGTCAGTTCTACATTAATCTCCGTTTTAATTGCCTTTGGGTACATGTTGTTATTTTTTATCATGGCAAGAAAAGCTACACCTATTTTAAACAAACTATTAAATATAACCTCGAATGAAATTTTTATCATTGTCGTTTTTGCTACTCTCTTCTTTATTGCAGGATTTTCCGAGACAATCCACGTTGCGGAAGCCATTGGGGCATTACTTCTAGGTTTAGTTTTTTCTGAGACTGAACAAAGTGATCGTATTGAAAAGCTTGTCGTACCATTCAGAGATTTCTTTGGAGCTATCTTTTTCTTTAGTTTTGGATTAAGTATAGATCCATATACACTTGGCGGAGCAGTTTGGTTTACACTCGGTGCTGTTATTTTAACGGTACTCGGAAACTTTATTGCCGGTATGATTGCAGGCCGCAAATCGGGACTATCACATAAATCCTCTGCGAATATCGGTTTGACGATTGTATCAAGAGGTGAGTTTTCTATTATACTAGCCAATATCGGAATCGCCGGCGGGCTTTCTGATATGTTAAAACCTTTTTCGGCGTTATATGTATTAATATTGGCCATACTTGGTCCTATATTAACCAAGAACTCTAAAACTATATTTAAACAGCTAAATAAGCTATTTAAGTGGACTGTACCGAAAGAAGATAAAAAAAGACTAAGAGAAGGTTTAGATGAAAATTTGTAAATCATATTCTGGTTTTACATGAAGAAGGTCTTGATCAATGTTATTTAAAAAGTTGATCAGGACCTTTTGCTTGGTTATTTCCAAGTGATCCATCCAATGATTAAATAGTTAGAAAAACAAATTGAAATAAATGGAAACGTATATTTTAAAGCCACCATCATTTGTTTTAATTTTGTAATAAATTGAGTTGTATAATATACTAGTTTCAAGATAATTTTTATGGTTATACTTCTAAGAACGATCTTTGTTTTGTGGAATTTTAAACCTGTTAGTGTAAGAATGAAATGGATTCATAGAGAAAAAAATCGGACGCTTCATGATCATGATTTGGGGGGGATTTAAGCATGAGAGACTTATTCTTTAAAGGGATTAATTCGAAAATACCGACACTTTTTATGCTGCATGGTACAGGTGGAACAGAGAACGACTTGGTGCCGATTGCAAAAATGATCTCACCAGAATCCTCCATATTAAGTGTCCGGGGGAATGTTTCAGAAAACGGAATGCCAAGATTCTTTAGAAGATTGGCAGAAGGTGTCTTTGATGAAGAAGATTTACGATTTCGCACAAAGGAACTAAGTGATTACTTAGATGAAGTTTCTGTTAAATATGGTTTTGACCGTGATAACATTGTAGCTGTTGGTTATTCTAATGGAGCTAATATAGCAGCCAGTATGCTGTTCCATTATCAAAATACATTTAAGGGGGCCATTTTGCATCATCCAATGGTTCCAATCAGAGGATTAAAGCTACCCGAAATGACAGAGCTCCCAATCTTTATTGGTGCTGGAAAGAATGATCCGATTTGTTCATCAAAAGAAACTGAAGAATTAGATAAAATGCTGCGGGCTGCCGGTGCCCATGTAACAGTACACTGGGAATATAATGGACACCAGCTGACACAGTCAGAAGTAGATGCTGCAGTGTCGTGGTTTTCTCAAGAGTTTCGATAAAATGGAGATGATAAAATGATATCTTTAAATCCAGCCGAAATGAGCGAACGAGAGAATTATACATTTTTAACAGGAGCAATCATTCCAAGACCTATTGCCCTTATATCTACCATATCTAACGAAGGAACTATAAATATTGCACCTTTTAGTTATTTCACTATTGTCAGTTCAAATCCTCCGCTGATTGCTGTATCAATCCAGCGAAAGAACGGTGAAAGAAAGGATACATCAAAGAATGCAATTGATTCAGGAGAATTTGTCGTTCATATAACCGATGAGGATAATGTGGAAGGCGCAAATTGGACAGCTGCAGAATTGCCATCGGAAAAAAGTGAGCTTGATGGGTCACCTTTTCAGATAATCGATAGTGTCAGTGTCAGAGTTCCGGGCCTTACTCCTGCTAAAATACGGATGGAATGTACAATTCATAAAGTCATTCCACTAGGAGGGCATACAGCTGAAGATGCTGGTTGTGATTTGTTAATAGGAAATATCGTTCTCTATCATATAGATGAATCTATTTACAAGGATGGTATGATCGATACAGAATCACTTAAGCCGGTTTCGCGACTTGCTGGACAAAAATATATGAAGGTCGGAGAACAATTTGTTTTAGAAAGACCTAAATGATAGATGATTTAACTTCCCACTACGAATAGGGAAGTTTTTTTTGTATTATGGTTCAAAATAATCACTCTCGATATGTTTATTTTAATTAACGTCATAATTTTTTTCTTATTAACATTAGAAATAGTGCGATATATTTAGGTATTTTACAAAATTTTTAAATTATGAGAAGGAGTTTGACTAAATATTCAGAATATATACCTATATAAGAGTGGTTGCGCTTACATAACCGCTTTTATATAAATAAATCGGACAAGTGGGGGTAATACATGAACGCTTTAGGTAACAAGAATCGGATGTCAGAATTAAGCCGTAAGAGAGGTTTTTGGGTAGCATTAATTGCCGTTTTACTGGTGCCATTAGTTTATGGTCTTATTATGTTGACACCAAGTTGGGGACCATATGATAATCTATCAAACTTACCGGTCGCAGTTGTGAATAACGATGCAGGTACAGTAACAGATGGTAAGGAAATAAATGTAGGAAGAGACTTGGTTGCCAAACTTAAAGCAGGAAATGATCTGGGATGGAGATTTGTGAGTAAGGAACAAGCAACACGCGGACTTAATGATAATGAATATTATATGGTTATTGAAATTCCAGAAGACTTTTCGCAAAAGGTATCGACGGTAATGGACGAAAATCCAGTGAGACCTGAACTAAAGTATACCCAGAATGAAGGATTGCATTTTATAGCGGCAACTGCAACGAAAACAGCTATAGGAACAATTAAGGAGCAGTTGGCTGATACAATCACAGCCACCTATACAAGTACAGTTTTTGCCCAGCTTGGTGAAGTGGCGGAAGGATTTAAATCCGGCGCAGAAGGTTCAACAAAGCTCCATGAAGGTTCTGTTAAACTTCAGGAAGGTACTGGAACCCTACTAGATTCATTAACAACAAAAACAGGAGATATTCAAAAACTGGCAGACGGGTCAAAGCAAGTCGAACAGGGGCTCGGTCAATTGAATGGAACAATGGCAGGGAAATCCGCTGATATCGCAAAATTAGCCGATGGAGCAGCCCAGGTCAGTAATGGCTCCGGCCTTATTTATTCATCCGTAAGTGGTAAGACCGGTGATATTAATACGCTTGCAGATGGGGCGAAGCAGGTTGAAGATGGTGTGGGCCAGTTAAACAGTACAATGGCAGGGAAATCCGCTGATATTGCAAAACTAGCGAATGGAGCAGCTGATCTCAGAGATGGATCCGGCTTAATTCATTCCACAGTAAGTGGGAAGTCAGCTGAAATTCAACAGCTGGCAGATGGATCGAAGACAATAGAAGGTGGATTACAGACTTTATCCGGAACATTTAGTGGAAAGGCGAAGGATATTGAGGCACTTGCAGATGGGACAGAGAGCTTGAAGAAAGGTTCATCTGTAATGTACTCTACTGTAAATGGAAAAGCAGAAGATATCGATACGCTGGCTAAAGGGTCTGGCGAACTTAAAGATGGTTTAAATCAACTTTACGGAACAATGAGTGGAAAATCTGGGGATATTGAGAAGCTTGCAAAAGGTGCAAACGATCTAAAAGATGGATCCGCAGCTTTATATTCTCAGTTGGATGGTAATAGGGGTAAAATTCAGGAACTTGCAGATGGTGGTAAAGCATTAAATGCAGGTGCAGGAGATTTGAAAACAGGAACTTCTGATATGTTAGTGGGATTGAAGACAGCACAAGATGGTGTAAATCAACTCAATGGAAGTATGCCAACCTTGGTAGGTGGAAGTGCAGCATTAAGAGACGGTATTAATCAAATAGCTGCCAGTACACCGGCTCTTGCAAAGGGTTCAAATGATGTGGCAGGTGGAATAAAACAGTTAGGAGATAAGATCGCGCTAATCTATCCAGGTATAAAAGATGATCCGGATTTTCAAAAGTTATTAAAGGGTGCCCAGGATGTCGCGGCTGGGGTAGAAGCAGTTGATCAGGGTATTAGGAAAGAAAATGGTCTGAAAAATGGGGCTGAATCCTTATCTGCAGGCATTTCAGGTAAATTGCAGCCAGGGGTAGAAAAATTGGCAGGTGCTTTTGATCAACAAATTATACCGGGTCAAGAGAAAATTGTTACAGGAGCATCTGAGTTAGCAGCAGGTGCTGCGCAAATAGAAACAGGCACTGATTCAGTAAATACAAATTGGGGAGCTATTACAAGCGGAGTGGGCACAATTAACGGCGGGCTAACCGAGGTAGCAGCAGGAAATGAATCAGTTGCAACTGGTTGGGAAACAGCTGTTAATGGCTCAAAAGATTTATATGATGGTTCACTACAAGTGGCAGATGGAACGGCTAGTGTTAACAAGTCTTGGTCGACCTTATCAAACGGTCTTTTTGATTTAGATAACGGCCTCACCACAGTAGCTGCCGGAAATCAATCAGTTAACGATGGCTGGAAAACAGCAGTTACCGGTTCTAGACAGCTTTATGAAGGATCCAAGCAAGTATCAGCAGGTACTGGGTCAGTCAATAGCGCTTGGGGAACTTTATCATCATCTTTAGGCACGTTGAATAATGGTGCTGTCCAAGTGGCAGATGGTAATGCTACTGTAAATGCTGGCTGGAAAACTGCGGTAGATGGATCCAAACAGCTATATGATGGTTCTAAGCAAGTGTCAGCAGGTACGGCAACCGTGAATAATGCGTGGGGAACGCTATCTACATCTTTAAATACGTTGAATAATGGTGCTATCCAAGTAGCAGATGGTAATGCCACGGTGAATGAAGGCTGGAAAACAGCTGTTGATGGATCCAAACAGTTACATGATGGCTCTAAGCAAGTGGCAGATGGAAATGCAACTGTAAATACGGGCTGGGGAACCATGAAAGATGGGGTAACTGAAATTGATAACGGTGTCGGTCAAATCAAAGACGGGTCCCTAGAATTGTCAAGCGGTTTAGGTGATGGGGCCGAAAAAACATCTGGCATCAATGCAACCGATGATACGATTAAAATGTTCTCTTCTCCGGTTGAACTGGTAGATTCAAAAATTAACAGCTACCCATATTATCGTTACGCAAATGCACCATATATTTTATCATTAGCATTATTTGTAGGTGTGTTATTAATGACATTAGTTGTTGGGGTTAGAAAGCCGGCGGATGCTGCGGCTGTGTCTGGCTTCGCATGGTATGCAAGAAGATATGGATTACTCGCTTTATTGGTGGCAGGTCAAGCCATTCTCCTTTCCGTCTTTACCATTTTCTTTATAAATTCAGGGGTTGCGAATAGTCTGTTCCTCATCTTGTTTGCTGTATTGGCGAGTATATCATTTATGTCGATTGTATTCTTCCTGGCTATGCTTGCAGGCAACATTGGTTTATTTATAGGTGTGGCACTTCTCGTCATGCAGCTATCTACGACGGGCTCTGCCTTACCAATCGATATGCTTCCTGAATACTTGCGTAATCTAAGTAATTTCTTACCGATGACGTATTCTATTGCGGGCTTCCGTGCGTTAGTATCACTCGATGACTTCGGTATGATGTTTGCTAATGGAGTAATACTGGTAGTGTTCCTGGTTCTATTTGCTGGTCTTTCTGCTGGTCTATCTTTTTTCAAAAAGAATGAATCAGCAGATGATCCAGAATTAGTCTTGTAAATAATAATGTTAATCCCTTTTAGTAGAAGAATGCAAAAATTAATTGTATTCTATATTGAATGGGATTTTTTTTGAATAAGGGGTCCGGACGGGAGAGATAAGATGAATCAAAAAATATTACCGGCAACTTCGACTATGAAGGACTTTGAAAAGTTTTTACAATCAGGATTTAAAACAGGGGTTATTTTAGATACTCATCTTGGACAAATCAAACATATTACGCAAATGGCCAAGATGGCTAATAAACAACTGTTTTTTCATGTTGATTTGATCAATGGACTTAAAAGTGATGAATATGGTACTCAGTATCTTTGTCAGGAATTTAAACCATATGGTGTCATATCCACAAAATCAGCGGTTATTCAAGAGGCAAAAAAGCATCAGGCAATTGCTGTACAACGAATCTTTATGATTGATAGCCATGCGCTCGAGCGCAGTTATAGGATGGTCAGAAAATCACAGCCGGATTATATTGAAGTTCTTCCGGGTGCACTTCCAAACATGGTTAAAGAAGTGGCGAAAGAAATCAATTTGCCGATTTTTGCAGGGGGATTAATCAGAACCGTTGAAGAAGCGAAAGAAGCACTTGCAGCTGGAGCTGTGTCTATAACTTCGTCCAAAAGAGAACTTTGGCAGTATTTTGCAGGGGAATAAGTCATATTCCCTATTTTTTTCATTTTATTTGACAGCGTTTACAATTAGATTTACACTTTGTTTAAGTTAATAAGTATGTGAAAGACATGGAGACACAGGTGGCCGTATTCCTAATAGCTAGGAATATTTTGGTAGTGCTGTATCTCCATTTTTTTCTTCATTTCATGAAAAGGGAGATGGAAGCAATGACACCATTCTGGGGTGAATTAGTAGGAACAATAATTTTGATTGTTTTTGGAGCAGGGGTGTGTGCCGGAGCCAACTTAACTAAATCTTATGCAAAAGATGCTGGATGGATTGTTATCACCATAGCTTGGGGTCTTGGTGTTACATTAGGCGTGTTTGCGGTCGGCGGTATTAGCGGTGCTCATTTAAATCCTGCTGTTACAATTGGTCTTGCATTTAGTGGAGATTTTGCTTGGGCAGATGTACCTGGTTATATATTAGCGCAAATGATTGGGGCAATTATTGGAGCGACACTTATTTATTTACAATACTTACCGCATTGGAAAGTAACTGAAGATCCAGGGACAAAATTAGGTGTTTTCGCAACTGGTCCCGCTATTCCACATACATTTTCAAATTTACTTAGTGAGGTAATAGGAACATTTATCTTATTGCTTGGCCTGCAATTTATTGGAGCGAATGATTTTACGGAAGGCTTAAATCCATTCGCAGTCGGTCTTTTAATCGTAGGAATCGGTATGGCTCTTGGGGGGACAACTGGGTATGCCATCAATCCGGCACGTGACTTGGGTCCGCGTATTGCACATGCGATTCTTCCGATAGCCGGGAAGGGACCGTCTAATTGGGGGTATGCATGGATTCCAGTTGTAGGGCCTATTCTTGGCGGATCCTTGGGTGCTTTGTTCCATAAAGCGGTCTTCAATAATACGTTGACAGGAGCTTTCTGGGCAGTATTAGCTGGCACTGTGGTTATCCTGGTAATCGCTTATTTTATGACTAACAAAGATTCAGAACTAGCATTACGACAGGCTAATAATCCTGCAAAAGCGAGGTTATAAGTTACTAACTTTATAGAAATCGATTATAATATAAAAATTAGTAGATGGGAGATGAAAAAAATGGAGAAATATATTTTATCAATTGATCAGGGGACAACTAGTTCCAGAGCTATTTTATTCAATAAAAAAGGGGAAATTGTACATAGTGCTCAAAAGGAATTTACGCAGTACTTTCCTAAGCCGGGCTGGGTGGAGCATAATGCCAATGAAATTTGGGGTTCAGTGCTGGCTGTAATTGCAGGCTGTCTATCAGAATCAGGTATAGAGGCCACAGATATAGAAGGAATTGGAATTACCAATCAGCGTGAAACAGCAGTAGTTTGGAACAAAGAGACAGGTCAACCTATTTATAATGCGATTGTATGGCAATCCCGCCAAACAAAAGATATATGTGAGGAATTGAAAAATGCTGGCCATAATGATCTTTTTCATACCAAAACTGGCTTATTAATAGACGCCTATTTTTCGGGGACAAAGGTTAAGTGGATCCTGGATAATGTGGAAGGGGCCCGTGATTTAGCCAATGAAGGAAAATTATTATTCGGAACAATCGATACCTGGCTTATCTGGAAGCTATCCGGCGGTAAAGCACACGTAACGGATTATTCAAATGCGTCAAGAACGATGATGTACAATATTTATGACCTTGAGTGGGATGATGAATTATTGGAGATATTGAATGTTCCGAAATCCATGCTTCCAGAAGTGCGTCCGTCCTCTGAAGTATATGCACAAACGATTGATTATCACTTCTTTGGTAAGAGTATCCCAATTGCAGGTATTGCTGGTGACCAACAGGCAGCATTGTTTGGACAAGCATGCTTTGAAAAAGGAATGGCTAAAAATACGTATGGAACAGGCTGTTTTATGCTGATGAATACGGGTGAAAAACCAGTTAAATCAGAAAAAGGATTATTGACGACTTTAGCCTGGGGATTAAATGGTAAAGTGGAATATGCACTGGAAGGAAGTATCTTTGTAGCTGGTTCCGCTATCCAATGGCTGCGCGACGGATTAAGGATGCTTAAGGATGCTGCTGATAGTGAGACCTATTGCCGGGCAGTGGACTCTACGGATGGAGTCTATGTAGTTCCTGCCTTCGTAGGTCTCGGAACTCCATATTGGGATAGTGATGCAAGAGGAGCAGTCTTCGGTCTGACAAGAGGGACTACAAAGGATCACTTTATCAGAGCAACCGTCGAATCATTGGCCTATCAAACAAAAGCTGTCATTGATGCAATGGAAGAGGAATCTGGAATTGAGTTGAAAACATTGCGTGTCGATGGGGGTGCAGTTAAGAATTCGTTCTTGATGGAATTCCAAAGTGATATTTTAAATGTACCTGTTGAAATACCGAAAATTAACGAAACGACTGCACTTGGAGCTGCTTATTTAGCTGGACTTGCTGTTGGTTTTTGGGAGAACCAGGACGAAATTGCTTCCCAATGGATTATCGACAAATCATTTGAACCTAAAATGGACCAAGAGAAACGTTCTGAACTGGTTGATGGTTGGGAAAGAGCGGTTGCTAGTACAAGAAGCTTTAAATCATAATTTAATATAATAGAATTTTCTTCAAAAAATGATATACTGAAGTTAAGTTAATAATTGGTTATAGAAATCGAGAGGCCACGAGTACATTCCTTTAAAATAGGGTAATGTATTTTGTGGTCTCTTTTATTTACATATAAATAGGTTTATCAACAGAGGAGGAATAAGGGTATGGGTTTAAATAGTTTTAATAGACATGAATATAAAAGTAAATTACAGAATACACATTTTGATGTTCTTGTTATCGGAGGAGGAATTACCGGAGCAGGGATTGCTTTGGATGCCGTTACGAGAGGGATGAAGGTTGGTCTCGTTGAAATGCAGGATTTCGCAGCCGGTACATCAAGCCGTTCGACTAAGCTGGTCCACGGAGGATTGCGCTATCTAAAACAAATGCAAGTAGGAGTAGTGGCAGAGGTTGGGAAAGAAAGAGCTATCGTGTATGAAAACGGCCCTCATGTGACTACACCTGAATGGATGTTACTGCCTTTCCATGAAGGGGGTACATTTGGTAAATTTACTACCTCCATTGGATTGCGTATGTATGACCTTCTTGCTGGAGTAAAAAAAGAAGAACGCCGCACGATGCTAACAGAAGAAGAAACGATTGAAAAAGCCCCACTGGTTAAAAGAGAAGGGTTAAAGGGCGGTGGCTATTATGTTGAATACAGAACAGATGATGCCCGCCTGACAATGGAAGTTATGAAAGAAGCGTTCGATCAAGGAGCCAGCTTGCTGAATTATGCCAAGGTAGAGGATTTAATCTATGAAAATGGAAAGATTGTTGGTGTGAATGTAAAGGATATGATGGACGGGGGTACCTTCCAGATTAAAGCGAGAAAAATTATTAATGCGACTGGTCCATGGGTAGATTTTATACGTGAAAAAGACCATTCGAAAAAAGGGAAAGTACTGCAGCTTACTAAAGGTGCACATGTAGTCATCGACCAGTCTCGTTTCCCACTGAAACAAGCGGTTTATTTTGATACACCAGATGGAAGAATGGTCTTCGCAATTCCACGTGAAGGTAAAGCCTATGTTGGAACAACAGATACATTTTATGATCAAGATCCGATAAATCCGAAAATGACAGATCAAGACAGGGATTATATATTGGATGCCATTAACTATATGTTCCCTTCCGTTAAAGTAACCAAAGAGGATGTTGAATCCAGCTGGGCCGGTGTTCGTCCTTTAATCAGCGAAGAGGGAAAAGATGCTTCGGAAATTTCCAGGAAAGATGAAACTTGGATATCTGATTCTGGCTTAATTACCATTGCAGGCGGCAAATTAACAGGATATCGAAAAATGGCAGAAATGGTATTAGATTTGGTAGCTAAACAATTCAGAGATGAAGGGTATAAACATTTCAGCAGCTGCTATACAGAAAAAATGCCAATATCCGGAGGCCGGGTTGGCGGTTCATCAAAATTTAATTCCTATATAAGCAAAACAAAAGAAAAAGCAGTCGGCACTGGATTATCAGATGAGGAAGCAAGAGAGATTATTTCAAAATATGGATCCAATGCACCACTCCTTTTTGAAATAGCACGCAAAAATAAAGAAAAAGCTAAAGAGATTGGTTTGCCATTATCAGTGTTCACAAAATTGTGCTATGCGATTGAATATGAATTAGCGTATACACCACTTGATTTCTTTAATCGCAGAACGAGTATGATTTTATTCGATATTGCACATGTACATGAATATAAAAACCAAGTGATTTCCTATATGAAACAAGTCCTGCACTGGACGGATCAGCAGACAGAAGCTTATACAGAAGAGCTTGAAACTGAGCTGCATGATGCAGCTCATCCGGAATCTGAGCCAGTTATGAACTAAAGCGAATACAAGCAAGATTCCCACAATCCATGAAATATTGGTTGTGGGGATTTTTTTTGAGATTCAATATCTTGAAAAAAGGGAATAGAGAAGAAGCAGAAAACTAATAGATGGATTAACATGAATCGGGGGCAGATAAGATGAGTAATATAAAGAAAAACTCTCAACAGGAATGGATGATTTATACGGGCTCCTATGCAGATGAAAGCAGTGCCGGAATTCATTTATTCAAATTGAATCTAAAAGAAAATAAGCTGAATCTAATCGAGAAATATACGGGGATAGAAAATCCCTCATATTTGGTTATAAATAAAGCTCAAACACATTTATATGCGGTAAGTGAAGTAGAATACGGAATGGTTGTTTCCTATGCGATCAATCGGCAGACAGATCAGCTAAGGGAGCTGAATCGAAAGTCGACTAATGGTATGGCACCTTGTTTCGTGAGTCTTAATGAAAACAACGATTGTTTATACATCAGCAATTATGGTGGCACAGTAACAAAGATAGCTATCCAGGAGGATGGATCACTTGGAGAACATACTATAACAAATCAACATATCGGATCAGGGGTTTGGGCAGATAGGCAGGATGCTGCACATGCTCATTCTATCGTACCTGTACCGGATTCCGCTGTTGTAGTAGCAGCTGATTTAGGTACCGATAAACTTTATATGTATGATGCAAATGATTTTACCAGTATGGGGGAAATATCTGCTATTCCGGGATCAGGCCCAAGGCATTTCGCATTTCACCCAACAATGCCTATTATGTATGTCATCCAGGAATTAAGTAATACGGTCGCTGTATTTGAACTAAATGAACAGTATATTCCAGAGTCCTTGTTAGCTGTCATTACTACTTTGCCAGATGATTATAAAGAGGAAAATACGGCAGCTGATCTGCATATTACCCCTGATGGTCAATTCCTATATGCCACGAATAGAGGACATGACAGTATTGTCACATATAAAGTATCAGAATCAGGTATTCCGGAGATTATTGCTTTCACACATACTGAGGGAGAAGGCCCTAGGAATTTTACATTAATAGCTGAAGAGAAAGTTATTATTGTAGCAAATGAGCAAACTGATTCATTAGTATTATTTGAAATCAATAAGGATGGGATTCCAACTTATACAGGAAATAGCGTACCTTTACCGAAACCTGTTTGTGTTCAGGCAATCGTAAGAAAAAGTGAATGATGCCCAATAAAAAAAGCTGGTTTGGATTAGTCCATACCAGCTGTTATTTAATTGGATTGTTCTTTTATGGATTGTCTATAGGCTGTAAAGATTCCTAAAACTATGATTGCCATTCCACCGTTTGTCATGGAATATTGTATGTCCCATTGACCCGTATACAGATTTTTAATAGACAATAAACTGATTAGGACAAGCATCAATGTAATTAAAATATTGTATGCCTTCATTCGTGAAACAACACCCCTTGATTTAGAATTAAGCTTTATATAGATTTTATTATACTATGCATTTTCTGGAAGTATAAGTAAAATTTTGTCTTATTTGTGTTTTTTAAGTATATTTATAAATTAGAACATTAATTTATCGTTTTGATCATGGTTTCTATATTTTTCTTTTCTAAAGGTCCAATGATGCGTTCGCGAATAAAACCGTTAGTATCAATGAAATAACTAGTTGGGATGGTCATAATCCCATATATTTTTGCGATATTACCCGATTGGTCAAGTAATATAGGGTATTTAATCTTATACATATCTTGGAAAGATTTTACGACTTCATTGTTTTTCTCTGCATGGGTCATATTAATGCTCAATACAGTGATATTCTCTTTTTTATGTTCCTTATAAAATCCATTTAGATCTGGTATCTCAGATTTGCAGGGAGGACACCAGGATGCCCAAAAATTTAACAGTATCTTTTGACCGCGATAATCAGAGAGACGAACGTTTTGACCGTCCATCGTCTTTAACTCAAAATTCGGTGCAGATTGGCCTTCTTTGATGCCTATTTGAGTCATTACCGTAATGGATTCCTCGGATAAAGGCTCTTTGTGAAACGTAATGTAAATAAAAAAGACAATGAATAAAATGAATGGTAAGAGGAAAACTAGTTGGTTTTTTTTCAATGTAAGCGTCACCTACCCCTTATGGTTTATATGTTCGTTTTAGTTAGTAGAAAGTATTTACTAGTCATGAAAAAAATAATCATTAATATCAAAACGTGTTACATTGTTTATAAAAATATGATTAAAGGTAAGAATCTAGTATTGAGTTTTTAGGGAAATGAGGGAAGATAGATATGTTTTATATAGGTGTGGACATTGGCACTACCAGTACAAAGGCCGTTTTATTTTCGGATAATTCAACTGTGATTAGTACCCATCATAAAGAGTACCCATTAAACAGTCCTACTCCTCTTATCGCTGAGCAGAATCCGGATGAGATTTTTCATGCTGTTCTGGAAGTCATTAAAGGAGTAATGGACGAAAGTAAGATAAGTCCTGACCAGCTATCATTAGTATCTTTTAGTTCGGCTATGCATAGCGTGATTGCCGTTGATCGAAATGGACTCCCATTAACGGAATGTATTACATGGGCTGACAGCCGTTCGAAAAAGTGGTCGGACTATATAAAAAATGAAGAGAATGGACTAGAGATTTATTATAGGACAGGAACACCGATTCATCCGATGTCCCCACTGAGCAAAATTACGTGGCTGACAAACGATTATCCTGAATTAAAGAATCGGACCTATAAATTCATTTCAATTAAGGAATATGTCTTTTATAAGCTATTTAAACAATTTTTAATAGACTATTCGCTTGCCTCTGCAACAGGCATGTTCCATCTTGAGAATTTGGAATGGGATATGGAAGCTCTTTCGATTGCCGGTATTACAACTGACCATTTATCTAAGCCTGTCCCAACTACTTATTATCTATCAGGTATGGATACTGGTTATGCCTCGGAAATGGGTGTATTGCCGGATACCCCTTTTGTGATTGGTGCCAGTGACGGCGTCTTATCCAACTTGGGCGTAAATGCAATGGATCCGGGCATCGTGGCAGTTACCATTGGAACCAGTGGAGCCATTCGTACGGTGACTGATAAACCAATTACGGATGAAAAGGGCAGAACTTTTTGCTATGCTTTGACAGATAAGCATTGGGTGGTTGGCGGACCAGTAAATAATGGAGGCATGACATTCAGATGGTTGAGGGACGAACTCGCTTCCGCTGAAGTGGAAACAGCTAAACGTCTTGGAATAGACCCATATGATGTACTTACTAAGATTGCATCGGAAGTGGCGCCAGGAGCAGACGGGTTATTGTTTCATCCATATTTAGCAGGAGAGAGAGCGCCTTTATGGAATCCTGATGCCAGGGGATCGTTCTTTGGCCTGGGGCTTCATCATAAAAAGGAACATATGATTAGAGCAGTTCTTGAGGGAGTCATTTATAATCTCTACACTGTATTATTGGCTTTAGAGGAATTAATAGGAGTACCGAAAAAAATCAGAGCAACTGGAGGATTTGCCCGTTCAGCTTTGTGGAGACAAATGCTGGCGGATATTTTTAATCAGGAAGTGGATGTACCTGAAAGCATTGAAAGTTCATGCTTAGGGGCTGTTGTACTCGGAAGGTATGCACTCGGTGAAATTGATGATTTATCCATTGTATCTGAATATGTAGGAACTACATATGTTCACAGCCCAATCCAATCAAATGTAGAAAGATATGAGGAGTTAATCCCTATCTACATCAGCATATATCGAAAACTGGAGGAAGAATACAAAAGCATCGCAGAATATCAGAATAAATGGATTGAGCAGAAATAATGCGCTAAAGTATATCCGTGTCGATTTTTGTTGACAACATTCTAATTTTCCCTGTATCCTTTAAACAGGAATAAATTTAATATAAATCCTCATCAGACCAAGATGAGGTAGAGGTCGCGGATTTTATTAGTAAACCAAAAAGAGAGCCGGAAAGCTTGTTGACTATGGTTGAAAGGGAAATTTGCCGAAGCGTTCTTTTTTTTCCGAAAAGAGCAGCTGGGACTGTATCCGAACAGGTGCAGGACTGTCATGGGAATATAGACATACCGCTCTGGGTATGAATACCATGGAGAACTATCCGTTTATTGTCTGGTGTGGCTATACATAAATGTTGCACACCTTCATGATAAGGTGTGTTTTTTATTTTGTTTACTTACACGGAAAGAGACACGGAAATGGATAATTCAAAGAGAGAGTATTATGACAGCTTTGGAAGGGGAATTATCGTGGACAACAAGAAGGAACTAGGTTTATGGGTTTTAACGGCATTTGTAGTTGGCAATATGGTGGGATCCGGTATCTTTATGCTGCCGAGAACATTAGCAGAAGTAGCGAGTCCTGCCGGAGTAATCATGGCATGGGGATTAACAGGTTTAGGTGTACTGACGATTGCCTTAGTATTTGGTAATCTGGCTATACGGAAACCACATTTAACAGGTGGTCCGCAAATCTATGCAAAGGAATTGTTTAAGGAAGATTCATTAGCTTCAAGATTATCAGGCTTTATGTCAACATGGGGTTATTGGATTGGTAATTTTGCTGGTAATATTGCGATTATTACTACGTTTGCTGGCTATTTATCCACCTTTTTCCCAAGCCTGACAAGTACAGCTGAACTGTTTACAATAGGGAGTTTTACTCTGAAAGTTGGTAATGCTCTAACATTCCTGGTATGTACCCTCATGCTTTGGGGCGTTCACTTCTTTATCATGCAGGGCATGGAGAGTGCAGGTAAGCTAAACTTTGTTGCGACTGCTGCCAAAGTGGTGGGCTTTGGATTATTCATTATCATTGGGCTGTTCGCATTTGAGCAGTCTAATATTCTACCTTTTGCAGAAACTCGTGTGATAGATGGGGAAAGTAGAGGGTTGCTTAGTCAGGTAAATTTTGCGGCTGTTTCTACTTTATGGGCATTTGTCGGTGTAGAATCCGCAGTTGTATTCGCATCAAGGGCTAAGAAAAAAGCGGATGTAAAGAGAGCG
Source organism: Bacillus sp. z33 (assembly GCF_058313615.1). Classification (NCBI taxonomy): domain Bacteria; kingdom Bacillati; phylum Bacillota; class Bacilli; order Caryophanales; family Bacillaceae; genus Bacillus; species Bacillus sp. z33. Next base: position 467,884 of record NZ_JBZFQN010000002.1, read on the forward strand.
ACTATATTAGGTCTATTGATTGCGTTGGCCATTTACATGGGAATTAGTACGCTTGTTATGGGATTATTAACACAGGATGCGCTTCTTCAGTCTGAAAAACCTTTAATTGATGCTATCGAAACGGTATTGGGGCCGATTGGCGGAAAAGCTTTAGCTGTGATTGGGCTAATCAGTTTATTTGGTTCAACGATCGGTTGGATATTATTAAGTGCTGAAATACCGTATCAGGCAGCCAAACAAGGATTATTTATACCAAAATTCATGCAGATTAATAAGCATAATATCCCTGTTTTTTCTATGGTAGTTTCTAATGGATTAGGTCAATTATTTATCTTTTCAACCATTTCAAATTCAATTGCCCATGCATTTGACTTCATTATTTATATAGCGACGCTTTCTTATTTAGTCCCTTATTTAATCTCTTCCTCATTCCAGTTAAAATTAGTTTGGACAGGTGAGACGTATAAATCAGGAGAAATGCGATCCCGAATTTTTGACGGCACTATAGCTATATTGGCAACAGCTTACTCCATTTGGGTGATTATCAAAGGAACCGCTGATTTAAAAACGTTTATATTCGGAGTTATCCTACTTGCAAGTGGAATCCTTTTCTATCGCTATCTTCCTAAAAATATGGAAGAAGTTAAACAACACGAAAAATATTATTTGAAAAAGGCTTTTTAAATATGATGCATGGTGAGGCAAATCCTTTATCTTTTCATTAAGAATAGGGTTTGCTTTTTTATTAGGGTCATCTAGTGGAATCCTGTAAAGCAGCAATACATGTTGAAAAGAAGGGATGGTAAATAAATCCAATTATCTACTGTAAGTGGGATCATCTAGTTCAATGTGGTATAGAAAAATTGACATACCCCAAAGGGTATATTACGATTAGCATAATAAATGAATGACTGGAGGTCATATAAAATGAAGATTTTGATTGTTGGCGGTGTGGCAGGCGGAGCGTCTGCAGCAGCGAGACTTCGTCGTCTTAGTGAGAAAGATGAAATCATCATGTTTGAAAAAGGTGAATATATATCATTTGCCAATTGTGGTCTTCCATATTATATAGGAGATGTGATTCAAAACCGTAATAAACTACTGGTTCAAACGGTTGAAGGAATGGGACAGCGTTATCATTTAGATATCCGTAATTGGACAGAAATCATTAAGATTAATCGTGAGAATAAGACTGTAATAGCCAGGAAAGTTTTAACAGGAGAAGAATATGAGGAATCCTACGACGTGCTAATTTTGTCTCCGGGTTCCAAACCGATATGGCCAGCTATTCCGGGTATTGAGGAGGCCAAATCTATTTATACGCTTCGAAATGTACCCGATACTGATCGTATTAAAGAAAAAGTGGATCAGGAAAAACCAGAGAAGGCGGTCGTTATTGGCGGTGGGTTTATTGGACTTGAAATGGCCGAAAATTTCAAGGAACGCGGCATAGATGTAACAATCATTGAGATGGGCAATCAGGTAATGACGCCCATTGACCTGGAAATGGCTCAAATCGTCCATACACATCTGAGAGATAATGGTGTCGAGTTAATCCTTGAAGATGGTGTTTCAGCTATTGAGAAGAACGGCAGTGTCATTCGCTTGAAAAGTGGCAAGGAAGTTGAGACTGATATGATTCTTTTGGCGATTGGTGTTCAACCGGAAAGTACCATAGCGAAAGATGCCGGTCTTGAGCTTGGAATACGTGAGGCGATTAAAGTCAATAAGCATCTGCAAACCTCAGATCCTTCGATTTATGCGGTTGGTGATGTAATTGAAGTAAAAGATTACATTAACGGTACGGATACCTATGTACCTCTCGCTTGGCCAGCCAATCGTCAAGGTCGTTTAGTAGCCGATCATATTCATGGAAAAGAGAGTGTTTATAACGGGACTTTAGGTACTTCGATTGCAAAAGTATTTGAGTTAACTGTCGCTTCGACCGGAAGCAATGAAAAGACTTTGAAGCGTTTAAATATCCCTTATGAAGTTGTCCATGTAGCGCCAAGCAGCCATGCAGGTTATTATCCAGGTGCTTCCCAATTACATTTAAAACTGATCTTTGATAAAGAAACAGGGAAGATTTACGGAGCACAGGCTGTTGGAAAAGACGGTGTAGATAAACGAATTGATGTCATTGCCACAGCTATAAAAGGTGGGTTAACAGCATTGGATCTTCCGGATATCGAGATAGCGTATGCTCCTCCGTATTCCTCCGCAAAAGATCCGGTTAATATGGCTGGTTATGCAGCAACAAACATTATAGAAGGAATGGTCAGCACCGTACAATGGCATGAAATTGATGAGATTGTAGAAAACGGAGGCTATTTAATTGATGTTCGTTCCCCACAGGAGGTTGCAAAAGGAGCGATTGCCGGATCGATTAATATTCCTGTAGATGAGCTGAGAGATCGTTTATCAGAGATTCCTGCTGATAAAGATTTGTATCTTACATGCCAAGTTGGCATGAGAGGCTATTTAGCTACCAGAATACTTGAAGGGAATGGCATAAAAGTTAAAAATCTTGATGGCGGGTACAATTTATACTCTAAAGCTTTTCCTGAGAAATAATAAAAAATAAGAGGTGAAGGCTCTCTTCTTGCTAGTGATTTCGCGGCATGAAGGGAGCTTTTTTATTTTGGAAGAGACTCATTAGGTTAAAAAGGGAGGGAGAGAGAGCCAACTTCAGAGATCGGCTGGATTAAGACCCGGATTGGCTGGATTAAGAGAGAGTACGGCTGGATTCAAGCTAAATGACCACTCTAATCTGTATCAATAAGGGAGAACTCAGCTGGTTCAAGGATGAAATCTGCTGTATGGATCTTGAAAATCGGTAAAATCCCCTTATAATTAAATATTTATATGGATATGGAAGCATAAAAAATAACCCAGCTGGACAACTTCAGCTGGGTGCTTTTCTTTCCTCATTAACCTGCTAATTCGACTTCCTTTGGTTCTTTTATTTTTGGCATGGCAAGGAAGACAATTAAGAGCAATGAAAATCCGGTAATGAGCGGTATAAAATAGGATGGAATGTAATCAAGTAAGATGCCGAATAATATCATCCCAAGCGGGGAGATGGCGGATGCAATGGTTTCGACTAATCCAAATATACGACCAAGATAGTGGCTTGGGGTTGTGCGCTGGATTAATACTTGAATCGGAATATTAACAACCATAATGATGGAACCAATTAGTCCAAGGACGAGAATATAGTAGCTGACATTCACCATTTCGGAAGTTATTTCGAGCATAGGCGGTATGCCTATCATAATAACCAATAAAGCCATTCCGATTAAACCTAGGCGGATTTTCTTTAATTTATCCTTTATTTCCGGACGTCGTGAGATGATTAGAGAGGTTATGAGTGCTCCGACGGATACCATTGAAGCTGCAATTCCATATGATTGTGAGGAAAAATTCAGGGAAGTGTTAAGTATGTAAGGAATAGCAACATTTATACCTGCAAAGAAGAAGTTAATCCAAAGAGAGACTTTCAGCAGAGAGAATAAAAAAACATTTTCCTTTAAATAGGAGAATCCTTCTGTCATGCTTTTCAGAAATCGCTGTTTTTCTTGTTCTATCGTTTTCTCCGCATACAGGTTGAAAATAATAAATAACTCGATGACACCAGCGATGGTAAAGGTAATTCCATTTAGCAGAATAATTCCTTCAATAGACATGAATCCATATAGAATACCAGCAATGATTGGACCGAGAATTCCGGCAAGGGATGAAGCCGATTGATTTAAAGAACCTGCTTTTTGTATGGAATGATCCCCTGCCATTGAGGGAATGGTTGAAGATGCAGTCACAGAGAAGAAGGTAGAAAAGATGGCTAATAAAACTTCAGAGCTATACAGTAATGCAAGCGGAAGCCCAAAAAAATGAGAATAGCCAAGCATGAAAAACATGAGTAATCCACTTAAAATTTCAGATAAAATAATAATAGTTTTTCGATTAAAGCGATCTGCAAGTGTTCCGGCAATCGGACCGAAAATAATTCGGGGTACAGACGCAAATACAAGAGCAAGGGCGAAGCTCGTACCTGAACCGGTAACTTTTAAAATATATAATCCAATGGCAAATGAATAGATACTTGAACCAAACAACGAGATAAATTTTCCTAAGACAAACAATAAGATATTTCTTGCGCTTAATCGATCTTGCTCTGCTTCCGTATAACCTACACTCATAGACTATTCTCCTTTGGTTTAAAAGTTTAATATTATTAAACTTATTATATAAATACATATTTTGGTAAGTCAATAGAAAGTTTAAAATAATTAAACTTTTATTTGTGAATATGAATATAGTACCGTATACTTTCCATAAGGAGGGAGAATTCATGCTGGGAAATAAAATAAGAACATTAAGGAAAGCGATGGGGCTTACTCAATCTGAATTGGCTGGAGATCGATTGACAAAAGGAATGTTAAGTCAAATTGAAAACGACAAAGCCACTCCTTCAATGAGCGTACTTACCTATATTGCTCAAAAACTTGGTTGTGAACCAGGAGACCTTCTAAATGAAAAAGAGGATTATTTACCCTTACTGAATGAAATTAAGGATAATCTAAATAAAAAAAACTACTCAGCTATATACAATAAATTATCAAAAGTCGTTTCCGATAATATGCCCCGGGGTGTTATGGAAGCGAAATTATACAGCTTGTATGCAGAGGCAGGTCTCCAAATGGATAAACCCAATATGCAAAAATATATGGAAATGGCTGTTGTCTATTTTCAGAAGAACTCCTTATTCTTAGACAGTGCTGAAACCTTATGGTTCTATCATCAATATTGTATGTGGCATGGGAAATGGAATGAATCATTATCCATTTTGAATGAAATCAGAAAGCAATACACTGGTAATGGCTTGGAAGAAAATATTGTTTTCCAGTTAAAGCTTTTATTGGATGAGGGGATCGACCTAATGGCATTGGAGGAATATGAAAAAGCCTATTTGAAGATGCAGGAAGCTATAAAATTATCAAATGATACGAATGTATATTATCGGATGGATGATATATACAGGATTGCTGCCAATTATCCGCTTATGATGAAGGATGAAAGGGAGTTTCTTAGACTAATAAAAAAGTCTGAGCAATATGCGGTATTTTCTGAGAATAGGATAGCTCTGATGATGTTTCCAGTTTTATATGCGGTTTATCATAATGAAATAACAAAGGACTATGCAGCAGCGTTAAACTATATAGAAGAATACGCAGGTATGCCAGAAAAGGTAGAAGAACTCTATTATTTGGAGAAAGGAAAGGCTTTATTTGGTTTGGGTAAAATAGATCAAGCTATGGAAAGTCTGAGTAAATGCAAGCTATCAAATGCTTTGGTCCATCCAATTGATGTAGCAATGGTGCAATCCGCCGGGGTATATATCGCTTTATGCTTGAATCAACAGGGTTATAAGGATGAAGCCTTGAATCAAATTAATAGAACAGGTGATTTATTAAGGAGAATGCCGAAATCTGTCTATTATAAATTGGCCGTTGAGGTTAGGAGTAAATTGTTACAAGAAAAAGGGAACTGAATAATGAATTCCATCATTTGATGAACCTTTCTAAAAATCAGTTCCTTTTGTTTTGATTTCTATTTAGTTGTTCTTAGAGGAATAATTCATCTGTCAGAAAATAGCATTCTAAAGATTCTCAGATAGAAATAACTTTCCATAATCCCCCTAAGAGCAATCCAAGTTTTGTTCTGCTGTTGTTGAATGAGCCCCTATCTACTGATTTAAACATATCCATTCTTTATTGCGAAAGCGATTGCTTTTGTATTTCTCCCTCTTCCATCATCCTTCTAAGTTTCTTCTCTCCATCTATGATCTATCAAATTTCCACTCATAAAAAATCCTATAAAACAGACTTTTAAGTTATTTGAAAAAATAGTTGTACCTTTTTGCTGGAATTCAGAATTGTTATTCAAGTAAAATAATTATATAAATAAAATCCATGTTATTATTCATCAACTATACTAGGTTGAATACATGATGATTGATAAAAGGGTGGTCTTATGAGGAAGGGTTTACGCATTGTTTTATTACTTATCGTGTTATGGATTATTCATAATCCGAGTATTTTGGCAGACTCTACTCTTCAACAGCAGATCGACCAAACACCCGCTGGGGGAACCTTAATTGTTAAAAGTGGTTCTTATGAAGAGCCAATTACAATTAACAAGCCGATCACGATTAAAGGAACAGAGAATACCATTTTGACATATACGGGTGAGCAATCCTTTATAACAATTGCAGGTGAAAAGGTCCAGATAAAAAATATTGAAATTAAAGCAAACAGCTTACCGCTAGATGAAGCTGCCATTGTACTATCTGGAAACCACCATGAACTAAACGGTTTAACGATAAGGTCTGTTGGAACTGGTATTAAGCTGGATGAAGCAAATCAAGTATTGGTTAAAGAAAGTTCATTTACTGGGACATCTGAAGGTCATGCTGTAAATTTATGGGAGTCGAGTCATAACACGTTCAGTAATAATTCAATTGAAAATGTTCAGGATGGGTTTTACGTGGAATACAGTCATCATAATACATTTGAACAAAATGATATACGCGCTGCCCATTATGGCGTGCATTTGATGTATTCAAATTCCTGTTTGCTTGAAGGAAATGAGTCCGTCAATAATTATACCGGAGCAATGATCATGGGGGCAGAAGAGGCGATTGTCCGTAAGAATACATTCGCTGAAAATAATGAAAATGTGAACTCTCAAGGATTATTACTTTATGATTCAGGAAATGTAGTGGTTGAAGAAAATGAGATTCAAAATAATCGAATCGGTATATTTATAGAAAACTCAAGTTCCAATTCCGTAAAAGAAAACAATTTGCAATCCAATTTTGTAGGCGTGCAGTTTAAAGATTCAGAGGATAATCTAATCTATCACAATGATTTTCTCGGAAATGTGAATGATGCTCAAGCCATCAATAGTGAAAGGAATCAAGTGGATGCAAACTACTGGGATGCATCTTCAAGGATAGATTCTGATGGTGATGGAAGAAGTGAACTAATCTACACGGCAGATCCCTATTTTTTGGCTTTAACAGAGGAAGTTCCCGATTATCAACTTTTTTTTCAGGCTCCGGGAATGACGATTCTGCAAAAAATGCTGAAAAGCACAGATGATGGGTTATTAACGGATTCGGCACCTTTAATGGAGCCCATCCAATCAAATAAACAAAAGAATCAAGCTGATCTAATCGTGTGGCTTGTCAGCGGATTGTTATTCATTTGCAGTTTATATTTGTTTATCAAAGGGAGGAAAAAAGGATGAAAAGACCATTATGGAAAACAGCGTTAGTTGGTATAGGGGCGCTCATGCTTTTGTCTGCATGCAGTAAAGATGAAGCTAAACCTGTAGAAATTGATCCAAAGAACGATACTTGTGCGAATTGCAATATGTCTGTTGCGGATAATCAACATGCAACAGAAATTATCCTGACTAATGGAAAAACGATGGTGTTTGACGACATTGGCTGTATGTTTAATTGGACAGATGAAAATGAAGATAAGGAAATCGAAAAGACCTTTGTACGTGACTATCATTCCAAAGAATGGATAGATGTGAAAGATTCTTATTTCGTATATGGCGATGATATCAAAACACCAATGTCTTATCATGTTATTTCTTTTGAAGATCAATCTAGTGCTGAAGAGTTTGCAAAAGAATCAGGAGCAGATTTATTATCCTATGATGATTTGCAAAAACATGAATGGAAACAGCATAAAGAGATGAATCATGAAAAAACAGAGAGTCATGGATAAAGTGAAATGTAAAGTAAAACGGGCAACCAACATGGTTGCCTTTTATGTAGATATCAATATAGGAGGGAAGGAAAATGTGGAACATATGGAGCTCTGAATGGAGAATGACCGCGCGCGGCCGTTCCTATTATTCGATTGCTATTCTCTGGATTGTTGTCATTTCTTTATTGCTTGCTTTAGAACGCACAAATGGAGCGATCTCAGGGTATACAAATATTACCGGTACAGTAGTTAATATTATGTTATATATATTGCCACTGTTTATGTTGATTTTTGGTTCATTTTCAATAGCCAACGAAATGGAAAATGGTCAGTGGAGATTATTATGTACATATCCATTAGACAGCGTATCTTATTTTTTCGGGAAACTTGGAGGCCAATTTACTGCACAGGCAGTTTGCTTTTCACTTGCGTACTGGCTTAGTATGATCATTGGTTTACTGACGGGGATTGATATTTCATTAACATGGATGCTTGTTTTATATTTATTTAGCATGCTGTTAATCTTATTTTTTTTGACACTTGGTCTATTCATAGGATCTCTTGTAAGCACGAGATGGCAGGCACTTACTTTATCTGTTGCACTGTGGTTTTTTCTGATCATGATCTGGCCGACTACCTTAATGGCTATTTTAGGAGCTTTACCTTATGAGATGATTGGTCCCATCATGAAAATAGCGATGATCGTTAATCCGGCAGAGTTTCTGCGCTTTTTCCTGGTAATCAGGCTGGACGGAGGATCAATCTTTGGTCAATCCTATGATGGACTGGTTCCGTTATTTAATGAAGGGATTGTATGGGGAGTGCTCTTTCTATATGCCTTTGTGTATATCGCTGCGCTCGGTTTTATTTCTATTTGGTTCTTGAAAAGGAGAAGAGCACAATGACAAAGTTGGATGTGACTGATATTTCAAAACATTATAAAACGAAAACAGCGCTGCACCCATTTTCTTTATCTGTACAGGAAGGGCAATGCATTGCCTTATGCGGCGGGAATGGAGCAGGTAAAAGTACGATTCTGAATATTTTGGCGAGTATTTCTTCGCCATCATCTGGTTCAGTTATTCTAGATGAGGTTCATATGGTAGAGCAAAATAAGGAGTATGTATCACGGATTGGTTATATGCCAGATGAATTTTATGCGCAGGGAGAAATGAATGTTGAAGAGTTTCTGTCTTTTTATGCTAAAATTCGAGAGGTATCTGATGCCAGAGTTAGAGATGTAATTGAGAATTTGGGATTAAGTGACAAACGGAAAGAACTTGTAAAAAATTTATCAAAAGGAATGCGGCAAAGACTGTTATTAGGACAATCTATTTTAAATGAACCCCAACTGTTAATTATGGACGAACCGACCAATGGGCTCGATCCATATTGGATTAATGAATTTATTGCTAGCATTAAAAAGCTAAAAGCATCAGGTACCATTACGATATTTTCTACCCATATGATGGACGTTGCTGCAGAGATTGCTGACCAGGTTTTATTTATAGAAAAAGGACAGCTTGCTAAAACACTAGAAAATGATTTTTCAAATATAGATGAATTTACAAAGAAATTATTGACGTTATACAGACAAAGGGTTTGAAATTAGGAAAAGGAAAAAAAACGAACAGTACTCTTGGTGAATATAATTGGATATTTTTCTTATATTTTACCAGTGGTCTTCCTATTAAATAAGAGTGCAAAAATAATGATCTGAACTGCTCACAAATAAGACAAAATTAAAAGGCATCAGACCGTTTTAATACAGGTCTGATGCCTTTTGAAAAGAGAATTTATTTCTGGTTAAATTTTCTTCGTTTCAACTACTTCAGTTTCTGGAACTTCAAGCATATTTAAGACAAAGATGAAAATAGGAATCCCAAGAATTAGTCCCCAAATCCCTAAGAAATGTTCTCCAAATACCAGGACCAAGAATGTGAAGAAGGTAGGTAAATGAGTTTTGGCAGACATAAATTTCGGGTTTAAAACATAGCTTTCCAAACCATGGATAATCGCTATCAAGATAACTACATATAAAACATGCATGCCTCCGCCTATATTATAGGCAATTGTACATAAGGGAATCAAAGAAATAATGACCCCGGCTACAGGTATAAGACCCAATAAAAATATCATAATGGCAAGTCCCAATAGCTGTGGGAAACCTAAGAAATAGAGAATTATAGTCGATAAACCGGCATTTACAAATGCAATTAAAAATTGAACTTCGATGACTTTACCAAATGAGTTCACAAAGACAGTACCCAGATATTCTAATTCAGTGAAAAGCAAGCCCAGTTTGCTTCTTTTAAATGAACGGCTAAATCGTTTAATTTTATCTTTTTCTAAGAGAAAAAACAGGCTCAACAGCAGGGCCAAAAATAGCTGCAGACTTATTTTACCGATATTTGCTATGTAACTGTATACAGCAACCGCATTTGCTTCGATCTCAGAAGGTGATATAAATTGTTGCATGGCGCTGATCACGATATCAATTGCTGTATTATCCGGCGGATGCTTATAAAAATCAGTTATCACTTTTACAAGTTCGGTTATTTGCAGGGTAATGATAGGTATATATTTATAAACGATCATAACCAAAGCGGAAATTATGATTGTATATAGCAGGGTAATGATAATTTGAGGTTTGATTTGAATTGGACTGAATTTGGAAATGATAGAGGAAATGATTCTTTCAAGTCCGCCCATTAAAAAAATAAAAATAAAGGTGAACAAAACTAAGTTCATCATTCCTCTTAGAGCATAAAAGATACCTATTAAAAATAAGATAGTAAGAAAACGAATGAATCCTCTGCTTTTGATAAACTGGTTGAGTGAAAACATAAACCTGTTGTTTCTCCTTTCGGCATCACGCTTGATATCTCAATTATATCTGTTAGATATAATGTTTATAAGAGGTTTTGGTAAAAAACTTAAAATAAATTAGACAAAATAGGAAATTTACCTAGGAATATACACATTAACTGACGAGTGTACGTTTCATTCTTATGCGAAATGGATAAATAAGTAGAAATGAATCATGGGAGATGTGAAACGTATGACTTTGTCAGAAAAATCAAAGAAAAAAGTCGCAATCGTTACTGGTGGAGGTTCTGGAATAGGAGCAGCCGCAGCTAAGAAATTTGCTAAAAATGATATTCGTGTATGTATTATGGATATAAATGTTGAAAATGCAGAAAAAGTTAAAGAAGAGATTGTGAATGTCGGAGGAGAAGCCTGTGTTTATCAGGTTGATATCCGTGATGAAGCCCAGATTCGTGAAGGTATTTCTGCGGTTATGAATAAGTGGGAAAGGCTTGATATTCTGTTCAGTAACGCTGGTATAAACGGCACATGGTCTTCTATTGAAGAATTTGAGGTTGCGGAGTGGGATGAAGTAATTGAAACAAATCTCAGAAGCACATTCCTATTTGTGAAATACTGCATTCCACATATGAAAACAGATGGAGGAAGTATTATTATTACAAGCTCCATTAATGGTAACAGAAGGTACTCCGGGTTTGGAATGGCAGCCTATAGTACATCAAAAGCAGGCCAAATTGGATTTATGAAAATGGCAGCACTTGAGTTGGCCAGATATAAAATCCGTGTTAACGCAATCTGTCCGGGTGCTATAGAAACGAATATCGATAACAGCACGACTAAATCTGAAAGTTTAAAGGAAATCGAAATACCAATCGAGTATCCAGAAGGAATGCAGCCATTGGCAGATGGACCAGGATCTGCGGAACAGGTAGCTAATTTGGTATATTTCCTCGCATCTGATGAATCAAGCCACATATCCGGTACTGAAATATATGTAGATGGTACAGAATCGTTATTGTAAATAATTCTGTATTCAGAAGCATCCTCTATATTATGCAGGTAAGTAACACGAGATAGGGGTCTGCTAAATAGTAGATCGATTTTTGGTTACATACGAAACTTATTGGAACGGTGAAGATAGTTTGAAAGAGTTAGTATGGAATTAATTTATAATAATGAAGGCAGCCAAAACTTTGGCTGCCTTTTAATTAAGCAAAAATACTTCTCTTTTAAAGATGAATAAAGAGGGATTTAAACTCCGTAATGAATCATATATTTCTTTTCTTCCGCTGCTTTCATAATTTTTGAAGCCAGTCTACTTAGTTCTTTGGAACACTTGAAATCACGAGATGATACAACAACATCATAAAATAAGGCTAAAGATTCAGGTGGAATAATTGTTATTCCATAATAAGCTAATCCCCATTCAGCGCGATTGAATGAATGATAGTATGTTTTCATAGTTGATAGATCTCTACTTAACGAATTGATTATATCGTCATCTACAGAAATGCAATTGTAGGTGTGGGGGGTGTAATCATTGTATTTCTTTTGGTCATCAAAATAATCAAGAATTCCAAATTGGTGTACGCAAGCCATAATTGTGTTCCTTTCACTGATACAAATAGCATAATTGGAAACTGATGCGATTTTTACTATTTGCTGAGGATATCTTTATTATGATATAAGGTTTAAATCATTGTTTGAAATAGATTTAGGTATGGACTTGTAAGATAAAGACTTTGTTTTTCTTATTACGTCAACTCAAACTTACTTCAAACATCTTCCTCCTCATACTATTCAATAAAAATACTCTCTTCAAGATAAATTATCCATATTTATGAAAGAAAAAATAGAAATAGGTATATTGTTTTGATTTCTTAGCGAGAATAGTGCCAGAAGCATTATCCATAGTTACACCAATATATTCTGTATAATTTTCCTCATACTGTATAATCGAATGAAATTCATATTAGACGGAAGGAGATAGATATGGATCCAGTAAAACCCTTTGAGCCGATTTCTGCTGAAGTGATCCCAAAAGGTGAGGAATGGATATTCCAAGTTAAGTGGGATGGCGTCCGTATGCTGGTCTATAAAATGGATAATAAGGTAGAATTGATCAATCGAAATTTAAATAATCGAACAAAGCAGTATCCGGAATTGACTGATCTGGATACCTTTTGTTCCGCATCTTCAGTAATTCTTGATGGGGAAATTATTGCTTTGCATAACGGGAAACCCTCGTTTCATGAAGTTATGAAGCGGGATAGAATGAATCGTTCCCCTTATATTATGGATGCAATAAAGGAAAGACCTATTATATACATGATATTCGATATTTTATATTTGGATGGTAAATGGGTCATCGAAGAGGAGCTTGAAGAACGTCAAAGGTTGTTATCGTCTATTATCATGCCTACAGAATATGTACAAGTTGTTGAAAATTTTCGGGATGGAGATACCTTGTATAAAGCTATCATGGAACAAAATCTGGAGGGAATTATTGCTAAAGATTTGCATAAACCATATAGTTTGAATGGAAAAGATGGACGGTGGCAAAAGATTAAGTTTTATAAAGACCTCATCGCTGTTGTAGGTGGTTATTTGTTAAAGGGGAGCGAATTGCAATCTTTGGCATTAGGGTTATATGACTCTTCAGGAAAACTTCACTATATCGGCCGTGCAGGGAAAGGATACTATACACAAGAGGGATGGAAGGTAATTCAACAATTTATGGAGAAAGCCTCCCAGTCCCAAAATCCTTTTAGTACAAAATTGGACCAAGCCAAGAAGTATCAATGGGTACAGCCTATTTATACGGTCAAAGTCACCTATCTGGAATGGACCGAATCAATGACATTAAGGCAGCCTTTATTGGAATCATTTGTTGAACATGATCCAGAAAAATGCTTAATGGAGCTTGACCTATGAGGTATAAAGGACTTTGTTTTTTAACTGAATATGATAGCGTCAAAAAAGTTTGTACGGTGGCTGTCCTCTATATGGATGAAATTATTGAATTGGGGAAAGTAAAAGAAGGATTTACGGAGGAAGAGCGACAAGCGATCCTAACCATTTTGCAACAAACAGGTACCGAACATCAAAAAGGAATCTATAAAGTACCGCCTGGGATTTGTATACAAATCAAATACAAAGCCATTACCAAATTTAAATTAGTATCACCTGTCTATGTAAATTTAGCCGTGAACGAGAAGTGGACAACTTGTACATGGACTAAATTGGCGTTGTCCCAATTTGAGAAGGTAACCATTACGAATCCAGGGAAATTGATTTGGACAGAACAATCAGTAACAAAAGAGGTATATATAGACTATCTTCTTTCCATATCTGACTTCATGCTCCCCTTTTTAAAGGATAGATTCTTAACGGTTAAAAGGTATCCAGAAGGTGTGGGTTCAGAAGGATTTTATCAAAAATCAACTCCGGATTATGCACCGAGGTTTGTGGAAACAGCTATAAATCATGATATTAACTATACCGTGTGTAATAATATCGAAACTCTTTTGTGGCTCGGGAACCAGGCGGCAATTGAATTTCATATTCCATTCAATGAACTGGAGAAACAAAATCCTGCAGAAATTGTTTTTGATCTTGATCCGCCTCAATTAGGTGATTTACAGCTAGCCGTAAAAGCAGCACTGGAAATGAAGAAAATTCTCGATCAATTTCAATTAACTGCTTATGTGAAATTGTCAGGACGAAAAGGAATCCAAATCCATATTCCATTGATCGAAGGGACAATCAGCTATCCTGAAACACGATTATTCACTGAATTCATCGCCAACTTTCTGGTTAATCAATTTCCTGATGATTTTACAACGGAACGATTGAAAAAAAATAGAGGAAACCGGCTTTATATCGACTATATCCAGCATGATAAAGACAAGACGATCATCTGTCCGTATTCACCGAGAGAGACACAAAACCCCTGTATTGCAGCGCCATTGTTTTGGGAAGAAATAAAGACAGGGTTGAAAACAGAACAATATTCTATGAATATCGTTAAGAAGCGGGTTTCTGAAGGGATAAATCCATTTGACAGTTACTTTGCCATGGATCAATCGAATCAAATGAAAAAAATTATAAACTTTATAAAAGAAAAGCAAAATTAAAGATCTAATCTGACAAAGATCAGTATAAGACTAATGATTTATGATTTTGGTTAAGATATTCTAAAAGGAAGGTGTATTTATGCATACAATTTGGAAGGGAACCATTAGTTTTGGACTCGTTAGTATCCCGATAAAGCTCCATGCTGCTACCGAAAATAAAGATATACCATTGCGAACGTTACATAATAAATGTCATGCACCTATAAAATATTCAAAAGTATGCTCGGTTTGCGGGGAAGAGGTGGAGCAAGAGGATATAGTCAAAGCTTATGAGTACGTAAAAGGGAAATATGTTGTTCTGGATGAAGAAGAGCTGGAAAAGCTGAAGAAAGAGCAAGAGGATAAGGCAGTTGAAATCATAGATTTTGTTAAAATAGAAGAAATTGATCCTATTTACTTTGAAAAGAGCTATTATATGTCACCAAACGAGGGTGGCACTAAGGCGTATTCCTTGCTGAGAAAAGCGTTGGAAACCTCAGGCAAGGTTGGTCTTGCGAAAATTACAATCCGCGCGAAGGAATCACTTGCTGTAGTACGGATCTTAGGAAATACTTTATTGATGGAAACCATTCACTTTCCAGATGAAGTAAGAAAGGCTGCGGATGTACCCAATATTCCAGCTGTTGAAGAAATTGTCCAGAAGGAATTGGACACAGCGATTTTATTGATTGATCAGTTAACAACTACGTTTGATCCTTCAAAATATCATGACGAGTATAGAACAGCTTTACTGGAATTAATAGAAAAGAAAAAACAGTCACAAACAGTCACTCCTGCTGCAGGCAAAAAAGCGACATCCAATGTAGTAGATTTGATGGCCGCGCTGCAGGCTTCCATTGACCAAACCAAATCTGCAGCAAAACCAGCGAAAAAAAGAGCACCGCGAAGAAAGAAAGAAACTTCATAATATCACTCTTGCTTTCAAAAGCAAGCGTTGATTAACTAATTAGAAGCCGTTTCTATTATGAAGAATCGGCTTTTTTTATTGTACTTATTAATAATCAGAATATATAAACTTTTTGTCGAATTTAAGAAGGTTTTTATAAGGTGGGTTTTTAGTACCGGTTCAAAAGATTTGTATATATCATTCAGTAGATTGAAATAAAGAGAAATACATGTCTAAAGAACTAAGAAAACATCGTTTATTAAATTTATTACAAATGCAAGATTTGTCGAAATATAAATGTAATGTTTAAATGGTAGAAATATTATATCAGACTGATATAATAAGGCAGTACCAAAGAATGGATTGGTTGGTAAATATTCTTTTAAAATTATATCACTTATATATAGAGGCAAGATACGAAGTCTATCATGTAGAGACATTGAAAGGGGATCATTGCTTGAAGAAGTCAATAATTGCATTTAACATCGCTCTAGTGGTTGGAGCTAGTTCATTATTATCCGGAGGCTATGCTACTGCCGCTTCCTTATCTGAATTAGAGGGAAAAGAGAATCAGATTAAAAATGAAAAAGCAAAGGTAAATCAAGATATCATTAAAACAGATGAATCTATAAATCATGTAGTTGATAAACAAACTGATTTAACCAATCAGCTTCAAAAGTTAGAATCAGAGATTACTGAAACGAATTCCAAAATAAATGATAACAATACTAAAATTAGCAATACATTAAAGGATATCGAACAATTAAAAAAAGATATCATAGAACTTGAAAAGAAGATTGAAGCAAGAACAGAGTTATTAAAAGAACGTGCAAGATCCTATCAAGTTACAGGCGGAAAGATGAATTATCTGGAAGTAGTAGTGGGCTCAAGCGACTTTGGTGATTTTGTTGAACGGGTTAATGCGGTCAGTACAATCATGGAAGCTGATAATGAATTAATTGCAGAGCAAGAAAAAGATAAAAAAGAATTAGAGAATAAAAAGCAAGAAGTAGAAGATAAACTTCAAAGCTTGGAAACAATGAAAAAAGAACTAACTGATTTGAAGGTAAAACAAGAGAATCAGAAAAAAGAAAAAAATAATCTGATGAAAAAACTTAAAGAAGAAGAGAAACACTTGGAAGAACATAAATTAAGCATGGAAGAAGAATCTTCTATCTTAGCAGGCCAAGAAACTGCTTTGCAGAAAGCGATTGAACAGGAAAAAGAACGTCAAGCTGAAATCGTTAGAGAAAAGATAGCCGCTGCTGCTGCAGAGAAAAAACGCCAGGCTGAATTTGCCAAGCAAAAAGAAGAAGAAGCTAGAAAAGAAGCTCAAGAAGCTAAAAATGCTCAAGTAGAAAGTAAACAATCTTCTTCATCGAGTACACCAGTAAAAAGTGCACCAGTAAAAAGTGCGCCAGTAAAAAGTGCACCAGTAAAAAGTGCGCCAGTAAAAAGTGCACCAGTTCAAAGATCTGCTGTAAAAGAATCCAGTGCACCTGCTCCTAGTAGCTCATCCGGTTTATTCATGAAGCCATCTGCAGGTTATTATACTTCCGGATATGGCCCAAGATGGGGAAAATCTCATGGAGGAGTTGATATTGCAACACCTGGTACTGTTCCAATCGTTGCTTCTGCAAGCGGTGTGGTCTCCAGATCTTACAAATCTTCCAGTTATGGAAATGTAGTATTTATTACACATTATATTGATGGAGTACAATACACAACTGTCTATGCACACATGAGAGATAACAGTGTGAAGGTAAGTGCAGGACAAACTGTGAGCAAAGGTCAACAAATTGGATTAATGGGAAGTACTGGACGTTCAACAGGCCAGCATTTACATTTTGAACTCCATAAGGGACCTTGGAATGCAAGTAAATCAAATGTTGTGAATCCTTCTGAATATCTATAAATTAAAGTACAGAGGCCTATCTAGGTCTCTGTTTTTTTTGGAATGACTGAAATTAAGTTTTGCTTTTTTAGAGAGACAAGAGCATGTGTTTAAATAAAATAAATCAAAATATTGTTTACCAAAGGATAACAATAGAGTATACTTTTATTGTTTAGAATATTTAGAATATTTTGTATGTGTTTTAATTAAATTTAAGAGAGGGGATTAAGATGGAAGAAACGAAGATAGCCAGGGAGGAAGAGAAGAATCATAGAAATTACTCGGCCATTGTTCAAAGTCCTGAATTTCAACAATTGTTAAAAGAAAAGAAAAAATTCATCATACCTTTTACATTGTTTTTCCTAATTTTTTATTTTGCGCTTCCTGTAATGACCTCTTACTCAACCGTGTTAAATCATTCATTTTATGGGCATATCACCTGGGCATGGGTATTTGCTTTTGCGCAATTTATTATGACGTGGGCATTATGTATGATTTATTCCAAAAAAGCAGCTCGGTTTGATCGATTAAGTGAAGAGGTGTTGAAAAGAGGGGGTAAACAATAAATGAACTATACGGCTTTTTATATGTTCCTCGGTATTGTACTTGTTACATTGTTTATTACGTATTGGGCTTCTAAAAAAACCAAAAATGCGAATGAATTTTACACAGCCGGAGGTGGTCTGACGGGTTGGCAGAATGGCATGGCCATTGCAGGAGATTATATGTCTGCAGCATCATTTTTAGGAATAGCCGGTGCAGTCGCTTTAACTGGGTTTGATGGCTTTTTTTACAGTATAGGTTTTTTGGTTGCCTATTTGGTTGTATTGTATCTAGTAGCCGAACCATTAAGGAACCTTGGTAAGTATACGTTGGCAGATATGTTAGCGGCGAGGTTTGATGCGAAAAAAATACGGGGTGTTGCCGCTTTTAATACGATGTCCATTTCTATATTCTATATGATTGCTCAGCTGGTAGGGGCTGGTGCCTTAATTAAATTACTGCTAGGTTTGGAATATACAACGGCTGTTTTAATTGTTGGAGCTTTAATGACCATATACGTTATTTTTGGAGGCATGCATGCTACGAGCTGGGTCCAAATTGTAAAAGCTGTTTTGCTGATGGCGGGAACATTTATTATTTCAGTGATCGTTTTTGCGAAATTTGATTTTAATATTGCTAATATGTTTGAACAGATGAGTACGGCTACTCCTTTAAAAGAAGCATTTCTTAATCCAGGAGTAAAGTATACTGATGGGCTGGATACATTATCTCTAACAATGGGGCTTGTTCTTGGAACAGCTGGTTTACCGCATATTCTCGTACGATTCTTTACAGTAAAGGATGCTAAAACAGCAAGAAGCTCAGTTGTATATGCCACTTGGATTATTGGGATTTTCTATGTCATGACCATTTTTCTTGGATTTGGAGCAGCTGCCTTTGTTGGTAGTACTGACATAGTAAATGCAAATGCAGCAGGGAATATGGCAGCACCATTACTGGCGAAAGCACTTGGTGGAGATATTTTATTCGCTTTCATTTCAGCAGTTGCATTTGCAACGATATTGGCAGTTGTTGCCGGCCTCGTATTAACAGGGGCATCCGCTTTTGCTCATGATTTTTATAATGAAATATGGAAGAAAGGGAAAGCAACAGAAAAAGACCAGGTGAAAATGGCAAGATATGCTTCTGTTGGTGTCTCTGTGTTATCTATTCTTTTAGCTTTAGTCGCACAAAATTTAAATGTCGCCTTTCTTGTGTCATTAGCCTTTGCCGTGGCTGCCAGTGCGAATCTACCTGTCATTATTTATAC
This sequence comes from Bacillus sp. z33, assembly GCF_058313615.1. Taxonomy (NCBI): domain Bacteria; kingdom Bacillati; phylum Bacillota; class Bacilli; order Caryophanales; family Bacillaceae; genus Bacillus; species Bacillus sp. z33. The sequence continues at coordinate 487,226 of NZ_JBZFQN010000002.1, forward strand.
AATTTACTGGAAGAGATTTAATACAACTGGAGCAATCAGTGCGATGGTAGTAGGGTTGATCACCTCCGTTGGACTTGTCTTAATCAGTCCCAATGTGTTCAGTCCAGAAGCTGGAAAAGCCATATTAGTTGGTGAACCTTTATTTCCCTTGACAACACCAGGTTTAGTATCCATTCCGCTCGGTTTCCTCGCTGGGTATGTTGGTACTTTATTATCTCGTAAGAAAGAGGAAGAAGCGAAATATGATGAAATTTTGGTAAAATCCAATACGGGTTTAGATACTACCCAATAATGGTATGACCATTAAAAGTGTTTGAACTCCTGATATAACGACAATAGACAGTAATAAACAAAATCAGTGCAAGTAAGCACTGATTTTGTTTTATCTTATCATTTATTTTTTCTATATTTCCCAAGAAATATTTAAAATTTAATCAGCTTTAAAGAGATATTTCACCTCTAACATGACTTGATTTAACTTAATTCATGTGTATTTTTAATTATTGCATTAAAAAATATGTCCCTGTTCGCCAGTAGTGGCTAAGGAACATATTTTTTTAAGCTGTTTTTTCTTTTTCTTCGCTTTTGATAAATTTAAGGACGATAAAAAATAAAATTAATGATAGGGCACCAAAGCTATAAAAAAGATAGGCTTCGTTGTGCTTCATAAAATAAGACATGAGTGGAGGACCAGCTGCCACTCCAAAAAAGCGTGCTGAGCTATAAAAGGATGTAATCGTACCTCTTTGGTTCTTATCTATGTTTTCAGTAATGATTGCATCTAATGATGGCAAAATGGTGCCGAGTCCAGCACCGAATAATGATAATATCCCAATAAGTAAGTATATGTTATCAAAGTAAGATGCGAAAGTGATGGTTAATGCACTAATAATAATTGAAACCAAGATGAGCATTTTCATCAATTTTATATTGTCCTTTATTTTCTTTCCTGTAATAAATGAAGCTAAACATAAGAAAAATAAGGGGATAGCGAGTACAAATCCCTTTTTAATATTATGAATGTCATATTTGGATTCAAGGGTCGAAGATAAATAAAATTGAATGGCAAATAGAACTAACATAACGAATGCACCCGTGAGAAATATACTGTATAACCATTTTCCTTCCTTCTTAAAAATTTTCTTTGTACCTTGTAAAAATTCTTTTAGAGTGGGAGGCTCATCTTTTCGCTTCGGAACTTTTATGCAAAAAAGAATCATAAAAAAGGTTATCAAGCTAAGAAATGATATAGCAAAGAAAGGAAGAAACCATAGAGAAATGGCTAATGCAGCTCCTAGTATGGGGCTTAAAACTTTTCCAAAGGTATTGGATGTTTCCACAATTCCGAGAACAGAGCTTGCTTTATCATCGTCTTTAAAAAGATCGCCAACTAAGGGTAATATGATTGGAAAAGCACCAGATGATCCTATTCCTTGAATAATCCGTCCTATTATAATAACCATAAATGGGTTTTCCATTTTCCAAGAGGCAAAGCCTGATACTAGCCCGCCGATAAAAGCTAAAACTAAACTAGGCAGTAAGATCATTTTCCTCCCAAAACGGTCGGATAAATAGCCTGCAATCGGTATTAAAATTATGGAGGCAACGGAATAGCTTGTAATAATCAAACTGGATTGGAAAGAGGAGATTCCAACTCTCTTTTCTAAAATAGGTAGAACAGGGATAAGCATTGAATTACCTAATGTCATTATTAGTGGCACTGCTGCTATACTGGCCAAACACCAAAAACTAATTTTATTGGTATCCGTTTGTGAACTCATTTAATAATTCCCTCATCTCTCTAAGCAGTTCTGTGCAATTACTTTGCCACACAAGATAAGAAATTATGTACAAATGCATGAGCTAATGTGATGTGAAAATATGACAAGTATCGTGGGATATTAAATATAAAAGCACTGTGAATATAGCTCACAGTGCTTCATATTGTTAATCATCTGATGATAGGATCCCGATAAATCTCAGGATAAATAGGAACAGGTTAATAAAATCAAGATATAAATTGAGTGCAGCTAAGGGGATTTCATCTTCACCTACTCCGTACTGTTTCATACGGTTTACATCATATAGTACATACCCGCTGAAAACGAGTATCCCTATAAATGAATAGACAAGCATAGCAGTAGAGGATAAAGGTGAAAAAATATTAAATATACCAATAACAAGGATGGCGAGCAATGCGGCTAACAGAAATCCGCTTAAAAATGTTAAATCCCGCTTTGTTGTTGCGGCATATAGGGAGAGTCCGCCAAATACAACTACTGTAGCAGCTAAGCTCATGATAATGGGCTGTGGTCCTATTGTTACCAAATAGTTTGAGATTACAGGATATAAGGTGATGCCTGATATAAAAGTAAACGCATATAAGAAACTATATGAGAGAAGTTTCCTCCGCCTCACAAAAAATGCTGCAAGCAACATGCCGAATTCAATGATCATCAGTGGTAAGAACAAGGATGGAGGGACAAAATTACCGGCTACAAATCCAACTAAGGAAATGGCTAAAGATATAGCGAATGTTCTTATAACGGCAGGAATATGGTATTTATTACTTTCAGTATACGAATTCATCCAATTACCTCTCTTTTTTTGTAGTACTATTATTTACGTTATACTTTATCAAAGGTTTCATCTGATATAAATATATCTACTAGAGACAAATCGAAACGGATTGTATATAATTAAATATAAGAACAAACGTTCTGTTTGTGTGGTAAGTTAACATCTTTGTAAGTGTTTGGTAGTGTGAAAATTTGACTGCCGGGCATTCCGCTTTATGCTATTCTATGGTTAGAAGAACTGGGAAAGGGGGAGAACTTTTGAATTTTTCATTTATACATGCTGCAGATATTCATTTGGACAGTCCTTTAAAAGGATTATCAAGATATGAGGGAGCACCTGTCGAAAGATTGCGCAGTGCCACCAGAGATGCATTTAAAAATTTAATAGATTTAGCGATTGAAAAAGAGGTCCATTTCATAATCATTGCAGGGGATTTGTATGATGGGGATTGGAAGGATTACAATACAGGTCTCTTTTTTGCTAATGAAATGGCTAGGTTAAAACAATATAATATCACTGTTTATATGATAAAAGGGAATCATGACGCAGCAAGTATCATAACTAAAGAAATAAAACTGCCTGATAATGTATATGTGTTTGATGATAAAAAATGCAATAGTATTTTTATTGACGAGCTGGGTGTCGCCCTTCATGGACAGAGTTTTTCTACCCGGGCAGTTAAAGATAACCTCACCAAAAACTATCCTCCGAAAGAGAGTGGATATTTTAATATAGGGATCCTGCATACTTCAGCTGTCGGTCGGGAAGGTCATGAGAACTATGCTCCATGTTCCATAGAGGATATGAAGGGAAAAGAATATGACTATTGGGCTCTAGGGCATATCCATAAACGGGAATTTTTATGTGAAAGAAACCCAGTCATTCTTTTTCCAGGAAATATTCAAAGCCGACACAGTAAAGAGACAGGTCCAAAAGGATGTTCCTTAATTAAAGTTAGCGATGGTCGCATACAGGAATTAAATCATATATCACTGGATGTATTACGCTGGGAGATCATTGAGATAGATGCTGCACGTCTAACTGATTACGATCAATTTCTTCAAAAAATTGAAGAGGAGCTGGAAAAACACTTAGATCATGCAGATGGTAGAATGCTCGCAGCCAGAGTAGCCGTTAGTGGCAATACTTCTATATATCAGGAGCTTTTGAAAAATAAAGAAAGAGTATTAAATGATATTAGGTCCGCTGCTTTCGCTGTTGGGCATGGACAAATATGGATAGAGAAAATAAAGAATAAAACGGCCCCACCGGTAGAGTCCAAACATTTCTCTGGTGAAAACAATCCAGCGAATTCCATTTTTAATTGGCTTGAGACCAGTGATCTGGATGAATTGCTCGAAGATGTGAGAAAAGAGTTTTCGGCGATTACCAACGTATTGCCGACCGATTTAAAAAGAGGAGAGAATATGGTTGTACCTGATTCAGTTTCCATGCTGGAAGAAAAGCTGGAGGAAGTTAAACAACTGGTGAGCCTTGAGCTACAAATGGAAGGGGGTAAATAAGGCATGCGTTTTGAAGAGTTAAATCTGACTGCGTTTGGTCATTTTACTGATTATCCGGTTACCTTTCAACCAAATCAATCTTTACACGTCCTGTATGGAAATAATGAAGCTGGAAAGAGTACTATGCTGCGTTCCATTACTCAACTCTTGTATGGCATTCCGCATAATTCTAAGGATTCATTTATACATCCCAATTCAAATTTACGTATAAAGGCCCGCCTATCCAATTCATCAGGTAACTCTTTGTCCTTCGTACGAAGAAAAGGAAAGTCAAAGACCATTCTTAGTGAAAACGGAGAAGCGTTACCAGACAATGTTTTATCACCGTATATAAATGTGTTGTCAGAGGAAACATTTCGAAATATGTTTGCACTCAATCATGAAACTCTGCGGGAAGGCGGAGAAGCCTTGCTAGAGTCAAATGGTAGCGTCGGAGAAAGTTTGTTTGCTGCGGCCTCTGGGATTAATGCAGTAAAGAAAATTATGCAAGAATTTGATTCGGCAAGTAAGGAATTATATAAATCAGGTGGCTCAAAACCAAGGATTAATGAATTATTAAAGAAAGAAAAAGAATTAGCTCGCCGACTTAATGATTCGCAAATGCTTGCCAGACAATGGAAGCAGCTGGAGGATGATTATCATCATGGTAAGAAACAGCTGGATGAATTAAGGGAGCAGTACCTCCAGGTAGACGCAACTCTAAAAAAATTATCCAAGCTAAACCAAGCTGCTCCGATTCTTATTGAAAGAGACACATTAATCGAGCAACAAAAGAGCTTCACTGAAATTCCGGATTTACCCAACGATTTTAATTTACAAAGAGAAAATGTATTAAATGAATTAAAACATTCTGATGAAAATGCTAAAATATCCCATACAGAAATAATGGCGCTCGAAGAAAAGTTAGCCAAACTGGATATCGATGAAAAACTTTTAACATGTGAGTCTATGATTCAATCTCTTTTCAGCCAAGTTGGTGCATACGAGAAAGAAAATAAAGACTTACATGTAAATGAGGCAAAGGCTGAGCAGGCGCTTAATCGGATGAACGATATTCTCATTAAGCTGGGCTATCGTAGTGTAGATAGTGTCAATATTGAGGATTTTAGAATTGCCATTTCTCGCAAAGAAAAGATCCGTATGCTTTATAAGCAATATGGGATCTTACATGAAACGATAAAAGAAATTAATAAACGACATGAAAGTTTAAGGGAAACTGTTGCATTAATGCGTGCGAAATGGGAAGGTTTTGGAGAGGTAAAGGATATTGCCAAGCTTAAACTTGTACTTGACCACGCCCAAATAGAAGGAAATATCGAAAAAACTATTGATGTTCTATCACAGGAAATAAAGGATCTTAAAGACAAAACAATGGAAGAGCTCAACTATTTACCACTATGGGAGGGTTCGATAGAGGAGTTTGATTCCTTTTATATTTCCATTTTAGAAGAAACCATTAATCAGTACATCGAGCAACTTGAAAGATTTAATGAAGATAAAACTAATTTGGAACGTGGTATTAAAGTTGAGAAAACGATTATTCTGGAAGCAGAAAAATCAATTGCTGAATTAGAAGCCTTGTCTGTTATTCCTACAGAAGATGATTTACAGAAAAGCCGTCAGATTCGTGACCGTGGTTGGAGCTTAATTAAAAATAAACTTAAAGGTGAAGTCATTGATCGTGAATTAATTGAGGATTACTGCAGCCAGCTTGAGGTAGAAGATAAATTCGAGCATGATTTGAAAACAACGGATGAGCTTTCAGATATTATGTGGAAAGAATCTGCAAAAGTGGGCATGAAGAATAAGTCTTTGCAGGATATTAAGAGATCAGAAACCAAGATTGCTACCGCAGAGACAAAACTTGAGTGCCTCAAAGATGAGATGAGTCAGTTTTTCCAGAAATGGAACGAGCTTTGGGAACCGTTCAGTATTGAGCCATTATCGCCAATTGAAATGAAAGAATGGGTAAGAAAATACACGGTTATTAAACAGAATCAAGGCGAATATAAAAAGAAACAGAAACTTTGGGATGAGCTGACAGAAAAACGATTAGCCATCAAAAGCCGCCTATACCTTGCCCTTTCTGAATTAACCGATGATCTAGATGCTCAAGTATCAGAATGGACTCTTACTGACTTAATCAGAGAAGCAAATAGGGTAATCCATTTAGCAACAGAGCGTATCAATGAGAGAAATTCGTTGGAAAAAGAGTGGAAGAGCAAGGCTGCTGATCTTAAACAAATCGAGCAAGAGGTTGCGAGTAAGCAAAGTGAGTTAGTCAATTGGCAAGAGGCATGGAAGGAAGCTACTAGCCCCTTGCAAGTTGAAAGACAGGCTTCAATTGATTACACATTGGAAATGCTTGATAAGTACAATGAATTGACAGCTACGTATGATGAATGGACTGATATTAATAGCAAAGCAAAAGCTGGCATTTTATTTGTCCGTGAATATTTAGACCATATCAGAATCGTAGCTGACACTTTACAGTTACCCGAACCTATAAATATCCAATCGTTTGTCTATGATTTAACCAATCAGTTGCAGGAGCAGAAAAAGTGTAAACAAAATCAACTCGAATGGAATGCGCAATTGGATAAACGAAAAAAAGAATATCGATTAGCGAAGGATAAGAAGGAGATGGCGCTTAATCGTCTTGATGAATTGTTACAGACAGCTCGTGTAAAGACTATCGAGGAAATGCAAATTATTGAAGATAAATATCGACAAAAGCAAAAGCTATCTGGAGAATTAATTAATCTGGAGAAGGTGTTACTTGAGATTGGCAATGGCTTATCGATTCAAGAAATGAAAGATGAAATAGATAAGCTTGATTTAGATTTTTTGGAAAGTCAAATGGCAGAATTGAAGACAGAGCTTGCCGATTTGGAAGAGAAAAGAACGGAGCAAAACCAAATCTTTGGTGTTTGCAGAAAAGAATATGAAGAAAAGATTAAGGGGAATTCATACGCAGCTGTTCAGTCCGCTGAAGAAAGAGAAAGTATTTTGGCTGAGCTGGCGGAATTGACCGATCAATATGTCCAAAAAAAATTAGCTACCTTTGTATTACAGAAGGGTATAGAATATTTCCGTTCTGAAAATCAAAATCCGATTTTAACAAAAGCATCAAAGCTTTTTGCGAAATTAACCTTGAACTCCTTTGAAGGGTTGACCGTTGATTATAATGATAAAGATGAAGAAGTGCTAATGGGTCTCAGAAATAATGAGAAAATTGGAATTGAAGCGATGAGTGATGGGACAAAAGATCAATTATATTTATCTTTAAGGGTTGCGAGTATTGAAAAATATTGTGAAGAAAATGAACCTATCCCATTTATCGTCGATGACATTTTAGTTCACTTTGATAATGACCGATCTAAGGTCACTTTATCGATCTTAAAAGATTTATCAAAAAAGACTCAAGTAATCTTTTTTACTCATCATTATCATTTAGTTCACTTGTTGGAGCAAACACTCGATGGAGAGGATTATCAAATGATACACATTCATAAAGAGGCAGTCCTGAATTAAATAAAGAAGACCAATTCATAAAGTGTGAATTGGTCTTCTTTCTGTTGGTTTCATTTGAGTATGAATTATTTTGTATTTTTCTGTTTCTCTGTGATTTCAGTGATTTTATTCATGTTATCCTGTAATTGAAGCTTTGTACTTGATTTACTTAAGAATTGATATAACATTCCTACAAAAATCGCTCCACCGACAATATTTCCTAAAGTAACGGGAATTAAATTGTAAATCGCATTTCCGATTGTAATGGTATCAGGGTGCGGTGATACTAAAGCAATAGAGAATAAAGATAAGTTCGCAATGCTATGTTCAAAGCCTGATGAGAAGAATAAAAATACGACTGCGATCATCATTCCCATTTTAGCTCCGTCACCTTTTACTTGGCTAGGCAAGTAACAAGCTAAACAAACAAGCCAGTTACAAAGGATCCCTTTAAAGAATAAAGCTGTAACAGATCCATGCATTTTATAGGATACAATTTCATGCATTAAATGCTCGTTTGGAATATGGCTAAATATGCCCGTAAGATAAAATAGAACGGCAAAGAAAATGGCTCCAACAGCATTCCCAAGATAGCAAGCGCCCCAGTTTCTGCCTAAATCTCTCAGTGTAACGGCATTACGCATATAAGCAACTGTGAAATAAGCGGTATTACCCGTAAATAATTCTGCACCGCCATAAATAATTAATATTAATGCGATACCAAAAAAAAGGGCAGGGAAAAGGTAAGCGAAAGGTGAATCGGCTACTCTGAAATATTCTCCTGTTCTGAAGCAGGTAATGATGACAAACCCTACAAATATTCCTGCCATCATTGCTCTCAAGAAATAATGAAGAGGGAAATGGTCTAACAATTTTTTCTTTTTATTGGCAAGGGCAACTAAATACTGTAATCCTTGTTCTTCCATGATGTTAAATCCTCCTGTGTTGAAAAAATGTCCATTTAATAAACTACTATGACTTCTTTAATTAATCAATAAGTTTGTGAAATTATTCACTTTTCTGATAGGCTTATCTATTCAAATAAGGTAAAACATGCTTAATCGTGTGATTATCTTCCATGTAATACGGGTATAGGAAGTATAAGGATGGTGATTATTTTGAAAAATAAAATCTTTAAAAGAATCATTGCAGCAGCTGCGCCACTTTTGATTAGTTATATTACAAAAAAAATAACGAAGAGAAAAAAATAGCGTAAGGGACGGGCATGATTGCTCGTTTTTTTTTTTTGTAAACTTACTTTGCCCCAATGATTAATAAAATACTTGTATGAACACGAATTGACTGTGATTCACTATATATGAGAAAATATGACTGTTTGATTAAAACTTATGGTTCGCCTATTCACATATTATTTTTTTACATGGTATATTTGATAAGATGTATTTAAGGACTCTAATAATATAAGGAATCACCATACTAGCGTATTTTGGGGATCAAGCAGCTATTCAAATTGTTTAGCAGGCTTTAAAGTATTGTTGGAAATTGTCAGGATATGAATAGTAGAAAGTTTCACTATATATAAAAGGATGGCTCACATGACTAATTTAAAAGAACAGATTGAATCAAGAAGGACCTTCGCAATTATTTCTCACCCGGATGCAGGTAAGACAACATTAACAGAAAAATTGCTGTTATTTGGAGGCGCAATCCGTGATGCGGGTACTGTAAAAGGACGAAAAACCGGCAAATTTGCGACAAGTGACTGGATGGAAATTGAGAAACAACGTGGGATTTCTGTAACCTCCAGTGTTATGCAGTTTGATTATAATGGGACACGTGTTAATATCCTTGACACACCTGGACACCAAGATTTCAGTGAAGATACGTATCGTACGTTAATGGCAGTGGATAGTGCGGTTATGATTATTGACGCAGCCAAAGGGATAGAAGCACAGACACTGAAATTATTTAAAGTTTGCCGTATGAGAGGTATTCCAATCTTTACATTTATTAATAAAATGGACCGACAAGGTAAATTACCGCTTGAGTTATTGGCGGAACTGGAAGAAGTACTTGGAATAGAGTCCTATCCAATGAATTGGCCAATTGGGATGGGTAAGGACTTCCTCGGTATATATGACCGTTATTATAACCGTATTGAGATGTTTAAAGCCGAGGATGACGAACATTATTTAAAATTAAATGAAGAAGGCGAAGTGGCTGGAGATCATTCAATTGTTGAATCTCCTTTATATGAGCAAACATTGGAAGAAGTTCTTTTATTAAATGAGGCAGGTAATGAATTTTCACGTGAAAAAGTAAAAAATGGTGAATTAATTCCTGTATTTTTTGGAAGTGCCCTGACAAACTTTGGTGTACAAACGTTTTTGGATACGTATTTAGAGTTTGCACCAAAGCCACAGCCAAGACCTTCCACCATGGGTCCAGTTGAACCGATTCAGGATACTTTTTCCGGATTCATATTTAAAATTCAGGCGAATATGAATCCTATGCACCGTGACCGGATTGCATTTTTACGCATATGTTCCGGGAAGTTTGAACGAGGAATGACTGTTCAATTAAGCCGAACTGGCAAGCCGATGAAACTTAATAATTCTACACAATTTCTTGCTGAGGAAAGAAATAATATTGCTGAAGCAGTAGCCGGAGATATTATAGGATTATATGACACAGGAACCTATCAGATTGGTGATACACTAACTTCGGGGAAAGAAGCGTTCTCATTCGAACGATTGCCACAATTTACACCTGAGATGTTTGTACGTGTAAGTGCCAAAAATGTGTTGAAGCAAAAGCATTTTCATAAAGGAATCCACCAGTTGGTGCAGGAAGGTGCCATTCAATTATTTAAAACGGTTGGGATTGAATCCTATATTCTTGGAGCAGTCGGACAGTTGCAATTTGAAGTATTCGAGCACCGTATGAAAAACGAATACAACACAGAAGTCATCATGGAAAGAATGGGTGACAAGATTGCGCGTTGGACAACAAATGAAAAAATCGATGAAAAGCTTTCAAGCTCAAGAAGTATTCTAGTCCGTGACCGCTATGATCAATATGCTTTCTTATTTGAAAATGACTTTGCTTTACGTTGGTTCCAAGAGAAAAACCCTTCTATCGAACTATATAATCCAATGGATCAGCATGAACGTTAATTAAGTTTAAGCAGGATTTTAACCCAGTAAGGGAAGAAATCCTGCTTTTTACTGTTCTATAACAATTAAATGTTGACATATTTTTCTAAATATTCTTAAAATAGGAAAAGAGGATGATAGGAGAGTGAAGAATGAAACATGTCTATTTTTTCACCGGTTTTCCAGGTTTTATTTCAAATCAATTAATAAGAGAATTAAGAAAACAGGATCAGTTATTTGATAAATTGATTGCTGTTGTACTGCCATCTGAATGGCATAAGGCTGTAAATGAAAGATTGAAAATTTTAAACGATCTTCATCTAGATGAAAAACAGTTTATTCTCATGGAAGGGGACATCACAAAACCAAATTTAAACATAAGTAAAAAAGAAAACGGTTTCAAAAAAGAAGATATTACTCATTTCTTTCACTTGGCTGCCATTTATGATTTAGCCGTCCCAAAAAATTTAGCCTATTCGGTTAATGTAGAAGGAACACGCAATGTAAATGAATATGTATTATCCCTTCCTAACTTAAAAAGATATACTTATTTCAGTACAGCCTATGTGGCTGGAAGGCGTGAAGGAAAATTATATGAGCATGAACTTATCAGGCCAGACCAATTCAAAAATTATTATGAAGAAACCAAATATGAAGCGGAAGTTCTAGTTCGGAAAATCATGCATCAAGTACCTGTTACAGTTATAAGACCAGGTATCGTGAAAGGAAACACATTGACTGGAGAAACCATTAAGTTTGATGGCCCATATTTTATATTAAATTTCTTGGACAGAATCAAGTTCCTTCCAATTATCCCCAACATAACAAAATCGACCTGTGTTATAAATTTGGTTCCTGTTGACTATATCATAAAGGCAACAGCCTATCTGACGTTGAGCCCTAAAGGTGCTGGGAAAACTTATCATTTAACGGACCCAAAACCTTATACGGTTACAGATATTTATAAGATGTTTATGAAAGAGTATAATGATAAGCAACCAATAGGTTATATTCCATTTGGAATGACCAAAATGGCTTTATCAATCAAACCCTTAAGAAAATTTTTGGGTGTGGAAGTAGAATCTCTCGACTATTTTACATGGAAAGGAGATTTTGACTGTACCCAGGCACAGGCTGATCTTGCTGAAGGGGGCATTAAATGTCCTGATTTTAAAGAGGGCGTGACACCAATGGTAGAATATTATAGAGCCAATAAGAATAATCGGGCATTTCATATAGCGATTACATAATTGAGGAGGAACAAATATGGAAGCCTTAAAAGAAAAAGTAAATGTATATGCACCTGCAACTGGGGAAGTAATTATGCAGTATGAAGAGACACCGGCAAGTTCTGCTGGTGAAATGATGAATAAAGCAAAAAATGCATTTGTTCCCTGGTCACAAGTAAACGTTGAAGAACGTCTACTCTATCTTAAGCAATTGAGATTGACTATTGTTGATAGGCTTGATGAGATAGCTGAACTTATTTCTAAGGATACTGGAAAAGTGAAAACGGATGCTTTAGTGGCTGATATTATGCCAACCCTGGATGCCATTAAGCACATTGAGAAACATGCCAAAAAGTCATTGAAATCTCAAAAAGTGAGTACGCCATTTTTGTTGATTGGTCACAAATCGAGTATTCACTACATGCCAAGAGGAGTTGTATTGGTTATATCTCCATGGAATTATCCGTTCCTTTTAGCGATGGTCCCTATTGTATCGGCACTTGCGGGCGGAAACACAGTTATTTTAAAACCATCTGAAGTTACTCCAGCAGTGGGTAAAATGATAGAAGGCCTATTTGAGGAGGCAGGGTTCCCAAAGGATGTCTTTCAGGTAGCGCATGGTGGTAAAGAACTTGGTTCTAGTCTGACTAAACAGAAACCAGATTATATATTTTTTACCGGTTCTGTTGCAACGGGGAGAATTATTCAGGAAATAGCAGCACGCGATCTCATTCCTACCACTCTTGAATTGGGCGGAAAGGATCCGATGATTGTGTTTAATGATGCTGATTTGAAGCGCGCAGCCCAAGCAGCTGTTTGGGGAGCTTTTACGAACAGCGGCCAAGTTTGCATGAGTGTAGAAAGGTTAATTATTGAGCGTGAAGCACTTGAACCTTTTTTACAGGAACTGTTACCCATTGTTAATCAATTAAAGCAAGGGAATGGCAAAGATTCAGATATTGGTTCTATGACCTCTATTCAGCAAATATCTATTGTAAGAGAGCATGTTGAAGATGCACTTGAAAAAGGAGCAACAATTCTAACCGGAGAACCGCCAGCGGAATGGGATGAAAATTCTATGTATATTAAACCCATCGTATTAACAAACGTCACAGAAGATATGCTGGTTATGCAGGAGGAAACCTTTGGGCCTATTCTGCCTATTTTAACTGTCGATACGGAAGAAGATGCCATACGTGCAGCTAATAATTCCAATTACGGTTTAAATGCCAGTGTTTGGACTACGAATAAGGAAAAAGGAAGAAACACTGCCAAAAGGCTAATGTCAGGTGCTGTCCTAATTAATGATGTATTAATAACAGTTGCCAATAATAATCTGCCTTTTGGAGGTGTTAAAGATAGTGGAATAGGAAGGTATCATGGAGATGAAGGCCTTCGTATATTTTGTCATGAAAAAGCGGTGATGGAAGATTTGGGATTCAAAAAATCAGAAATTCAGTGGTACCCTTATAAAGGGAAATATCAGCATTTCCATTCACTCTTAACTGCCTATTTTGGTAAACAGTCATCAATGATTACTGTGCTCAAGGAATATTTAAAACTTATTAAACTATCAAAATGAATTCGATTTTATAAGTTATTGCTTGCACTTCTAAATGGGAGCCAATATAATAAGGTATACAAACTTCATACAAACCTTTCAAAGGGGAGTAGCGTTAGGGAAACCTAAAACAAAGTCGTCATTACGTGGTTTTTTACCATCGGCTTTGTTGGCATCTAAACAATGTCTAGCAAGACCTTTGTCAAAAAGATACTTTTTTGGCATTGGTCTTTTTTGTTGGGTTGGAAAATTTAAGGAGGTAATTGGACTTATGGATTGGGCAATATTTATGGAGTATGCCTGGGTATTATTGGTGTTAGTTGGACTTGAAGGAATTTTGGCAGCCGATAATGCAGTCGTTATGGCTGTTATGGTTAAGCATCTTCCGAAGGAACAACAGAAAAAAGCATTATTTTATGGATTGATTGGAGCTTTCTTCTTTAGGATTGGTTCCTTATTCCTGATTTCCTTACTTGTTGATATGTGGCAAATACAGGCGATTGGAGCCGTATATCTGCTATATATTATGATTAATTATTTAGTAAAACACTACCTAATAAAATCCGAAGGAGAAAATGTTAAGGAAAGAAAGCAATCCGGTTTTTGGATGACTGTTCTGAAAGTCGAGGTAGCAGACCTGGCGTTTGCGGTTGACTCTATGCTTGCAGCTGTTGCTCTGGCTGTTACTTTACCGGAAGTTGGTTCTTTCCAAATTGGAGGCATTAATGGGGGACAATTCATCGTCATGTTCCTTGGAGGATTCATTGGTTTGGTCATTATGAGGTTTGCAGCAACACAGTTTGTTGTATTGCTGAACAAACGTCCATCCCTTGAGACAGCAGCTTTTCTTATTGTCGGCTGGGTTGGAGTGAAGCTTGCAGTCATGACTTTTGCACATCCAGGCGTTGCAATCATTGATCATCATTTCCCAGAGTCAACAACATGGAAACTCATCTTCTGGGGTGTACTAGTAGCAATTGTTGTCATTGGATTCCTTGTCTCAGGTAAAGATGTTAAAGCCAATAACCAAATTGATCAGGAAATGTAATTTAATAGTTGTATGATTACCGGAATACATGGTTTCTGCCAAGTATTCCGGTTTTTTAGTTCTGCGGGAAACCGGATAGGAGAGAACAGCAAAAAAGAAAAATACTGTAGACAAGGTCTCCCAAGGTACTTTGCTTACAGTCTAAAATGTCCGGTTTTGACCGGACATTTTTATGCCATTTATTTAGTTTTTCCGCCTAGTTGCGCTTGTGCATGTTTAACAAGCTGTTTTGTTATTTCTCCACCTACTGAACCATTTGCACGGGAAACCGTATCTGAACCTAATGTAACGCCGAATTCGGCAGCTATTTCATATTTATATTGATCAAGCATTTGTTGTACACCTGGTACCAATAATTTATTACTGTTGGACATTTCATTCACCTCACATTGCTATTACTGTGGACGTTATGATTCGTCCACATTTTTAATATGGATGAAAGCTATAATCTAATGCAGTTTATTGTATGGATGAATAGGCATGGTTTCCCTTTTAAGTAAGGAAGAAATTCTGCATGAAACTGAAAATTGAAACGGATACTAACAGAAAAGGAAAGGAGTGTCTAAAATGAAACGCAAGGCTGAAATGAATGCAGTTAATAAACTGAGTAAAACACCTAAAAAAAATCTGGAGGATACAGAGTTTTCCGCAGAATTTACACATGGTGAGAATCCTATGAAGGGGGCAAACCGTAATTCCAAACGTGGTAAACAAGGCAAATAAAAAAATAGAGACTCGACATCAGTCGAGCTCTATTCATTTTGTAAATACATCAGAATGTACATAAAAAAGCTTTGAACCGCCAAGTTTAGGATTGAAGTATGCAATCAACAAGGTCTGAGCCGTTATGATTTCGCCTGTTTCTAAATAATGCATCATATCAATGGAAAGTTCATCAATCAGTACATGCTTATAGAGTTCTTTTTCATTTAATTTCAGTTCTTTAAATTCTTCTCCAACCAAGTGAGGATTAGACAAAACAGCCTGATAAATAGGAGATTTCTCTGTCTTAGTCATAGAATATTCCCACCATGGTTTACGTGGTTTAAAGGTAAGTGGTGATAAATAATCCACTTTTAATAGTGATTTAAGTGTATCGAGATTCTGAGGATGCGTAACGCTGATAAATTCAACCAGGCGTTTAAATAAATCCTCCGGCTGATGACCGATACGGGACCAATTTTTTTTGTCCCAATAGCTTCCGAATTCCTGGAAGAAATCAAAGGGAGAGCTATAAACAGTGCTAACTATATACTCCATTCCCAGATCCAATCGATGATCATTCCAGTATTTCTCCAGTACATCCTCAACCTGCTTGATTTTTATGATATCGGAAAACGGCATTACATTATTGCTGACAATTTCATATGGGGCTTGATCCATATATTGATAATCCCATTGTTTAGCCTGAGTTCTCAAACCTGTACCTCGAAGCATTTTTAAAAAGCCTAATTGTAGTTCTTCTGGCCGCATTTCAAACACATCATCAAATGTTTTTCGGAAGGAGTTATAATTCTCTTCAGGTAGGCCCGCAATTAAATCTAGATGCTGATCTACTTTCCCGCCGTCTTTAATCATGGTGACTGTGCGTTTTAATTTGTCGAAGTTTTGTTTTCGTTTTACTAATTCATTCGTATAATCATTTGTTGATTGGACTCCGATCTCAAAGCGGAATAAGCCGGGAGGAGCTTCTTTGTTTAAGTATTCAATTACTTCAGGCTTCATAATATCCGCTGTAATTTCAAATTGAAAAACACAACCTGGTTCATGTTCTTTAATGAGAAATTCAAATATATCGAGAGCATAGCTACGGCTGATATTAAAAGTTCGGTCCATAAATTTAATCGTTCTTGCACCATTTTTCATCAGAAATCGAATGTCTTCTTTAATATCCTCTCTGTTAAAGAAACGAACGCCGGTTTCAATGGATGAGAGGCAGAACTGACAGTTAAAAGGGCAACCACGGCTTGTTTCAATATACGTAATCCGCTTCGATAAGTTAGGGATGTCCTCTTCAAATCTAAATGGTGATGGAATAGACTTTAAATCTACCTTTGGAGCAGCAGGTGTCAGGATAGGTTTTTCACCTTCAAGAAACGCTATTCCCTGAACACTGTGAAAGTCTTTATTGCCATCTATTTCAGCTATAAGATTTTTAAATGTGGCTTCTCCTTCACCTATTACAATAAAATCAGCTCCAGGTATGTCTTTAAGCCAGAAGAATGGATCGTATGTCACCTCTGGACCGCCAAGCACAATGTAGATATCCGGATTAATTTTTTTGAGTATCGTAATGACTTTTTTTATTTCTTCCATATTCCAAATATAACAACTAAAGCCAATGACATCTGGCTTTTGGTTATACAAGTCCGTAACGATGTTCATAACCGGATCTTTAATGGTGTATTCAATGATTTCTACATTATACTCCGGTGCTGCATAAGCTTTTAAATAACGAAGGGCTAAATTGGTATGAATATATTTGGCATTTAAAGTAGTTCCAATAATTCTCATGTATTTGTCATACTTCCTTTCACCGTTTGCTAACAATTCATATTATCATATATGTGAATGGCTTTACAGTAATGGTGTTATTTTACATAAGATTTAAGGCTGGTACTATTTATTCATGAGAGATAACAGAAGGAATAATAGGGCTATGATAAAAGGACGCTGAAATAATAAAGAAAAAGTCCTTCGGAATATTTCTTATTCTGAAGGACTGCGATTCATGGATTTAGATAAATCAAATTTTTGTTTATAAAAATGTAAATAGCCTTTTAATTTATACAGCATTATTTTTGTATGACGGGTATTAAACTCAATCATGGGCTGTGTAATTGATCTGACTAGAGTACTTGACAGAATAATTGTAATGATCAACGACATTGCTGCCAATAAAATATAACTTTCTACTGTCGTAAAGTATTCATTAAAACTTGTAAATCTGAAAGTACGTACAAAAAAGCCATGCAATAAATATACATATAGGGTTTGCTTGCCCCAACTTGTAAAAAAATAACTTCCCTTAGGCACAAGGACCATAAAGCTCATAATCATAAAAAAATTAATGGTGAAAAATCCAAGTCGTTTAAACATAGACAGGTACGATACAGTTTCAATCTCAGAATAAGGCTTTGAACCGAGTAGCCATTGGGAGTCTAACTCTGGAAAAAAGGTGAACCAAATAAAAATTATACCAAAGGATGCCAATGCGAAAACTTTATTTTTTACAGTCGTTATTTTTTGAAAATGTTCTTTTTGTAAATGATAGCCTATCAGGAAAAACGGGAAAAAGACAAATGTCCGCGATAAACTGAGATAAGTAGAGATTGTATCAAAATATCCGATCAGTAAAGAAATTCCGATTGCTAATCCAATACCTACTAAAGGTTTAAATTTTGTAAAAGCGAAAAGCATTAAATTCCAAAAGAATAGACTTAATAGAAACCACAGGGACCAGTTAGGTTCCAATGCTTCGAACCTAAGAGTTGATTTATCGAATAAATAATAATAATAAAGCGTATAGAGAACTTGGAAAAGTAAATAGGGAAGAATTAATTTCGTGCTCAGTTTCTTTATATAGCCTTTTTTCTTAAAGCCTTTTGCAAAAAAACCTGAGAGTAATATAAAAGCAGGCATATGAAAGGTGTAAATTGTATTATATAGAGCATAGATTGTTTCATTTTCATTAATATACGTTCGTAAAATATGACCAAAGACAACAAAGAACATTAATATGAATTTTGCATTGTCAAAATAGCTTTCTCTCTGCCTCATAGCTGCCTCCTAAATTTCCTGGCAAATTCTTTCTATTATTCCCCTTCTTAAAGGTAATAAACAAGTCAGATGGAAAATTAGTATAACCATCCAATTAAACCATGATTATCAATGTGATAATCATCTATTTCCGTACTATAATCTAAATGGTAGATTGGGATGTATCTGTAATACAAAAATATAGATAGCTGTTGTATATAGTTTAAATGGAAAACAGCTAACAGATTCAATATAAAAATAATACCAACGAGAACTGTATTTATTAACTTTCAATATATTTGTAATAAATATCTATAGGTAAACCGCAAATTTTATCGTAAGGAAATAGGGAGGAAAGATAAATGACCGTTCTTCCAAAAAAGAATCAACAAGGTTTTTATGAGATTCGCCTGGAGTCAATCGGAGGACTTGGGGCGAATCTGGCTGGGAAGATGCTTGCTGAATCAGGTGTACTTGGGCATGGATTTAATGGGTCCAACTTCTCTTCTTATGGTTCTGAAAAAAAAGGATCCCCAGTGAAGAGTTTTGTGCGTTTCTGTGATGCGGGCACTGAAATACGTGATCACAGTCCGATTGAAGAACCGCATGTTATCGGAGTTTTTCATGAAGCATTGTATAAAATGGTCGATGTTGTGAGCGGCCTACGTCCGGATGGAATTGTGCTCGTTAATTCGACGAGGATGTTCGATCAAATAAGAAAGGATTTAAATCTCCAATATGGGACATTAGCTATAGTCGATGCCCTTGGTATAGCAGTTGAAGAAAAGACCAAGGTAAATACGGCTATGCTTGGAGCCTTATTCCGTATATGTGATTTCCTTAATCCGGAATCGATGAAAGAAGTTATTAGAAAAACATTTGAAAAGAAATATCCGCATTTAGTTGAGCCGAATATTCGTACATTTGAACGGGGTTATCATGAAGTAAGTTTTAAGCACTATGAAGCACCTAAAGATGCAGAAGGTAAAAGTTATAAACGAGAATTACCGGCATTGGGATATGAAACCCAAGTCATTGGTGGCACGATTATCGCTCAGGGAAATAGCATACTAAAAGATTTATCCGGATCTAGACAAGGGTTTTTGCCTGAATGGGATGTTGAAAAATGTATACATTGTTCTGCCTGTGATACAGCATGCCCGGATTTTTGTTTTGTCTGGGAAGAGGGAGAAGATAAGCGCGGGCGTAAGCAAATGTTTTTAACAGGAATTGATTATCAATACTGTAAAGGCTGCTTAAAATGTATAGAAGCGTGTCCAACTAGCGCTCTCCAGGAAATGCGAGAAATTATAGGGTTTGCTGAGAAAAATACTGTAAAACAAACGTTATCAACTGAAGCAGGGGAGATGAAATAATGGCGATATCAGAAATGGAACTGTCTGAATTGGTAAAGGATAAAATGGCCGAACAAGTGACTACCTTTGAATCAGGTAATGAAATGGCAGCAATGGCGGCAGCCCAAATTAATTATCATGTCATGGGATACTTCCCCATTACCCCCTCAACTGAAATTGCTCAGTATTTAGATATTATGAGATCAAGAGGTGAACACGATATCCAGTTGATTGCAGCTGATGGAGAACATGGTTCAGCAGGAATTTGTTATGGTGCTGCTGTTACAGGAGCCAGGGTGTTTAATGCAACAAGTGCAAATGGTCTCATGTATATGCTCGAACAGTTGCCGGTTCAATCAGGTACCCGTTTTCCAATGGTGATGAACCTTGTGACAAGGTCGATCAGTGGTCCACTTGATATTCGGGGAGATCATTCTGATTTATACTTTGCTTTAAATACAGGTTGGATCATTTTAACTGCCCGAACGCCACAAGCTGTTTACGATATGAATATCATGGCTTTAAAAATTTCAGAGCATGCGGATGTTCGTTTACCGGTTATGGTTGCTTATGATGGATTCTTTACCTCTCATCAAAAGAGAAAAGTGAACTATTTTAGTGACAGAGCTGTTGTTCAGAAATTTGTAGGCGAAACGCCAACTAATTTTCCGCATGTTGATATTCATAATCCCGTAACGATTGGTGCCCATATGAACGGGGATGACTTAATGAATAATCACTACCAGCAGTCGGAAGCCATGTATAAGGCAGGGGAGATCTATAAGCAGGTGGCTAGTGAATATGCAGAACTATCAGGACGTCAATATGAAACTCTGGATCTTTATGAGATGGAAGATGCGGAAGTAGCTTTATTCCTGTTGAATTCAGCAGCTGAAACAGCCAAGGATGTTGTCGATGATTTAAGAAAACAAGGCATTAAAGCTGGTGTAATCAGCCCTAATATCATCCGTCCGTTCCCGGCTGAAGAAATCAGACAGGCTCTTAAGAATGTGAAAGTGCTATTAGTTGGAGAGCGAGCAGATTCCTATGGTGCGAATGGTCCTAATTTGACTCATGAAGTGAAATCGGCCTTACAGGAAGATCGAGATAACCAAACAATTGTGTTAAGCCGTGTGTTTGGTTTGGGAGGAAAAGACTTTTATCCTGAAGATGCAAAAGCATTTTTTGAAATGACGCTGCAAGCATTAAATAACGGCTCCATTGAAAAAACATTTGATTATTACGGGGTCAATCCGGGAATTCCTGAAGTCGCGCCAGAGCCTTCAGTAGAGTCACATAGTGGTGATGAATATAAAACAGGGCTTATTCAGGTTACCCCAGATGAGGAGAGCGGAAAATTAAAGGTTCGTATTCCTCCTTTACGCTCATTGATGAGCAAGCCGAAGCGTTTGGCTTCAGGTCATGGAGCATGTCCGGGTTGTGGAATCTTCCCTGCATTGGAATTGTTCTTTAAAGGAATTGAAGGGGATATTGTGGTCCTGTTTCAAACAGGTTGTGCCTATGTAGTGACAACAGCTTATCCTTACAGTTCTCATAAACAGACGATGATACACAATCTTTTCCAAAATGGACCAGCGACGTTATCCGGAACTCTCGAAGCATTTTTAGAGAAAAAACGCCGGGGTGAAATTTCCATCAGTGATGACGCGACTTTTATCATGATTACCGGAGATGGTGGAATGGATATTGGAATGGGTTCCGCTATTGGGACAGCTTTACGTAATCATAAACTAATTATGCTTGAGTACGATAATGAGGGCTATATGAATACTGGTTCGCAAATGTCCTATTCTACACCAATGGGCCATATGACAAGTACAACAGGGGTAGGGAGAGCGCAAAAAGGAAAAGCGTTCCACCATAAAGACACAGCTCAAATAATGGCTGCGACTGGTATTCCCTATGTTTTTACAGGATCAGAAGCCTTCCCGCAGGATTTAATTAAAAAAGCGGCTAAAGCGCAATGGTATGCACAAAATATAGGGACTGTATACGGTAAAATTTTAATCACCTGTCCATTGAATTGGAAAGCAGAAGAACGCTATGGAACAAAAATTATGGAAGCAGCTGTGAATTCATGTTTCTTCCCGCTGTATGAAGTTGAAAATGGAGAGACAACCATAACGTATAACCCGGAAGCAAGGAAAAAGCGGATTGAACTATCCGAATGGTTAACGTATATGGGGAAAACTAAGCATTTGCTAAAAGAAGAGAATGCCTGGATGCTAGAGGAATTTGAACAAGAAGTGAATAGAAGATGGAATCAATTGCTTGCCAAGCATGAGAATCCTACTCTTTAACTGTTTCGTCTTTCAAACCCCCGAAAGAGATTCGATAAATGAATCTCTTTCGGGGGTTTTTAGTCTGGTTCTGGTTAATTAAAAAAGGTTTTTCCATAATTTTGTAGAATAAGTATCGTATCATATGTCACTAGTGTGAGGAGGATCCCCCTTGACTAATACGGATTTGAATGGACGGGAAAATAATACAAGTATGATTGAAGAAAATACAAATTTGCGTACAAGTCAGCAAACATGGGAGCACTTTTTTTCCTTATTTACAAAAGCCATTATTATAACAGATATGGAATTGAATATAATATCAAAAAATGAGCAGGCGGTTAATTTGTACAGGCAGTTAGGGAGCGAGGGTTCACCTGGTAATCTACGGGAGTTTCTTTTATCAGTACCCAATACGTTCATTGAAGACCATATTAGTAAATTGAATCAGAAGGGTTATTCAGAGGATAAATGGTTTTTAAAGGCTTCTGGACCATTTACAGTTGGACTTGAAGTAAATGCTGTTCTGGATCCACATTCTGAGAGGATAACCTATATGTTACTTCCATCAAATAATGGGTTTAAGAAGGGTGATGCAAGTCAGGATAATCTGTACGTCGATATCATAAATGACTTAAAGTGCTATATCATCATCCATACAAAAGAAGGTATTATTGTAGATGGAAATAAAGCATTTTGTGAGCTCGTAAATATAGATAAAGCAAAAATTCTTGGAAAAAGCCTATATCAATTTATTACAACGGCTTACAAAGATAACTTTGAAACAATACTCAATCACTTACCTTCGAATAGTTCCAATTTGCGTCTAATTGAACTTCTAGTGGATTCAAAGGAGATTACATACCAATATACTACCCATTTTAATTTTTACAGCGGTTTATACTATACGGTTATCTATGATGTCCTTGAAGAATCGGATCATCATCATCTGATTGAAGGAATTCAAAATGTGTTTTGCCAATCAATGGATGGGATTTTTATGGTAGATTCTAAAGGAAAGATCCTTCAGGCCAATGAACATGTTTGTGCCTTGTTTGAAAAGTCCCATGTAGACTTAATCAATATGAATATAATGGATATCAGAGGTGATAAGACAGATACCTTATTCTATTCGGAAACTTTGAAAAGCATGGATGACCAAGAGAAAACGGAACTAATCTGCCATTTTTCAAGTGGGAAAAAGAAGATTCTTGAGTTAACAAAGAAACAGATTAGCAAAAGTCCATATACCCTTTTTCTCTGTAAGGATATTAGTGATAAGCGAGAGATGGAACAAGAGCTTCGCATATCAGAAAATAAATTCAAGAAAATTTTTGACGGTACTTTTGATGGGATTATTATCTGGGGTTCAGACGGCAGGATTTTTGATATTAATGAACCTGGGGCTGCGATTATTGGGGCTCCAATTAAGGATATACAAAACAAAGGATTACGAGAAATATTTAAGCTGAGCGGCCAGCAGATCAAACATTTACAGAGGCATATATCGTTAATTAACAAAAATAAACACCATCACTTTGTGTGTGAACTTGCATGCAGAGACGGACAAAGTAAACAACTGGATTTTTCATCGAGGCTGGATATAATACCTGGTAAGAATTTAACAATCTTTAGAGATGTAACGGATAAACTAAGGATGGAGGAACAATTGAAAAAATCAGACACATTAAATGTAGTGGGAGAGTTGGCTGCTGGGATTGCCCATGAAATCAGAAACCCGATGACTGCTTTGAAAGGTTTTATTCAATTGCTGGAAGGAAGTTTACATGGCGAATATTCAACGTATTTTCAGGTTATATCATCTGAATTGCAAAGAATTGAAACGATAATCACGGACTTTCTAATCCTTGCAAAGCCACAGGCTGTTTCCTATCAAGTCAAACAGGTTAATACCATTATTGCTAATACGTTGGATCTTTTAAGCGCACAGGCATCTATGCTGAATATTCAATTTCATACACATTTTTCCAAAATCCCTCCGATCCATTGTGAGAGCAACCAACTTAAGCAAGTTTTTATAAATTTAATCAAAAATGCTATTGAAGCCATGCCTGCAGGTGGATTTATTGATATTACAACAGAATTATTTTTTGATAATCATGTAATAATTTCGATACAGGATTATGGAACTGGAATCTCAGAGGCTGTCCTTGATAAGTTAGGAGAACCATTTTATACAACCAAAGAAAAGGGTACAGGTCTCGGATTGATGGTTACCTATAAAATTATTGAAGAGCATGCCGGCTGGATTGAAGTGGCAAGTGAAGAAGGGAAAGGAACTCTGTTTCAAATCTATCTGCCTATTAATCATGAATTCTCATAATAATAAAGAAATATGAGGAAGTGAGAAACTCTTTCATCCAATGGGGGTTTCTTATTTTTTGATTTGAGGATTTTGCTGAATAATGTATAAAAAATAAGTAATCATCATTGTTTTTTGTCTATTTTTGCGATAGTATTTACAATGTTTTGTAATTTTGGCATAATTCTTTTTAATGTATTTGTGGAAATTAGAAGGAGGAGCTTTTTCTTGCAGAATCGAAAAGAAAGTCTTGAAACAGCCATACGAACTATAAGAGAAAAGATGATTAGTCATGCCACGACAAATGGTTTTTTAGATGAAGGAACATTAAAATTGAGCAGGCAGCTTGACCAGTTAATAATAGAGCATATCAGAATGGAATACTCAATAGTTAGTTAGTAAATTGTTTTAGGAATGATTAAAGATTGTTATTGGCGTTGTCTCTTAATTGAGTATTACTCCGTTTTTTTTAAAACAACTCCTCCATACTGTATGGCTATTCTCTTAGGATCAAGTGTAAGATGCAAAGCCGAATCCGACCTTTCAAACAGTTTTAGGTAAGAGCAATTAATCCAATCCTCCTCAGTAGGTTCATCCGATGTATTAGGGCTAGGCTGATTCATATACCATTCTGCGAGTCAACATAATCGGAACAGATGCTAATGAAAGCTTATGGGGACACCCAAACTGTATGAACTAAAACTTTTATATCTTCCGTATACTTCTTCCAGCCAAAATCTTCTTAAGTTTCAATGACTCTGCTCTTAAGATGTATACTTATAAAAGAAAATTATAGCCTCAAATAGACTAGAGGAACAGAAAGGTAGTAGGACCACCATAATCGGAAGATTGAACTATTGTATAAATACGAATAACACCATTACTATATAGTTTTACTTTTTAAATGGAAAGAAGTATAATTACGCGGATGATAATCTGAATTTTAACCGTCAAATGTAGGTGATTAGATATGGAAGAACAAAATCAATCTTTAAAAATATTTATTGTCCTGTCGAGAGCTTACCGGGCAATCAGTGACTATACAAATAAATATATTCAAAAATCAGGAGTTAACCCTACCGAATTTGCAGTACTTGAACTTCTTTATCATAAAGGAGATCAGCCATTGCAGCATATAGGAGATAAAATATTACTTGCCAGTGGCAGTATAACCTATGTTGTAGATAAACTGGAAAAAAAACAATTATTAAAAAGAGTTGCAAGCCCTTCTGACAGACGTGTGACCTATGCGCAAATAACTGATAAGGGCAAGGAATTCCTGGAAGGTATATTTCCTGAGCATCAGGAACGAATTGAGGGTTTAATGGATGATTTAACAGCTGAAGAGAAAAAAATTGTGATTGAACTTCTAAAAAAAATAGGCAAATCTGTCCCTCTTAAATAAATATCTGTACCCATTTAATCATAGAGGTCTGTATTCTAATAAAAGAATAGGATAAGCTCTTATACATAGGTTAGCTGTCGATTATTTCGACAGCTATTTTTTGCCTGATGAAATTGACCAGATTTGAGTAATGAACAGACAGTGTCATATATACTCTGATTATTCCAAGATAGGAGAGATGTCTTTTTATATTTCAAATGGGCTATATTCCATCCAAGGCCTTGCAAAAAACATTTATTCATAAAGACACTCAACCTGCATAAAGTGAGAATAAGCGGGGGAGGGACAAGGGTGAATAATGAGCGTGTAAGTATCTTCCAGGTTGCAGCTGTATATGTTGGTACGGTAATTGGAGCGGGTTTTGCAACTGGTAAGGAAATATATGAATTTTTTACCCAATATGGAATTTATGGTTTATTTGGCATTGTCCTTGCAGGTTTTATCTTTATTAGGATTGGCAGTAAAATAATGATTATTGCTTTACATAAAAATTTAAAAAATTATATGGAATTCAACGATTGGCTATTCGGTAAAAGTATATCCTTTGTTGTCAATATTCTGTTTATGGGTATGCTGATTGGGGTTACAGGTGTTATGATGGCAGGAGTTGGCAGCCTGTTTGAAGAGCAATTAGGCTTTTCTAAAACCGGTGGAATGATTTTTACGACGTTTCTCTCAGTTGTTGTGATGAGCTGGGGGACTAAGGGATTATTATCGATTAATACGTTTGTGGTGCCGGCGATGATTGTCTTTAATTTAGCCCTAATGTGCATTTCTATAGTCAATATCAATCCTATCCATACTTTGTTTAACGTTCCGGATTCAGTTAGCTGGAAAATCATTTTATCACCCTTTTCCTATGCGGCATTTAATCTGGCATTGACGCAGGCTGTCCTTGTCCCGCTTGCAGTCGAAATTCAGGATGAAAATATAATCCGAAAAGGGGCTAATTTAGGAGGTTTTATATTAGCCATTATTTTGGTGAGCAGCCATATTTCCCTATCATCCGTGACGGGAATAGGGCTTATGAATATACCAACTGCCTATGTAATGAAACAGATTGCACCGTTTTTATATGGGCTCTATTTATTCATTATTTTTGGAGAAATTTTTTCAAGCTTAATTGGGAATGCCTTTGGGCTTGAAAGGCAACTGAAAAAAACAACCGAATTACCTTCCTGGTCGCTTTATGTTGGGATATTCGCGATTTGTTTATGTGTAGGACAGATGGATTACGGCCCGTTAATTTCTTTGTTGTATCCGATTTTTGGGTACATTAGTTTAAGCTTTTTACTATTAATAGCTGTGAGAAAATAAGACCTGTTACCATTAGTGAGGGATAAAAGCTCCCTGTATAGCAGGCATAAAGAAAGAGAAGGGAGTTTCCCTTCTCTTTAGTGTTTTTATTTATAAAGTTAAAATAATCGGTTCATTTTTTGTCACGATAATGGTGTGCTCACATTGTGCAACCAAGCTCTTATCGCTTGTTATAAACGTCCAGCCATCACCGGCTTCTGTCACCATTGTAGCTTTTGTGGAGATAAACGGTTCAACAGCTAAAACAGTGCCTTCCTGAAGAAGTTCAGAATCCCATGGATCATAATAGTTTAAAATATGATCTGGTTTTTCATGCAGGCTTCTTCCAATTCCATGGCCAGTTAGGTTTTTAATTACATTAAATCCATTTTGTTTGGCTGTATTGTAAACAGCTTTACCAATTTGATTTTTTTTGGATCCGGCTTTTGCTTTGCTGATTCCGTGATGGAAGGCATCTACTGCACATTGGCATAAGTTTTCTTTTTGACTGGTTGTAGAGCCGACGGGAAATGAAATGCCCGTATCACCATAATATCCATTTAATACGGCGGAGACATCGATATTTACCATATCGCCTTCGTTTATAATCCGTTTACCTGGAATTCCATGAGCTACTTCTTCGTTCACGCTGATACATGTATATCCGGGGAAATCATACTCGTTTTTTGGAGCAGACACAGCACCTGTTTCTTCAAATAATTTCTTTGCGATTAAGTCAAGTTCCAACGTTGTAATCCCAGGAACTGTTGCGGCTTTCAGAGTTTCCCTGACACGTGAGACTACTGCGCCTACTGCTTTTAATCCTTCTAAGTCTTTATCGTTTTTTACAATCATGATACTAAACCCGCTTTCTGTTATGCTCTTCATTCGTATGAAAAGTTTAGTTGAAAGGTTCCAAATGGAATCGATTCTTATTATTATATCTAAGTTTCTAACAAAATTAAAGTAAGGGATGTTAAGGCTAAAAATAAAAACGAGGACAATTAAGCCTCGTTCTTTAGATTATTCGTATATAATTTTATAATTTTTATGATTGACAACCGTTTTTTCTTCCAGCTCCAATTCATCAAAATTCTCCATTAAAGTTAAATCCACAATGACAGAGTTTTCATTCACTTTCTCAACAATTCCGCGTAAACCATTGCGAAATTCAATCAAATTGCCTACATCAGCTTTCTTCATCATGTTCACACCTTTTCAGTTTAGTAAAGTTGTCAAGATATCTAAATAGTAAACTTATCTTTGAATATGGGGATTGGAAGGTTGCTTATATAGTAAAAATCCCTACTATTTAGTTTATGTGGAATTAATATTGTAATTATAGTATAAATTGTGATTAATTGGAATCTTAATAGAGCAAATAATCACTATTTTTCTGACCATATGGAATACTTGTTTACGATGGGAGTTAAAGAGTATGATGTTGATGTATAACTAAGGAGGTTATGTTAATGAATAAAGAAGAAATTCAATCATTATTTGATCAATTAAAGAATGGCGATATAGATAAACTGGATGTTAAAAAACAGGATTTCATGGCTTTTCGCTCTGTGCTAGTGGAGAGGGAAGATTTTAAACATTTTCGCGGTACAGCTCATATAGGCGGTGATCTAACCTATCAATATTTTAAGGATCCCCGTAGTTAAATGGAATAGACAAACCCAATTGCTTAAAATTGGGTTTGTGTTAGTTTATGGCGTAAGAAGAACATTTACAGTTAGAAAGCGTCTGGATGCGTATGAAGATAGCCCTTTATTTTTTTTAATGTCGTTTGTTTCCAGGATTTTACCGTTGCATAGGTTGTGTTGTATTCGTATGCAATATCTGTAATGGTTTTACCAAATTGAATGTATTCAAACAGCCAATTATATTGGTTATTTGTTAAGGATGTAAGTAAAGGCTTAGGAAAGTACCATTCCAGGCTAAGCACATCATCTTCAACTTTTAAAAGATCCCAGTATTCAGGTGATTTTTTTGATTCTCTTTCACTTATTTTAGTTGACTTACAAAGCTGTATAAGCATTTTACCTTGTATGGATTTATATGCATAAGAGAGGAATTGACCTTTTGCTGGATCAAAGTTAAGGCTTGCCTCCCAAAGAGCAATTAATCCTATTTGATAATATTCATCATGATCACATATGATATGAAGCTTTTTTATCATATGATGAATTAATGGATTATATTGGCTAACTAATGAATCAAAATTATCCACATTGACCCTTCCTTGTGAGGAGCGACCTCTATTTTCCCGGGTATCTCTAAAGTAAGGGGTAAGTTCGTTGTTGTAAAAAAATGAAATACGAAAATATGATGTGTTATTTAGCCGAAAATCGTTTATTTTTAATTAAAATGGATTATATTTTTAAAATTATGGACTTATTTTGTGGAATCTGTACATTTTAATAATTTAAGAAAGGAAATTGGCATATGAATAGTAAAAATCAAGTTGTATTAGTAACGGGCGCTGCAAACGGAATTGGAAAAGAAATCGCAACACAATATGCATTAAAGGGAGCAACTGTTGTATTAACCGATATAGAGGAAGAAACAGGAAGGGTAGTAGAAGCAGATTTAAGGGGAAAGGGACACGAAGTTTCATTTATTGGAGCTGATCTCAGTAAAGAAGAAGACTGCCTTCATCTAATGAAAGTAATTAAAGATAAATGGAATAAGCTCAACATCCTTATAAATAATGCGGGGGTGTCAGCATTTACTCCGTTTTTTGAGTTGGAAACAGAAGAATGGGATCGTATTATTAATACAAATTTACGAAGTGTATTTATCCTTTCAAGAGAAGGAGCTAAAATCATGGACGAAGAGGGTGGTTCGATTATTAATATTGCGTCTACCCGTGCAATCCAATCTGAACCAAATTCAGAAGCCTATGCTGCGTCAAAAGGTGGAATCCTTGCCCTAACTCATGCATTAAGCGCTTCATTAGCTGAAAAAGGCATTTGTGTAAATAGTATAAGCCCTGGCTGGATCCAAACGGATAATTACTCTGCTTTACGTGAAATGGATCACACTCAGCATTTCTCAGGCAGAGTCGGAAAGCCATCAGACATAGCAAAAGCATGCTTGTTTTTAAGTGACCCCGAAAACGATTTTATTAATGGAGAAAATTTGGTGATTGATGGCGGTATGACCAGAAAAATGATTTATAAAGATTGATATATTTTAATAGATAAAATGATTGGACAGGTTCTTCAAATTTGTCATTATAAATACCTTTGTTGTAAAATCGAGAAAGATATACAATACTTACTTGTATTGCCAAGCTATATATATAGTTGTGAACCATTTATGTTTCATTCATTATTATAGTTTAGATTAATTTATGGTTCTAAATATGTAAAAGCAGTTGAAAAATTTAGATTTTTTCTGTACATTCTTCTTATAGGGTATAGCCTATATTGTGAGGAAAGGTACATAATTCAACTGTACATCATTTTATACATAGGACCGGTTGAAACTGGGTAAAATCATAAAGATGTAAGCAGCTAGAATTAATTATGGCCAAAACACAACAATAACTATTAATAAAGGAGTTCGATTACTTTGGTACAAAAAACTTTTCATGTAACTGCAGAAACAGGAATTCATGCTCGTCCGGCAACTTTGCTAGTACAAGCAGCAGGTAAATTCAATTCAGATATCAACTTAGAATATAAAGAAAAGAAAGTAAATCTTAAATCAATCATGGGTGTTATGTCTCTTGGAATCGGCAGTGGATCTGATATCACGATTATTGCTGAAGGAAGTGACGAACAAGACGCATTAAATGCGATCGAAGAAACACTTACAAAAGAAGGATTGGCTAACTAATGACAACTATGTTAAACGGGATAGCGGCATCTAATGGAATCGTCATAGCAAAAGCTTATCGTTTAATGGAGCCAGATTTAACTGTAACAAAGAGCACTATTTCTGACATTGACACAGAATTAACACGCCTCGAGGAGTCTGTAAAGAAAGCCCAGACCGAATTGGAAACAATCCGTGAGAAGGTTAAAACAGAACAAGGTGAAGATAAAGCAGCCATTTTTGATGCTCATATCCTTGTTTTGAATGACCCTGAGCTGCTTGGTGCTGTACAGGATAAAGTTAAGTCTGAAAGTATCAATTCTGAATTTGCCATGCGTGAAATTGCTGATATGTTCATTACCATGTTTGAACAAATGGACAACGAATATATGAAAGAAAGAGCAGCAGATATTCGCGATGTGACAAAACGGGTAATCAGTCATTTGCTGGGTGTGCAAATTCCAAATCCAAGCATGATTGCTGAAGAAGTGATTGTCGTTTCTGAAGATTTAACGCCTTCAGATACCGCTCAATTAAACAGAGAATTCGTTAAAGGTTTCACAACAGATATTGGTGGACGTACTTCACACTCCGCAATTATGGCTCGCTCACTTGAAATACCGGCCGTTGTAGGAACTAAACAAGCAACTGAAACGATTCAAAATGGCGATATGATCATACTTGATGGGCTTAAAGGTGAAGTGCACATTAATCCGACACCTGAATTAATCGAAGAATATAAAAAAGCGGCTGATGAGTATGCTAAGCAAAAGCTTGAATGGGCAAAGCTTGTTAATGAAAAAACAGTAACTGAAGATGGCCATCATGTTGAATTGGCAGCTAATATTGGTACTCCTAAAGACCTTGAAGGAGTAAAAGCAAATGGTGCTGAGGCTGTTGGATTATACAGAACTGAATTCCTGTATATGGGCAGAGATAATCTTCCTAGTGAAGAAGAACAGTATGAATCTTATAAAGCCGTACTAGAAGGCATGGACGGTAAGCCGGTCGTCGTTCGTACATTGGACATCGGTGGAGACAAAGAGCTTCCATATCTTGACCTGCCAAAGGAAATGAATCCATTCCTTGGGTTCCGTGCCATTCGTTTATGCCTTGAGGAGTTATCCATTTTCAGAACTCAGCTAAGAGCACTTCTACGTGCAAGTGTATATGGAAATTTACGAATTATGTTCCCGATGATTGCTACATTGGATGAATTCCGTTCTGCTAAAAAAGTACTTGAAGAAGAGAAAGCTAAATTGATACAGGAAGGCATTGAAGTATCAGATTCCATTCAATTAGGAATTATGGTTGAGATTCCTTCTACTGCAGTTATCGCAGATTTATTTGCTAAAGAAGTAGATTTCTTCAGTATTGGAACGAATGACTTGATTCAATATACAATGGCTGCAGATCGAATGAACGAACGTGTATCTTACTTGTATCAACCATATAATCCTGCCATTTTACGTTTGGTGAAAATGGTTATCGACGCAGCTCACAAAGAAGGCAAATGGGCTGGAATGTGTGGAGAAATGGCTGGGGATGAACTGGCTATTCCGTTGCTTGTTGGTTTAGGGTTGGATGAGTTTTCAATGAGCGCAACATCTGTATTGCGTGCACGTTCCCAAATTAAAACACTTTCTCGAACTGAAATGCAGGAGTTGGCTGAAAAGGCTATTCAAATGCAAACAGCAGCAGATGTTGTTGAAATGGTTAAAGAAGCAACTGCTAAGAAATAATTTAGTAATTTATAAAGAGACGTGTTTATTTAATTGTATGCAGGGGTAAATTAAAGATGGACACAAAACAGCAACATGCTTTTAGTGACCCCCCTTTCTTAATCAACTGGTTTACCAGTTGATTTTTTTTGTTATTATAGAGGTATAGGAGGGAATAGTATGCAAAATTTACATATTGGTTTCATCGGAATTGGTGTCATGGGTAAAAGTATGGCAAGAAACCTTATGAAGGCGGGTTATCCTGTCAGTATTTATTCCAGAACAAAATCCAAATGTGAAGATATACTTTCCGAAGGGGCAGAATGGCAGGGAACTCCCCGAGCAATTGCTGAGAATACGAACGTCCTGATAACGATGGTAGGTTATCCATCAGATGTTGAAGAAATTTATTTGGGGTCGGAAGGTTTATTGAACTATGCTAAAGCAGGCTCTTATTTGATTGATATGACAACATCTGCTCCGACACTGGCAAAAAAAATATATGCTGCCGGTAAAGAAGTAGGATTACATGTACTTGATGCGCCAGTGTCTGGTGGTGATATTGGTGCTAAAAATGCTAATCTTGCTATTATGGTTGGCGGCGATCAAGCGGATTTTGATACTATGCTGCCAGTATTTGAAGCAATGGGGACAAATATTATTTATCAGGGAGATGCAGGATCGGGGCAACATACGAAACTATGTAATCAAATAGCCATCGCTACTAATATGATTGGTGTATGTGAAGCCATTGTGTATGCGGAAAAATCAGGTTTAAATCCTGAAACCGTGTTAAAAAGCATTTCAACCGGTGCGGCAGGAAGTTTTTCCTTAACTAATTTAGCACCGAGAATACTAAAAGGTGATTTTGAACCAGGGTTTTATATCAAGCATTTTATTAAAGACCTAAAGATTGCGTTAGAAGAGACAGAGCGATTGGGGCTGGACTTTCCCGGATTGTCTCTTGCCAAATCCATGTATGAAAAATTATCGGATATGGGAAAAGAGGATTGCGGTACCCAGGCTTTATATAAATATTATGCTGGACCAACCAATTTTTAAATAAAAGAAAGCATTTCGTGAATAGGCACTATGCCTGAACGAAATGCTTCCTTTTATTTTGTCTGTTGATTCAGAAAATGTTCAAGTCTGTTTAATCCTTCTACAAGTTGTTCCATGGAAACGGCATAGGATAAACGAAAATATCCTTCACCAAACTCCGAAAAAGCAGAACCAGGCACAACAGCTATTTTTTCAGTCTGAACAAGCTTTAAGGCAAAATCCAAAGAATTTTTAAAGCCATTCGGTATTTTAATGAAAAAGTAAAAAGCTCCATCAGGAAGCACAGTCTGCAGTTTCATCGCAGTAAGTCTTCTATAAACATAATCGCGCCGTTTTGTATATTCCTCTCTCATTGTGGCTGAATCATGTTCACCATTTTTCAAGGCCTCCAGAGCAGCCATTTGTGAGATTGACGTGGCACAGGATACGTTATATTGATGAACCTTTATCATATGTTTAACAATGGATTTTGGTGCCATCAGGAAACCGATTCGCCATCCGGTCATTGAATGTGATTTTGAGACCCCATTTATGGTAATCGTTTGGTCTTTTATAATAGATCCTATCGACGTATGATTTCTGTCCAAGGTTAATTCACTGTAGATTTCATCAGCAAGGATGAACACTTCTTTCCCTCTAACAAGGTCTGCGATTTCTTCCAGTTCTTCTCTCATCAATGAAACACCGGTAGGATTGGATGGATAAGGGAGAACAATACATTTTGTTTTTTCAGTTAGGTTGGCCTCGATTAATTTCGGGGTTATTTTAAAAGCGGTATTTCTTGTGTCCACATGGACTGCACTCCCCCCTGCTAACTGAATTAAGGGTTCGTAACCGGGATATACAGGTCCGGGTAAAATGACTTCGTCTCCAGGTGATAAAATAGTTCGAAAGGCAATGTCAATCGCCTGGCTTGCCCCTACGGTGATGAGAATTTCTTCAACAGGATCATAGTCAAGTGAATAATGGGTGTGCATAAATTTTGCTACTTCTTGCCGGAGTTCCAGTAGACCGGCATTATGGGTGTAGGTGGTACAATCACTTTGAATGGCGTCCATTGCTTTGTCTTTTATATGTAAGGGTGTTGGAAAATCGGGTAAACCCAGTGTGAATGACAGTACATCATCAATCTCGGATACCATATTATAAAACTTTCTAATACCGGAGATTTCAATTCCTTTTACATGAGGATTTATTAAGTGTTCCATTCCAAATCATACCTCCTAAAAACATTTCTTTTCTTATTATAATGTTGCTTTAAGAATGTGTACACTATCCTGAGTTTAACGATTCAAAGAAGATTCTGAATGATGCTTATATGTATTTGGGAATACTATGGGTACTATGTTTAGTTTTATTGGGGGGAAAATATGTACCAGCTACTTGCTAAGGAACAAAACGGGTGTATGAAGCCAATAACATTAGAAGAATATCAAAAGAAGGACTTTAACCTGGTGTGGATCGATATGGTTGCACCAACAGAATCAGAGGCAGATAAACTTCTTCGAAAACTGTTTAAATTTCACCCTCTGACGGTTGAGGATTGCCTTGACCAAATCAATCAGAGACCTAAAGTTGATTTTTACCAATCGTATATGTTTTTTGTTATCTATTCGTTAGATGGAAAACTGGAAAGAAATGAAATAGATATTTATGTGGATGAAAAAGTTATAGTGACGGTCCATTCAAATCCAATTCAAGAAATGGAGGAAGTATGGGGATCAGCCGACAAAATGGATACGCCTATCCATATCCTTCATAAAATCCTGGATGCAGTGGTAGATGCTTATTTCCCGAGAGCATATCAAATAGAGGAACAGTTGAATTTTTTGGAGGATCATCTGCAATATTCTTTCAAAAATGATCCAATGAATCAACTGTATGAGATTCGAACGATGATATCAAAATTAAGAAGAATTATATTGCCAATGAATGATTTAATGTACAGCATTATTCATTCTGAAAGAATAAGTGCTCTTTCTGAACATCATCATTACCTGAACGATGTCTATGACCATCTGTTGAAATTAAAAGAACTAGTTGATGGATATAAAGAATTCTCTACGGATTTGAGAGATAGTTATATGGCCGTCAGTTCAAACAAAATGAATGAAACGATGATGACTTTAACAATTATTACGACTATTTTCATGCCTTTAACATTTATAGCAGGACTATATGGAATGAATTTTTCTAAAATGCCAGGTTTAGCTTTAAAAAATGGTTATTGGTATGTCATTTCGTTCATGGTGATTATATCGGTAATCATGATGATTTTATTTATGTTAAAAGGATGGTTATTCCGACGAACCTATCAAAAAAAATTATAAAAAAGGAAGGCCTCCGCAGAATGATATGCTCCTCTAAGGGTAGGCGGATTAAAGAATAAGCTTAGAGGGGAATATATTCAACAGTGGGCCTTTTTTATTAATAACCGTATTCCCAATCTATTTCTTCGGGATGCCAAATCGTAAGTTGGGGTTTAACATCATGAGATTCTTCAATGTGTATATTCATATATTTCTCTGCATCAGTGAATCTAATATCCTCTACACAAGCAACTACATGGCTTTCTTCATATAAAATGGCAGTACCTTTCATAATCGGAGACCTTCTTTCTTAGCATATAAGATTGATCTTTATGCTTTAACCGTATGATAATCCGTTCCTGGACAACCGTCTATACCTTTGAGTAAAGCTCCACATAATATACATGATTATGGAATAAATTTTATTTTTGAATGTAAAGAGTTTAATTTAATCCGATAATAAATAGAAAGGGCAATATCAAAAATTGTTTTTATTATAAGGGAAGTAAAGCATAAGGAAAATGGAAGGGCGCTGATTAAAGTGAATGAACAGAAGGGGATCCTGCTCGAGAGTGGTACGAATGAGTTAGAAATTGTTGAATTCGGTATCGGGGATCATAAATTTGGTATTAATGTTATAAAGGTTAAGGAGATTATTAATCCTGTACCTATAACCGGGGTTCCACAGACCCATAATTATGTGGAAGGGATCATTGAACTGCGTGGAGAGATTCTACCAGTAGTGGATATTGCGAAGTCACTGAATCTTCCGGTATCTATGCAACCTGAAAAAGATAAATTTATTGTAACTGAGTTTAATAAAATAAAAGTGATTTTTCATGTACATACTGTTACGCAAATCCATAGGATTTCATGGAATCAAATTGAAAAACCATCGGAAATGTATCAAGGGGTGGATAGTCAAATCACTGGTGTAATAAAAATGAATAATGATATGTTATTATTGCTTGACTATGAAAAAATCATTCTGGAAATTAACCCGGACTCAGGGATAACGGTTGCTCAGATTCAAAAATTAGGGATTAGAGAAAGATCAGAAAAACGCTTGTTAATTGCTGAAGATTCCCCGTTATTGCGGAAGCTATTACAGGAGACACTAAAAGAAGCAGGTTATGAACAACTAGATTTCTTTGAAAATGGTCAGGATGCGCTAGCCTTTTTGGAAAGTAAGGCACAAGCAGGTACCTTACAAGAGGATATACAGTTGGTCATAACAGATATTGAAATGCCACAAATGGACGGGCATCATTTTACAAAAAGAATAAAAGAAAATTCAGCCTTATCTTACTTGCCTGTCATTATCTTTTCATCATTGATAACAAATGATTTAAAGCATAAGGGAGAGCTGGTAGGAGCCGATGCACAAATCAGTAAACCTGAAATAGCTGAACTGGTTAAACAAATAGACCGCTTTTTACAAAAATAAAGCTGTTGAACGAAAGGTTCAGCAGCTTTATTTTTTCCAACTTTGATATGGATAGGATTCGCCAAGGCGAGTAAAAGTAGGTTTGTAATATTTCTTGCTTTTCTCTTTATGTTGATCTTCATTGGGATGTTCCTTGCAGCCGGTATAAGACATCAATAATTTTTTTGCTTTAGATAAGGATAATCGTGAAGATGGATTTCTCACTTCTTTTGATAAATGGCCAAGATGTGTTAATGTTTGAAAATCATCTTTTGAGGGTGGGATATGGAATGTGTATCTTCCACATTGTATAAGTACATCTGATTGTTGGAAGCTTAAGTGAGGGTGGTCCGAATACTGCAGACCTATTTTTTTTGCTTTTCCTTCTTCAAGCATTTTAATAATGGTTTTTTTCTTTAGTTTGTATAAGAATTTAGGGTCTGGTGCAGTTTTCGCATGCCTGTTCACAGAATAGATGGCTTCCCCCAAATCATCAGCAGTAAAGCAGGCGGGATTGGGATGTTTCCCATTATTTTGGTTCATAAGTTTCCCTTTCTTCTAAGAATATTTCTTCATATAATGTATAAGCCTATATTTGATTATAACGTGTTCGGCTATGGGATAAAAGAGAAAACATTTCTTGTACCTATATATGAATGATTACATGATCTAAGAGTATGGTTAATATTTGGTAAGTAAAGATTGAAGGAAGGGAGGAATCTTTTGTGCATAGGCTATTCATTACGGGCTCTGGAGGCGCACTAGGTGCTTTAGTGCGATATGAGGTAGGACGGTGGCTCCCTTCTCCAGACAACGCTATCCCGCTTTCCACCTTATTGGTCAACGGTATTGGAAGTTTTGTTTTGGCCTGCTTAACTTATACTTTGTTTAAAAATAAAAAAAATGAGAGGTTAAAACTATTTTTTGGAACTGGACTTTGTGGTGGTTTTACGACAATGAGTACTTTTGCTTTAGAAGTAACTAATTTGATTACCCTTAATCCTTTTTTTGGTTTTATTTATCTAGTAGTAAGTATGGCGGTGGGACTTGGAATGGCTTGGTTAGGATTTATAACTGTTTCGAGTTTTGGGAGGAGAGTGGCTTGATTCTACTTGTATTAATAGGTGGTTTTTTGGGAACTTGTTTGAGATATTTAATGTCAGACTGGTTCAGTAAGTATAATCGTACATTTCCTGTGGCTACCCTCATGATTAATTTAATCGGTTCGAGTTTAATTGGTATTTTAGCTGGGATTGGTATTGAAAAGGGAACTGGATTCCATATGTTTACTGTTATCGGAGCTATGGGTGCGTTCACTACATTCTCTACCTTTGCAGTTGAAGCTTTGGAATTAATGGTTAGTAAGGATTATCGTTTGTTATGGATTTATACATGTTTTACGTTGGTAGGTTCCATTATTTGTTGTATGGTTTGGTATCATCTGATTAATAATTTCGTTTATTAATCGATAGTAACTATGAATATTCGACAATATATTATAAAATAATTGAAAGAAATGTAATTTATTTCTAAATAAATGAACTGTAAGGTGCCATGTCTATGACAACGTTAAAGAATAACATAAAAAAATATAATGGATATAAACAGATAAATGATATAAAAAGTCAAAATATACTCTTCAATATTTTGTTTCATCATATTGAAGAGTTGGTGTTTGTCATGGAATTTGATGCAGAGAATACATTTCGCTATGCCTTTATTAATGAATCCGCTTATAAATTGACGAATATACCGGAAGATTGCATAGGAAATACATGGTATGATTATTTACCTGGAGAAAAAGCCGGATTACTGCAGCGATATTATGAACAAGTCAGGAATGATAAAGAGCCTGTGTCATTTATGGATGTTTTACTTAATCGTGAGGGTCATGAATGTTTTGGAGAAACAACCATAAGCCCTGTTTATGATGCTGAAGGGAACATATCTTATCTAGTGGGTATTACACACTTGTCAGCCCATTATGGAGTAGAGAATGGATTGGTTATTGAAAGTGAACAAATCTATCGTTCGTTACTGGATCATAATATGGATGCGATTGTTTCTCTTAACCGTAATGGTGATATTCTAACCTGCAATCCTTCGACTATGTCGATTACAGGGTATCAGGAGAAGCATCTTAAAGATCACTCTTTCTTTCACTATATTCATTCGGATGACTGTGGAAGGATTATGAATTTACTGGAGAGGGCCTTAAAAGGGTATTCAATGGAAACTTCAGATGTGTTTTTCCTGCATAGAAGAGGCCATTACATACAAATACAGCTGAAATCTGTACCAATCGTTGTGAATAATGAGATAAAAGGTGTTTATTTTATTATGCGGGATCTTTCTGAACAGCGGAGAAACACAGAAAAGATTAAATACATGGTCTTGCACGATCAATTGACAGGACTTTTAAATCGTTCTGCCTTGATGAAGGATTTACATGAAGCTATACATATTGCAAAAAAATTGAAAAGTGAATTTTCTTTAATCTATATGGATTTGGATCGTTTTAAATTTATGAATGATTCTTTTGGACACCAGTCTGGAGATCAGCTTTTAAAGGTCATCAGTCAGCGTCTTCTATCTCTTCAGGGGGATTGCCATTCTATTTACAGGCAGGGTGGAGATGAGTTTGTCATATTGCTGGAGAATACATCCAGAGAGGGAACAATCCAATTTATTGATAGATTGATAACTATTCTCGAAGAGCCTTTTCATATTGATAAGCAGCAATATTATGTAACAGCGAGTCTGGGAATCAGTATGTATCCTTATGATGGGGTGGATACGGTAGCTTTAATGCAAAAAGCAGATAATGCCCTTTACCAAGTGAAAAAGAGGGGAAGAGCTCACTATTTATTTTACAGTGCGCGTATGAGCAACGATCAATTTTCGAATCCTTTTTTAATGGATACAAGTTTACGAAGAGCCATTGAAAAAAATGAATTGGCCGTATATTATCAGCCTCAAATCAACTTGGTTACAAATGAAACAACCAGTTTTGAAGCATTATTAAGGTGGAACCATTCCAAGTTGGGATATGTTTCTCCAGCAGAATTTATCCCTGTGGCAGAAGATACAGGATTAATCATCCCGATTGGCGAGTGGGTGCTAGAAGAAGTCTGCAGGCAAATCAATAAGTGGAACCTAAGTGGGTATTTTACGAAAGTGGCAATAAATTTATCGCCCAAACAATTTCAGCAGCCGAATATTGTAGAAGTAATCCAACAGTATATGGATAAGTATGAAATTGAGGCTTCATCATTGGAAATAGAAATTACCGAAGGAACGATTCAGGATACGAAAGAAACGAAGGAAACATTAAAAGAAATGAAGAAATTAGGACTGAGTATATCGGTGGATGATTTTGGAACAGGCTATTCATCTTTAAGTTATTTGAAACAGTTTCCCCTAAATACCTTAAAGATAGATCGTTCTTTTATAAGTGAATTAATGACTGACAGTAAGGACGCGGCGATCACGCGGACGATTATCCATTTGGGGCACAGTTTAGGCCTCGAAGTCATCGCGGAAGGCGTTGAGACAAAGGAACAGGTGGATTTCTTGTTAGATATACAATGTGAAAAAGCACAAGGTTTTTATTTTTCAAGACCAATTCCCGCAAATGAAGCTGAGGAGAAATTTTTGAATAAGAAAAAGTAGAAAAGGCAAACAATAGTCCCTCCATATGCCTATAGGACAGACAACAAAAGGTCTCCGAACTTTAGTGCATATAAGAAGTCTATTGTTTGCCTTTATAGCTTCTTCAGGCCTCCTTGACCATTCTGCAAATCTATAACCGTGATTTCTGGACGTGAAAATAATCGATAGGGAATTCGAGTGGTCCCGAGTCCGCGGTTTACATACAAGGATAAATGACCAATTGAATAGGATCCTTCTCTATATTTTTCTGCAAAAGGCGGAGTTACGATAGCGCCTATCAATGGAAATTGAATTTGTCCGCCATGACTATGTCCGCTTAATTGTAATTGAACAGGGTAACTGGTTGTATAATCGGCATAATCAGGAGCGTGAGACATAAGTATAGTAAATAATTCATCTGATTGTTCTGGTATACTTACATCCAGATTGGGCTTGCCAAGCATTGCATCATCAACGCCGCTTATTACGATTTGACTGCCATCCTTCAGGGTAATGATGTTTGATTCATTTACAAGCAGGGTAAATCCACTATTAATCATAATCTCTTTGTACATCTCTGTACCATAACCACCATGGTCATGATTGCCATACACGCTGTATTTACCAAGCGGTGCCTCTAGCTTACTTAATAATGTAGTGAGTTCGGGGGTTACCTGATAATCATTCGGATTATCTATTAAGTCGCCTGTAAAGCAAATAATATCAGGCTGAAGTGATTGAATGGTTTCAACCGTTTTCTCTAAATCTGATAGACTATATTGAAAACCTAAATGAGTATCACTGAACTGGACAATTCTTATATTATGAAATGGTTCAGGAATGAGTGGATGTGAATAGGTGAAATTTGTTAGATCAATCCTAGATGGTTCAATAGCTTTCATATAAAACCGCCCTGCGACAAGAGAGCAAAAAATAGCTGCTACATAGATGAATAATTTCTTAAAGAAGAATCGTCTGGTTATTTTTTTCATTGTAATGTTCCTATCTTATAATGTTATATTTTATCCTATCATTCAATATCTGGATTGTTAAGATGTAGGAGTATTAATTTTTGATTACAAATATATGTGCTATTTGGTCTATAGAATAACGGTTTTAATTAAGGTAAAATCAAAGAATGATGGGTATTTAGATTGACTAGATTTTTAATTTATAAGAGTTAACTGAATGGACAGTTTTATTCTGAGGACGAGGGTGTTGCAGATGAATAGAGCCAAATCATACGAAATGATGTATCTTCCTTCAAAGATAGGAATGATCAAAGTGTATATGTATGGATTTCATAAAAATGGAGATCCAGGCAGAGTATTTGTTATGCTTAATGATTTAAAGGTAAACAGCAAGGGAACCAATAAGAAAGAAACCTTAATATGTACCCTTTCTAAACTAAATGAACTCATTAATCAATCATAAAAGTATTAGCATAAGATAAAGATATGGTTAAAAAGGATAGTTATTTGGCTATCCTTTTTCTTTTTTATGTTTTTATTTAGGTTCTATACATGACCTTTTGATAAAGGATGAAAGACGTTTTCAATAATTTAGCTATGCTTTTAAAATTTACTGTGAGCTGTAATGTTGCTCTAGTACCATTTTCTGCACTCACCACACAGTGTTAATCTCTTAACATGAATATTTTCAGTAAAAACCTAATCATACAAGTAGTTTTATAGCATGTATGAGAAGGTTTTAGTGCTGTCCCCCTCATCCCTTCATTTAAAACTTATCTCATTTGTATTCATTTAAATTATTTGGTTTTTATTTTAACTATAATTGACAGAATTTTATGATATAATAAAAATGAATGTTCATTCATTTTTATAGCGGAGGGTTGTTATGAAGGGGAAAGTAGTGATTATTACTGGCGGTTCAAGTGGGATGGGGAAGGCTATGGCACAACGCTTTGCACAAGAGGGAGCAAAAGTAGTCATAACTGGAAGGAATAAAGAGAAACTGGAAACCACATTAAAGGAATTTTCGGTTGATCGAGAGAATACGTTGGCCGTTCAGATGGATGTTCGTAATGTCGAGGATGTTAAGAGAACAATTGATGAGACGGTTAGTAAATTTGGTACCATTGATTATCTGATTAATAACGCAGCAGGGAATTTTATTTGTCCTGCTGAGGATTTATCACCGAACGGATGGAAATCTGTCATTGACATCGTCTTAAACGGTACTTTTTACTGCAGTAGTTTAGTTGGAAAGTATTGGATTGAAAATGGTATTAAAGGATCTATCATTAATATGGTCGCTACCTATGCGTGGGATGCCGGTCCATATGTCATTCACTCAGCATCTGCAAAGGCAGGTGTACTGACAATGACTAGAACTTTAGCAGTGGAATGGGGAAAAAAATACGGTATAAGAGTAAATGCGATAGCTCCTGGACCGATCGAAAGAACTGGTGGGGCTGATAAGTTATTCCAATCTGAAGAAGCGGCACAGAGAACCATCGATAGTGTTCCTCTTGGAAGATTGGGAACACCGGAGGAAATCGCTGATTTAGCATTGTATCTATTATCTGATCGGGCTTATTTCATAAATGGTGATTGTATAACTATGGATGGCGGTGCTCATCTTAATCAGTATCCTTTTTAAAGGTAGAAAATACCTATAAAATACCATGCTAAGCTCAAGTTGATGAACGTAGCATATTACAGATAAAAAGAATCTAATTCAAATAGCGAATTGGATTCTTTTTTTTGCATCCAGGATTCTTTTTAATAGAGACACTCGGGTAGTTTTTTCTGATCAATATTATACTATGGATGTTACGTTTTTAAGTTCCGTAAGCCCATGCTGTTACCAGTCCCAAGGGAAAGGTGTGGCAAGGGCTTAAGAAAGCCGTAGGAAGCATGTATACCATACCTAAGGCTAGGTAAAGGTGAAGGGGAGTTGGAGGAAGGGTGAACGAGAACATCTTTTTGGCATCTTTGCCATGGGTTAGGTGCTGGCAAGAAATAAGAAAGGTCGTTACAAACTCCTATTTGTCTTATTTCTCGGGATAAAGTGTTTATTCTGGTAAAAAGGGGAATAAGCTAATTAAGGCCTTGAGATAGTGGATTCATAAAAAGGAGGATCATAATGAGAAAGCTTTTAACAGCATTGTTTACTGTCATACTTGTACTAGCAGCTTCTCCTCTTGCTAAAGTAGATGCTAACAGTAAATTGGATAAACAGGATACATTTAATCTATTGAATGAAGCATTTAAAATGCAAGTATCTCTTTCTGACCAACCAAGAACGATGGACGAAATTCGCGATTTATTAAAAGAGTCCTTCTCAGAGGAATACACTGAGGATTTTATAAACACGAATGTACAAGAAAGTAGAGATGGCAATGGCTATCAGACTTACGGTACGGATATTGCACTTTATTATATTCCGTTTTTTACATACAGCGATGATACTAAAATCGGTTATAGTTCAACGAATAATCACTGGTATGTTTATGAATGGTTTCCGGAAAATACTGACGGACCACTCAGTTCTGAAGGACATTATGAAGCAATCGGGCTAATATATGACCATAA
Source organism: Bacillus sp. z33 (assembly GCF_058313615.1). Classification (NCBI taxonomy): domain Bacteria; kingdom Bacillati; phylum Bacillota; class Bacilli; order Caryophanales; family Bacillaceae; genus Bacillus; species Bacillus sp. z33. The sequence goes on from NZ_JBZFQN010000002.1 coordinate 531,788, forward strand.
TAAATGGGTAATTAATGATTATCAGATAGCTTTCGACCCCGAAGTACTTGACGGCAGTAAAGAAACCGTGCAAAAAGTGAGTGAAGAGGAAGAACCATACAGCCAGACCTTCATAGAAGGAATGACCGATTATATTAGCTATGGATTTATTAATCAAATGTCTCATTGGTTTGGAATAGATGGTTTGAAATAAATTTGCATAGAAAAAGCTAATCCTTTTATATAAGAGGATTAGCTTTTTCTATGAGTTATTTTGAGAGGTTTAGCTGTTCCATAATTCGTTGCTGATCAAATCCAATGATTACTTCTTCACCAATCACAAAAGTGGGAGTAGAATAGGAATCATATTTTGTCATTAATATTTTTTTTGCTTTTGGATCCTTCTGTATATCTTTTAAGGTATACGGAATATTGTGTTCATCAAAATAATTTTTGGCGTAAGCACATGGCGGGCAGCCTGGTTGTGTAAAAAAGATAACGGATTTCAAAGTCCTCTTTCCTTCTTTCAAAATCTTTGTTTCTAATAGTATACATCAATCTTTTCTGAGAGGGATATTTTCATTTATTTTTTCTTTATTTTATCCATTTGGCTGAGTCAGGGTAATTTGAAACAATAGTGAAGTTATCATAATAAAGTATGGTACATTAAAAAGTGTGCTAAGTCCCCCATCCAATAGATTGGGTGAGGACTAATTAAAGCTGTAAAGAGGATAAAATTGTTTTTATTAATGAAAAAAACAACCCCGGAATTTTTCTTAGAACGTTTTTATGATAAAATGAGGAAGTCTCTAAAAAAAGAGATGAAATAAAGGGTATAACCATCAAATACGTTATAATGAATTTGGGTATACAAATAATGCCTATTCCTCTATTCTGTTACTAATGGCCAGTCCATAAGCAACAATATTTATTTGTTGGTAAGTCATGAAAGGAGCATATATTAGATATGTCACGATTACAAGGAATTCTATCACGCTTAAAAAACCTACAGGAGCAAGGAAAAGTATCTGATACAGCACAACGTGTGTTTGAAGTTGAAGGCCAGGTTAAATGCCAGGTATCTTATTTCGATAAAACTGAAACATTCGAATTAGAGATTTTCCAGGACAAAGGAAAGACTATGAAGTATCAATTTGATAATGTTGATATGATTGCAATTGAAATTTTCGAGTTAATCTATAGCTAATTTGAAAATTTAAAAGTGATTTGGTTATAATCCGTTATCATTTTCCTGATGGCATTTGTCCTAATTGTAGAAGGAATGACCTCTGAAAAGCTCTAATTGAATTAAGCCAGATGTTCGAGAAGCAGGATTTCTTACTGTCGGTTTGAACAATTGAGTCTTCCAAGCCAAATCAAAAGTGGATGAACAGGAATTAACTATATAAGGGGTTCTTAACCATGTTAGATATACAAAAGTTAGATGGATTTGACCTGACTGTGAAGGATTTAATGATTCCATCTGAACGTGTTGCTCATGTGCAACAGGAAAATAATCTGGAACATGCTTTACTGGTACTAACACGAAGTGGATATACTGCCATACCGGTACTGGGCCATGATTATAAATTGCATGGCTTGATCAGTACACCCAAGATTATGGATGCTATATTGGGTCTTGAGCGAATTGAATTTGAAAAACTGGAAGAGATGAAGGTTGCCGAAGTGATGGATTCAAGTCTTCCAAGTCTCAAAGAAAATGATTCGATTGAGAAGGCGATGGACTTACTTATTGACCATCCGTTTATATGTGTTGTGGGTACGGCAGGAACGTTCGAAGGAATATTGACCAGAAGGCAAGTTATGAAGCAAACCAACCGTATATTAAAAATCATTAAATATAATTAAAATCAGTCATCTCTATCAATGATTACGAAATAGGGTAAATTTTAATAAAACGTCTGGAATAAATTTTCCGGGCGTTTTTTAATTTGTATAAACCTTTAAGAAAGTACATAAAAAGTAATGAGGAAAGAAAAAGCGGTAGTATGGATTACAGTGACTTAGTCCTCCTGCGAAGTTAAATAACTGGTGTTTTCTTTATTAAGGATCGAAATTAGTTAAAATGAAAGGGAGGAGGGGGGAGTGTGGAAGGATGGAGGTATACAATTCATTGCATAAACCTAAAAGGAATAGTAGGGAAACAAAGAGGCTGCTTGTACTAATTTCAATTATATTGGCCTTATTTATGGGTGCTATAGAAGGGACTATCGTTTCAACGGCCCTGCCTGAAATCGTTGGCGAGCTGGGAGGTTTCTCTTTATATAGCTGGGTTTTCTCTGCCTATTTGCTAATGAACACGGTAACTGTATTAATATATGGCAAGCTATCTGATTTATTTGGAAGAAAACCGGTGTTGTTATTTGGTATGACCATCTTCTTGGTGGGGTCTCTTGGTTCTGGGTATGCATGGTCCATGCAAAGCTTAATTACCTTTCGATTAATCCAAGGCTTTGGATCTGGAGCCATTACTCCGGTTGCGATGACAATTATCGGGGATATTTACAAGAAAGAAGAAAGGGCAAAAATACAAGGGTATTTATCCAGTGTTTGGGGTATATCTGCTATTTTAGGACCAGTATTAGGTGGTTTATTGATTGAGTATCTATCATGGAGCTGGATCTTTTGGATGAATATCCCGCTTGGAGTGCTCTCTATAGCAGGTTTGTTGTTTTTCTTTCATGAGCATAAAAAAGTTAAAAAGCAAAAGGTTGATTATGTTGGATCTGTATTGCTTACAATGACCTTGTCACTTTTAATGTATATTTCTGTAGAAGGTGGCATAGCATTTTCCTGGTTTTCTTTAACCAATTTGTTGTTCATCTCCTTTATACTGCTTTTGGTCATAGTATTTGTTAAGTATGAAATTAGGGTGGCAGAGCCGGTAATGCCCTTTTCAATCTGGAAGAACAAATCAATTTTATTTGCAAATCTGACATCTCTGACAACAGGTATCATGTTGATTGGGATATCAAGCTATTTACCAACTTTTGTACAAGGGGTCATGGGGAAATCGCCAACTATAGCAGGATTTACACTTACTGCTATGTCTATTGGATGGCCAATAGCTTCTTCTCTATCAGGCAATTTGATGCTGAAAATTGGATACCGCAGTACTTGTATGGCTGGCGGCTTTTTTTTAGTATTAGGAGGCTTGATCTTCATACTTTTGCCTTACTACGTCCATGTCCTTTTGGCAGCATCGGGATCTTTTTTTATTGGAGTAGGAATGGGGCTGACCAGCACGGCATTCATTGTTTCCATCCAATCCACAGTGGATTGGAATCTAAGAGGTGCTGCAACAGCTGCAAATATGTTCATGAGAAATCTGGGAAATACAATAGGTGCAGCATTGTTAGGAGGCATTTTGAATAATCGTTTAAATGCCTACTTTATACAAAATGCGGTAGGAAATGAAACTTTACATCTAAACTCGATAAATGAATTGTTGAACTCAGACATTCGTTCTTCATTAGAGCCAGGAAAGTTGCTACTTCTCCAGAAAGGATTGACACACTCATTAAGTATCGTTTATGCCATTGTCTTTATTTTAGCGATTGTGAGTGCGATATTAATCTTGAAAATGCCAAAAGAGAGCGAGGGTGTCTAGCTGATTTTGCTATAGGATATTATTTGCAGTTCAGCAGACTATAAAGGTAAAATAAAGTGAGTTGTCTGATTAAGATAAGATTGGTTTGTGAGGAGAGCAAATGGTTATAACTGATTTTGAATTATTAGATACACTTGCTGTGGAATTAAATTTGCGTAAGACTGCCGAAAGAATGTTTGTCTCCCAGCCAGCACTTTCACAGCGTCTTCAATCGATAGAAAGAGAATGGGGAACACCGCTTTTTATAAGGTCCGCAAAAGGGATGACATTAACAGAAGCGGGAGAAATTGTTGTCCAATATGCCAGGGAATCCTTAAAATTAAAAGAAAAAACACGGGAAAAAGTGGATGCTCTTAATCATAATGTGCAGGGTACATTAAAGATTGCCAGTGCTTCTATCGTAGGTCAGTATTGGCTCCCAAAAGTATTGAAAAAATATGTCAGTAAATATCCTAATGTGAAAATTTCATTGGTTACAGGCTGGAGCAGTGAAATGATTGAAAATATATATAATGGAGAGTCACATATTGGTATACTTAGAGGAGCACCTGATTGGCATAGCTATAAAAAGCTATTGTTCAGTGATCACTTATACCTTGTGGATACCGAACTAAGCCAATTATCAGATGCTTTATCTACAGAAAGACCGTTCATCCTGTTTAAAAGTGATTCAAACTATTATCGCGAGATTCAAAACTGGTGGATTCGCCATTATGGCATTCCTCCGACACGCACCATCTTAGTCGATCAAATTGAAACTTGCAAACAAATGGTAATGAATGGAATTGGTTATGCCATATTGCCCGGGATTTCTTTAAGAGAAGGAGAAGCTTCTTATTTTAAGCATCCTTTATATGACCTTGAAGGACGGTCTGTAGAAAGAAAGACATGGCTTGTAAGCTATGACGCTTCACTTGAACTTAGACAGGTTAAGGCATTTGTTAAATTAATAGAGGAGATGGATCAAAAATGAAATCTCAATTCTTGTGTTTCTTAATCCTGTCTGTTAATGTAATAGAAAATTATTTAGGGGAGAGAAGTATTACATGAAAATGATGGATGCAAATGAAATTATCTCTTTTATCGGGAATAGCGAAAAAAAAACACCGGTTAAAGTATACATAAAGGGAGATATCAGTGAACTGGTCTTTAACTCTGAAGTAAAAGCCTTCATTAATGGCAATACAGGGGTAATCTTTGGGGAGTGGTCTGATATTCAACCGACATTAGAAGAAAATAAGGCGAAAATAGAAGATTATGTTATTGAAAATGACCGTCGAAATTCTGCAATTCCACTATTGGATTTAAAAGGAATTAATGCAAGAATTGAGCCGGGTGCGGTTATTCGTGATCAAGTTCATATTGGCAATAACGCAGTCATTATGATGGGAGCATCTATTAATATTGGTGCAAGCATAGGTGATAAAACGATGATTGACATGAACGTTGTGCTTGGCGGACGTGCCACCGTCGGCGAAAATTGTCATATTGGAGCTGGAGCAGTGTTGGCTGGAGTGATTGAGCCGCCTTCCGCTAATCCGGTTGTGATTGAGGATAATGTGCTGGTTGGTGCCAATGCGGTTATTTTAGAAGGTGTACGAGTAGGTGAAGGTGCTGTAGTTGCTGCAGGCGCAATTGTAGTTGAAGATGTTCCGGCTCATACAGTAGTGGCGGGTATTCCAGCCAAAGTGATTAAGACCATTGATGAGAAGACAAAATCTAAAATTGAAATGAAGGACGAACTTCGTCAATTATAAGAAAGAAAGTAAAGGCGTGGAGATCTTGATTTCCATGCCTGTTTTTAAATTGGAGGAGAGGTGAGTTTGGATATGGAGAAGCTAATCGCGGTTAGGAGAGACTTGCATCGAATCCCTGAACCGGGTTATAAGGAATTTAAGACTCAACAATATTTGATTGATTACATAAAAAATTTACCTGGGGAGCGAATAGAATGGGTAAAATGGAGAACAGGCATCTTTGTAAGAGTGAGAGGGTTAGCACCTGTTAAAACGATTGGTTATCGTGCAGACATAGATGGTTTACCGATTAGGGAAGAAACGGAGCTGTCCTTTAAATCTGAACATGCAGACTATATGCATGCATGTGGCCACGATTTTCATATGACTATTGCCCTTGGCGCTTTGACCAATCTTGTTAATAATCCAATCAATGATCATGTTCTATTTATGTTCCAGCCTGCAGAAGAAGGACCTGGCGGAGCGGAAGAAATGATTGCTACTGAGCAGTTTTTAAAATGGAAACCGGATATGATTTTTGGATTGCACATAGCTCCTGAATATCCTGTAGGAACGATTGCGACCAAAACAGGGTTGTTATTTGCTAATACTTCGGAGATTTTTATTGATTTTAAAGGAAAGGGCGGGCATGCGGCCTATCCGCATTTAACGAATGATATGGTGATTGCATCCTGCCAGTTTGTTAATCAGCTTCAGACCATTGTAGCCAGAAATATTAATCCGCTCGATTCAGCTGTTGTTACGATTGGGAAAATAACAGGAGGAACTGTGCAAAATAGTATTGCGGAAGATGCACGTATAGAAGGTACGATTCGGACACTTTCTGACGATACTATGCTGTTGATTCGTAGAAGAATACTGGAACTGTCCAAAGGAATGGAAATTGCTCTTGGTTGTAAAATAAATGTTGATTTTGGCGCATCGTATTACCAAGTATACAATGAAGAAGAGTTGACTGAAGAGTTTATGGATTTTCTGTATCAACGTCAGGATACGTCATTAGTCAAATGTAAGGAGGCGATGACGGGAGAGGATTTCGGATACATGATTAAAGATACACCAGGCTTTATGTTCTGGCTCGGTGTTCAGTCATCATATGGATTGCATCATGCAAAATTAAATCCTGATGAGCGGGCACTTCCTTTTGCTGTATCCGTTATATCAGACTATATCCGCATGAAATCAATATAAAAAGTAGAACCCGACTGAGAAAAAACCAGCCGGGTTCTATACTTATTATCCATTTCCTTCAGCAGCAGCATATTGAAGTCTGATTTGATCCATGGCTATTTTAATCTTGGAACGTAATTGACGTTCAACATGATATTGCTGTCCGTTTCTTGTTCTGGCAACTATTCTAATTGTATAATCAGATGTCCCCATATCTTGGATGCCGAGGATTTCAGGTCCCATCAGGATATCATCATCCTTTTCTGCCATGGTATGGCATATTTCTTTTATGGCTTTTGTGATTTCCTCCAAATTGTCCTCTGTTTTAAGTTTTATTTCTACCATAGCGCGCATAGCACCCCGGGAGTGATTGCTCAGTATAGCAATCTGCCGATTTGGGATATAGTGAAGACTTCCATCATACCCTCTTATTTGGATTGTTTTAAGTCCAACTACCTCAACAGCGCCGTTGATAACACCTATTGTCACTTCATCCCCAACATCAATTTGTTTTTCCAAGAGGATAAAAAAGCCCGTTACTACATCACTCACTAAGCCTTGTGCGCCAAAACCAACTGCTAAGCCAACGATTCCGGCACCAGCAAGAATCGCACTAACATTAATACTGAACATTTCCAAGATGGTAACAATTAAGATAAATATAAAGACATAGCCAACGGCATTTTTAGTTAAGCATTCCAATGTTTTAGTGCGGTTCTCTGAAAGGTTTTCTTTCGCCTGCATGCGAGAGAAAATAGTTTCAATGACTTTATAGGTAAAAGCTCGCACTAATTTATAGATTACATAAAATAGAAAGATTTTTAGAGCCAAAATTCCAATATCAAAAAGCCAGCTTTCCCATTCTAAATCAGAAAATTTAAAACCCATTACGATCGTATGATTCATTAAACCAATCCTTTCCTAACACCTTACTTTTGATTATAAACAGAAGTGTTGAATAATGGTAGAAACTATTTTTTTTGGTATACTATAATCCTGATATGATAGGAAAGTGTATACATTCTATCCCTATCATAATAGAATAATATAGGTATACCATAAAGCAAGAAGAATGGTTTGCCAAGTGATAGGTAAAATGTTGAAAAAAACATAATAGTCTATACACATAAATTAATAGAATGATAAAGATCTAGAAGGATTGACAGGAATGTTGGCGGAACTTAAACCAAGCCGTTATTAGGAAATGATTAAAAAACAGGGTGAAACTTGAACGGTACTATGTATTGTTTAGCATATCCCGAGAATTTTCTGATTCGATTTTCCTTGGAATCCAGAGTGAGGCCCACGGATTGCAAATGATAACAGGCTGTAAAAGAATCAGGGCACTGCCGGAAATATGTAATGGTTAATGCCTTTTGTGTTAAATACTTCAATAAGGATTAATCAATCAATAAAAAAGAAGGAGTCGTCATATCTTGAGTTTTGAATTGCTGACAATAACGGTATTATGGTCCTTCCTTTATGTATATGTTATTATCGCTTCGATTGAGTTTGGGGTAGGTTTTTTTACATATTATGGACGTTTTAAAGGGAAGCATGTGGGGATTTCCAAATGGAGAGGTAATTATGATCCAAGGCTATGGCATATCACCATGATTTTCTTTATTTTTTTTGTAGCAGGGTTAATTGGTTTTTACCCATCAACATTTTATTACTTTGCCAGAGCACTCGTTATACCGGGACTGGTTGTTTTAATGCTCGTTGTTGTCAGATTTTTGGCGCATTTTATGTACAAAAAAGGAAATAAAACGAGTTGGTCTTTTTTATTTATATATGTTACGACAGGTATTCTCATTCCAGCCTCTTTATCAATAGGCCTTACAATATCGGAGGGAGGCTTTATTAAAAGGGAAGGTGAGCAAGTATATCTTCTGGCTAAAAAATTATTCTTGAGTCCTTACTCATGGAGTGTCGTATTTCTGGCTATAGTGAGTGTATTGTTTATAAGTGCAGTATTCTTGCTTTACTATAAGGGAAAGACAAATGATAAGGAAGAAAGCTTGACTGCAAGGGGGTATGCTCTTTTTTGGAGTGTTCTCACGATGATTGCAGTTGTTTTAGCTACGATATCACTCCGAGGCCATAATCTGCGGCACTTTAATAATGGCTTGGATATTTGGTGGATATTTGCTTTATCATTATGTTGTTTTATGGCGGCATTATATTTAATTATTAAAAATAAGAGGCATGGTTTAGCTTTTATTTATGTGTTGCTTCAATTTTTATTTGCTTTCTTTGGGTATGGCATATCACACCTTCCTTACATACTGGATCCATTTATTACGCTGGATTCATTTAATGGCCGTTATGTATGGATAACCCTGAGCTTTTTATTATTATTTGGATTATTACTGCTTATTCCGTTTACTTTGTTAATCAATAAAATGCTGTTTCGGACAAAAGGTGAATAAAAAGAGCGGGTCCCATTTTAAGGGATCCGCTCTTTTGGTATTTATACTTCCATGATAATTGGCAGAATCATTGGACGACGTTTTGTCCTTTCGTATAAGAAAGGTCCCAGTGTATCTGTCACTTGGTTTTTAATTTCAGACCACTGTGTCGTTTTGCGTACCAGGATTTTGTTCAAGTGCTGTGTGATAAGGTGTTGAGCTTCATTAATCAAATCTCCTGATTCTCTCATATAGACAAAACCGCGAGAAATGATATCTGGGCCGGCAGCAATTTTGAATTCCTTCATATTCATGCTGACTACAACAATCACAAGGCCCTCTTCAGATAGTATACGACGGTCACGTAAGACAATGTTTCCAATGTCCCCAATTCCGCTGCCGTCAATATAAACATTTCCTGAAGGTACTTTGCCAGCAACTGTGGCGCTATCCTGAGTAAGTGCCAGTACTTCGCCGTTATCCATAATAAAGCAATTTTCTTCTTTTACTCCGCAATCCACAGCGGTTTGTACATGTGTTCGCTGCATGCGATACTCTCCATGGATTGGCATAAAGAATTTAGGTTTCATTAATCGAAGCATTAATTTCTGTTCTTCCTGTCCGCCATGGCCTGATGTATGAATATTGCTTAAAGGGCCATGAATGACATCTGCTCCTGCACGGAATAACATATTAATCGTCCGTGAAACACTGACAGTATTACCTGGAATAGGTGATGATGAGAATACAACAGTATCCCCTGGATTTATTTGAATTTGTCTGTGGGTCCCATTTGCTATTCTGGATAAAGCAGCCATTGGCTCGCCCTGTGAACCCGTACACAAAATCGTTACTTCGTTCGCTGGTAATCTGTTTAATTGATGTGTATCAATAAACGTCTCTTTTGGTGCTGTAATATAGCCGAGTTGAAGGCCAATCTCAATCGCATTTTCCATACTGCGGCCAAAAACGGCTACTTTACGGTTGTTTTGGACAGCTGCTTCTGTAACTTGCTGCAGTCGATGAATATTTGAAGCAAAGGTTGCGAAAATAATGCGTCCTTCTACTTTTCGGAATATATCTTGTATATTGTCGCCTACTCGGCGCTCAGACATGGTAAAATTAGGAATTTCACTATTCGTACTGTCTGAGAGAAGACAAAGTACACCTTCTTTACCGATTTCAGCCATTTTGGTTAAATTGGCAGGTTCTCCAACCGGAGTGAAATCGAACTTAAAATCACCGGTATGTACGATATTTCCCTGTGGAGTTTTAACCACAATACCATATGCATCCGGGATACTGTGAGTGGTCCGATAGAAAGTAACGGAAGTTTTCCGGAACTTAATCAAATCGTCCTCTTTAATTTCATGGATAATGGCTTGTCTGAGTAAACCGTGCTCTTCTAACTTTTTCTTCAATAACCCGAGTGCAAGCTTACCTCCATAGAGAGGAATATTCACTTGCTTTAGCAAATAAGGAATCCCGCCAATATGATCCTCATGGCCATGTGTGATAAATAAACCTTTAATCTTGTCCGCGTTTTTCACGAGATAGGAATAATCGGGAATGACATAGTCGATTCCGAGTAATTCGTCCTCTGGGAACTTAATTCCAGCATCAATTAAAATGATTTCATCCTGGAACTGAACCCCGTATGTGTTTTTGCCGATTTCGCCTAGCCCTCCAAGGGCGAAAACGGCTGTTTGGTCGTTTTTAACAAATTTCATAAATTATTTGGTCTCCATAATACGGAAATCCGGATTTCGTTTTTCAAATTCCAGATATTCATCTGTAAGAACTTGAACATATTCAATATTGTATGGAAGGCTTTTCAACTTTTGACGAACATCTCTTTCAGATTTCCCCTCAACGTAAACTGATTTAGTATTTTCGCGAACGGGTGTCTCTGCTAAATTTTCCTGAAAAAAAACTTTATAAATCATGTAAATCTCTCCTAACTTACTCTTCTAAAATTTATAAATAAAGAGGTGGCAAGGAGCAACAACCAGGCCACCTTATCTATTGATATTCATTATTTCCATCTGCAATAAAACATTCATTAACTCTATTATAAGAAAATATCCTAACAATTGCATGTTTAAACATCTTCAATAGAAGGACTGTTATCTACTTTACCGTATAGAATAAGCCCTCCGCAAGGATATTTGAAGGGCTTTTCAAAAAATTATGCAATTGATTTTCTGCCGATGAGGTCTTTCCATTGTTTAAGAAGCCTTTTTTTGAGCTTTTTTAACATGGCTGACCATCTCCTTTATCTATTATTTTAATGGTTATTATGCGTTTGGTAAATATACTTGGCATAATGTAAGCAGCTTTTTTAAAAATTAATTAATCGGTGTACTCATAAGTAGTATATGCTTGGATGCATAAGCTTATATTGTAATTTGTTAACAATAATGGGAGTACTTGCTTAAGAAGTAGCAGAATTCTCGTGCGACCCTAAGTTAATACATTGATTAATTAGTACTTTTTTCTGATAAGATTCGTCATGCAGTGGTTTGCTACCTATTATGATAATATGGTTGTTGAGAATTATTCGTTAATATAGATAGTATGGTGCATCTGGGAGGAATTTTTTTATGGGTAAAATTGTATTTTTTGATATTGATGGTACACTGTTGGATTCTGAAAAGAAATTACCGGAGTCTACAAAAGAAGCGATTCGTTTACTGAAGGAAAATGGGACTTATGTTGCGATTGCAACGGGTAGAGCGCCTTTTATGTTCAGCCACCTTCTTCAAAAACTCGATATTGATTCTTTTGTAAGCTTTAATGGTCAATATGTTGTTTTTGAGCAAGAGATGATTTATAAAAATCCTCTATCTGAATCTCAATTGGAGCAACTAACAATAAACAGCCATTCGAATGGGCATTCCATGATTTATATGAATGAGAAAACCATGAAAGCCAATGCAGTTCACGATCCATTTATTGAAGAGAGCCTAGGAACTCTTCATTTTCCACATCCTGAAGAGAAAGTGGACTTTTATAAAAATCATGAAATATATCAAGCGCTATTGTTTTGTGAAGAACACCATACTGCGCTTTATGAAGGAAATTATCCAGAGCTTCAGTTTATACGCTGGCATCCGTATGCAATGGATGTTGTGCCAAATGGCGGCTCAAAGGCCAAAGGGATTGAACATGTGATCAAGCGTAAAGGTTTTTCGATGGATGAAGTTTATGCATTCGGAGATGGGTTGAATGATTTAGAAATGATTAAGGCGGCCGGAACAGGTGTAGTTATGGGAAATGGAGCTGCTATATTAAAAAAAGAGGCAGACTTTATTACAAGAGACGTCGATTCAGACGGAATATATTATGGATTAAAGGAATTGAAGCTAATATAAAAACCGGTGAGTATTCACCGGTTTTTATTTATCAATCACAACCGCATTTTCTAAATGCGCATATGGATCTTTAGGGTTTATATGATCATAGAACATAACGCCATTTAAATGATCTATTTCATGCTGGATAATGATGGCCATCATACCGCTTAATCTTAATGTAATTTCTTCCCCTTCGAGTGTATAAGCATGTACTTTCACTTTATTGTGACGAGGCACATAACCTGGGATGGCTCTATCCACTGATAAACATCCTTCTCCAGATGCCAAATAAGCTTTCTGAACAGAATGGCTTATGATTTTTGGATTGAAGAGACAATAGCTATGAAGTTTGTTTTTATCATCTGTAGCATGAATAGCAATCATTCTTTTTGAAATATTAATTTGAGGAGCTGCTAACCCAACTCCGGCACGCAAACCATATTTATCGGCTATTTCTGGATTCTGGCTGTTTTGAACATACTCCATTAAGCTTTTGAGAATTTCCTGGTCCTCTTTAGTAGGCGGAATTTGTACTTCTTCAGCTCTTTTTCGAAGAGTAGGATGGCCTTCTCTAATAATATCTTCCATCTTAATCATGATTTCACCTCATAAAACTGTCCATTTATACAATATAGTCTATCAAACCCTGAATAAAAAGTTAATAAAGACATCAACAATCTTATCATATAAGTAAAACTTTTGATAACATCATTTTCCGAGTTTCCAAATGCGTGATGATAGCCGAAAAGTTCCTGATCTTATGATTTTCTTTAAAAAACGATATTTTATTTGCTGATGGATTACAAAATGGCCTTTATTGGGTATTATTTCTTTTGATTAGGTTATTTGTTGTCATAATTTTCCCATTTAGTTATAGTGAAGATGGAACGGATAGGAGTGTTTATCATGAATAATATTAAAAAGTACTATATTCTTGCAGGGGTATTGGCGTTAATGATTGCTTTAACAGGGTGCCTAAATAAAAGTACTCCGGAAGAGAATATGTATGAGACGTTGGAAGATGTTGCATCCTTGGAAAAAGATTTTGAAGAGCAACAAAAGCCGATTCAAAAGCTTGAAGAAGAAGATAATGAGTTATACGGCAAAATTATAAAATTAGGAATGAAAGAAATTGACGAAATTAAAGTTTTATCTAACGATGCAATTAAGGGTATAGAAAAAAGGCGGGAATTAATGGAGGTAGAAAAGACTTCGATTGATAAAGCGAAAGAGCGCTTCAAGGACTTTGATGGACAAATAGAGGAACTAGAAGATGCTTCTTTACAATCAGAGGCAAAGGAATTAAAGAAAATTATGACAAGCAGGTTTGATGAGTATGACCAATTGTATAAATATTATACAAAGAGTCTTACACAGGAAAACGATCTGTACACTCTCTTTAAGAAAGAGGATGTAACCAAAGACGAATTGGAAGAAAAGATTGAGTCCATTAATGAAACGTACACACAGCTAATAGATTCTAATAAAAAATTTAATGACTTAACGAATGAATATAACGAAAAAAAGATCGCTTTTTATAAAAGTGCGAATTTAGATGTTGATTCAGACCAAGAAAAAAGCCATCCGGAGTGATGGTTTTTTTCTTAGATAATTGAGTGTTTGATAAAGTGATTCATTAAGTTTTGGTGGGTATAGTTAAGTAGAATAACTCCATTAAGCTTTCTCAAGAATCAAATATGATTAAAATTATTATCATCTAAAAATAGTTATTAGGTTTAAAGATTTATTCTATGGCGTGGTTGATACAATCAATTGTTTTGTCCGTAATACTTTAGGGGATTATGGTGGGGAGTACGCATAATGATAAACGATTTCTTACACATTCTGTATTAATATAAAAAGAAGTTAATATATAACAGTTTTATACTGTGTAAAGATTGTGAAAATGTTTACATACTTATAAGCTTTTAATTTGACGCTTAATATTTAAATCGTGTAAACTGTAACTGTTGATACAGTTGTACTACTTTTGATCAAAAGAAAACTAATACAGTTATCTAATGGTTTGATGTGAAAACTGGTATTATGATAATTTAAAGATGGAATATTTACCATTTATAGAAAGGAAGATGTGAATCCTATGGCTTCTAAACAACAAAAAGTCCTTTTCGAGGCAGAGAAGCAGTTGGAAAGCGTAAGCGACCAGTTCAAAACTTTACAAATTTTAAATGAAGAGGGAGAAGTCGTAAATAAATCAGCAATGCCTGATTTAAGTGACGAACAGCTTCAGGAATTAATGAGAAGAATGGTTTACACTCGTATTCTTGATCAACGCTCTATCTCTTTGAATAGACAAGGTCGTCTTGGTTTCTATGCTCCAACAGCTGGACAAGAAGCTTCACAATTGGCATCTCAATTTGCTTTGGAAAAAGAAGATTTCATTTTACCAGGTTATCGTGACGTACCACAAATGATTTGGCACGGACTGCCATTGACTCAAGCTTTCTTATTCTCTCGCGGTCATTTTGCAGGTAACCAAATTCCTGAAGATGTCAATGTAATCTCTCCACAAATCATCATTGGTGCACAATACGTACAATGTGCCGGTGTGGCTCTTGGTATGAAGAAAAAAGGTGCACAATCAGTTGCCATTACATACACGGGTGACGGCGGTGCTTCTCAAGGTGATTTCTACGAAGGAATTAACTTTGCTGGTGCATTTAAAGCTCCTGCAATCTTTATTGTTCAAAACAACCGCTTTGCGATTTCAACACCGGTTGAAAAACAATCGGCTGCGAATACAATTGCACAAAAAGCACTAGCTGCTGGTATCCCGGGTATCCAAGTAGACGGTATGGATCCATTAGCCGTATATACAGCTGTTAAGGAAGCACGTGAAAGAGCAATTAGAGGCGAAGGTCCTACATTAATTGAGACACTAACTTACCGTTATGGCCCGCATACAATGGCTGGCGATGATCCAACACGTTACCGTACAGCTGATCTTGATAATGAGTGGGAAAAGAAAGATCCACTTGTTCGTTTCCGTAAATTCCTTGAAGGAAAGGGATTATGGAGTGAAGAGAAAGAAAACGAAGTTATTGAACAAGCAAAAGAAGATATTAAAGTTGCTATTAAAGAAGCGGATAATACTCCAAAACAAAAAGTAACTGATTTAATTATGAACATGTATGAAGAAATGCCTTACACCCTTGAAGAACAATATGAAATTTATACAGAAAAGGAGTCGAAATAAGCCATGGCCCAAATGACGATGATTCAAGCCATCAATGATGCATTGCGTACTGAAATGCGTAATGATCCTAAAGTTCTCGTTTTTGGTGAGGACGTAGGAGTAAACGGTGGTGTCTTCCGTGCAACTGAAGGATTACAAGAGGAATTTGGAGAAGACCGAATCTTTGATACTCCTTTAGCTGAATCTGGTATCGGTGGATTGGCAATTGGACTTGGTCTACAAGGATTCCGTCCTGTTCCAGAAATCCAATTTTTCGGCTTTGTATTTGAAGTTATGGACTCCATTGCGGGACAAATGGCTCGTATGAGATACCGTTCCGGTGGTTCATATAATTCACCGATTACTATTCGCTCACCTTTTGGTGGCGGTGTTCATACACCTGAGATGCATGCTGACAGCCTTGAAGGTTTAATGGCTCAAACTCCGGGTGTAAAAGTGGTCATCCCATCAACACCTTACGATGCGAAAGGTTTATTAATTTCATCAATCCGTGATAACGATCCGGTTATTTTCTTGGAACACATGAAATTGTACCGTTCATTCCGTCAAGAAGTACCTGAAGGTGAATATACAATTCCTCTTGGTAAAGCTGATGTGAAAAGAGAAGGTACAGATCTTTCTATTATTACGTATGGTGCTATGGTTCAAGAATCCATTAAAGCTGCAGAGGAACTTGAAAAGGAAGGCTTGTCTGCTGAAGTAGTTGATTTAAGAACAATCAGCCCGCTTGATATTGAAACTATTATTGCATCTGTTGAAAAAACTGGACGCGCAATTGTCGTTCAGGAAGCTCAAAAACAAGCAGGTATTGCTGCACAGGTTGTTGCTGAAATTAATGACCGTGCCATTCTTAGCCTGGAAGCACCGGTATTGCGTGTAACTGCGCCTGATACAGTATTTGCATTTTCTCAAGCTGAACCTGTATGGTTGCCAAATCATCAAGATATACTTGAAACTGCAAAAAAAGTTTTAGAATTTTAACATAATAGGAAATGCTTTTGTGGCATTTCCTGACTAACACAACATAACTTTAAAAACTGAAAAGAAAGAGGAGGATGTAAAGCTATGGCTTTTAAATTTAAACTCCCGGATATCGGCGAAGGTATACACGAAGGTGAAATCGTAAAATGGTTCATTAAACCAGGTGATAAAGTACAGGAAGATGACGTACTTTGTGAAGTACAAAATGACAAATCCGTTGTTGAAATTCCTTCTCCAGTAGAAGGTACTGTTCAAGAAGTATTAGTTGAAGAAGGTACTGTAGCTGTTGTGGGTGATGTTCTTGTAACATTTGATGCGCCAGGCTATGAAGATGTTCAATTTAAAGGTGATGAGCATGGTGAAGAAAAAACTGAAGCTCAAGTTCAGTCTACATTAGAAGGCGGACAAGATATTAAAAAAGATGCTGCGACTTCTGATCAACCAAAAGCTCAAACAGGTGCAGGTGCACAGCCTCAAACAGAAGAAACTTCTAATGATCGTGTAATCGCTATGCCATCTGTTAGAAAATTTGCAAGAGAAAACGGCGTGGATATTCACAAAGTTACAGGTACAGGTAAAAATGGCCGTGTATTGAAAGAAGATATCCAAGCATTTATGAACGGTGGACAAGAAAGTGCGCCTGTTAAAGAAACTGCTGCAGAAGAGACTGCTAAACCTGCTGCAACTGCAACTGCTATTCCTGAAGGAGAATATCCTGAAACTCGTGAAAAAATGAGTGGAATCCGTAAAGCTATTTCTAAAGCAATGGTTAACTCTAAACACACTGCGCCACACGTTACATTAATGGACGAAGTAGATGTAACTAAATTGGTTGCTCACAGAAAGAAATTCAAAGAAGTTGCAGCTGAAAAAGGCGTTAAATTAACGTTCCTTCCTTATGTTGTAAAAGCTTTGACAAGTGCATTGAGAGAGTTCCCAGCATTAAATACATCTCTTGACGATGCAACACAAGAAATCGTTCATAAACATTATTACAATATCGGTATTGCGGCTGATACTGAAAGAGGACTTCTTGTACCTGTAGTTAAAGATGCAGATCGTAAATCTATGTTTGCTATCTCTAACGAAATCAACACACTTGCTGGAAAAGCTCGTGATGGCAAATTAGCTGCTAACGAAATGAAAGGTGCTTCTTGTACAATTTCCAATATCGGTTCTGCTGGCGGACAATGGTTCACACCTGTTATCAACCATCCGGAAGTTGCGATTCTTGGAATTGGCCGTATTGCTGAAAAGCCAATCGTTCGTGATGGTGAAATCGTAGCTGCACCAGTATTGTCATTATCATTAAGCTTTGACCACCGTATGATTGACGGAGCTACTGGCCAAAATGCTTTAAATCACATTAAACGCCTATTAAATGACCCAGAATTATTATTAATGGAGGGATAAGACATGGTAGTTGGAGATTTCCCAATTGAAACAGATACTATAGTAATTGGTGCAGGTCCGGGAGGATACGTAGCGGCAATCCGTGCTGCTCAGCTTGGACAAAAAGTAACAATCGTTGAAAAAGGAAACCTTGGCGGTGTATGTTTGAACGTTGGATGTATTCCATCCAAAGCGCTAATCACGGCAGGACATCGTTATCATGATGCCAAACATTCTGAAGATCTAGGTATTACTGCTGAAAACGTAAAAGTAGATTTCTCTAAAGTACAAGCTTGGAAAGGTACTGTAGTAGAAAAATTAACAAGCGGTGTTGGCGGATTACTTAAAGGTAACAAAGTAGATATCGTTAAAGGCGAGGCTTACTTTGTAGATGCTAATAACATACGTGTTATGACTGAAAACAGTGCTCAAACGTATACATTCAAAAATGCTATTATTGCAACTGGATCAAGACCGATTGAATTACCGACTTTTAAATATTCTGATCGTGTTATTCATTCAACAGGAGCTTTAAACCTTGATCATATTCCTGAAAGCATGGCTATTATCGGCGGCGGCGTAATCGGTATTGAATTAGGTTCTGTATATGCTAACTTTGGAACTAAAGTGACAATTTTAGAAGGTATGGATGAAATACTAGCTGCTTTCGAAAAACCGATGTCTTCTATCGTTAAGCGTAACTTGAAGAAGAAAGATGTTGATATCTTCACTAAAGTTAAAGCTAAAGGCGTTGAAGAAACTGAAAATGGCGTAATCGTTACTTATGAAGAAAAAGGCGAAGAGAAAAAAGTCGAAGCTGAATATCTATTAGTAACAGTTGGAAGAAAGCCTAATACAGATGAACTTGGCTTAGAACAAGTTGGTATTGAATTAGATGAAAGAGGCTTCATTAAAACAGATAAACAATGCCGTACATCTGTAAATAACATTTTTGCAATTGGTGATATCATCTCTGGCCCGCAATTAGCTCATAAAGCTTCTTATGAAGGTAAAATTGCTGCTGAAGTTATTTCTGGACATGCTGCAGAAATTGATTACCTTGGTATTCCAGCAGTTGTATTCTCTGAACCTGAACTTGCAACGGTTGGTTATACTGAACAACAAGCAAAAGAAGAAGGCTTAGAGATCGTTGCTTCCAAATTCCCATTTGCAGCAAATGGACGTGCTTTAGCTTTAAATTCTGCAGAAGGATTTATGAAGTTAATCACACGTAAAGAAGATGGATTAGTAATCGGTTCTCAAATTGCAGGACCTGGAGCTTCTGATATGATTGCAGAGCTTGGCCTTGCAATTGAAGCAGGTATGACTGCAGAAGACATTGCTATGACTATTCATGCTCACCCAACATTGGGAGAAATCACAATGGAAGCAGCAGAAGTTGCAATGGGAAGCCCTATCCACGTCATTAAATAACTTTAATGAACTCACACCCCTTTTCCGTATGGAGAGGGGTGTTTTATTATGTCGAAATAGTGGTAAAATATAGGATGTATATAATCGAAAGGTGGAATTTGATGAAACGTGGTATAGGAATTTTGATGGTTCTCCTTTTAATTTCCGGTTGTGGCTATGGGGGTGAAGGAAAAGAAGATACTCCAAAGCAAAACACCGAATCTGCGCCCTCAGAACAAGTTGCAAAGAATGTAAATGATAAAGGGGAAATGAAGGAAGAAGTCGCAAAAGAGGCAGTGCAACCGCCAGAGAACGTTACTCCAATCTATCAAGTCAATCAAACGAATTGGAAGATTGAACCCACTGACGGCAGCAGCAAGAAAGTTGTACTCTTTACCATTGATGATGCACCGGATCAATATAGTTTAGTAATGGCCGAAAAATTAAAAGAAATGGACGCCTCTGCTATATTCTTTGTTAATGGCCATTTTTTGGAATCGGAAGATAAGAAAAAGGTGTTAAAACAGATATATGATATGGGATTTGAAATTGGAAACCATACATACAGTCATGCTTCCTTGCCAAATTTAGATGAGGAAAAGCAAAGAGAAGAAATCATTAAAGTAAATGATATGGTCGAAGAGATCACTGGTGAACGACCCCGATTTTTCAGAGCACCATTTGGACAGAACACAGATTTCTCCAAACAAATTGCCAAAGATGAAAAAATGCAGTTAATGAATTGGACTATGGGGTATGATTGGGAAAAACAATATCAAAATAAAGATGCCTTAGTAAAAATCATGCTCACCAGTGAAGAATTATACCCGGGGGCAAACTTACTTCTGCACGACCGACAATGGACTAAAGATGCTTTGCCTGAATTAGTTGAAGGTTTACGGGCAAAGGGGTATAAGTTGATTAATTCTCGTGATATTAAATCACTATAATATTTAAATATATATACTGGCAGCCCTTAAACTTTTGGGCTGCTTTGTTTTTTATTTAAAAGAATTCATATATGCCTTTAGAAGACCCTAAAACACATAGTGCATATTTACTCGTAACAGGCGGTCAGACCCCGGTTAAACCTGATTTAACATCCGCCGTTGGTGTGTGGATAGTTAAGCAGTGAAGAGCTAAGCATAGTATTGCCGGATCCTTGGGGTGTATTTTTTTCTGTGTAGATTGAATAAACCATTCACCTGTTATAATGTAACGTTCATTCAGGAATCTCATTATGAAATAGAGTAGGTAAAGTTAGTTGCTAAGTACCTATTTTTTTAGATTATAATAAATGATCCTTCCGTTAAATAAATGAAGCTCCCCTTTTAATTTTTTTGATAAGAATTTGGCAAACTCATTAGCTTTTGATTTATCTCCATTTGTTGAATGCTTAGATAAAGAGATTTGGATATAGGGAATTTTTTGTTTTGTGCCATCAGGTGCTTCCGAGTGCTCACAGTCCACTCCAATCCCGATAATATGATAATCTTTCTCCTCGGAGTACAAGTAAAACCATTGTTGTTTTCCTTCATCCGTTTCTTTCAAGATATAAGGAAAAGCATTTTTGCTATAATCCCAAGCCAATTGACTGGAAGTATGTGAGATTGAATGTTTATATTGGTTGATTAATTCTTTTATATCCCCAATTGTAATATCGTTTTTTAGCGATCCATCCTTCATTTTTATAAATGTTGATAAAGACATAGGAACCTCCTTCGATAGATTTATTTTTACTTAGCTTATCATTTCCTGAAAATGGATAACAAGAGCGGCCATGAGGATCGTCTTTTTAATGTATGCATATTAATCAGTTTTCATTTAAAAGAGAGGTGCTAGCAGGTTGTATAGGATGAATGCAAAAGATGCAGGATCAAGGGTTCTTTTAGTCTTCTTTATTTTCAAATTGATTGAATCTCTAGAATAATCTATTTCTATATGCAAATTTTATAAATATGATAATCTCTCGACATATAGTGAACATAATTATACCTAAAATATTTTAATGTGTTATACAATTTAGGCTTGAAATATCAATTGAGTTATACTATTATTGATTTATGGAATAAAAACGCTTTCTTGGAAGGTGTTTACAATTAGAGAAGGAGATGAAATGAATGGGTACAATCGTATGTACAGGATGCAACAATACAATCGATCATTTTGAAGATGAAAAAGTAACAGTATTGTATGCAACATGCACGGATTGCAATAGTTGTGAGCAAGAGTAGGCTGCGGTCCAATAACCAGTTCATTTCATATTAGATACCTTAAACTCGAATACTAATAAAAAGTAACTTTAGCAATGACACCCCCTTAAATGAAAACGGGTGTCTTTTTTGTTTTTTGGTGGATTTCTTCTCGCTCTTCAATTATTTAGGGTATAGGGTAAATTAAATAGTTAAATATTGTTGTTTTTAATTTTATGTCCTGGAGATTTTTATCATGCGTCTGTATTTGTTGAGGATTAAATTTAACTAAGGAGGAACTCTTATGTGGAAAACACGTGTAACTGAACTGCTGGGCATAAAAATTCCGATTATCCAGGGTGGTTTGGCTTATCTTGCTTATGCTGATTTGGCAGCAGCTGTTTCAAATGCAGGAGGGCTTGGACAGATTACAGCCATGTCATTGAGTAGTCCTGAAGAGTTGGCTGAGGAAATTGATAAGGTTCGTACAATGACATCTTCACCATTCGGGGTCAATTTTGCGATCGGCAACCATGGAAGATCATATGAAGAATATGTTCAGGTTGTATTAACTAAAGGAGTAGAAGTTGTCTCAGTAACAGGAGGCAACCCAGCTGAATTTTTAGATATGTTTAAAGGTACAGGAGTCAAGAAGCTCGTCTTAACAGCAGGAGTAAGGCATGCGGTAAAAGCTGAAGAACTTGGAGCAGACGCAGTTATGGTTGTAGGCTATGAAGGAGGAGGGCATATTGGAAGGGATGAACTGAGTACGATGGTTTTAGTGCCGCAAACTGTTGACCATGTTTCTATTCCGGTTATCGCAGCCGGAGGAATTGGGGACGGCAGAGGTTGGATGGCCGCGATGGCACTCGGAGCTGAAGGTATTGAGATGGGAACAAGATTCATTGCCACAAAGGAATGCAGGCTGGCTCATGCTGCTTATAAACAATCGATCCTGGATGGCTCTGGGAAAGATACGGTAGTGATTAAAAAGAGCCTGGGTGCTCCTGGGCGTGCCCTTCATAGCCCTCTAACGGATATGATTATTCGAATGGAGAATATTAATAGTACATATGAGGAATTAATGGATTATATTAGTGGTGAAAGAAATAAAGCATTTGTATATAATGGAGATTCAGAAGCTGGTTTTGGATGGGCGGGGCAAGTTATTGGTATAATAAAGGATGAGCCTACGGTAGAACAATTATTCAGTAGAATGCTAGCAGAAGCTACGGTTGTAAGGGAACGCTTGCAAGCAATTACAACATAAGAGGTGATACATATGGATTATCAATATCCAATTGATTTTGAATGGTCAACTGAGGAAATCGTAAAAGTTATTGCATTTTTTCAAGCAATCGAAAAAGTCTATGAACAAGGAATGGACAGGGAGCAATTGTTGGAACATTACAATGAATTTAAGAAGATTGTTCCATCTAAATCCGAGGAAAAGAAAGTATGCAATGAGTTTGAAGAAGTGAGTGGATATTCTACTTACCAAGCCATTAAAAGAGCTAAAAATAATTCAGCTGAAGCTTTTATAAAAATGAAGTAGAAAACATTAACCCGCTTTGCATAGTGCAAAAGTGGGTTAATGTTTTTTTCGAGTTTATTAGACATTATACAGGGGTATTAATTGTACAAATACATCACGAATGATCTCAACTAATTGATCACCGGAGAGCTTTACGGCTTCTTCACGAGAAATTTGATAACCACATAATAGTTCGGCTTTTTTTACGGATTGTAAACGATTAAACATATCGTTCAAGCTATCCAGTGTTAGTGTATTGTGGGGAATCACATCCGGTTTCATGTGATCAAGAGACCAAACATAGTCAGAAGGGATAAGATCTTTTATCGATTCCGTTTGGCTGGCCAGTCGTTGACCTATTTGTTCTTTATCTTTAGCTTCATAGATTACAGCATACCAGATAAATAAATGGGTTTCCCACAAACCAATCTGAAAATGTGGCTGCATTTTGTAGCCTCGTGGATTGGATGAAAATGATACCCAAGTATCATTAGGTGGATTAATCGTACGGCGAGCATGTTTTGCAATATGCGGATATATTGGACCTTTTGTTAGAACAGATAATTCGTCTGTGAAGATTTGACTCAATGTTTCAAATTTGGGGCGTATTAATGTTTTAATTGCATCCATTCGTTGGTCGAGGCCATCTATTGTAAATACATTAAAGTCTTCATCAGTAAAACCTTTTATTTCCATGTTCTTACCTCCTCTTCAATCTTATTTTAACATAAGGATGAGAGGGATAAATAATATAATGCATAAAGAAGTGGGCGCTTGTCTAATTTGGTTGCAATAATGCAGGAAGAACATAATATAGTAAAAAATATAGATTTCTGAATTTTCTTATAATATATACAAGGAGAGGATTATATGAAACAGGTAGTTAATCACAAATTAAAAGCACAAGAAGTCGAGAAACATCGAAAAGCCGTTCTGAGAATGGAACTTGATTATGAATTGGCTACATTATTTGAGGCAATGGAGCATGAGGATGAAAAACAGAAAAGCCGCTCAAAACAAAAGCTTGAAAGGATAAGAAAAGAACTTTTACGCTTAAAGGCACTTTGATAGCATTTATGATTTGGGTGTATTTAACATTGATTTAGGCGAACTGCATGTTTTCGTTCATGATGTTCGTCTTTTCTTGTTAAATGACGTCTTTAGCATTAAACTGGAATTTATATACATACTAAAGGGAAAGATTTTTAATTGAGGTGGGAGAAATGACAAATCTTCATAACATTCATGATATGGCAGTTCAATGGGTTAAAGAAGCAGGGGTAAAAATAATTAACTCATTTGAATCAATTTTAGATATTAATACGAAATCAAATGTAAATGATTTAGTAACAAATATGGATATGGAGATAGAACAATTTTTAAAAGAAAAAATTTCAGAACACTTTCCATCCCATCGTATTCTTGGTGAAGAAGGTTCAGGTCATGATTTGGAATCATTGGAAGGCGTAGTATGGATTATTGATCCTATTGATGGAACAATGAATTTTGTCCATCAACAAAGAAACTTTGCCATCTCAATAGGTATAATAGAAGATGGCATTGGCCAAATTGGACTTATATATGATGTTGTTCATGATGAGCTGTACCATTGTATCAAAGGAGAAGGAGCTTTTCTCAATGATAATAAAATTCCAAAGATAAAAGAAGTACCACTCCACGAATCCATCATTGGATTAAATCCAATCTGGTTAACGGATAATAAAAAAATTGATAAAGAATTAATGGGAAGGCTGGTTAAAGATGCAAGGGGAACAAGATCATATGGATCAGCTGCTCTTGAGATTGCATATGTTGCAACCGGCAGAATGAACGCTTATATTTCCATGAGATTAGCGCCGTGGGATTTTGCAGGTGGAGCCGTACTCATAGAAGAATTGGGTGGCACAGTGACAGATTTAAAAGGAAATCCAATCCATTTTCTTAAGAAGAGCTCATTCCTGGTTGCAACGCCAGCTTTGCATAAAGTAATTATTAAAGAGTATTTATCATCCTAAAAGTGAAAAAGCATCAGGTATTGATGCTTTTTTGTTGCGAAAAATGAAATATTAAGATAAAATTACTTAATTAAAACAGTTAGAGTTTTTCTTTCCAACGCTTTTTTAGTGTAAAGCCGCTTCCCATAATAGCAATAAAAGCAATAAGGCAGAGGAGGATGGCTAAAACACTGCCTTCAGCGATGGAAATAGCAATACCGATTAAGCTTAACACTGCTAGAATTGCTAGCAACATAAATATCATACTAATATTCATATGTAACTCACCCCAATCTTCATACTCATTGTACACAAAATGATAGCAGGATTCTAGTTTCATGTTATAATGACAAGGTTGATTACAATATGCTTAAAATCTGGGAGTTGAAATAGTTTGCAATTAAGAAACGACGTCAAAAATATAGCGATTATCGCTCACGTTGACCATGGTAAAACGACATTGGTTGATGAATTGTTAAAACAAGCAGGAACATTCCGTTCAAATGAACAAGTTGCCGAGAGAGCAATGGATTCCAATGATCTTGAAAGAGAGCGCGGTATTACCATTTTAGCGAAAACTACTGCCGTTAACTATAAAGATACACGTATTAATATATTAGATACACCGGGACATGCTGACTTCGGCGGGGAAGTTGAACGTATTATGAAAATGGTAGACGGTGTACTGTTAATCGTCGATGCATATGAAGGATGTATGCCGCAAACCCGTTTTGTACTGAAAAAAGCATTGGAGCAAAAACTTACACCAATAGTAGTTGTTAACAAAATCGACCGTGATTTTGCTCGTCCTGAAGAAGTAGTTGATGAAGTTATTGATTTGTTTATCGAATTAGGTGCAACTGAAGAACAATTGGATTTCCCGGTAGTATACGCATCAGCAATTAATGGTACAGCATCTTTAAGCCCGGATGCAGCTGATCAAGAGGAAAACATGAAATGTTTATTTGAATCAATCGTAGATAATATTCCATCACCTGTGGACAACCGTGAAGAGCCACTTCAATTCCAAGTTGCTTTGCTTGATTATAGTGATTATTTAGGAAGAATTGGAATTGGTCGTGTTTTCCGCGGAACAATGAAAGTCGGACAACAAGTATCATTAATGAAGCTTGATGGAACAGCGAAGAATTTCCGTGTTACTAAAATATTCGGTTTCCAAGGACTGAAACGTGTGGAAGTAGATGAAGCATTACCGGGTGATTTGGTTGCTGTCAGCGGTATGGAAGACATTAATGTTGGGGAAACAGTTTGCCCAATAGATGCTCAGGATCCACTTCCAGTTCTACGTATAGACGAGCCTACATTACAAATGACATTTGTCGTGAATAACAGTCCATTTGCAGGTAGAGAAGGTAAATGGGTAACATCTCGTAAAATTGAAGAACGTTTAATGAGCCAACTCCAAACAGATGTAAGTTTACGTGTGGATCCTACTGATTCTCCGGATGCCTGGATTGTTTCCGGACGCGGTGAATTACACCTATCCATTCTTATCGAGAATATGCGTCGTGAAGGATATGAGCTTCAAGTATCTAAGCCTGAAGTAATTATCCGTGTCGTTGATGGGGTTAAATGTGAACCTGTAGAACGTGTACAAGTCGATATTCCTGAGGAATATACAGGTGCGATTATGGAATCTTTAGGTGAAAGAAAAGGCGAAATGCTTGATATGGTCAATAACGGAAGTGGACAAGTACGTCTCGTATTTAATGTTCCTTCCCGTGGACTGATCGGATATACAACCGAATTCTTAACATTAACACGTGGATATGGGATTTTGAACCATACATTTGATTCTTATCAGCCTATGCAATCAGGCCAGGTTGGCGGAAGAAGACAAGGTGTTCTTGTATCCATGGAGACAGGTAAATCTACTCAATACGGTATCATTCAAATTGAAGACCGTGGCGTAATTTTTGTAGAGCCGGGTACTGAAATTTATGAAGGTATGATTGTAGGGGAACATAACCGTGAAAACGACCTAACTGTTAATATCGTTCGTGCTAAACAACAAACAAACGTTCGTTCCGCTACAAAAGATAATACAGTTACCATGAAAAAACCTAGAATCATGTCACTTGAAGAAGCGTTGGAATATTTAAATGATGATGAATACTGCGAAGTAACACCAGAATCGATTCGTTTACGTAAAAAAATTCTTGACAAAAACGAACGTGAGAAAGCAGCTAAGAAAAAGAAATAATTCGCTGAATAGACCATAACCTTTGGGGAGAGGGAGCGTTTTATAGTGGATATTACAAATAATCTACCGTTCTTTGCTGATTTGTACCGAATAGGAGACCCAGAGTATTCACAAATCGGGGTGTGGGCTCTTTATTTGACGATTGTAGTGCTGTGCGGGATAGTTTATAAACTGGGGTTTGCCAGAAAATTAAGCCTAGGAAAAAGCATTGTGGTTTATGCCATAATGGCTCTTGGGTGCAGCTTTTTAACCTTTTTATCACTTTTCCTGCCATTAGCAGAAGTATTGGTAGTTGCTGCTGTATTTCTGGGATTATACAAATATAGGCTCCATAAGGAAATGAAAGACGAGGTCAAAGCGGACTAAGAGGTGATCAAATGAACTCTGTTCAGGATGCGATTTATAATTGGTTGACGATAAAAGTTGTTATGGATCACCGACCTGAAGATACCGCAGCAAATGAAACAGTCCTCTGGGTTGAACATACCTTACAGGAGAAGTTTGGATTAACAGAATATAGCTATAAAAAAAGTGGTGAATGGTATACAGTCTCTTATAAAGTTGGAGGAGCTGTCATGGAATTCAAGTTTCCGGAGGATATGGTTGAGGCTATGCTAAATCAAATACTCCAAAAACCTGAATTTTACCGTAATTATCCCTCAGAGTAAAAAAACAGAGAAGATGCATGCATCTTCTCTGTTTTTTTTATGTTTCTATTTAAGGGTTAAGATTGATAGGTAGGGATTTGAAAGCTGATATCCTGTTCTAAAATAAGACCATTTTTACCCTTACCATGTATCATCTTCTTTAATTGCCCGGAAAATCCTGAAATTACCTGTGCTCTTTCGTGCATTTGTTCGTTCTTCAATACGTTTACTGCATTCCTGACACATATATGTATGAATTGGACGATTTCTGAGCCTTTTAGCCATTAGCGTTTCATCTTCAATTGATTCGATTTTATCACAGATTACACATTTAACTCGCATTAAAGTACACCCCAATCTATTGCATGTATGGTAATTATACCATATAAGAATCATCCATACACACGTTCCAAGAGGGGTGAATGGCTTAGCTAGTATTTGGGAGGTAATGTTGGATTGTTTTGTATACAGCTCTGAAAATACTTAAACATTTTAAAGATAATGCGTTGTTTTCTTCTATTTATGGATGTAAATACATATATTTGAGCATCAGATTTGTCCCGCTTATCAAACAAGAATTTCAATCAGCTGCAAGCAGGTCTAAAATTTTAGCAGGAGTGTACCTGCTTATGACGGGAGTGAAATTCGGAAATCATTCAACCAAGTATACCAAGCTCCGAAGAATAAATGAAGTCATGGCCAGGAGGATATATATTGAGCAAAATCTACGTTCTAGATACGAATGTATTACTACAGGATCCAATGTCGATTTTTTCATTCCAGGAGAATGAGGTAGTCATCCCCGCAGTGGTATTGGAGGAACTTGATTCAAAGAAACGTAACTTGGATGAAGTAGGGAAAAATGCCCGCTATGTTTCTAGGCTTATTGATCAATTGCGTACAAAAGGGAACCTCCATCATAAAATTCCTTTATCAAATGGAGGATATTTAAAAATAGAGATGAATCATCGCTCATCTCACAACGTTGCGGAATACTTTGCGGAGAAGACAAATGATAATCGGATATTGGCCATTGCCAAGAATTTGTCTTTGGAAGAACAGGCGAAAGAAAACGGACGGAATGTGATTCTAGTAAGTAAAGATATCCTAATGCGGGTAAAAGCTGATGTACTTGGGCTTTTGGCAGAAGATTTTTTGAGTGATCGGGTTATTCATGAAAACCAGATGTATGCGGGCTTTCTAGAAATCTTCGTTTCTCGTACGGTTGTGAATGAATTTTATTCAAAGGGAGAAATCTCAGTTCCAAGAGAGCAAACGGATTCTGTTTATGTGAATCAATTTGTTATTATAAAATGTACAGAAATGAGTTCACTTTCTGCTTTAGGAATGATAAGCGGTCATGAAAAAAAGATTAAAAAGCTTCGCTATAATCAGGAACATGTATGGGGGATTAAGCCGCGAAATGTGCAGCAGCATATGGCCATCGAATTGTTATTAAGAAGTGACATTCAGTTGGTCACCTTGACTGGAAAGGCCGGGACTGGGAAAACATTGTTGGCGCTGGCATCCGGGTTGCTGCAAACGGAGGATTTAGGGGAATATAATAAATTACTTGTGGCAAGACCGATTGTACCAATGGGGAAAGATTTAGGGTTCCTGCCTGGTGAAAAAGAAGAAAAATTACGTCCATGGATGCAGCCTATCTATGATAATCTCGAATTTTTATTTAACACAAAGAAACCGGGGGAGTTAGATTCAATTCTGGCTGGACTGCATTCCATTGAGGTGGAGGCGTTAACATATATTAGAGGGCGCAGTTTACCTGATAGTTTTATTATTATGGACGAAGCCCAGAATCTTACTAAACATGAAGTGAAAACAATTCTGACCCGAGTGGGGGAGCGCAGTAAAATTATATTACTCGGGGACCCTGCCCAAATAGATCATCCTTATTTGGATGAATGGAATAATGGGCTGACGTATGTTCTGGAGAAGTTTAAAAGTGAAGCAATCGCCGGCCATGTGAATTTAGTGAAAGGAGAGAGGTCTGGTTTAGCCCAACTGGCTGCTGATTTATTATAAAACAGTCTGAAAATAGGCTGAGGACGGGGAATTAAAAAATTCGTGTTAATTGAATAAGACGAATTGGTCAGTTTGTTTGTAACTCCTTATCATATAATAAACCGTAATTTATTGATTGAAGGGATCGATTATATTAAAGGGGAGCAGGACAATTGATGCCAAAGCTCCCAATATTTCTTATTGGATCGTAAAACCTGTTACGTTTTTAATCGGTGTTTGCCTGTTAGAGCCATCACCATGATAAATATGAATAGGGCCCCCTTCGTCCGCATTGACTGGCCTACCTTTTATGGAGAAACCAGCTACTAATTGAAACGCTTCCTCAAGCGGGTAAACAAAGTTTGATTCTTCTGTATGTATAGTAATAGTTGTGGCATTATTTTCTGGTTCAGCGTTTAGAAAAAAAGGTTTTAAGGCAATGCCAAAGCTTCTTTCTGTTAGCTCCTGTTTCTTTATTTTTTTGACAGGCTCACGCGGAGGTGGCGAAGAACCTTCAATAATTTCTTTATCCCATTGAGATGACACTTGTTTTAAATACATTTCCTGTTCATTAAAATTTTCTTGCTTAAGTTCAGGATGCCAGGCATCCAGATCAAACTTTCTGTCATCAAATATCCATGTGCCCGGATCGATGTAGATAGGAAATTTCACATTCCCTTTCACTTGTAGAATATCCTTCATAATTTGTCTCTCCCTTCCAAATTTAATCTTATAACTGCCGGTTGAGCTTGTACAGTATTTAGCTGCTTCAAAGGCTATCTTTTTTAGAAAAACTAAACTTCTTGACATTACCTATTCTTGCAATTTTACGGTTTTAAGGGTAAAATTTTATAATAGATTGGTTCATTGGGCCATAATGGGGGGTTGCACATTGACATCTGATATCCTTGTCAATCATCAAGAAAAGGCCTACGCATTGTTAAAGGCTGACGCTGATAAAATATTTCAACTAATAAAGGTGCAAATGGACAATTTGACTATGCCTCAATGTCCATTATATGAAGAAGTTTTAGATACTCAAATGTTTGGTCTCTCCAGAGAAATTGACTTTGCTGTCCGATTGGGATTAATAGAAGAAAGAGACGGTAAAGAGCTATTGGGATTCCTTGAAAAAGAACTATCAACTCTTCATGATGCTTCCTTGAGAAAATAAGTAGCAGTCGAAACTCAAACGATGCCGAAGTTGTTTGAGTTTTTTTGTTTTTCTTTATATAATTTTAACAACCGTTTATTTTATTTTTGAAACGAAATTCAGGCAAGGAGATCATTATGTTAAAACGTATTTTAAAATCGTATGATTTTACCCTCATCGCCGTTATTATTCTTTTGAGTATATTTGGGTTGGTTATGGTATACAGTGCCAGCATGGTAACAGCTGTGACAAGATTTGGATATCCCAGTGATTTTTTCTACATAAAACAATTTAAGCATCTAATGGTCGCGTTTATCATCTTTTTCTTTATAGCAGCAACACCTTATCCGATTTATAAGAATAAGAAGATCTTGATTACGATTGTCTTTGGATCGATTTTTGCCCTTGTTGCCCTGAACTTTATTGGCCATACCGCCGGAAATGCGGAAAGTTGGTTTAAGCTTGGTTCACTTGGGAGTCTGCAGCCATCAGAATTTATTAAATTGGGGATGATTATTTACCTAAGTGCTGTCTATTCGAATAAACAAAAATATATAAATGTATTCAATAAAGGTGTCGTTCCCCCCCTGCTCTTTTTAATCATCATCTGTGTGTTGATCGTGTTGCAACCTGATATCGGTACAGCTTTCATTATTTTCACAAGTTCATGCACCGTTATTATTTGTTCTGGTATGAACTGGAAAAGTTTCACGAAATTGATTTCCATTTTGGTAGGGGCATTGGTTGTAGCTGCACCATTAATCTTTCTCTTTAAAGACAAGATTTTTACTCCAAAAAGGCTCGAGCGTTTTGTCGGATTTATGGACCCGTTCTCGAGTGAGAAATATGAAGGGTATCAACTTGTCAATTCATATGTAGCTATTGGAAATGGCGGTATTACAGGTGTGGGATTTGGACAGAGTACGCAGAAGTATGGTTACTTGCCTGAACCGCACACTGATTTTATTATGTCCGTTATTTCGGAGGAATTGGGACTTATTGGTGTAGGGTTTGTCCTTATCTGTCTGGCTACGATTGTATTAAAAGGAATTCGTGTTGCTATTAAGTCAAATGATCCATTTGGAAGTATGCTTGCTACAGGGATTTCCAGTATGATTGGAATTCAAGCGATGATTAACCTGGGAGGAGTAATCGGTTTAATACCAATAACCGGGGTTACTTTGCCATTTATCAGTTATGGCGGTTCATCATTGTTTGTCCTTTTCATTTCAGCTGGAATACTGGTCAATGTTTCTATGATGACGAGGTATGATGCGACATACAAAAAAGACCCCAATACACAAGAATTACATCACGCTATGGATGGACAAATCTAAATAAATGGTGAGTAAGAATAACCTTCTTACTCATTATTTTTTATAAAAAATTATTATATTTACATAATTTTAAAGAAGGCTGAGGTGCTTACTATGAAGAAAATTAAAAAAGTTCTGGCAGCTAATCGCGGCGAAATTGCTATCCGAATTTTTCGAGCTTGCAATGAATTAGATATTAAAACGGTTGCTATTTATTCAAAAGAGGATTATAAATCCTATCATCGTTATAAAGCAGATGAAGCTTATTTGGTTGGTGAAGGTAAAAAGCCAATTGATGCGTATCTTGATATAGAAGGAATCATAGAGATTGCCAGGATGAGTGGTGTTGATGCTATACATCCAGGCTATGGTTTTCTGTCTGAAAATATTGAATTTGCTAAACGATGTAAAGAGGAAGGATTTATTTTTATTGGTCCAAACATAAGACATCTTGATATGTTTGGAGATAAAGTAAAGGCAAAAGAGCAGGCAAAATTGGCCGGTATCCCAATTATTCCTGGGAGTGATGGCCCAGTTGGCGATTTGGAAGAGGTTATAGAGTTTGGAGAAATAAATGGGTATCCCATTATTATTAAAGCTTCGCTCGGAGGCGGAGGCAGAGGTATGAGGATTGTTCGCAATCCAAAAGAAGTAGAAGAAGCTTATTATCGGGCAAAATCAGAAGCGAAAGCTGCCTTTGGAAATGATGAAGTTTATGTAGAACGGTATGTTGAGAATCCAAAACATATAGAAGTACAAATACTTGGAGATATGGAAGGAAACATTGTTCATTTATATGAAAGAGACTGTTCTGTACAGCGCCGCCATCAAAAAGTAGTTGAAGTAGCGCCGTGTGTTTCAATCACAGATTCTTTGCGAGAAAGGATCTGTCATGCTGCTGTCCTATTAATGAATAATGTACAGTATGTGAATGCGGGCACAGTAGAATTCCTTGTTTCTGGAGAGGAATTTTTCTTTATCGAGGTAAACCCTCGTGTACAGGTCGAACATACGATTACAGAGATGATCACGGGTATTGATATTGTTCAATCACAAATTAAAATCTCAGAAGGTCATAGTCTGCATGATAATCCATTAAATATCCCAAAACAAGAAAATATACATACGAATGGGTATGCCATTCAAGCGAGGGTGACTACTGAAGATCCATTAAATCATTTTATGCCGGATACGGGAAGAATTGCGGCTTATCGATCAGGCGGTGGATTTGGTGTACGTTTGGATGCGGGTAACGCCTATCATGGGTCGGTTATCACACCGTATTATGATTCCCTGCTTGTTAAAGTTTCAACTCATGCTGCCCAATTTGATCAAGCAGCTGCAAAGATGCTGCGTAATTTAAGGGAATTCAGAATTAGGGGAATTAAAACCAATATTCCTTTCCTTGAAAATGTTGTTCAACATGAGCAATTTAAGTCAGGTCAATATGATACCTCATTCATCGATTCGACACCGGAGCTTTTTGTTTTTCCTGATCGAAAAGACCGTGGAACTAAAATACTGAATTATATTGCAAATGTCACGGTTAATGGGTTCCCAGGGATAGGTGTAAAAGAGAAACCAAATTTCGATAAGCCGAAGGTTCCGCAAACTCATGATCATATAGCAGCTCCGGCCGGTACAAAACAATTATTGGACCAATTGGGGCCGGAGGGATTGACCAATTGGATTAAAGAGCAAAAAAACGTATTAATTACGGATACTACATTCCGAGATGCACACCAATCACTATTGGCAACCAGGGTGAGAACAAAGGATCTACTGGAAATCGCGGCACCAACCTCAAAGATGATGCCTAATCTGTTTTCTATGGAAATGTGGGGAGGGGCAACCTTTGATGTTGCTTACCGATTTTTAAAAGAAGATCCATGGGAAAGATTGTTAATGCTGAGACAGGATATCCCAAATGTACTATTCCAAATGCTTTTACGATCTTCCAATGCAGTGGGTTATAAAAATTATCCTGATAATGTTATACAGGAATTTGTTGAAAAGTCAGCCCATGCCGGAATAGATGTATTCCGTATTTTTGACAGCCTGAACTGGGTTAAAGGAATGGAAAAAGCCATTCAATCAGTTCGCCAAACAGGGAAAATAGCAGAGGCCGCAATTTGCTATACAGGTGATATACTTGACCCAAGCAGGCAAAAGTATGATGTACAGTACTATCGGAATCTAGCTAAAGAATTAGAGGCACAGGGAGCACATATATTAGCTATTAAAGATATGGCAGGACTGTTGAAGCCTGAAGCTGCTTATCGGTTAATATCAGAGTTAAAAGATGCGGTCGATATACCGATTCATCTGCATACACATGATACGAGCGGAAATGGAATCTATCAGTATGCGCGTGCAATTGATGCAGGTGTTGATATCGTTGATACTGCACTTGGCTCAATGGCTGGTCTTACCTCCCAGCCAAGCCTGAATTCACTTTATTATGCCCTGGAAGGTAGCGAGAGGAGACCTCAACTTGATATTAAGCCTGTTGAAAAGCTATCTGAGTATTGGGAAGGCGTCAGAAATTACTACGCTGATTTCGAAAGTGGCATGAAATCACCTCATACGGAAATATATGTTCATGAGATGCCGGGCGGTCAATACTCCAATCTTCAGCAGCAAGCGAAAGCGGTTGGTTTAGGTGAACGCTGGGATGAAGTGAAAGATATGTATCATCGAGTAAATATGTTGTTTGGTGATATCATTAAAGTAACACCTTCGTCCAAAGTAGTAGGGGATATGGCTCTCTTTATGGTACAAAATGATTTGACGGAAGAGAGTGTTTTAGAAAGAGGCCATTTAATTGATTTCCCTGATTCAGTCATTGAATTGTTTAGTGGTTATTTGGGTCAACCATATGGCGGTTTTCCAGAAGAATTGCAAAAGGTAATTCTGAAAAATAGATCACCAATTACTGTTCGTCCGGGTGAATTGCTCGAGGATGTTGATTTTATAAAATTAAAAGAAGAATTGTTCGAGAAGATCAAACGTCCTGTCAATATGTTTGACGCAATCTCTTATGCCCTTTATCCAAAAGTGTTTTTGGATTATGCAGAGTCATGCAGTAAATATGGCAATGTATCAGCATTAGATACACCAACATTCCATTTTGGTCTTTCTATAGGGGAAGAAATAGAAGTGGAAATCGAAAAGGGAAAAACATTAATGATTAAATTAATTTCCATCAACGAGCCTCGTTTGGATGGTACGAGAATGATTTATTTTGAACTTAATGGACAAGCTCGAGAAGTAGTTGTAAAAGATGATAGTGTTAAAACGCTTATTCAATCGAAAAGAAAGCAGGACACTTCTAATCCAAACCATATAGGTGCAACCATGCCGGGAACCGTGATGAAAGTTTTGGTTGTTCCGGGACAAAAAGTAGAAAAAGGCGATCACTTAATCATTACGGAAGCAATGAAAATGGAAACCACTGTTCAGGCGCCATTTGCCGGAATGATTAAAGAGATTTTTGTGGAAGATGGAGAAGCCATTCAAACAGGCGATTTACTGATTGAACTCGATTGATATAAACAATACAAAAAAGGAATGTGGATATATATCCCGTTCCTTCAGATTGTAGACAAAAAAGGAATTCAGAATGGCTCTTAAGGGACTAATTTTTGAATTCCCTCTTTTATTGCTTTTTCACGAGGGATAGACCGATCCATCTATTTTTTGAGCCATTTTTGAACCCTCCCAATTCCAATTGGTCATTTTCTTCAAGTTTATGGCAGCGAAAGTAAGCATCGCCTGCATGGATTATTTTTTAAGTCCTATTAAACTTGTTCAACGCATTCCATGCCCTTCTTTCGTATCCGCTAAGACTCGTTCAATGGTTTCCATGCGCTTTGAGTATGTTTGGTTAACATACTCATCATTGCATTGGTAAATATTGGTTACCTATATTATACAAAAAAACACAGAGAATTTCTTTCTTATACCGAGGAAACTCATATATGAAGCAGTATGCTATTTTCTGCAGAATGGGAGAGACTCCTGCGGGAAAAACAAGCGTACCCTAGACCCCGCAGCGCATAGCGCGAGGAGGCTTGATGCTTGCCCGCGGAAAGTGAGCCCATACTGTAGAAAATAGCTTAACCAATAGGAAAGAATAACGAAAACAAAAAAAATGTAGACAAGGTCCCGAAAAGATTAAGGGATTTGTCTACAGTTTGAAGGAGCGTGGAAATATATATCCCGTTCCTTTTCTTTTGAAATGAAATAAGTTTGTATAAAAGTGGTGCAAAGCATAGTTTAAGAATACAGTTTTAATTAGCTTGTTTTTTTAATCGTTTGATTCAAAGTTTGTGTTGTTGTGTTCTTCCTGGATCTGGTTACCAGAAGGATAAAATAGGAAAATACCCCAAATAAACAAGTAATCAGTAGTGCATGCATAAGAGCTACATATAGGTTTAAACGGGTAAAGATAATAAACGCTCCTGCTATAACCTGCAAAGTGACAAGAATGAGGGAAATACTCCAGCCCCAATATAATACTTTAACATGGCGATAATGACGCCATGTATAAATGAAAATACAGAAGATCCAGAGAAAAATCAGGCCGGCAGCAGCACGATGCCCCATTTGAATCCATTGATACATATTATTAGGCACTAGTGAACCGTCATTGAAACACATAGGCCATTCAGGACAAA
Organism: Bacillus sp. z33; assembly: GCF_058313615.1. NCBI lineage: Bacteria > Bacillati > Bacillota > Bacilli > Caryophanales > Bacillaceae > Bacillus > Bacillus sp. z33. The sequence goes on from NZ_JBZFQN010000002.1 coordinate 568,856, forward strand.
CAAGACTGGCTTCCGTGTGCCGAACCAATGCGCCTGTATAAATGACAATATAGGAATAAACAGTCAGGGCGATAATGTGAAATGACATCTTCCTTGATATTTTCAATTTGTCGGCATCAAACTTTTTATCTACTTCAAAAATCAATAAAGTTAAGAGAAGAACTGCTGCGAATGAGACGAGCGATATTCCAAAATGCAGGGCAAGCACGAAATCAGATTGACTCCAAACGACGGCAGCTGCCCCTATCAATGCCTGGATGATTAAAAATGATACAGATAGGATTGCGAGAAATTTAGTTTCTCGGATATGCCCGATGACTTTCCAGGACCATATGGATAGTCCAACTACCATAAATGTTCCGATACCGGTACAAAGTCTATGTGCCAACTCGATAATCAAAGCGGGCGTAATCTCTTTAGGAATGAATTCCCCATTACATAATGGCCAGGAACGTCCGCATCCCATGCCGGAATCTGTTTTTGTAACGAGCGCGCCTCCAATTAAGATGACGAGCATAACAAGGGTTGTCATAACGGCAAACCATTTCAACGATTTTTGCATGTACTTCTAACACCTGCTTTATTTTAATAAATTAGTAAGCCTAAACATTTGTTTCCTAATAATTGTAACCATTATAATAAGGTAAATATTACAAAGTTTGATAATCATTACTAATATATCATAAATAATAAAGACAATAATTTCAAAGGAAAGTTTTTAAATGATCTTTGAAATTATAAATTTTGGGATGAAAGACTCTGCTGCGGTTGTTTATAGTTGAAACTTAAGGAAGAGTTTGTTAGAAATAGAGTGGGGATTCAATTGGTTAAATAAGGTTTTCACTCTTAAAATGTTACAAAACATATTTACAGGATAAAATTACCACTATATAATAATTAGGTCACACTTTTGACAAAAATCAGACAAATAATCTTCACATGAACTGTATGTTCTATGTTTAAATATATAGTAGGTAAATTTTTCTATAAAAATATAATCATTTTATTACGTGAATATATCGAAGGAGAACTCAAGTATTGAAATCTACTATGACAGACAGGAGGTAACAGCATGAAACCTAAACCGGCATCGCAGACCTCATATGAGAACCAGAAGGGACTAGACATGGATAAAGAAATGAGCAGTACAACATTTAAGGACTTTTTGGTATTAGTGAAGGTGGGGATTGTAAATTCAAATTTAATAACTGTTTTTACAGGTATTTGGCTCGGTCTGTATTTTACGGACCAAAGTTTTCTTAGCAATCTTGATCTCGTTTTATATGGTGTTGTGGGGGCAGCACTGGTTATAGCCGGATCTGGCAGCTTAAACAATTATATAGACCGAGATATTGATGTATTCATGACTCGCACAAAGAACCGTCCCACGGTTACTGGTAAAGTTCACCCTATAAAAGTGTTATATATGGGGCTTGCTCTGGTGATAACCGGGTTGTTAATTCTATTGATGGCCTCACCAATGGCTGCTTTAATGGGACTGATTGGGGTAGTGTCCTATGTAATGCTGTATACCATGTGGTCAAAAAGACGATTAGTCTCAAATACTGTTATCGGCAGTTTTTCGGGTGCTGTTCCGCCTTTGATCGGGTGGTCGGCTGTTGACCCTGGATTGCATCCCATAGCCTGGGGATTGTTTTTATTAATGTTTGTTTGGCAGCCTCCGCATTTTTACGCATTGGCTATGAAACGTACGGAGGAATACAGAGCAGCTGGAATACCAATGCTGCCTGTTGTAAAAGGATTCAAAGAAACAAAGATTCATATGTTAATATGGGTGGCTTTATTGCTTCCAATTCCATTTATACTGAAACCAATCGGGGTATCTTTTGTGGTCTTGGCAACAATTCTAAATATAGGATGGCTTATTTTAACTTTAAGAGGATTCTCTTTAAAAAAGGAATTTTCGAAAGAAGAAGATTTAAAGTGGGCCAATAAGATGTTTATTTATTCTTTAAACTATATGACAATATCTTTTGTCGCAATGGTCATTGTTTCATTAATTAATCGCTTTTAACATTGGGGGTTCTTTCTTTAAGAAATTAATTATATAAGATGTTCCTTTGGAAAGAAGAAATTTTTTACGAAAGAGGGGTAATTATTTGCTATGAAAAAATGGCGCATTGCATCTTTAATTGCTATTTTCACACTGATTCTTTCGGGCTGTGGCAAGCCGTATTTATCAGCGTTAGATCCAGCAGGAGAGGTTGCGGAGAAACAATATGATTTGATGATACTCAGTACTTCCATTATGGTATTGGTTATTATCGTCGTTGTTATACTATTTGTACTTGCAATTTTAAAATTTCGTCGTAAAAAGGGAGATAATTCAATCCCTAAACAAATTGAAGGTAATCACAAGTTGGAAATCCTTTGGACCGTTATTCCGATTATTTTATTAATCATTCTTGCAGTTCCAACCATTTATTATACGTTTGATTTTGCGGATGTATCTGCTAAAGATGACAAGGATAAGGATGGTAATCCAACAGCCTTAACAGTGAATGTAAGGGCGAATTACTACTGGTGGGAGTTTGAATATCCAGGTGAAGGCATTATGACAGGACAAGAGCTTGTCGTGCCAACCGATGAAAAGGTTTACTTTAATTTAAAGGCTACTGATGTAAAGCATTCCTTCTGGATTCCATCTGCTGGAGGTAAGCTTGACACAAATACGGAAGGTGAGAATAGCTTCTGGCTAGAGTTTGATGATAAAAAGAGTGAAGAGGCCGGCAGGATTTTTTATGGGAAATGTGCTGAGCTATGCGGAGCTTCTCATGCTTTGATGGATTTTAAAGTGAAAGCCTTGCCAAGAGATGAATTTGATAAATGGGTAGCCAGCATGAAAGAAACAAAGCATACAGAAGAAAAACTAACTGATGCAACTGCTAGTGAAGGACAGGAAATCTTTAATAAAAGCTGTATCGGTTGTCATGCAATCGATTCAAACGATCAGCGACCGGAACAGGCACGATTAGCACCCAACCTATCCAATTTTGCTGATCGTGAAATAGTAGCGGGTTATTTGGAAAATAATGAAGAAAATGTGAAGAAGTGGCTTGAAGATCCTGAGTCAGTTAAAGAAGGAAACAAAATGACTGGTACATACGGAAAGCTTTCTGATTCACAAATTGAAGCGCTTACTAAGTACCTGGAAACCTTAACGCTAAAATAAAAGTTTGCTAGTTTGCAAAGGGGAGGTTAAAACGTGAGTACGATTACTCAAAAAAAGGGGTTTCTTAGTGTTATCTGGGATTATTTAACTACAGTTGACCATAAGAAGATTGCCAAGCTCTATATCTTTGCGGGAGGAATTTTCTTCTTGCTCGGGGGGCTTGAAGCAATGTTTATACGAATACAGCTTGTTAAGCCTGAAAATGATTTTATCAGTGGAGGAATGTTTAACCAAATCATTACCATGCATGGAACAACCATGATATTCCTGGCTGCCATGCCTTTATTACTTGGATTTATGAATGCAATCATGCCGCTGCAAATAGGGGCAAGAGACGTAGCATTCCCATTTTTAAATTCATTAGGTTTTTGGTTGTTTTTCTTTGGCGGTATCTTTTTAAACTTATCTTGGTTTATGGGTGGAGCGCCTGATGCCGGGTGGACATCTTATGCAACTCTTTCGTTGGCATCTGAAAGTCACGGAATAGATTTTTACATACTGGGACTTCAGATATCTGGTATGGGTTCGTTAATTGGCGGAATTAACTTCCTGGCCACGATTATTAATATGAGGGCACCTGGAATGACGTTCATGCGTATGCCTCTTTTTACATGGACAACATTCGTGGCGTCTGCCTTGATTTTATTTGCTTTCCCGCCGCTTACAGTGGGATTAACATTGATGATGTTTGATCGTATGTTTGGATCCAGCTTCTTTGTAACAGCTTTAGGTGGAAATACAATTATATGGGAGCATTTATTCTGGATTTTTGGACATCCGGAAGTATATATATTGGTTCTTCCAGCATTCGGGATTTTCTCAGAGATAATTCCGACATTCTCTAGAAAAAGATTATTTGGATATTCTTCCATGGTTTTTGCAACTATTCTAATTGGTTTCTTAGGATTCATGGTATGGGCTCACCATATGTTTACAGTAGGTCTTGGTCCAGTTGCAAATGCTATATTCGCTGTAGCTACTATGGCAATTGCAGTTCCAACTGGAATTAAAATCTTTAACTGGCTATTCACCATGTGGGGCGGTCAGATTACGTTTACGACGCCAATGTTGTATGCTGTCGCTTTTATCCCATCGTTTGTTATGGGTGGAGTGACCGGAATTATGAATGCTGCAGCGCCGGCTGACTATCAATATCACGATAGTTATTTCGTTGTTGCCCATTTTCATTATGTTATTGTAGGTGGAGTAGTGCTGGCCTTACTGGCAGGTACGCATTTTTACTGGCCAAAAATATTTGGAACTGTGTTGAATGAATTTTTGGGTAAAATTACTTTCTGGTTATTCCTAATTGGATTCCATTTAACATTCTTTGTTCAACATTTCCTCGGATTAATGGGAATGCCTAGACGTGTATTCACCTACTTAGACGGACAGGGATGGGAGACTGGTAATTTAATTTCTACTGTTGGAGCATTTGTGATGGCAGTCGCTGTCATTATCTTATTGGTTAATATCGTGATTACAACCGTTAAAAACGTCAAGGTTGGAAATGATCCATGGAAAGATGGCCGTACACTTGAGTGGTCCATATCTTCGCCAGCTCCTGAGTACAACTTTGAAAGATTGCCATTGGTACGTGGATATGATGCCTGGTGGCTAGAAAAAATGGAAGGCAGGAATGGCATGACACCGGCTGAACCTCTTGGTGATATCCATATGCCTAATAACTCCATTCTGCCGGTCTTTATTTCTTTTGGATTATTTGTTGCCGCTTTTGGTGCACTTTATAATGCAACAGATAAGGCATGGACTGTTCCGGTTATGATTATTGGTTTGTTGATAACCTTCTTGGCTATGCTCATCCGTTCCATCAAAGATGACCACGGATATCATATTCATAAAGAAGAATTGATCTCTTCTAATCCCAAAAATGATAAGGGGGTTGAGGTGTAATGGATACACAACAAAAATTCACACCAGAAACATGGCCATCTCACCCTGAGAAACATACAGCAGAAGGAAAACATAAGTTTTTAGGTTTTTGGCTGTTTCTTGCTGCAGAGACAGTACTATTTGCTTCATTATTTGCAACGTACTTAGCATTAAAAGATAGTGTACCGCCTAATAAGGATATGACTTTGGCTAAAGATTTGTTTGATATGCCGCTGGCTTTTATTGCTACAATGCTGCTTTTAACAAGTTCTTTAACAAGTGTGTATGCCATGTACCACATGAGAAATTATGATTTTAAACAAATGCAGTTTTGGCTTTTAATCACGGTTTTACTGGGAGCTGCCTTCCTGGGATTAGAAATTTATGAATTTAACCATTATGTGCATGAATACCATCACACATTTACAGGGTCTGCATTTGGATCAGCCTTTTATACATTGGTCGGTTTCCACGGGGGACACGTAACGTTTGGATTGCTTTGGATTATTGCCTTAATGCTCCGTAATTCAAAACGCGGATTAAATTTGTATAATGCACCGAAATTTTATGTTGCGAGCCTTTACTGGCATTTTATTGATGTGGTTTGGGTATTCATTTTTACAGTTGTTTACTTAATGGGAATGGTGGGGTGAAGATAAATGGAAAATCAACCTAAGACACGTCTTAGTAAGGAAGCTCTTAAATATAGACGGAAGAAAAATGCGGAAGATATGAAGATGCAGGTTATTACATTTATAATGATGATCTTCTTAACTTTAGTTGCGTTCTTTGCAGTGGGTTATGAGGGGTTTTCCAGATGGTTTGTATTGCCATTTATCTTATTGCTCGCAGTGATACAGGTCATTTTTCAACTCTATTATTTTATGCATATGAATAAAAAAGGACATGGAACAATGGCAGGATTTATGTACACCGGGTTGCTCTTTGGTGTAACAACTATCCTTACATTTGTACTGATTGTGTGGATTTAAGAAGGAATCGGCTTAACTCGTTAAGCCGATTTTTTTAAAAGATTGGCTTTGTTAAAGTTCATTGTTGATTTATTAGCTGGGTGATAGTAGTGGGTGTTCTGAAACTCCTACTGGAGGAGCGAGACTGGGGAAACCTCATAGGCGTAAATCAACGAGGAGGCTACCGGACGACCTGCATAAAGCGGAGCCCTGGAACGGATATCAACATTTAAGTTTAATAGAGCTAAAAGATGGATTCAGATACCATTTTTTCTTAAATACTATAATAGAGGCAGGAAAACTAATTAAGAGGTGAGTTAATTGAATTTAGACATGTTCGGATTTAGGGCCTTATGGAGTCCTTACTTATTCCTCATGACAATCTTGATAGTAGCCGTCTATTTTTATGTTACTTATTATAAAGCGGGTGAACATTTTAAAAGGAAAGAAGCTATCTATTTCTCTATAGCAATGGTTCTTTTTTATATTATTGAAGGCTCACCAATCGATTTATTGGGGCATCTATCTTTTACGATTCATATGGTTCAGATGGCGTTTTTATTTTTAGTCATTCCGCCATTTATTCTATTAGGATTACCGGATTGGCTGTTAAAGAAATTCGTATTTAAAAAATGGTTTTTACTCCTTACACAACCATTGATAACGTTAATTTTCTTTAATGGGCTTTTTTCTTTTTACCATGTCCCATCCATTTTTGATATTGTAAAAGTTAATATGCTGCTTCATAGTCTGTTCACAGCAGTTCTGTTTGTTTCCTCACTCTTTATGTGGTGGCATTTAGTAAATAAAATTGAAGAGAGCCAACGATTATCAGGACTTAAGAAAATTGGATATATATTTGCTAATGGCATATTAATTACACCGGCCTGTGCACTGATCATTTTTTCAAAAGTGCCGATGTATGCGACATATGCAGATCCTGCGGTGTGGATGGAAGCCATGAAACTCTGTGTTCCTGTTGGTACCTTATCAGGGTTGGATTTGAGTGGCCCTCAAATGTTTATAAATATGCCAGTTGTTGAAGATCAGCAAACAGGCGGTGTTATTATGAAAATTATCCAGGAAATCGTTTATGGAATTATCTTAGCCTATACCTTCTTCAATTGGTTTAAAGAAGATACTAAGAAAGCAGATGCAGAAACAAAACGATTTATGGAAGCAAACCCGCATTTAGGGAATTAATTGGATGAATATTTAAACTTTAGTGAACTAAATAGTAAAATTTGAGTTTTCAAATATAATATTTTACAATTGTAGAGTTAACAGAATTAGTAAAGAGAGGTTCAGCTATTATGAGCGGTTCATTACCCGTATTGCCTACGATAAGCACTGCATGCATCGTGATCAGTGCTATCCTTGTAGGTTTTGGAGTATGGCAAGTAAAAAAAGGAAACATAAAGTTTCATCAAAAATTGATGTCTTGGGCAGCTGTATTTGCCATTTTGTTTTTTGTAATTTATGCAAGCAGAACACTATTTATAGGAAACACTGCTTTCGGGGGACCTGATTCGATAAAAATATACTATACAATTTTTCTAATCTCACATATTACGCTGGCAACCATTGGAGCGGTTATGGGAATTATTAGTCTGTATTACGGCTATAAAGGAAAAATTGAGAAGCATCGAAAAATAGCTCCTCCTACAAGCATAATTTGGATGGTGAACGCTGTAGCAGGTGTTACTGTCTATTTATTGTTATATGTTATCTATCACGGTGGAGAAACCACGAGCGTTTTTAAAGCGATTCTTGGTTCTTGAAAATAAAAGTTGCATAGGTGAAACAGGTCGTCTCATAGAATTAGAGACGGCTTTTTTTATCTTCTTTTACAACAGCGTTTATTGGATGGAATTTTAATTGATATTTTTTGACAGGGCAGGGTGATGTCAATCTGGGGCCTTATAAATTAAATCTTTTATGTATGTATTTTTTAATGCAAGTATTCGGAGGTGCGAGAATGAAACAAATTAGGACCAGTCGAATTCTGATTATCCCGTGTTCCTTGTCGTTGGCAAAGTCACTTATTTTATATCCCAGAGATTTTAAAATGGTTTCCCCCGTATATGTCCCTGACAGTTTCCCATCTGATCGAATTAAAGGTATGCTCCCTCTTTTAATAGAATTATTTGAAGTGGAAGGAGATGCTGGCTGGTGGATCTGTTTTATTATTGATTTGAAGCGTCAACAATTTATTGGTGAATTAGAGGTAGAAGAAAACCCTGAAGGAGTAGGATGCATAAATTTCTCTTTAAATTTTACAGATGACGGAACAGAAAAGGAATATGCGTCTGAAGTTATAGAAGGTTTGCTCTATTATTTTAAAAAAACAGGTACTGCAAAAATAGTAAAGACTGAAGTAGTGGCTAAACAGTCTTGTTATAAAGAGGTCTTAAGGATGCATGGATTTGAGGCTGAGAGAGGTGATGGACATTATTGCTTAATGAGAAAATACATGAGGTAAGCCTGCAGGATGTATGATTCCTGCAGGCTTTCTGCGTACTTTTTATTCAACCTCGACAAATATATCTAACTCAGCTTTTACAGAAGCTAGAACAGTCTCACATTGCTTCTGTAGTGATGTTGGGAAATGCTCTGTCTCTCCATATTCGACACCATGAGGGTAATAATGCTTTCCGAGGACCGGGGTCATTAATTGAATAGTTGCCCGGTGTGCACCTACATCACCTTCAATAGCATATCCAAAGACGCGTAAATAGAATGTACCGTCTTTTAATTCGTATTTTTTGTCGTAGGAAACGCGTTCGTAATCCCACTGTTCAGCTCGTACCATCCCATTTTCGCTCATGACTTCATCTAGCCTGTTTAAGTTCACTTGGTATTTCTCAAGGCCTGTATTTTCAAATTTCATCTTATTTCCTCCTATCCCCTTTTAGCAAATGCCCTATTTCGGTATGAAACAAGTAATGGGAATTCTCCCTTCTAATTTTAGTATTAATTTTCCTTATCTGCAATAAATTGTTCTTTCATAGAATCAGAAAGATCTTTCTGATTCTATAAATATTCTATATGCATATAATATACTTATTTATAATTGTTTCGATTTAAGTGATAGGTTTGTTTCAATTCTAATGGTATAATTATATTATATACAGTATGAATGATAGGAGGGACTTCCTCTGAAATTGGGTTTGAAGGTTATTTTTTGTTTAGTTTTAATTACAGTAGGTGGCATTTATTTAACGGTTCATGAAGATGGAAAAGACAATACAGCTATTATCGATCACGACTCCGTTAATGAAAATACAATAGAATCCTCAGAAAAGATGAAAGAAGTTTCGAATAACAAGACTAGACCTGAACAGGGTGTATCTAAATGGATCGGTAAAACCAGCAATCAATTGCTCGAGGAATATGGTGAACCCAGTCGTATTGATCCTTCAGCTTATGGATATAATTGGTGGATCTATAATGAAACAGTAAACAACTATATTCAATTTGGAGTAAACGAAAAAAATAAAAAAATTGTGACCCTATTCAGTTCTGCAGATGATATTAATCTATATCCCTTTTTTATAGATCAAACAGTGGAGTCTCTATATAAAGAATTAAATATGGATAGTTATATTAAGTTAAAGTGGAAAGACACTGAATATCATTTTGAGTTATCGGAAGAAGATCTTCATTATCGCCCTCTAATAAAGCTCGGTGATATGTATGCACAGGTTTATTTAGATAAAATACTGGGGCGTGTATCGGGTGTTCGATTTATGGATGCAGAAACATTAATTATGCATAAGCCATATGAACTTACTTATCGGGGCGAATTATATGAGCCTAAAGAATTGTCCGAAGAAGAATGGAAACTGGTAGAAGAAGGCAGTCAGCTCCAGATCCTGGATCTGACGAATGTCATAAGAAAACGTTTTGGTTTGAATTCTCTGGAATATGATGAGAAAATCTCGACTGTAGCTTTTAAGCACAGTGAAGATATGATGAGGAATGAGTATTTCGATCACGTATCTCCAGAAGACAAAGATGTTGGTGATCGTCTGAAGGAAGGCGGTATCTCTTACAATTCGGCTGGTGAAAACATAGCTGCTCAGTACACAGATGCAATTGCGGCCGTTGAAGGATGGCTCAATAGTAAAGGACACCGAGATATTATGCTGAATGAAGATTTTACCCGACTTGGAGTAGGCGTATACAAAAAATATTACACACAGAACTTTGTATCTTTGCATGAATAAAATGTACATTAAAAAGAGCAATGAAGAAGCTATTTTCTCTTCAATTGCTCTTTTTAGTTTATAAAAAGAGGGATCTCGTATATTGTTCGGAAGGAATAAGATTACTGAATTAACACTTATGCTTGGTCCATTTAAGTACAAAACGAAAGGACCTTGCTCTCCATATTTCCGTGGTCAAATTTATGGAGTTACATTATCTAAACAAAAACAGCCTATCATCCTTACTTGTTGTTTAAAATTATACTGGGTAAATAGCAAAGGTATCGTTTAAATTCTTTAATAAGAATCTTCACTTATTGTTTCTCGGAAACATATACTATCCTAGGCGTATGTCATGTGGTGAGGTGAGATTAAATGGATGAATCTAATTTGCATCCTTCTGTACAGGAATTTAAGCTTTTTCTTAAGGATAATCCCAAAATCGTAAAAGATGTCAGGATGGGCAAGAAAACATGGCAAGAAATTTACGAAAATTGGGCCCTGCTTGGTGAAGAGGATGAAGCGTGGAACGAATATAAAGGAGAAAAAAAGGATGAGAAAGAGACTGAGAAAACAGATAAGGGAGAATTTATTTCGCAGCTTCTTAATCAACTGAAGAAAATGGATCCTGATCAAATCCAAAAACAAATAGGGAATATAAGTCAGGCTTTAGGGGCGATTCAAGGGGTTATCTCTCAATTTCAATCTACCGCACAAACAGAAGAAAAGCCACCTCCTGTTCCTAATAATCATCCTTTCAAATTTAGACAAGATTAGCTCATAAAGATCGGAGTGAGAATTTGAGACAAGATATCTATGAATTGATCGAAGCTGATGAAGATTTACTGAGCTTTTTGAGACAACAGCCAATCTGGTACAGACGGTTGTGCAGAAATCCACAGGAGTTTGCGTTATTTAATACAGAAGCGAAGTACTTTTTAAAAAAATCTATCCCAGACCGGGTTCATCAGCTTTCAAACAGTGTTCAAATGGCCTCTATGATGGTTTCGATGTTTCAATCAATGAATAGCGGTAATCAATGAATGGACATTCTGTAAGGGTAGATGAAGTATGGCGAGTATTCTAGCTAAGTACTTCTTCTACTTATCAGTATAGAGCGGACAAGCTTAAGGAGATACCTAAGATTGAATGGAAACTATTCCTAACTTATAGCATCCTTGAATATTACATGATATGATAAGGTTGGAGGTGAGTATTTTCATGCTTGCTACTATTGAAACGGTTGAAATCATTGACCATGCTGAACAATTAGCCAAAGAGATAATGAATTCAGATATAGCTCAGCAATACTATTTAAGTCTTGATCAGATGAAGAAGGACCAGGTTGCACAGAAAAAAATACATGCCTTTAATTCTTTAAAGGATGCTTACGAGGAAGCTCAGCGTTTTGGGAGATACCATCCAGATTACCGAACTATTTCAAAAGCAATCCGTGAGGCTAAAAGAGAAATGGACCTTCACCCATCTGTGATTGAATATAAACAAGCTGAAACAAGCTTGCAGCAACTATTGGATGAAATCAGCATGCTGATTGGCCATTCAGTATCTCCTCATATAAAAGTACCGACAGGGAACCCTTTCTTTGAATCATCCTGCAGTGGAGGATGCGGTACGGGGGGAAGCTGTGGATGTTCGTGACGGTATAAAAAAAGGCAATCCCCGATAAAAGACGGGGATTGCCTTTCGTTTTAGACTGTAGACAAAGTCTGCAGTTTTTTTGTTTCTGCTGTTCTCTCTATTCCGTCCGCAAGAATTTTCACAAACAAAGTAAGGCATCAAACTGTATGGTACTATCCTTTTCTAATAAGGACTATAGATGAATCACCTGAGACTCTTTAAGGTTTAATTCTGGGAGATAATATAATTAGAGATACTTATCTTTTAGTGAGTATGTATTCTTTAATTACAGGTGTCCACCAATCAGTTTTGGAAAATAATTAAAAAGGTACAATTACATATAAAGGTCTGGCCTCTGTTCCCTATCTATCTAAATATTGATACACCTTTTGATAATATGGTACACTAAATATAAATTGCATCCTAAAGGGGTATGTATATGTTTGTAGAAAGGCAAAGCCTGATTGTATGGCTTCATAGTCTAAAACAAGTGAAAACATTGCGTAAAACAGGCAATTTGCATTATGTTTCCCGCAAATTAAAATATGCTGTATTATATGTGAATATGGACGAAATAGAGGCAGTATCGGAAAAATTATCTTCATATGCTTTTGTAAAAAAGGTGGAATTATCTCATAAACCGTTTATTAAAACAGAATTTGAGAGTAAAAAGCATGAGAAGGAAAAAGATGAATATAAAATAGGTATTTAAATGGGAAGCCGGATCCATTAGGATCCGGCTTTTTATTGCAATGGGGGTAAGAAGCGATTCATACGCATTATTCCAATTAAATATTGATAATATAGGTCAGTGTCAGCAAAAGTGGATGAATGTCTGACTTCCAATGAGATAATCTCTCTATTCTGGTCTCTGGCCGCTTGCTCAAATAATTCATAACGCTTGCTTGGTTTATTATCTAAAACAGGGATGCCTTCCCTGCAAATATAGAGTGGGATGAAGTCACCATAGCTAGATTTTTTCATGACTAATACAAATGACAAGACCTTACCTTTTGCGCCTTCTGACTGTAAGCATAAAAAATAATTCATCCGAGATTGATTAGCCTTTGCTAATTCTAATAGCTCATAAAGGTCAGAATATCCTGGCCCAAGTTCAATAAAACGTTGATTCATTCCGAGTGTCCTCCTGTATTGCAATATGGTTTAGTGTACCATATTATCCTGCCAGGTTAATCTGGGATGATAGCTGTATTTAAAGAAAATGATTATAAAATTCTGCTTTTAAATAATATTTGTTTTTAAGAGGGGGAAAAAAGTAATAAAAAAGCCCTGCGATGTAACATCGCAGGGTCCTTCTATACCTTCGCGTAGGAAGGCAGAAGGCAAAGGGAGAGGAGAAACCGGAGGAAGAACTTATGGGGAAACGTAAGTCTTCTCCGCGGTTGGCAACAACATCTCTGAAGATGTTGTTGCTAGTAGTATGGCCAAATTCAAGTGAACTATTCAAGGGTAGGAGAAAATTGATTTCTATTTGTGAAATCAAGAATTTTTATGGTAGGATATCTTAGAAAGTTGAATACATATGAAATTTGGTGACAGATTATGCGAGTCATTTCAGGTACTTGTAAAGGAAGACCATTAAAGGCTGTTCCGGGCATGACAACCCGGCCAACTACAGACAAAGTAAAAGAGTCCTTATTTAATATTGTAGGACCTTATTTTGAAGGAGGACAGGTTCTGGATCTATTTTCAGGAAGCGGTTCCCTTGGACTTGAAGCTCTGAGCCGTGGGATGGAAAGAGGCGTTTTTGTTGATAAAGATGCTAAAGCTATTCAAATAATTAAAACGAACATTGCTTCATGTAAGATGGATAATCAGGCAGAGGTTCACAGAAGTGATGTCTTGCGGGCATTAAAAGCTCTTGGTAAGAGAAATAAGAAATTTGATCTTATTTTTATGGATCCCCCTTATAAAATAGCTAACATCATCCCGACTCTCATTGGAGAAATTGAAGATGCTGAGTTGTTGGAAGAGAATGGTTTAATCATTTGTGAACATGGAGAAGAATTGACTCTTCCTGAACAAATAGGCGGGTTCACAAGGTTTCGTACAGAAAAGTATGGAATTACTGTCATATCCTTTTTCGAGAGATAACTACTAATTATGAAGAATGGGGGAGTATTGTGAAGAAAATAGCTGTATGCCCTGGAAGTTTCGATCCCATAACATATGGACATCTGGATATTATTCAAAGAGGAGCAAAGATATTTGATGAATTATATGTTGGTGTCCTCCATAATTCTGCTAAAAAATCGTTATTTACGGTAGAGGAGAGAGTACAACTCATAGAAGAAGCCACTGCCCATTTACCAAATGTGAAAGTGGACAGTTTTCAAGGATTGCTCGTGGATTATGCAAAAGAAAAAAATGCAATTGCGGTTATTCGGGGGTTGAGAGCCGTTTCCGACTTCGAATATGAGATGCAAATCACCTCAATGAATCGCTTATTAAATGATCAAATTGAAACATTTTTTATAATGACAAATAATCAATTTTCCTTTTTAAGTTCTTCAATCGTAAAAGAAGTAGCAAAGTATGGTGGAGATATATCGGAGCTTGTCCCTGAGTGTGTGCAAAAACGCCTGAGTAGAAAGATCGCTGAATAAGCTCATTTGGAAAAAAGCCAATCCTATATAAAAAGGGATTGGCTTTTAACTTATAGTGATTTTCTATACTGTATAAATAATAAAGCGGTGTAGCCGGCTAGAGATACAATAGTGATTAATGCGCCATAGTTGACAAAGAAATTCAGGATCGTACTGGATAATCCTCCGTATGTTTCCATAGAGAATACCAACTGAGAGAAAGATGTATTTTCGGCTGTGGATAGCCGTAAATATATGGGTTTCCATAAAATCAGGGTAAGGATTGCTGCAAAAAGAGTGTGGAGAAGGCGTGCAATAAAGAATGGTTTAAACCGTATATCGGTTTCGGCCAAGATACTGGCGACCTGAGCCTGGATGCTGAATCCTCCAAATGCGAGTAAAGCACTGACAATGATTGCTTGTGGCAATAATGTAGCTCCATCAGCCTGACTCGTTAATTGTGATCCTAAAGTGATTTCAAACAAACCAGAAATAAAAGGAACACTTAATGATGATGGGATATGAAGAGTATAGAATAGACTGTTAACGATGGAAGCGAAAAAGCCGGTAATATGTAAATGGAATAAAAGTTTGTTAATAACAGAAAAGATAATAATGAATCCGCCAATCATTAAAAGTGTCTGAATGGAGGAGTTAACTGCATCTCCTAATATTTTTCCAATAGGCCGTTGGTCATTAAGGCGGGTGCGGTGCATGCTTTTTAAAGCTTCCATGATTGGAAATATGGTTGTTTCTTTTTTTGTACGTTCGAATTTATCCCTTTCTTCTTTTCTTCCGTAAAATCTCATAATTAAACCAACACAAATATTCGCTGCATAATGGGTTAATCCTAACAGTATTCCTAGTTTAGCGTTATTAAAAAAACCAACAGATACAGCTCCAAAAATAAACAGCGGGTTCGATGAACTGGTGAATGACACTAATCGTTCTGCTTCTATCCTTGACAGCTGTCCCTCATCTCGAAGCCTGGCCGTTAGCTTTGCTCCAGAGGGATTACCGGATGCCAGACCCATTGCCCAGACAAACCCTCCTGCTCCAGGTACTTTAAATAAGGGACGCATGAGTGGTTCTAGAAAAACACCCAGTAATTTTACTACACCAAATGCAATCAACATTTCTGCAATGATTAAAAAAGGCAATAAGGAAGGAAATACTATTTCAAGCCAAATATTCAAACCCCGAACAGATGCTTCAAAGGATTCCTGAGGCATTAATATTAATGCTGCTGCCATTATAACTGCAATCAATGCCAATAGTGCTGATTTTAAACCTGATTTATCCAAATTAAATCCCTTCCCTTATGAAATTTAAGCGTAGTAAATAATCTAATGTTAAAATATATTTAATAAAATATTGAGAGAATTGTATGTGACGGGGGTTGTCCCCATTATTAAAATATACGCAGTGAAATACAGTTTAGAACGAAGACTCCGTTATTGGAGCCTACTTGGAATCAGTTCGCATAAAGGAGTGTTATTTGAAATGAAGCCGAAAATAGGATTAGCACTGGGTTCCGGTGGAGCCAGAGGGTTTGCACATATCGGTTTACTGAAAGTATTAAACAGTGAGGGTATAAAAATCGATTATATAGCCGGTAGCAGCATGGGAGCATTAATTGGTTGCTTTTATGCAAGTGGCTCTGATCTTGAACTATTACAAAAAGTTTCATTACAATTTAAACGAAAATACTTTATGGACTTGACTGTACCGAGATTAGGTTTTGTGGCGGGTAAAAGAATAGAGGAATATATTCGTTTGTTTACAAAAAATCAAAATCTTGAGGATCTTGAAATTCCTTTGGCTGTTGTAGCAACAGATATAGAAAGAGGAGAGAGAGTTATTTTTACGAAAGGTCCGGTTTATGAGGCCGTAAGAGCCAGTATTTCTGTACCGGGTGTTTTTGTACCAAAACGAATTAATGGAAAGCTACTCGTAGATGGAGGGGTAGTAGATCGGGTTCCTGTTTCGGTTGTGAAAGAAATGGGAGCGGATATTGTAATTGCAAGCGATGTGTCAGCTACAAAGGGAGATACAGAGATCCAATCTATCTATGACGTTATATTTAAAAGCCTAGATATTCTGCAAATGGAGATTGTTAAAATGAAAGGGATTAATGCAGATGTAATGATTCAACCCCCGGTTGAAACTTATAATTCGAGAGCATTTACAAACATTCAGGAAATCATTATGATGGGAGAACAAGAAGCAAAAAAAAGGCTGCCGGAGATTAAAGAGGCCATACAGCATTGGAAGGAGAAAAATATAGATGAAGCGTAAGTTTAATAAAGGCAAAATTGGGGTGGCATTCCTGATCCTGGCGATGCTTGCGTCCTTTTATAGATTGCCTTATTATGTTTCAACCCCCGGCTCTGCTGAAACATTGGAGCAATTTGTGGAGGTTGAAAACGGAACAAAAGCAGAGGGCTCTTTTATGCTGACAACGGTCCGGATGGGAAGGGCAAATATTTATACATATGCATGGGCTAAAATAGCAGATTATCATAAAATTTATAAGCAGGAACAAATCAGAAGTCAGGATGAAACAGATGAAGAATATTCCATCAGACAATTAAAGCTAATGGATGATTCACAAACATCTGCTATTTTAAATGGATACAAAGAAGCAGGATATCAAGCTAAAGTGAAGGTTGAGGGAATATATGTCCTTCATATTGCTAAAGATACACCGGCAGATGGTGTATTAAAACCCGGAGATAGAATTATCAAAGTGGATGGAAAAAATATTAAGTCAAGTGAATTTTTCATAGAGTACGTATCTTCGAAAAAGGCTGGAGATCAAGTAAAGTTAGAAATTAAGCGGGATAAAAAAATTATTGATAAAACTCTTCAATTGGAGCTGCTCGAGGAAACCGAAAAAGTTGGTGTGGGCATTACATTGGTACAGGATCGAAGCATCGAAACAGACAGGAGTATCAAGATAGACGCTGATAGTATTGGAGGGCCATCTGCCGGGTTGATGTTTACACTTGAAATATTTAATCAATTAACGGAAGAAGATTACACAAGAGGCAAGAAAATTGCAGGAACAGGAACCATTTCTGATGATGGAGCAGTCGGTCCAATCGGTGGTGTGGATCAGAAAATTGTAGCTGCTGATTCAGCTGATGCCGAAATATTTTTTGCTCCAAATCAACAGGGTGCAGAAAAATCGGATTATCAATTGGCTGTAAAAACAGCAAAAGAAATTGGTACTGATATGATTATTGTCCCTGTGGATACAATAGATGATGCGCTGAATTACTTGAAAAACATGAAATGAGATAAACGGAATAAAAGAAAAAGCCATTGATTCAGAATGTGAATCAATGGCTATTCTTTTTTAATTCGACAAGACAACAGGCGCCATAAATTCACGTTTCTGAGCCCTCAGAGAAACCTCTGGAGGGAGGACGGCAGCGTGAACCATGGCAGCCCGCTTGTCTATTTCGATTAGTGGGTCTTCGCAGGCGGCAAGGCGGGAAATTAAGAGATTTCCTTTATCCTTTTTTATGCTTTTTAAATATTGTTGCCCGGCAGCGGTAAATCCCAACACGCGTATGTACGGCGGAAAAAGGCTTTGAGGCATTTCATTTTTTGTGAAGTTTAAAAGGGTATAGGTAAGAATCCTTTGTAATCTCGTCCAGGTATAGCGCTTCGTTTTAATGAATGACATAAATTCTATGAAAGTACCGGCGCGTTCTGCCGCCTCAATTAATCGATTTTGTAAGCCCTCCTTCATTTCATATATTTGAGCCAGTGATTCAGGCGGTGTCGTAATCAATTTAACTTTTAAGAATGGCCAATAAAGATCCCAATTGTGCAGGGTCCGATTCTCCATCATATAGTCCTCCAAAAGTGCAAACGTTGCCTCCGGAACAAAGGATGAGATGGCTTCCAGATTGCCGCTTTTCATAACTTCTTTTCTGATGCCGGTTGCACTCGCAATCGTTCCGGGCTTTAGAATAGGATCGTGATATCCAGATCCCGTCCGTTTAATGGTCGCTGGTTCAATTAATAAATTATGTTTTAAAATTGCGGATACATAATGATAGCCAAGGATATTATTAGGCTGGTCCAGTGAAAGCATGGCCGGATAACGAGCTTGTAGTTCTGTGTAGGCCAGAGATGCAGCTTTTGGATAGCTGTATCCTTCCTTGCTGTAATGCTGAATCCGTTGGTCAATTATGTCTAAATTTTCTTGGATAATCGTGTATGTATGTATAAAAGGTTCAATCTCACCTTGCTCGCTGCCGAAACAAACTGACTTACAGCCAACTTCTTCTAGTAGGAGAATAGCCGCTTCGGAAAAATATTCGGCTTTCTGGACGGCATGGACGAATGGAAGCTCGATGATCAGGTCAACGCCAGCCTTTAATGCCATTGCGGTTCTAGACCATTTATCCACCAGGGCAGGCTCTCCTCGCTGTAAAAAATTTCCGCTCATTACACCTATTGTCACGTCTGCATTTGTAATAGCTTTAGATTGTTGCAAATGGAATAAATGTCCATTATGAAAAGGGTTATATTCCACAACAAGTCCCAGGGCATTCACATGATCCACCTCCTGATAAATAGTTGTTTTTTTAATAGTAAATGATGGAGTTATCAAGAAGCAAGCTTCGTAGAAACTCAGGCGGTGAATTTATTCTGTTTTCAAAACGACATATTTCGGGTAGAATAAGTGGACAAGTGCTTAAAATTTGCATAAGGGTATCACATATGGCTGTAAAGAAAAAACATTGACAAATGAATTTACCAAAGCTATAATTACCTTTGTTGCCTTGAGGTGATATAATATGAAATGGACAATTCCACAACTGCAGAAAATTCGCGACAATGGGTTTAATGTAGATGAGACAGCAGATTTATCTGAACTAAAAGATACAGATCCACAAATTCGTGATATTTCACCGATTCGTGTATTTGGAAAGGCTGACTTAAGTTCTAATCGAGTTACTTTTCATCTGAAAATATCAGGTACATTAACATTACCATGTTCAAGAACCTTGGTCGATGTCCCATTCCCAATTGATGTTCAAACAACAGAGACCTATCTTTTCAATCAGTATGAAGGTATGGTTACAGAGGATGGAGAATACCATTTGGCTGAGGGAGATGTAGTTGATCTAACGCCGGTAGTCAAAGAAATCATTATCACAGAAATTCCATTACAGGTATTCTGTGATACGGATCAGCCTGTTAACGGTGCTCCACAAGCGGGAGATGACTGGGAATTAGTTTTAGAGGACCAGCAAGTTAAAAAGGTTGACCCAAGACTGGCAAAGTTGGCCCATTTTTTTGACAACAATGATGATAACAGTAAAAAATGAAAGACTACATAAGTCTTCCATAGAACCATTGTTTTTTTAAGGAGGTGTAAAACATGGCTGTACCTTTCAGAAGAACTTCGAAAACTAGAAAGAGATTGCGTCGTACGCATTTCAAACTTCAAGTCCCTGGTATGGTTGAATGCCCAAACTGCGGTGAAATGAAATTATCACACCGTATCTGTAAAGCATGTGGAACATACAAAGGAAAAGAAGTTGTAAATAAATAATCAACTCGAAAAAACACAGGGAAACCTGTGTTTTTTTTGTAAGGGGAGATATTCATGCTGAATGAAGTGATATACGAGATTAAGGAGAATTATTTACTGATCACACTGAACCGCCCCGAGGTTAGAAATGCAATTAATTTTGAGTTGATGAATTTATTGGAAAAAGCCCTTGAACGAGTAAAATCAGATCAAAACCTTAAAGCCCTAGTGATAACTGGAACTGGTGACGTTTTTTGTTCTGGTGGAGATTTGAAAGAATTCCACCTACTTGATAACAAAAGGGATGCTTATCAAATGTTATCTCGTATGGGAGATATTTTGTATAAAATAGCTATTTTGCCGAAGCCTGTTTTTGCATTTTTGAATGGGCATGCTCTTGGCGGCGGATTGGAATTGGCTGCAGCGTGTGATTTTCGTTATGCAAGAAAGGGAAGTTTAATGGGCTTTATTCAAGTTGAACAAGGAATTACAACCGGCTGGGGAGGCGGAACTCTTTTGCTTGAAAAGGTTACTGAGGCAATTGGATTGGACTGGTTAATGTCAGGGAAGAGATTTTCAGCAAATGAGGCATATGCCCATGGATTTGTGAATGGTATCTTGGAAGAAATAAACGACGATACTGTTTTTTCAATAATTGAGCCTATTATGAAGAATGATATTCAGCCTTTAATTGCTTTTAAAGATGTTGTGGTTCGTAAAAGGGAGGTATCCGGTCTACAAATAAGAATGAATGAAGAAATTAAACGATGTTCTGAATTATGGGAATTACCGATACATATAGAAGCCATGAAACGATTTCAAAATAAGTAACAAAGTAAATTCAATTATCGTGTTAATAGAATCTTGTTTATTCTATCTTTCCTACCAGATGCATATGAATGAATATTATGATTTGATTGCATGATGGGGGGAATAGAGGATGACAGGCTCCAGGCAGGATGGGTGGTCACAGGATGAGGATGTCTATTTGGCGGAGGTAGTGTTACGACATATTCGTGAGGGCAGCACACAGTTGAAAGCGTTTGAAGAGGTTGGTAAGGGGTTGTCGAGAACTTCTGCTGCGTGTGGATTCAGATGGAATTCTTATGTGCGTAAGCAATATTTAGAAGGGATAGAAATAGCCAAAAAAGCACGTAAAAACTTGAAGAAAACGTTTGGGACTCTTGAAATAAAAACAGAACTGCCAAACCAGGAAACGCATAAACTTACTGTCGAAAAAAATGACGATGCCGAGCTAAGCCTGTCTTTAGAAATGGTTATTGCTTATTTGATTAGTTTAAAAAGTAAGTTGGAAGAACAATCATTCCGATCATCAGAGGAATTGCTAAAGGAATATTCAGAGTTAAAAAAGCATACGGATTATTTGGTTCAAGAGAGAGATACAATAGAAAATCAATTTAAACAAATGGAAAAGGATTATCGTGGTTTGCTCGATTTACTGAATCGTGCACGCCAATTATCGGAGGGTAAATAAATATACCTTTGGAAGCATGCCATATAAGGTATGCTTCTTATATTACTTTTGGATAAAAAAAGCTTTCTCTAATAGAAAGCTCAAAATGTATCTAATAATCATTCTGCAGGCTGCCATTTAAGGGGATTTTCTCCCAAGTCTCTTTCCATATCATACTCTACAGGTTGGAAACCCTGTTTTTCCCAAAAGCTGCGCGAGTGGACTCGTGGATTTGTTTTAATGGGCAGGCCAAGATTTTTTGCGAATTGAACCAATAGAGAGCCATAGCCTTTATTCTGATAGTCGGGTAATACTTCTAGTTTCCAAATTTCATAATATTCCTGAGGCGGATCGAAATATTTATCATACTTAGCATCGATTTTATAAAGGCTCATTCGAGCAACTAATTTATCTACAAAGTAGATGCCGTAAAAAGGTGATTCGCTGTTATCTTCGATCAGATTTGCTTGTAAGTCCTCGAGCATGGATAATTCTTGCAAACCATATTCCTTAAACTTCTTAAATTCTTCAAGTGTTCTGTAATTAATAAGTAATCTTTCAACCCTTACACTCATCTCATATCCCCCTTATATGTATGTGAAAAAAGCTATAACTTATATTACCATTATAGCTAAATTTTAAGAAAAATCATATTTTTTAATCATTTCAATTCATTAAGAAGAAAACAGTGGTCCGTTATCTTTTCATCATTCAATCCTTTTGTTACAATTATTGCAAAAGGTCTTGGAGGGCAAAATGAAGGTTGGGATAATTGGCGGTGGGTCGATTGGATTATTAATTGCTGCAAGATTAAGCAATGACCATCAAATTACGCTTTTTTCACATACCCAAAGACAAGCCAAAGAAATCAATGAAAAAGGTATTAGCCTGATTGCTGATGATTACGAGCATCTCTATAATCATATTCATGCATTATGTATTGAAAAATCGGCACAATCTATTCGAAATCAAGATATTATTCTACTTACCGTAAAGCAGACAGCTATTAAGGAACTGATGCCTTTACTTGAAGAGAACGCATCGTGTCTGGTCTTTTTGCAAAATGGGATGGATCATTTTAATTTTTTACCTCGAATGCGGGTTTCCACTATCTACACCGGTATTATTGAACATGGTGCCATTCGTAAAAATGACCATACAGTTCACCATACCGGTAGTGGAATGATAAAAATTGGACTATTCAAAGGAATTGAGGTCAAAGGCATTAAAAATTTGGATATCAATGGCTTTCCTGTACAGGTGATTCCTGATATATGGCCCATTCATCTAGAAAAATTGATTATTAATTCAGTAATCAATCCCCTTACAGGTGTTCTTAGGGTTCGTAATGGAGAATTAATAGAAAATACATATTATGTTAAGATGATGGAATCTGTTTGCCGTGAGGTTTGTGATTCGCTTTTAATTCCACCGTCAGAGCATCGAGACTATTTTGAAAAAATATCCAAAATATGTGATCGTACAGCAAAAAATACATCTTCTATGTTAAGGGATCTTCAGTTAGGCAGAAAAACAGAAATAGACGCAATCCTGGGCTATTGCATTCGGGAAGCAAAGAAACATGACATCCCGTCACCTCAATGTCAATTGCTGTATACGATGGTATGTGGGATGGAAGAAAGCGGGGAGATTTGATTGGATAGCTTACTGGCAGGACTTATTGCTGCTTGTGTTATCATGCCGGTAATTGTGTATATGATCGTGTATATACTATCACGGAAGAAATTTAAAAATAATAAAAAAGCAGTGAGGCTTTCTGCAGATGCTACGACTCTTTTTCTGATTATGGCAGTTCATTACGCTGTCATTGCTCTTTTTGAACATTCATATCTATGGATCATCATGATTACCTTGATTTTATTAGCATCAATTGTCTTGTTTATGCATTATAAAGTAAGGGAAGAGGTTGATTTAAAAAGAGTTTTCACAAGCTTTTGGAGAGCCGCGTTTCTACTTTTCTCTATTGGCTATTTTTTATTGGCTGTCATTGGTATTACCGAGAGAATTTTTGCGGTTTTTATATAGGTGAAGCAATAGGTTTTTAAGGCATCAAAGGGAATGATATACTGTATATGAATTTGTTCAAAAGGAGACAACCTTGATGGAATACATAAAAATGAATCTTCCTGCTTTGAATAGTTTTGCATCAGACTATCTCAAAGGAGAAATAAATAAAGCTTTTACAGAGTATGATTGGAAAAATGAGAGCCATATACAGGATCGAGCGGATTGGCTGGAGGAACAGACTTATCCACGAATAGAAATGGCATCCTATATCCAATCATTCATGAGTAAATATGGAATGTCCGAGCGAGTTAAGGAAAACATCAATGCCTTGCGTGAGGATGCATTCGTTATTATCGGAGGTCAGCAAGCAGGTTTATTGACTGGTCCGCTGTATTCTATCCATAAGATTATTTCGATTATTAAACTGGCAAAGGAACAAAGTGAAAGATTAAATAAAACGGTCGTCCCTATTTTTTGGATTGCGGGTGAGGATCATGATTTTCCTGAGGTTAATCATGTATATGCTGAAGAAGGATCTGAATTAAAAAAAATCGTATATCCGGAAAAACCTTTATCGAAAAAAATGATATCTGATATTGTATTGGATACTGATGTAGCAAAAAAATGGCTAAATGATGTTTTTTCTTTATGGGGAGAAACGGATCGTACAAATAAATTGTTAGATTGGGCAGAAAAAACGATTGAGAAATCTGAAACGCTTACAGATTTTTTCGCCAGCCTTATAAACGATTTATTTAAAGATCAAGGCCTATTGTTGGTAGATTCAGGTGATGCAGATTTTAGAAAATTGGCTGGTCCTGTGTATCAGCAGATTGCCTATGAAACGGAGATTAGCAAAGCTGTAATCAAACAGCAAAATCTTTTGGAAGAAAACGGATATAGTCCTGTTATTGAACTGGATGAACGGTGTACGAATCTGTTTTATTACGAACCTTCCACCAGCAATCGATTGCTGCTCGAACGTGAAGAAGCGACGAGTGACTTAGTTGGAAAGGGAAGCGGCATTAAATTATCTCAACTAGAACTGGATCATTTGCTTTCAAAGCATCCCGAATATTTCAGTACAAATGTTGTTTCCCGTCCGCTTTTGCAGGAAAAACTCTTTCCGGTATTAGGTTTTATAGCCGGACCAGGCGAGATTGCGTATTGGAGTGAAATTAAGCCTGCGTTTGATATGGTTGGAGAAAAAATGCCTCCAATATGGCCACGACTTTCCTTTACTCTATTAGAAAGAAATGTGGAAAGGTTATTGGAAGAACTTAATCTTTCTTTAGAAAAAATATTAAAAAGAGGTTGTTCAGAAGAGAAGGAAGTTTATCTGGATGAGTTACGAAAACAGGCTCCAGATACATATAGCAGTATAATAAAAAATTTAGAAACAGCCCATCTTGACTGGCAACATAAAGCGGTTGATTTCGATAAAGGATTGGAACCTCTATTCGAAAAAAACCGCCAGATAATTAAAGAACAGCTTCTTTTTATGCAGAAAAAAGTGGAGAGCCATCTAGAGAGAAAAAACGAAGAGACGATTGGAAAATACAATCGTGTCGAAAATAGGCTTCATCCGGCAGGCGGCCTTCAAGAAAGAATTCTTAATCCTTTCGACTTTTTCAATCAATACGGGACATCATGGGTGGAACAGCTTTTGGCGGAATCGCTCGAATTCGATGGATCGCATTATGTCGTATTTATATAGAGGATAGGTATAAACGAAGGGAACAATCCGCTCGGTTTGACAATAAATATGAACTAAAAAAAGGAAGTAGTAGAGGAATCAGCACCTTAAAACACAGATATTAGTATTCAAAAAAACTGTCTTTAAAAGGCAGTTTTTTTATTATTGATTGCCTCTCTGGAAAACTTTATTATGTGCATCAAATGTTTTATCCGAATATAAAATTTTTTTATATAAATTGTGGTGAAAAGTGGGGGGATGTGGTACGCTAAATTGGAGAAGTGGGGTGAAGGACATGTTCATGGGTGAATACCATCATTCGATTGATTCGAAAGGACGCATTATCATACCATCTAAATTTAGAGATAGTTTAGGCGATATGTTTGTCATTACTCGCGGCCTTGATCAATGCTTGTTTGGATATCCGCTGGATGAATGGTCTCAACTTGAAGAAAAACTAAAAGGCCTTCCACTTACAAAGAAGGACGCAAGAGCATTTACCCGTTTCTTTTTTTCAGGCGCTACTGAATGCGAACTGGATAAACAGGGACGTGTGAACATCCCGGGACCACTTTTAAACTATGGGAAATTGGAAAAAGAATGCGTAGTTTTAGGAGTATCTAACCGGATAGAAATATGGAGTAAATCAATATGGGAAGAGTATTTCTCGGAATCCGAAGAATCTTTCTCAGAGATTGCTGAAAATATGATTGGTTTTGATATTTAATGCGCATACTTCCTTTCAGGAAGGTGAAGAAATGTTTAATCATACGACTGTACTATTAAAAGAAGCTGTGGATGGACTGAATATTAAACCTGACGGAATCTATGTAGATTGTACCCTTGGGGGCGCAGGACACAGTGAATTGATCGCTAAGTCTTTATCTGATCAAGGAAGACTAATATCGTTTGATCAGGATGAGACTGCATTAAAGCATGCGGAAAAGAAACTTGAGCCATACATGGACAAGGTAACATTATTAAATAGTAATTTTGTTTATTTGGACGAAAAACTTGCTGAAATTGGTGTTACAAAAATAGATGGAGTACTATACGATCTGGGTGTTTCGTCTCCGCAGTTTGATACCCCGGAAAGAGGATTCAGCTATAATCATGATGCACAACTTGACATGAGAATGGATCAATCATCTCCTTTAACAGCCTACGATGTAGTGAACAGCTGGAAATATGAAGAGTTGGTGAAGATTTTCTTCAAATATGGGGAAGAAAAGTTTTCCAAACAAATTGCTCGGAAAATTGAACAGGCCAGAGAGATTGGGCCTATTTGTACAACGTTTGATTTGGTAGATATTATCAAAGATGCGATCCCTGCTCCGGCAAGGCGAAAAGGCGGACATCCCGCAAAACGAATTTTCCAGGCTATACGTATAGCAGTGAATGATGAACTTAGAGTTTTTGAAGTGTCTTTAGAAAAAGTGATGCCAATGCTTAATAAAGGTGGCAGAATTTCTGTTATCACTTTCCATTCTTTGGAAGATCGCATATGCAAGAGCTTTTTTAAAGAGCACTCAGAATTACCGCCATTACCACACGGATTACCGGTAATACCAAAAGAATTTGAACCTGAATTAAAGCTGATTACGAGAAAGCCGATATTACCGAGCGAGGAAGAATTAGAAGCTAATAAAAGAGCACGCTCAGCTAAGTTAAGAGTAGCGGAAAAGATAAAATAAAAAAGTAAGATACCATTTGTGGGAGGGGATAGACTTGAGTAGTTTAGCAAGAAAACTTCAGGAAGAACAGCAACGTCATGCAGGAGCACAGACAAAGAAGGTAACGGTAAAAGGCGGCATAACGATTGGTGAGAAGGTTCTTTATTTAACGTTCTCTTTGTTTATCGCTTTCTTTGCGGTGAAAATAATCTCTGCACAGGCGAATATTTACTCAACCAATAGCGAAATTATCGCCCTCGAAAGCAAAATAGAGAACCAGGAAAAGACGAATAAAGACTATGCTGACCAAGTGAGCGAGTTAAGTACATATGACCGAATCTGGCAAAAAGCCAAAGAATTGGGATTAACACTAAAAGATAAAAATGTTAAGGTAGTGCAGGATTAATGAGTAATAAAAAAAGCCGTAATAAGGGAGCAGCACTTTTATTTCTAATATTTGGGCTGCTTTTTTGTGTAGTATTTTTCCGCTTTTTGTACATTCAGTATACAGGGGTTGCCGGGGGCCAGGAGCTCGCTGCAAAAGCGCAGGATAAATATGAAGTTACCCGCACATTATCAGCACAAAGAGGAACAATCGTTGATAAAAACGGGGAGGTCCTTGCTAGGGATACATCCACCTATAAACTGATAGCTCTGCTTAATTCTTCTATAACCGAAAATCCAGAAAAGCCAAAGCACGTGGTAGATAAAGAAGAAACAGCAAGGGTATTAGCTGAGCATATTGACATGGATGAAAGTGAAATATTAAAACGCCTGAAAAAAAAGGGGCTGTATCAAACTGAATTTGGTGCTGCCGGACGCGATTTAACCCACCAGCAGAAAAATGATATTGAAGAATTAAATTTACCTGGTATAACTTTTGTGAAAGATACCAAAAGGTTTTACCCTAATGGTATCTTTTCATCACATGTTATAGGCTTTGTTGAAAATGATGAAGAAACGGGGAAAACAACCGGGGCATTGGGGCTTGAAAAAGAATTGGATCAGTATTTACAGGAAAAAGATGGTTCAATTAAGTTCGAGGGCGATCTCTGGAGGAATATCCTTCCTAATAAAGAGACGGTAGTGAACGAGCCTTCGAATGGAGCATCTATTCAGTTAACACTGGATAAAAAGATCCAAATCTTCTTAGAGGATGCCATGTCAGAGGTCAATAAGAAATACAATCCAACTAAAATGATTGGGATTGTAGCGGATCCAAAGACTGGAAAGATACTGGCCATGTCACAACGGCCTACATTTGATTTGAACACTCGTGATGGTCTAACTGATACTTGGCAAAATCTGTCTATTGAAGAGTCGTTAGAGCCAGGATCTACGATGAAGATTTTTACGCTGGCGTCTGCAGTGGAAGAAGGCGTATTTAATCCTAATGAGAAATTTAAATCCGGCATCTATAAGATGGAAGGTTCAAAACCAATCAGAGATCATAATGGTGGAGCTGGTTGGGGTGAGATTACCTATCTTGAAGGAGTACAACGATCGTCCAATGTTGCTTTCGCTAAATTGGCTGATGAAAAGATTGGTTCGGACAAACTTTTAACATACTTTGAGAAATTTGGGTTTGGTAAAAAGACCGGTATTGATTTGCCAAGTGAAACAACCGGAAAGTTCGTTTATAAATATAAATCCGAAAAAATCACGACTGCGTTTGGGCAGGGATCAACTGTAACACCGATCCAAATGATTCAGGCAGCGACTGCCATCGCTAATGATGGTAAAATGATGAAGCCATATGTGGTAGAGAAGATTATGGATTCCAATACAAATAAAGTTTTAAAAGAAACAAAACCTACCGTTGCTGGAACTCCTGTTTCGAAAAAAACGGCGGCTGAGGTTCGTGATATATTGGAAACGGTCGTAACCTCCAAAAACGGAACGGGAAAGCCGTATAAATTAGATGGTTATGATGTTATCGGTAAAACGGGTACAGCACAAATTCGAAGTCAAAGCGGAGCCGGCTATGCTACCGGTCATGAAAATTATTTGTTTTCTTTCTTGGGTATGGCACCTAAAGATAATCCAGAGGTTGTCGTTTATGTTGCTATCCAACAGCCTCAGATCAAAGAAAGTGAATCAGGCTCTGCGCCGGTATCCCAAGTGTTTAACTCAGTGATGGAGAATACATTAAAGTACTTAAATATTAAGTCAGACGATACGAAGAAAAAATCTATCAGTGAAGTGCCTAAATTAACCGATACAAATGTAGAGGTATCTAAGTCACAGATTGATGAACTTGGTTTGACACCTATCGTAATAGGTAATGGTACCAGAGTATCTAAACAATCACCGAGTGCTGGAAGCAAAATGATACAAGGGGAGAAGGTTCTTCTTCTTACAGATGGGGATCTAACAGTCCCTGATTTTTCGGGATGGTCAATCAGAGATGTTATGAAGGCAGCTTCCTTGATGGATGTTGATTTGAATACTTCAGGATCTGGCTATGCAGTTACGCAAAAACCAAAAGCAGGCAAAAAATTAGAGAATGATGCTTTTCTGGTAGTCCAATTTGAAAATCCCAAAACGATATATGAAAAATCAAAAGAGAAATCTTCCGAAACAAAAGAAGAGGATGAAGTTTCTGACTAGAATGATTATTAACAGGCCTGACAGCTGCACTAAAGCTGTCAGGCCTGTTTTCTTTCCTTATTGCATAGACATAAAGTGAAGTGTACAAGCATACAGTGAAAAAGGAGTCATGCATTGGAGGAGAGAGGATGAGAGCATCAAATATTACTGTCCGAAGACGATTAATTGCAACACTGGTGATAGGGTTGCTGATATTTTTAGTCATTATTATCAGACTTGGATATGTTCAGTTTTATTTAGGTGATTTTCTGACTGGTTTAGCTAAAGATTCTTGGAGCAGAAATGTACCATTTGAACCTAAACGTGGAGAAATAAAGGACAGAAATGGAGTGGTGTATGCAACAAATAAATCTGCCCCTACTGTCTATGTAGTCCCTCGCCAAATAGGAAACGCAGCGGAGACTGCTAAACAGATTGCCACTGTATTAAATATGAGAACGGACAAAGCATTTAAACTAATAACCTCTAATACATCTATTGTCAAAATACCTGAAGGCAGAAAAATCAGCCATAGGAAAGCAAAACAAATCAGAGATTTAAACTTAAAAGGGGTGTATATTGCGGAGGATTCGATTCGTTATTATCCTAAAGGCTCTGCTCTGGCGCATGTTCTCGGATTTGCGGGTATTGATAATCAGGGATTAATGGGTCTTGAGTTAGCCTACGATGACGAACTGAAAGGACAAAAAGGATATGTAAAGTTTTATGCGGATGCCAAGGGCAAACGGATGGAGAATATGGCTGATGACTATAAGGCTCCGGAAAATGGCTATGATTTAAAATTAACGGTTGATAACCGAATACAAACCATTATCGATAGAGAACTTGAAATTGCTCAGGAAACCTATAATCCGGATGGGATCATTGCGATAGCTGTTAATCCAAATACAGGTGAAATAATGGGGATGTCAAGCAGACCTACATTTGATCCGAGTAACTTTAGAAATGTAGCTCCTGAGATTTATAATCGGAATCTGCCTGTTTGGAGTACCTATGAACCTGGATCTACGTTTAAGATTATTACGTTGGCGGCAGCACTCGAAGAAGGGAAAGTGGATCTGAAAAATGATCACTTTTTTGACCCGGGATATACAAAAGTGGGAGGTGCCAATTTAAGATGCTGGAAACGCGGGGGGCATGGGTCTGAAACGTTTCTCGAAGTTGTTCAAAATTCCTGTAACCCTGGATTTGTTGAGCTTGGTCAAAGACTGGGCAAAGAAAAATTATTTAATTATATTCACGATTTTGGATTCGGAGAGAAAACAGGTATTGACTTGCAGGGAGAGGGAAAGGGAATCTTATTTAATATAAAACGAGTTGGGCCCATTGAACAGGCAACAACTGCTTTTGGTCAGGGTGTATCGGTTACGCCAATTCAACAAGTGATGGCAGTGTCGGCTGCCATCAATGGAGGGACGCTTTATACCCCTTACATTGCCAAAGAAATTGTTAATCCCGCTACCGGGGAAACCATCATTAAAAAAACGCCAAAGGCAAAAAGAAACGTTATATCAAAAGAAACATCAAAGGAAATACGTGAGGCTCTGGAAACGGTCGTGGCACAGGGCTCAGGTAAAGGTGCCTTTGTCGATGGTTATCGAGTCGGAGGGAAGACCGGTACAGCACAAAAAGCTCAAAACGGGAGATATTTAGAAAATAATTTTATTGTCTCGTTTATTGGTTTTGCTCCTGCAGATGATCCGCAATTGGTTGTCTATCTGGCAATCGATAATCCGAAAGATACAGTCCAATTTGGGGGAGTTGTAGCGGCACCAATTGTAGGAAGAATCATGAAGGACAGTTTACCGGCCCTTGGTGTTAAACCGCGTAAAAATCAAGTAGAGAAAGAGAAAAACTACTTAGATCCGAGAATGGAAGAAGTTCCTGATTTGATTGGAATGACATTAAAGGATTTAGGTGAGCAATATTCTACGTTTAAAGTAGAAAAGTCGGGAAGCGGGAACCGAATTGTTCAGCAATCACCGGCAGCGGGTGTTAAGTTAAAAGAAGGTTCTACGATACGAATTTATCTGAAAGAAGACTCTGCAGATGAATAATAGCGTCTGCAGAGAAAAATGGTGGCTGATATTCTTTCATTCAGCTGCCTCTTCGTTCTTTAAAAACGATGAAAGCGGTTATTCGTTTCACCTGACGGAAGATTATATACTTTATTATTTCTAAACGTCTTGAATTACGATACAATAATGAAGATTGCTTTAAAAAAGAAAGGAACAGTTTTATGAAACTCGATGAATTAATCTCAAGAATACCGTTTAAACAGAAACAGGGAGAGGGGAACCCTCTTATTTCATCCGTTGAGAATGACCACCGCAGAGTAAAAGAAGGCAGTTTGTTTATCTGTATTAAGGGATATACTGTCGATGGTCATAATCTTGCAGAAGAGGCGGTTAGAAATGGAGCGGTTGCTATTATTTCGGAGAAGCCGCTATCTCTAAATGTCCCCGTAGTAATTGTTAAAAGTACCCAAAAAGTAATGGCTTTATTAGCCGATTTCTTTTATGGACATCCAACTCAAAAGCTTAATCTGATTGGAGTTACCGGTACTAATGGAAAAACAACAATTAGTCATCTGGTTGAAAAAATATTTCAAGATGCAAACTATACAACAGGTTTAATCGGAACCATGTATACCAAAATTGGATCTGAGAAATACGAAACCAAAAATACAACACCTGATAGTCTGACATTACAAAAAACATTTGCAGATATGGTAAAAAATCATGTACATACTGCAGTTATGGAAGTGTCATCACATGCACTCGATATGGGGCGTGTATTTGGTTGTGATTACGATATTGCTGTTTTTTCAAACTTAACCCAGGATCATCTTGATTACCATGGAACGATGGAAAACTATCGCTATGCGAAGAGTTTATTATTTTCCCGTTTAGGAAATACCTATCTCGATAATCAACCGAAATATGCCATATTAAATGCAGATGATTCGGCATCCATTATGTTTGAAAAAGTAACTCCTGCCAGTGTAGTCACATATGGCATTATCCAAAAAGCAGATGTAAGGGCTACTGATATTGTCATCACAGCGGAAGGAACAAAATTTACTTTGACAACGCCAGATTACAGCTGTCCGGTAACAATCCCGATGATTGGCAAATTCAATGTATATAACTGTCTGGCTGCTATTGCTGTTGGGCTTGTTTCAGGGCTTCCAATTCAACAAATCCTATCATCATTACAGGAAATCAAGGGAGTTACAGGCCGATTTGAGCCGGTTTATGGCGGACAGGAATTTACTGTGTTAGTCGACTATGCCCATACACCGGATAGTTTGGAAAATGTTCTGAAGACTATAAATGAGTTTGCTGCTAAAAAAGTGTATACCATTGTTGGATGCGGCGGTGACCGAGATCGTACCAAACGTCCTATTATGGCAAGGGTTGCATGTGAATATAGTTCAAACCCAATCTTTACTTCCGATAATCCAAGAAGTGAGGATGCTTTATCTATTCTTGCTGATATGGAAAATGGAGTGGCCGGTTATGATTATAAGGTAATTGCAGACCGTAAGGAAGCGATCTTTGATGCTGTTTCCAAAGCAGAACCTGGCGATGTTGTCTTGATTGCCGGCAAAGGACATGAAAATTATCAAATCATAGGTAAGGAAGTCCTACATTTTGATGATAAAGAAGTAGCACTTGAAGCCATTGAACAAAAATTACAATTGAACCAAAAAGAAGAAAGGGAGTAGAATCATGCTGGAGCAAGTTTTATTTTTTACAATACTCGTGTCATTCTTAATAACGGTTCTTCTCTCTCCTATTTTTATTCCGTTTTTGAGACGCTTGAAATTTGGCCAAAGTATTAGAGAAGAAGGACCAAAATCACATCAGAAAAAAACAGGTACCCCTACTATGGGTGGCGTTGTATTCTTATTATCCATTCTTGTTACAACCCTTGTGATGACAGGGAAATATGCAGAACCAAGCACTGAAACTTATTTGCTGTTATTCGTAACCATTGGGTTTGGATTGCTCGGCTTTCTGGATGATTTTATTAAAATTGCCATGAAGAGAAATCTTGGATTAACATCCAGGCAAAAATTACTGGGACAAATTGTTATATCCTGTATCTTTTATTTCATTATGAGACAAAGCAATTTATCTACTGAGATTAGCATCCCTTTGACTGATTTCAGCATCGATTTTGGCTGGTTTTACATTTTTATTATTATATTCTGGTTAGTCGGTTTTTCGAATGCTGTCAACTTAACGGATGGCTTGGATGGTTTGGTTTCAGGGGCATCTGCTATTGCATTTGGGGCATTTGCTGTTTTAGCCTGGAATTTAAAAGAATACGATATTGCCTTATTTTGTGTAGCTGTTGTCGGGGCAGTATTGGGATTCCTTGTTTTTAATGCACACCCTGCTAAGGTATTTATGGGGGATACAGGCTCACTTGCCTTAGGCGGAGCGATAGCTACAGTAGCCATCTTACTGAAATTAGAATTACTTCTCGTGATTATTGGCGGTATCTTTGTAATTGAGACTTTATCCGTTATTATTCAGGTAGCTTCTTTTAAAACAACAGGCAAACGTATATTTAAGATGAGTCCACTGCATCACCATTATGAATTGAGCGGTTGGTCAGAATGGCGTGTAGTTGTAACATTTTGGACGGTTGGATTACTTTTCGCTATATTAGGAATCTACTTAGAGGTGTGGTTATAATATGAAGCAAATCAACGATTATCTAAGAAAAAAAGTACTTGTCCTAGGGTTGGCGAAGAGCGGTGTGAGTGCGGCCTCTCTTTTGCATAAATTAGGTGCATTTGTGACGGTAAATGATTTTAAGCCATTGAATGAAAACCCTGAGGCGCAAGGATTACTTGAAGAAGGCATTAAAGTGGTTTGCGGAAGCCATCCAATTGAATTATTGGATGAAGGGTTCGAATTAATTGTAAAGAACCCTGGAATTCCTTATACAAACCCGATGATACAGGAAGCTTTAAAGAAAAATATTGAAATTATTACAGAAGTTGAGCTTGCCTATCGTATTTCTGAAGCGCCATTTATCGGTATTACCGGAACGAATGGTAAAACGACGACGACCACGTTGATCTATGAAATGCTAGAGCGCGGTGGAAAAAACCCTCTTATCGCTGGAAACATAGGAACTGTGGCAAGCGGGGTTGCCCAGGAAGCAAGAGAAGATAATGTAATTGTGATTGAATTATCCTCCTTCCAATTGATGGGGATCCAAACGTTCAGGCCGCATATTGCTGTCTATTTAAACCTTTTTGATGCCCATTTGGATTATCATGGCACAAAAGACGAATATGCTTTTGCAAAAGCGCAGATAACGAGAAATCAAAAGGACACAGATTTTTTGATTTATAATGCAAGCCAGGAAGCCACAAAAAAAGCGGCTGAACATTCAAATGCCGCCTCTATTCCATTCAATACTGAAATCGCTGATGAAACAGGTTGCTACACGAAAGACGGATTTATTTGGTTCAGGGATGAAAAAATAATAGCTCTTGATGAGGTTGTATTACCTGGGAAACATAATCTTGAAAATGTTTTGGCTGCTGTTGCAGCAGTCAAACTATATGGTGTATCCAATGAAGCGATTCAATATGTCTTAAAAACGTTCAGAGGCGTTGCGCATCGTATGCAATATGTTGCTGAAATAGATGGACGGAAATTTTATAATGATTCAAAAGCAACAAATATTTTAGCTGCATCAGCTGCTATATCTTCGTTTAAAAGTCCTTTAATCCTGTTAGCGGGGGGCTTGGACCGTGGGAATGATTTTGATGAATTAATTCCTCTTCTAGGTCATGCTAAGGCGATGATTGTGTTTGGAGAAACTGCTGAAAAATTAATAAAAACGGCACAGAATGCAGGGATATCTCTAATAAAACATGTCGATAATGTAGCTATAGCCGCCAATGAAGCGTATAAGCTGTCAGAAAGTGGCGATACTATTTTACTTTCGCCGGCATGTGCTAGTTGGGATCAATATAAAAATTTTGAAGCCCGTGGGGACATGTTTATGGATGCCGTGCATAAGTTAAAATAGGGAGCTTGTTCAAGAGTCAGTATTTCTCATGAAAGGTACTGCTTGAAAGCAATAGAGACGATTTTGAAGTCGTCTCTTTTTGTTAGGATTCTTTCAACAAAGAAATACTTCCCTAATTTAAAACGAAGAGGTGCATGGAAGTGCCTGCAAAAAAATCCACTCCTGACTTAATTTTAATCATAGCAATGCTTTCTTTACTTACAATTGGATTGATTATGGTATACAGTGCCAGCGCGATATGGGCTACATATAAATTTGGAGACACCTTCTTCTTTGCGAAAAGACAATTATTATTTGCGGGTGTAGGGATTGTAGCTATGTTTGTCATTATGAATATCGATTATTGGAACTGGAGAAGGTGGGCAAAACCTTTGGTTATAATTTGTTTTGTTTTATTGATTGTCGTTCTGATTCCGGGGGTAGGAACGCTTAGGAACGGTTCGCGGAGCTGGATTGGCGTCGGCGCTTTTTCCATACAGCCGTCTGAATTTATGAAACTGGCGATGATTGTCTTTCTAGCAAAATTTTTATCCGAAAGGCAAAAGTACATAACAACACTTAAAAAGGGTTTAGGACCTTC
Organism: Bacillus sp. z33; assembly: GCF_058313615.1. Taxonomy (NCBI): domain Bacteria; kingdom Bacillati; phylum Bacillota; class Bacilli; order Caryophanales; family Bacillaceae; genus Bacillus; species Bacillus sp. z33. The sequence continues at coordinate 605,046 of NZ_JBZFQN010000002.1, forward strand.
TTTGGGCCTGGTTTTCTTAGCTTTTGGATTAATTATGATGCAGCCTGATCTTGGGACAGGAACAGTAATGGTAGGAACTAGTATAGCAATGATTTTTATCGCTGGTGCTCGGATAAGCCATTTCATTGGCCTTGGTATGCTCGGAGTTGCAGGCTTTGTTGGACTAATTGTATCAGCACCTTACCGTATGAAGAGAATCACATCTTTTCTTGACCCATGGCAGGATCCTCTGGGAAGTGGATTTCAAATTATTCAGTCTCTTTATGCCATTGGACCCGGTGGGTTGTTTGGCCTGGGGCTTGGCCAAAGCAGGCAGAAGTTCTTTTATTTACCGGAGCCGCAAACAGATTTTATTTTTGCTATTCTCTCAGAAGAGCTGGGTTTTATAGGGGGTTCTTTAGTCATACTGCTTTTTGCTCTTCTGTTGTGGAGAGGTATCAGGATTGCGCTTGGTGCACCTGATTTATTCGGAGCTTTTCTGTCAGTTGGAATTATTGTTATGATCGCCGTACAAGTGATGATCAATATTGGGGTTGTAACAGGTCTTATGCCAGTTACAGGCATTACTTTACCTTTTTTAAGCTATGGGGGATCTTCCTTAACTTTGATGTTAATGGCGGTAGGTGTATTGCTCAATATTAGCAGGTATTCTAATTATTAAAGTGACATGAAGCTAATTCATTAAGCTTCTTTTTTTTACAGGTCATTATTATTTAAGTATAATTGTATTTTTAGCAATATATATAACGAAGAACCTATGTAATCCTGGTTTAGAGTGTAGTAGAATATGGGTAAACCATATAGTTAGTGACAATGTAAGTGAAAGGTGAATCGATCATGAAAATTGTTTTAAGTGGTGGTGGTACAGGTGGACATATCTATCCTGCACTTGCCATGGCAAGAGAAATTAAAAAATTAAATCCAGAGGCATCCTTTTTATATATAGGTACAGAAAAAGGATTAGAAAAAGATCTTGTCAGTCGTGAAGGACTTGACTTTAAAGCGATTGAGATTACAGGTTTTAAACGATCTTTAAGCTTCGAAAATGTAAAAACAATTTGGCGTTTCTTAAAAGGTGTTTCGAACAGCAAGAAAATTTTAAAAGAGTTTAAACCAAACGTCGTAATAGGGACGGGGGGATATGTGTGTGGACCGGTCGTTTATGCGGCATCTAAAATGAAGATACCAACGATTATTCACGAGCAAAACAGCGTCCCAGGTTTAACAAATAAATTTTTGAGTCGATATGTTACTAAGGTAGCCATCAGCTTTGAAGAGGCATCGCAGTATTTTCCAAAAGAAAAAGTTATTCTAACGGGAAATCCGCGTGGTTCAGAAGTTGTTTCACATATTGGATCAAATGCAATCCAGCAACTTGGGATTAAAAAAGGCATGCAGTCTGTCCTGATATTCGGAGGAAGCCGGGGAGCAAGAGCCATCAATGAAGCTGTCTTAAAAAATATTGAAGTATTAAAAGATAAACCATATCAAATTATTTATATAACTGGTGAAATCCATTACCAATCTGTAAAAGAGGAACTTGATTTAGTAGGTACACCGGATAATGTCATTGTTAAACCGTTTATACACAATATGCCGGAGATTCTCCCTTCTATTGATTTAGTTGTATCGAGAGCGGGAGCGACAACATTAGCGGAATTAACTGCATTAGGTGTAGCCAGCATCCTTATACCAAGTCCATATGTAACAAATAATCATCAGGAAAAGAATGCGCAGGCCTTAGTAGCAAATGGAGCGGCGTTGATGATAAAAGAAAGTGAATTAAATGGTAGCTCTTTAATAAAAGCAATGGATGAAATCATGCTAGATCAAACCAAAATCGAATCTATGAAAAAGGCAGCGAAGAAAATGGGAATACCTGATTCTGCCAACCGTTTGTTGCAAATCATTAAGAAACTGCAATAAGTATAAAGAAACAGAGCGAAATGGATAGGAATGAGTAAGAAAGAATAGAAGATGCTCAGGAAAACCATGCCGTCATAGGTCGTAAAAGATTGGCATGGCTTTCGTTTGACAACCTAGATTGTAATCTTATTTATTTCTTTATAACCACTATCTGTTCAACTATTTTTACTCTGTTTTATTGGATAGATCAGAAGCGTCAAACATCATTCTCTCTTGAAAAAACAGAAAAAAGCAGGAGAATATATGTTATAATTTTCTCATAATTGATACCTGTATCGATTATCATTTTTAGAGTGAATAGGTTAATATCAATACTTGAACATAGAATCTTCAACCATTCGATATAAATTCCGGTAAATCCATTATAGTATGGGAGTAAATTAAGGTTTATGTATTTAATCCACCTGAAGGTATGCAGATTCTTAGTTGTGTTAAAAAGAGGTGTTTGGATTGGATAAGAATTTGGTATCTCTTGAAGATCGGATTCCGAAATTGAAACAAATGAGGAAAAAGAAAGCAAACAGGCGTTTAATTGGGCTTTTAGCTATTTTCTTTTTACTTATATTCAGCATTATCTATTTGCAATCTCCCTTAAGCCGAATTCAATCAATCCGTGTGGAGGGCAATAGATATTTGACAGATAAAGAAATCATTAAACAGAGCAGTTTGAAAATTGATGATAATATTTGGGAGATTAAAGGTGACGAAATTGAAAGAATAATAAAGAGACATCCCGAGATAAAGAGTGTCACCTTGCAAAAAAAGTTTCCTAACCACATAAAAATAAAAATTAATGAGTACAAATACACGGCGTATGTACAAAAAGGAAAAGAATATTATCCGGTTTTATCAAACGGGAACATTTTGAACAAAAAGCTGAATCATATTCCTGATTCCGGTCCGTTACTAGTAGCATTCAAAGAAGGAAAACCTTTGGCAGTTATCATTGAGCAACTTGAGGAAATGCCAGAGGACGTGATGAATTCAATATCAGAGATACATCATAATCCCTCTAAGACAGATAAAACGAAAGTGACTCTTTATATGAATGATGGGTATGAAGTGACTGCAAGCGGAGAAACCTTGGCTGATAAGCTGGTGCATTATGCTGCTATTGTGAGTCAATTGGAGGAAGGAAGCAAAGGGATTATAGATCTTGAAGTTGGTTCTTATTTCCGTTCTTATAAGACGGACTTAAAAAACAAGGAATAATGTTGAGTCAGAAAAATGAAATACCCACTGTAAGTGTGAAAGCCTATCTGTTTTAAATAACCTTTCAAATATTAGTAAGTTCCTAAAATAAAACTATATTAAGCGAATACTATATTATTTTAGAAACTTATTTTTTTGATAATAAAACAGATTTGAAAGAGTAGAAGTGAGAAAATTCATTTTTTATATGCTTCAAGCAATAAATTTGACTTTTCTAGGCGTCCATATTGGTGTAGACTTGTAATTATCAAGGTAATATGGAATAACAAAATGTTTTTCTGGAATATTGCTGAATGCTTAAAAAACAGACATTCATTTAATAACCCTGATGTTTTTAGATAAAATGACAGGATAAATAGGTGTTTTGGCGAATAGTTGTTTTGTAGGGTTTAAAAGTGTCAATCATAAGATAGATAGCTATTAAAGGAGGTGCCAAAGGGTGCACAACAATGAAATATATGTTAGCCTTGACATCGGTACATCCACTGTGAAAGTGATAATAGGAGAAATGGAGAATGACTCCTTAAACATAATCGGTGTGGGTAATGCAGCATCTGAAGGCTTGAGAAAAGGACAGATTGTTGATATAGATGAAACTGTTAAATCCATTCGAAAAGCTGTTGAACAAGCTGAAAGAATGGTAGGTATGGAGATTCGTAAAGTGATTGTGGGGATAAGCGCCAATCATATCATGCTTCAGCCTTGTCATGGTGTAGTCGCTGTATCAAATGACAATCGTGAGATTACGGAAGAAGATAAAATCCGCGTGAGGGAACAGGCTGAATTAGTCACAATCCCTTCTGACCGAGAAATTATTGATGTTATTCCGGTTCATTACAAGGTTGATGAAATAGATGAAATCAGTGATCCAAAGGGTATGACTGGAGTCCGTCTGGAAATGAGAGGCGTCTTGATTACAGGACTTAGAACCATCTTACATAATACTCTTCGTGCTGTTGAACACGCAGGACTTGAAATAACAGATATTGCTTTGCAGCCAATGGCAGCTGGTTCACTTGTATTATCTAAAGATGAGCGGAATCTAGGGATTGCGCTTGTAGATATAGGCGGCGGCTCCACATCTGTTGCTGTATTTGAAGATGGAGAGCTGAAAGGCGCAACAGTTATCCCGCTTGGTGGAAATGTCATTACGAAAGATCTCAGTATTGTCCTGAAAACACCGACTGATGTATCTGAGCAAATTAAAATCAGGCATGGTCATGCATTTATAGATGATGATGCGGAAGAAGAAACTTTTAAAATTCCGGTCATTGGCAGTGAAAAACAACAAACCTGCAATCAATTTATTGTTTCTGATATTATGGAAGATAGATTAACAGAGATTTTTGAACTAGTAGAAGAAGAAATAGCTAAAATGGGTATAAATGATTTACTTGGAGGCTATGTTCTCACTGGTGGAGTAGTGAAAACCCCTGGTATACTAGATTTAGCACAAAACATCCTGCAAAATCGTGTTCGTGGAGCAGAACCAAATTACATAGGTGTCAGAGAACCGCAGTATACAACATCTGTTGGTCTTATCACATATGCATGTAATAAAGCCAGATCTCAAGGAATGACACTAGGATCGCATACTGTTGCTGCTGCTAAAGAACCAACAGAAAAGCGTCCGGCTCAGAAATCGGCTCCAAAAGAAAAAGCACCAAAAGACCCGGAAGATAAAATGAGTACAAAAATGAAAAAATTCTTCGGAGTATTTTTCGAATAGGGGAAACACTTTACCGAAAATAATAGGAGGACTTTCCATGCTAGAATTTGATACAAATATTGATTCGTTAGCAACGATAAAAGTAATCGGAGTTGGGGGCGGGGGAAATAACGCCGTAAACCGAATGATTGAACATGGATTACAAGGGGTAGAATTTATCGCGGTTAATACTGATGCCCAAGCTTTAAACCTGTCAAAAGCTGAAATAAAAATGCAAATAGGCGGTAAACTGACGCGCGGACTTGGAGCTGGTGCCAATCCTGAAGTTGGTAAAAAAGCTGCGGAAGAAAGTAAAGAGCAAATAGAGCAAGCTCTTCAAGGCGCAGATATGGTGTTTGTTACGGCAGGTATGGGCGGTGGTACCGGAACAGGTGCTGCACCTGTAGTTGCTCAAATTGCACGTGAATTGGGCGCACTGACTGTTGGTGTTGTCACAAGACCATTTACATTTGAAGGCCGTAAGCGTTCCACACAGGCACAGGGTGGAATTGCATCCATGAAAGAATCAGTTGATACTTTAATCGTCATTCCAAATGATCGATTATTGGAAATTGTAGACAAGAGTACACCGATGCTTGAAGCGTTCCGTGAAGCTGACAATGTACTGCGACAAGGTGTACAAGGTATATCTGATTTAATCGCTGTACCGGGATTAATTAACCTTGACTTTGCCGATGTTAAAACAATTATGTCCAATAAAGGATCTGCCTTAATGGGAATTGGTGTTGCTTCCGGTGAAAGCCGTGCTGCAGAAGCGGCTAAAAAAGCAATTTCAAGTCCACTGCTTGAAACATCAATCGATGGTGCTCAAGGGGTATTAATGAACATTACCGGAGGAACGAATTTAAGTCTATTTGAAGTCCAGGAAGCAGCTGACATTGTTGCTTCAGCTTCTGACCAAGAAGTTAACATGATCTTTGGTTCTGTTATTAACGAGAATTTGAAAGACGAAATCGTAGTAACTGTGATTGCGACTGGCTTCAATGAAGTGGAACAACAGCGTCCAGCAACACCCCGACCGAACTTTGGCCAAACGACGCGTACTGCTCCGCAAAGTAATCCGGTTAAGCGTGAAATACCAAAACGCGAAGAATCCTATACTGCAGAACCAAGCAGAAATAATCAAACGAGCAGCAATTCCGATGACACTCTTGATATTCCAACTTTCTTAAGAAATCGGAATCGCCGCAGATAATAATATTCATAGAGGAAGATGATGAGTTGCAGTACATGGCTCATTATCTTCCTCTTTTATTTGGATAATAGCTGCCTTAGCTATCTTTCTACCCCCCTCTTGCAAATAAGATTAGTACGTTTCTTCGTGATATCATCCAACCATCATCCGTGTTTCTGCCTTCACATTTAAGTGCTAACAAAGTGTACAGGGGAAATGGAAGGATGTGAATATCTATATCATTTCCCGATTCCTACATAGCTTAATAGTCGAAATACTCTTCAATGTGCCGTTGTTTTTTGTGCATCAAAAAAAGGATTGGACAGCACATAGAAAACCTTCTCGCGTGTTTTAAAATGCAGTTAACTATCGACAAATATTGATGAAAATATAAATAAAAAACGTTATCACCCATTACAGGAAGCGACAACCTTTTGGAGACTATCAGGTTATAATTTTTCATATGTTCTATTAAAAAAAAGCATGAGGAAAACAGTATGACAATTTATATTGATGCCATTTGGTTTCTCAATTGGATCTTTGATACTTGTTTATTGGTATGGACTGCTGTTTTATTAAAAAATCGAATAAATTGGATCAGAATTGTATGTGGAGGTTTGATTGGATCATTGGTAGTTTGGCTATATATCACCCCTTATTCCTATTTAGCTGACCAAGTTTGGCTCAAAAGTATGATTTCTATTCTGATGATTTTAACAGCATTTGGTTTTAAAAGTATTCGGGCATTCATAAAAAAAATAATAACTTTATACGGTGTAACTTTTACTTGCGGTGGGGTTCTGCTGGGCGGCCACTATTTTTTTAGTTTTAAAGTGACCGAATATTTCAACGGATTTACAAGTGGTTCTGGAAGTTTCGGGGATCCGGTCAGCTGGATTTTTGTCATGATTGGCTTTCCATTGGCATGGCACTTTTCAAAAAAGCATATTAACATTTTAGAACTTGCTAAATGGAATAAGGAGCAGCGAGTCACGATGATGGTAGAAATCAATGGAGTTTCATTCGAATCTGAAGGTCTTGTTGATACTGGAAACCAATTACTCGATCCATTATCCGGCTCTCCTGTAGCGATTATTTCACTTCATGGAAGGGATGGGTTATTGCCGACCTCTGTTTCCAAATTAATTGAGAATGGGATACAGAATATGAACAGCGATTTTACGGGTTTCCCTGATGGGTGGCAGGAAAAAATGAGAATTATCCCATGCAAAGTTGTAGGAAATGAAAGTCAATTGTTAATTGCGTTTAAACCGGATGTTCTATCGATTAAATTCGGTAATGATATTCACATTATTCAAAAATGTCTAATTTCTTTTACAAAGCAACAATTATCAGGTGAAGAGCTTTTCGATTCCATCGTTCACCCGAAAATGCTAGCGGCCGTTGATTCAATATCTGATTCATAAGGTATTAACCACTATACTCATACCAGAAAGAAAATAGACATTGGGGATTAGGAAAGGGGTTAAGCAATTGAGAAATTTCCGCTTTAGATTATCGTATTATTGGACAAAAGTATTGGTTAAATTAAGGCTCAAATCCGATGAAGTATACTATATCGGTGGCAGCGAAGCTCTTCCTCCGCCACTCAGTAAGGAAGAGGAAGAAATATTGATTCATAAACTGCCAAAAGGAGATGAAACGGCTAGATCCATGCTTATTGAAAGAAATCTTCGATTAGTGGTATACATAGCCCGCAAGTTTGAGAATACAGGGATAAATATCGAAGATTTAATTAGTATTGGCACAATTGGGCTGATTAAAGCAGTGAATACATTTAATCCCGAAAAGAAAATAAAGCTGGCTACATATGCGTCAAGATGTATAGAAAATGAAATTTTGATGTACTTGCGAAGAAATAGTAAAACACGTTCGGAAGTCTCTTTTGATGAACCGTTAAATATTGACTGGGACGGTAATGAATTACTTTTATCAGATGTACTTGGGACTGATGATGATATCATTACGAAAAATTTAGAGACAAGTATAGATAAAAAGCTTTTGGCTAAGGCATTGGAACAATTAAATGATCGGGAAAAGCAAATTATGGAACTGAGATTTGGTCTTGTTGGAGGAGAAGAAAAGACGCAAAAAGATGTTGCTGATCTACTGGGGATCTCCCAGTCCTATATATCCCGCCTTGAAAAACGGATTATTAAAAGACTTAGAAAAGAATTTAATAAAATGGTTTGATAAATTGCAGAAAAATTTTTTATCCGATTAACCTATATGATTCAGGTATTTCAGTATAAACACTATGCAGAAATAATTTTTATATGCATATAATTTCCTCCCGCGGAGATACTTTACTTTGTACAGCAGCTCCTGCTAGGAGGGAATGGATTGACACGAAACAAAGTAGAGATATGTGGTGTGGATACATCAAAATTACCTGTATTAAAAAATGATGAAATGCGGGAATTATTCAAACAGTTGCAATCAGGAGAATCATCATCAGCAAGGGAGAAGTTAGTTAACGGAAATCTTCGACTTGTCCTGAGTGTCATTCAGCGCTTTAATAACAGGGGAGAGTATGTTGATGACCTCTTCCAGGTTGGATGCATCGGTTTAATGAAATCGATTGACAACTTTGACTTAAGCCAAAATGTAAAATTTTCTACGTATGCTGTACCGATGATCATAGGGGAAATTCGCCGTTATTTACGGGATAATAATCCAATTAGGGTTTCCAGGTCGTTAAGGGATATTGCATACAAGGCGTTGCAGGTCAGAGAAAGGCTGATGAGTGAAACATCAAGAGAACCGACATCAGAAGAAATTGCTAAAGCACTTGATGTTACTTATGAAGAAGTAGTGTTTGCACTTGATGCAATCCAGGACCCAGTGTCATTATTTGAACCTATCTATAACGATGGAGGCGATCCGATTTTTGTAATGGATCAACTTAGTGATGAAAAGAGCAAAGATAGCACATGGATTAATGAGATTGCGTTAAAAGACGGCATGCGCAGGTTAAATGAACGTGAGAAAATGATTCTCCGGAAACGTTTCTTCCAAGGGAAAACGCAAATGGAAGTTGCTGAGGAAATAGGAATTTCACAAGCGCAGGTATCCCGTTTGGAAAAAGCGGCTATTCGCCAAATGAATAAAAATATCTAGCTGCTGGTTAATGTTAATGGACTTATAATCAAATATGTTATGTTTATAAGCTATCCTCGTGTGAGGATAGCTTTTATTTATGTATATGTTATATCTTTTACGATTTGTAATCCATTTAGGTTATTCCCGGTAAGACAATTAAACTGGGATAAATCTAAAAATAAAGGTCAATCAAACATTAAGGGTTTAAGTGAAAGAGTAACGGTATGGAGCAGTTCTTTATTAAAATTTTCGTTCATATAATGCCAGTAACAAAAAAATCCCAGGTGGGGGTAGAAGCGAATGATAAAAATATCTGAATTGCAAATTAAAGAGATCGTAAATACTTTTGATGGCAAACGTTTAGGAAATGTTGAAGATATTGAGATCGATCTTAGAACGGGTAGAATAGAAAGCATAATCGTAGCCAACAGTAAGATGCTTTCATTTATGAATAAAGATGAAGACATTGTCATTCCATGGAATAAAATTAAAATGATTGGTGAAGATATTGTTCTTGTGGAACATAAGGGTAATGGAAGTTTCAATGAATAGGAGAAAATTGAGTCTATTTATGATAAAATGAAAGAAAAATCGGGGGTATTAATTTGGAACCATTTGTACAAACTTCCGAATCATTTTTGTCGATAAAAGATTGGAATAATCGGCACCCAAATTTATTGGCCGGTTTTACTGCAAAAAGTGGCGGTGTCAGCGAGTTTCCGTTTCATTCGATGAATACAGCTTTTCATGTCTATGATATGGATAAAAAAGTAATAGAAAATAGGCGTATATTAGCTGAGCAAATCCATTTTCCTGTGGAAACTTGGATTGGAGCCGAACAAACACATGAAACAACAATTAGGAAATTAGAAAAAAGACATGCTGGGCTTGGGTCTATGGATTACGATACAGCATTAAAAGCAACGGATGGTTTGTACACAAAAGAGAGCGGATTGTTGCTGACCCTTTGCTTTGCTGATTGTGTACCCGTGTATCTTATTGCGCCAAGCCATCATTTGATTGGGATTGTGCATGCAGGCTGGAAAGGGACAGTTGCTGGAATAAGTTCATCCATGATCCGTATTTGGGAGCAAGCTGAAGGTGTACAACCTAAAGAGATTTATGCAGCAATTGGTCCATCTATTTGTCAGAACTGTTATACGGTCGACAAAAAAGTCATTGACTTATTGGAGGTTATACTAGAAGAACAGACAAAAACCGCTTATAATCAAATTACGGAGAATCAATATCAGCTTGATTTAAAGCTGGCAAATGCACTAATTCTTCAGAAAGCCGGTGTTTTACCAGAGAATATTATAACAACTGATTTTTGTACAAGTTGTGATGATTCTTACTTTTTCTCTCACCGACGTGATGAGGGGAAAACTGGTCGAATGATGGGGTTGATCGGCTGGAAGGAGGAGTAAAAAAGGTGGAAGTTTCGAAAAACCTGCATATAATCCAGGAGAAAATAGACAAAGCTGCAAAACGTGTAGGTCGTAATCCAAAAGATATTCAGATTATTGCCGTTACAAAATATGTTTCATTAGAACGCACTAAAGAAGCCTTTGAAGCTGGTATTACAAACTTTGGCGAAAATCGTACAGAGGGATTAATCGCTAAACAAGAGGGTATAAAAGAACGACCAGTATGGCACTTTATCGGTTCGCTTCAAACAAAAAAGGTGAAAACAATCATTGATCGTGTAGACGTTCTTCATTCTCTGGATCGCTTGTCATTGGCAATAGAAATAGAGAAGAGGGCTACTCGCCAGATTGATTGTTTTGTTCAGGTAAATGTAAGCGGAGAAGATACAAAACACGGAATACAGCCTCAGGATGCAATCGAGTTTGTACAACAACTTGCTGAGTTTAACAAAATTAAAGTAATGGGACTTATGACGATGGCTCCTTTAACAGATGATGAAGAAGAGATACGTATGTGTTTCCGTAAATTAAAAGATTTGCAAGTGTTGATACAAAAGATGATGCTGCAAAATGCCCCGTGCACAGAACTTTCAATGGGAATGTCCAATGATTATGAAATTGCCATTGAAGAAGGCGCAACCATGGTTAGAATTGGAACAGCCTTGGTAGGGAATGAATAAAAGAGAGGTGTAAATGATGTCAATCGTATCGAAGATGAAAAATTTCTTTGCGCTCGAAGATGATGAATATGAGTATGAAGAGCAATATGTGGAGGAAGAAACGACTCCGGCAAAAGTAAATAAACATACGCAGCAGCAACAGAAACAACAAAATATAGTGAGTCTTCAAAGCATACAGAAATCTTCCAAGTTAGTGTTGCTGGAACCGAGAGCTTATGCAGATGCTCAGGAGATTGCCGATCATTTGAAAAATCGCCGTGGTGTAGTCGTGAATCTTCAAAGAATCTCACCTGACCAGGCTAGAAGAATCGTTGATTTTTTAAGTGGAACAGTTTATGCAATCGGTGGAGATATCCAGCGTATTGGATCCAATATATTCTTATGTACTCCTGAAAATGTTGATGTTTCAGGTTCTATTTCTGGATATGCCCAAGAAGATGAGCTTGAGGATATAAGGTGGTAAGCAAATAATGGATATATTTTTTTTGATACTCTATAAAGCAGTAGACATATATTCCTGGGCCTTGATTATATACATATTAATGTCATGGTTTCCAAATGCCAAGGATACAGGAATTGGGATGTTTCTGGCACGCATATGTGAGCCATTTTTAGAACCGTTCAGGAGAATCATCCCTCCGCTTGGCATGATTGATCTATCTCCTCTGGTAGCGATTCTTGTATTAAATATGGCTAGAGTAGGAATCAGTGCGTTGGCAGCAATTTTTTAAAAGTAATAATCAGCTCCCTTTTAAAAACAGGGAGCTGATTATTTTTAGCTGGAGGATGTAAATGAATATTTATCAGCATTTTCGTCAGGAAGAACACGAATTTATCGACCAGGTACTTGGATGGATTGAACAGGTACAGGTGCAATATGCACCAAAATTAACAGATTTTCTTGACCCCAGAGAATCCGAAATTGTAAGAATGCTAATTGGCACTGATGGAGATGTCCGAGTTTCTTTTTATGGAGGAAACGAAGTGGCTGAACGCAGACGAGCATTCATTTACCCGGACTATTATGAACCGCAAATAGAGGATTATGAATTGACCATTTATGAATTATTCTATTCTGCCAAATTTACGATCTTGAAACATAGGCAAATCCTGGGCACGTTAATGTCGGTAGGATTGAAAAGAGAAAAGTTTGGTGATATTTGGATTGAAGGCGAGCGGGTTCAATTTGTCGTGGCAAAAGATGTTGCCTCCTATCTGGAGATGAATATTTCTAAAATGGGAAATGCAGGCGTGAAGTTTAAGGAAATTCCGATAGACCAAGTCATGAGAGTAACTGAGCAATGGAAGGAAAGTCAAGTTACGGTTTCTTCTATGAGATTAGATACCATTTTATCAGCAATTGCGAATATTTCCAGGCAAAAGAGCCAAACACTCGTGCAGCAGGGACGCGTTAAGGTAAACTGGAAACAGATTGATAATCATTCTTATGAAATTAGGGAAAGTGATGTAATATCCACGCGTGGAATAGGTAGAATGAAAGTTTTTTCTATCGATGGAAAAACGAAGAAAGATAAATGGAAAATAAAGTGTGGTATTCAAAAATAATCAGGAATTTAGAAGGAATATCACCATTACTGTCGAAAGCATAGTATAATAATTAAGAGAAGATTAAGAGAAGAATCAGTATTCGGAGGTGCAGTCTATGCCATTATCACCGCTAGACATACATAACAAGGAATTCGGCAGAGGATTCCGAGGTTACGATGAAGACGAAGTAAATGAATTTCTTGACCAAATCATTAAAGATTATGAGTTGGTCCTTCGTGATAAGAAAGATCTGGAATCTAAAGTTGAAGAGTTGGAACATCGTCTTGAGCATTTCTCCAGTATCGAAGAAACATTAAATAAATCGATCGTTATAGCTCAGGAAGCCGGAGAAGATGTCAAACGAAATTCTCAAAAAGAAGCTAAATTGATTATGAAGGAAGCAGAAAAAAATGCTGACCGAATTGTCAATGAAGCTTTATCGAAAGCAAGAAAGATTGCCATAGAGATTGAAGATCTTAAAAAGCAATCCAAAGTATTCAGAATGCGTTTTAAAATGCTTGTTGAAGCCCAGCTTGATTTATTAAACAGTGAAGATTGGGATAAACTTCTGAAATATGATGTTGATGCCACGGAACTTGACATCGACCTGCATGAAGAAGAAATGTAAGGTCTTGACTTTTTCGTGAATTATTGAATATAATGTTTTAACAAATCTTATCAAAAATCAAATCAAAATGAAAAGTTAAATCGAAGACGGGAACAGTACATCAGAAAAATCTTTTTTTAGCGAGCCGGGGTAGGTGTGAGCCTGGTAAAAGAAACTGAATGGAAGATCATCCCTGAGTCTGCTTTTGAACCCAAGTAATTGGCATTAAAAAGCGGCGGGTCATTCACGTTACGAATACCAAGAGGAATATTGATGAGTCAATATTCTAAAAGGGTGGTACCGCGGAAATATAGCCTTTTCGTCCCTTTACCGGGATGAAGAGGCTTTTTTGTATTTTATAGAGTAACTAATGTTCAACGGAAACTTAAGGAGTGAATGTAATGGAATTTAAAGACACATTATTGATGCCTAAAACGGAATTTCCTATGCGTGGAAATCTTCCTAAAAGAGAACCGGAAGTCCAGGCGGAATGGGAAGAAAAAGATATCTACAAATTAGTACAGGAGCGCACAAAGGACCTTCCCAAATTTGTGCTGCATGACGGACCGCCATATGCGAATGGCAACATCCATATTGGACATGCGATGAACAAAATTTTAAAGGATTTTATCGTCCGTTTCAAATCTATGAATGGATACAATGCTCCGTATGTACCGGGCTGGGATACTCATGGTTTACCAATCGAAACAGCTTTAACGAAAAATAAAAAAGTGAATCGTAAGGAAATGACAATTGCTGAGTTCCGTAAACTTTGTGAGGAATATGCTTATACGCAAATCGATCAACAGCGCAATCAGTTTAAACGCTTGGGTGTAAGAGGTGATTGGGAAAATCCGTATATTACGCTAAAACCGGAATATGAGGCTGAACAAATTAAGGTTTTTGGAGAAATGGCGAAAAAAGGCTATATCTATAAAGGGCTAAAACCGGTTTATTGGTCTCCTTCAAGTGAATCTGCCTTGGCAGAAGCGGAAATCGAATACCATGACAAGAAATCGGCATCAATCTTTGTTGCATTTGATGTAACAAATGGTAAAGGTGTTATCGAAGAGGGAAGTAAGTTTATTATTTGGACAACAACCCCTTGGACAATTCCGGCTAACCTTGGGATTGCTGTTCATCCACGACTTGACTACGTAGTTGTAAATGTGGAAGGGACAAAATATATTGTTGCAGAATCATTATTGTCATCCGTAAAAGAAACACTTGGATGGGAAAATGCTGAGGTTGAGAAAACTGTTAAGGGTGCTGAACTGGAATATGTAGTTGCCAAACATCCGTTATATGATCGCGAGTCATTGGTCATTTTAGGAGAGCATGTCACAACTGATGCAGGTACTGGCTGCGTTCATACGGCTCCAGGACATGGTGAAGATGACTTTGTCGTAGGACAAAAATACAATCTTGGAGTACTCTGTCCAGTAGATGGTAAAGGCCATATGACTTCAGAAGCGCCTGGATTTGAAGGGTTATTCTATGATAAAGCAAATAAAGAAATCACGGATAAGCTTCAAGAAGTTGGTGCTTTGTTAAAACTTGATTTCATTACACATTCCTATCCGCATGATTGGAGAACGAAAAAACCGACCATTTTCCGTGCTACTGACCAATGGTTTGCATCAGTGGATAATATTCGTGAAGAACTATTAAACCAAATCAAAGAAACTAAATGGGTTCCTGCTTGGGGAGAAACCAGATTATATAACATGATTCGCGATCGCGGAGACTGGTGTATTTCCCGCCAGCGTGCATGGGGCGTACCAATTCCAGTGTTTTATGCAGAAAATGGGGAAGCCATTATTACAGATGAAACCATTAAGCATGTATCTGATTTATTCGCGAGTTATGGATCCACAATTTGGTTTGAAAGAGAAGCAAAAGATCTTCTTCCGGAAGGATTTACACATGAAGGCAGCCCGAATGGTCAATTTACAAAAGAAACAGATATTATGGATGTATGGTTTGACTCCGGATCCTCCCATCAATCTGTCCTTGAAGCAAGGCAAGATCTGAGAAGACCGGCAGACTTATACCTTGAAGGTTCTGATCAATACAGAGGTTGGTTCAACTCTTCCTTAATAACAGCAGTTGCTGTTACTGGTGAAGCTCCTTACAAGGAAGTATTGAGCCATGGATTTACACTTGATGGAGAAGGCCGCAAAATGAGTAAATCCCTAGGTAACACGATTGATCCATTAAAAGTTATTAACCAAATGGGCGCTGATATTCTTCGTTTATGGGTTGCGAGCGTTGATTACCAAGCAGATGTACGTGTATCCGATAATATCCTGAAACAAGTATCTGAAGTGTATCGTAAAATCCGAAATACATTCAGATTCTTGCTTGGAAACCTGAGCGGATTCAATGCAGAGCGTGACGCTGTTTCTTACGAAAATCTTCATGAAGTGGACCAGTATATGCTTATTAAGTTAAATGAACTGGTTGGTCAGGTTAAGAAATCGTATGATAACTATCAATTTGCCGATATCTTTAATAGCATCAATAATTTCTGTACACAGGATTTAAGTTCCTTCTATCTTGACTATGCAAAAGATATTCTTTACTGTGATGCAGAGAACGGTGAAGAAAGACGTGCAATCCAAACTGTACTGCATGAATGCGTAATGAAATTAGTTAAACTGATTGCGCCGATTCTTCCGCATACAGCTGATGAAGTATGGAGCTTTATCGAGGATAAGGATGCTGTGAGTGTACAGTTAACAGATATGCCAGTTGAAGAAAACTATGCAAACAGTGCAGCTGTTAAAGCAAAATGGGATCATTTTATGGCTGTACGTGATGATGTCCTTAAAGCACTTGAAGAAGCAAGGAATGCAAAAGTGATTGGTAAATCATTAAATGCAAAAGTAGCCTTGTATGTAAATGAAGAAACAAAAGAATTGCTTGGAGGCATTGAGGAAAGACTCGAACAATTATTTATTGTTTCTGCAGTGGAAGTGGCCGGCTCTATTTACGATGCACCAGAAGAAGCTATTAAATTAGAGCATGCAGCCATTACAGTAACAAAAGCAAATGGTGAAACATGTGAACGCTGCTGGAATATCAGTAAAGAAGTTGGTACAGTTGTGAAACATCCAACTTTATGTGAACGCTGCTCCACAGTGGTCGATACTGAATATCCGGAACTTGGTTAAGTGGGTTAAGCATTCAGGCGTAAAATCATATTAAAAAGGTGAATGTCATACTCAGTGAATGTGTTCCTGATTCCTATAAGTATGTATATCAGTACTTATGAAGATGTCAGATTTTATCTATAACTAGGTAAGAATTTACTTAAAACAAGCTGATAAACTTCTCGGGAGCTCATTTCACATATAGGCCCTTTCAACATATCGAAAGGGCCTATATTTTTGATAATATTTTCAGCATTTGTTAGAGAGGCTCAACTTTTTAAAACGATATGGACATTCTAATCAGGTAGGGGGCACATTCATGTTATCTATTTATTATCTGATTGCATTCCTCATCATTTTAATTGACCAATTTACGAAGTGGCTGGTCGTTAAGTATATGACTTATGGGGAAAGTATACCGGTTATTGAAAACTTTTTATATATCACCTCTCACAGAAATCGTGGTGCAGCTTGGGGGATTCTTCAAGGGCAAATGTGGTTTTTTTATATTGTGACAACCATAGTTATTATTGGAATTGTCTATTACATAAAGAAATACAGTACTGATAAATTGACGGGGATATCCCTTGGACTTATCCTTGGAGGAGCGATTGGTAATTTTATCGATCGTATTTTCCGCAATGAAGTGGTAGATTTTGTGCATACGTATATATTCTCATATAGTTTTCCTGTCTTTAATGTGGCCGATTCTGCTCTTTGTATAGGAGTCGGATTATTGGTGATTGCCATGTTTTTAGAGGAAAAAAGAGCTAAGGAGTTAAATAATGGATAGTAAAAAACTGACAGTAACAGAAGAACATAAAGGTGAAAGGCTCGATAAAGTCCTTTCTATATTAAATGAAGAATGGTCGCGTTCCCAAGTCCAGCAATGGATTAAAGAAGGGAACATCGTGGTTAATGGCAATCAAATAAAAGCAAACTATAAATGCCAGCCAGGTGACTCTATTGAAATCACACCATCAGAACCAGAGGAACTTGATGTTGTTGCTGAGAATATTCCTCTTGATATTTACTATGAAGATGCTGATGTCATCGTTGTGAATAAACCAAAAGGAATGGTTGTACATCCTGCAGTGGGACATGGGTCAGGAACATTGGTGAATGCCTTAATGTATCATTGTAAAGATTTGTCTGGAATCAATGGAATTATGCGACCGGGAATTGTCCATCGCATTGATAAGGATACTTCAGGATTGCTAATGGTAGCAAAAAACGATATGGCTCATGAGAAATTGGTCAAACAATTAACGGAAAAAACAGTTACACGTAAATACAAGGCGCTTGTTCATGGCATCATTCCACATGATGCAGGTACGATTGATGCACCTATTGGCCGTGATAAACGTGATCGCCAAAGCATGACAGTAACCGATGAAAATTCACGTCATGCTGTTACACATTTTCATGTGCTGGAAAGATTTAAGGATTTCTCCTTTATAGAATGCCAGCTTGAAACAGGACGTACACATCAAATCCGTGTCCATATGAAATATATTGGATATCCGCTTGCAGGGGACCCAAAATACGGACCAAGAAAAACACCGGATTTAAATGGACAGGCTTTGCATGCAGCCGTACTTGGATTTGTTCATCCACGAACAGAAGAATATTTGGAATTTGAGGCACCTTTACCAACATATTTTGTCGATTTTTTGGAAACTTTAAGAATTGACTGTTGACAAGGGCATCCATCCTAAAGTAATATAGAAACAACTTAATAAGGTCCTTTAATACAGTCCCGTGAGGCTGAGAAGGTACGTGATAAACAATTGGAAGAAGTATGTCTTTTTCTATGGTTCATTATATCCTTTTGCCCATGCGGCAAAAGGATTTTTTATTTCCCACAGAAAGGATTGATCAAATGTTAGAGAAAGCAATCTTACTTGATGAAAAGGCAATCTCACGAGCATTAACGAGAATTGCGCATGAAATTATCGAGAAAAATAAGGGTGTTGGTGACTGTGTAATCATCGGCATACGCACCCGCGGTATTTTTCTTGCAAAGCGCCTTCAACAAAGAATTCATGAAATTGAAGGCGCGGATATTCCGGTTGGAGAACTGGATATTACCCTATACCGGGACGATTTAAGTACAAAGACAAAAAATGGGGAGCCGCTTGTAAATGGATCAGATGTTCCTTTTAGCTTAAAGGATAAAAAGGTCATTCTCGTCGATGATGTTTTGTACACGGGCAGAACAGTAAGATCAGCCTTGGATGCTCTTGTAGACATCGGCAGGCCGGCTCAAATACAATTGGCTGTCCTGATCGACAGAGGACATAGGGAGCTTCCAATCCGTGCTGATTATGTAGGCAAAAATATCCCTACTGCCAAAAACGAAAAAATTGTCGTCAAATTAAAAGAAATGGATGACGGTGAACAAGTCTCCATTTTTGAATAAATAATTCCTTTTTAAATTCAGTCCTGTGAGGCTGAAAAGGGGGAGTAACTGATATTTGCTTATGCAAAATATCATCTCCCTTCGAAACTAATTATTTTCATCAGGGAGGCAATAATTATGACTTCTACAGAAACAGCAAACAATCCTCAAATTAGGTACGATGTCAATGAAAAACCAACTCCGAAGCAATGGTTTATATTAAGTCTGCAGCATTTATTTGCGATGTTTGGTTCAACCATTCTCGTACCGATTTTAACAGGCCTTGATCCGGGAATCGCCTTATTGACAAGCGGTATTGGTACACTGGTTTACATCCTGATTACCAAAGGACAAATACCTGCTTATCTTGGTTCTTCCTTTGCCTTTATCGCTCCTATTACTATATTAAATCAAAACAGCGGAGTTGGTTCGGCTTTAGTAGGCGGATTTTTAATAGGACTTATCTATGCCCTCGTTGCGTTATTAGTTAAAAAACTGGGTCCTGAAACACTATTGAAATTTTTACCGCCAGTAGTTGTTGGTCCTGTCATTATGGTAATTGGTCTTGGTCTTGCATCTACAGCAGTAAATATGGCCATGTATGAAGATTCATCTGCTGCAGTTCTTGTTTATAGTACAAAACATATTACAGTAGCTTTAATTACTCTTGCAATCACAATCGCATGCTCTGTTCTCTTTAAAAACTTTTTATCACTTATTCCAGTATTAATCGGTATTATTGGTGGATATATTACAGCCTGCTTCTTTGGAATCGTAGATTTTACGCCGGTAAAAGAAGCAGCTTGGTTCCAAATTCCAAACTTTACAATACCATTTGTAGACTATACACCAGCTTTAACATGGGAGATCGTTCTGATCATGATTCCAGTTGCCATCGTCCCAATTGCAGAACATATCGGGGATCAATTGGTTCTAGGTAAAATTGCAGGACGTAATTTTGTAGAGAAGCCCGGTTTGCATCGCTCATTATTTGGAGATGGAGTTTCCATCATGATTGCATCCTGTCTGGGTGGTCCTCCAAATACAACCTATGGAGAAAATATTGGTGTTATGGGACTAACGAGAGTATTCAGTGTATATGTAATAGGTGGAGCAGCAGTATTCGCAATCCTATTTGGATTTGTTGGTAAAATTTCGGCTCTGATTCAATCGATCCCGTCGGCTGTCATGGGAGGAGTCTCCATTCTTCTTTTCGGTATCATTGCATCTAGTGGTTTGCGGATGTTAATTGATAATAAAATTGATTTATCTAAAAATAGAAACTTAGTCATATCCTCTGTCATTTTAATCATTGGTGTTGGTGGAGCAATGCTCAAAATCACCGAACATGCCTCCATTTCTGGTATGGCATTGGCCGCCATTGTAGGTGTCATCTTAAATCTTGTGCTTCCAGGTAAAGAAACCAACGAAAGTCAAGGTTGATAATAGATCATCCAATTAATAGACAGGGATTAGGTTAAGTTGAATAATTCCAATATCTTATGGAATCATTCGATAATTAAACTAAAACCCTGATTCGTTAAAGCGAATTAGGGTTTTTTTTTAGAATATAGGAGGCTGGTTGACTATGAAACACTTGCTTACGATGACGGATTTATCGAATGAGGAAATTTTAAATTTGCTATCGGATGCGGAGGCATTTGCGAGTGGGGAGATTTGGACGCCGGTGAGAAGGCACTTTGTAGCCAATCTATTTTTTGAACCAAGTACACGGACAAAAGTCAGCTTTGAAATGGCAGAGCGGAAATTGGGTCTCGATGTGATCCCATTTGAAGTGCAAACATCGAGTGTACTAAAAGGTGAAAGCCTGACCGATACAGTGAAAGCTTTAGAGGCAATTGGAGTGGAAACGGTAGTCATTCGTCATTCGGAAGTTAATTATTTTGCAAATTTAATACAAAGTGGTGTATATTTATCCATAATAAATGCTGGTGATGGATGTGGTCACCATCCTACGCAATGTTTACTCGATTTAATGACCATTAAGCAAGAATTCGATACATTCCAAGGATTAAAAGTAGCAATTGTAGGTGATATAAGACATAGTCGTGTGGCTCGCTCAAATGCAGAAACACTAACCAGGCTCGGTGCGAAGGTAGTATTCACAGGACCGCAGGATTGGGCCAGCCTTCCTGGCAGTATAATTTCTTATGAATCAATTGACGATGCTATCAAAAATTCTGATGTAGTTATGCTGCTCCGCATCCAGCATGAACGTCATACAGAGGGAATGCCGATTAGTAGAAAAATGGAGTATCTGTACAGATATGGTTTGACAATTGAAAGAGAAAATCGTTTGAAGAAGGAATGTATAATTATGCATCCTGCTCCAGTAAACAGAGGCGTTGAAATTGATGATTCTTTAGTTGAATGTGAGCGTTCGCGAATATTCAAACAAATGGCAAATGGAGTATACGTGAGGATGGCTGCTTTAAAAAAAGTATCGAGCATAGGGAAGGAGCGGTAAATCATGAATACACTTATCAAAAGCGCGCGTTTTTTTTCTGAAGAAGGAAGACAAGTCACCAAGGATATTTTAATTGAAGATGGATTCATCATCGATATCCAAGATGAGTTGCTTGATCAACAGGCAAACATCATCATCGCGGAGGGATATTTGTTGGCTCCAGGGTTTATTGATTTACATGTCCACTTAAGAGAGCCCGGCGGAGAGCACAAGGAAACAATTGAAACGGGTACAAAAGCTGCTGCAAAGGGTGGTTTTACAACAGTTGCTTCTATGCCGAATACACGTCCGGTTCCGGATTCAGCCGAACAAATGCTTTGGTTGAATACTAGAATAAGAGAAACGGCAAGCGTAAGGGTACTGCCCTATGCCTCGATCACTGTACGCGAACTTGGAAAGGAATTAACTGACTTTGCAGCTTTAAAGAATTCGGGAGCATTCGCTTTTACCGATGATGGTGTCGGTGTCCAGTCGGCCGGAATGATGCTTGAAGCTATGAAAAAAGCTGCAGCACTTGATATGACCATAGTTGCCCATTGTGAGGAGAATACGTTAATCCAGAATGGCTGTGTACATGAAGGAATCTATTCGAGGGAACATCAATTACCTGGTATCCCTTCAGTTTGTGAGGCGGTCCATATTGCTAGGGATGTTTTACTGGCTGAGGCGTCGGCATGTCATTATCACGTCTGTCATATCAGTACAAAGGAGTCGGTCAGAACGGTCCGTGAGGCAAAGAAGGCGGGCATTCATGTAACAGCAGAAGTAACTCCCCATCATTTGCTATTATCCGAAGAGAATATAAAGGGACTCAATACCAATTTTAAAATGAATCCGCCTTTAAGAGGTGAGGATGACAAAATGGCATTGATTGAAGGTCTGTTAGATGGGACGATTGATTTTATCGCAACTGATCATGCGCCTCATTCAGCAGAGGAGAAATCACAGAATATCAGGCTTGCACCGTTTGGTATTGTTGGCCTGGAGACAGCATTTCCGCTGCTGTATACATATTTGGTGAAAAAGGGAGTGATGACCCTTAAACAATTAATTGATTTCTTAACAATCAAACCAGCGCAGGCATTCAATCTTGATTACGGAAAAATAGAGATTGGTCGACATGGAGATCTCGTCTTGCTTGATTTAGAAGAGGAGCAAGTCATCAATCCGGAGAACTTTCTTTCCAAGGGTAAGAATACACCATTTGCCGACGTGAGCTGTCAAGGGTGGCCTGTATTGACGATAGTAGAAGGAAATATAGTTTGGCAGAAAGGAAGTTTTTCTGAATGAAAAGAAAATTAATATTAGAAGATGGGACCATTTTTATCGGAGAAGCATTCGGGGGAGAATGCGATAAGATTGGAGAAGTTGTTTTTAATACAGGAATGACTGGCTATCAGGAAATTTTATCGGATCCTTCTTATTGCGGCCAGATTATTACGATGACCTACCCACTAATCGGTAATTACGGGATTAATCGTGATGACTTTGAATCTATAACCCCCAGCCTAAGTGGCTTAATTGTAAAAGAAGTGGCTGATTTTCCATCCAATTGGAGAAGTGATTTTTCACTGGATGAGTATCTGAAAATCAAGAACATTCCCGGTATCTCAGGGATTGATACAAGAAAACTAACAAGAATGATACGTGAAAAAGGGACAGTAAAAGGCGTTATTTGTTCAGTAACAAAAGACACTGAAACGATGCTTCATCAAGTAAAAGCAACTGTACTGCCGCGTAATCAGGTTCAAAAGGTTTCTGCCAAAAAAGCTTATCCAAGTCCAGGACGCGGTTATCGAGTGGTCATTGTAGATTTCGGAATGAAACACGGAATATTAAGGGAATTGAATAACCGAGACTGTGATGTAATTGTTGTTCCTTATAACACAACCTTTGAAGAAATTATGACACTGCGTCCGGATGGCATCATGCTGACCAATGGACCGGGAGACCCTGAAAATGTTCCGGATGCGATTGAAATGATAAGAAAAATAATCGGAAAAGTTCCACTTTTCGGTATTTGTCTTGGACATCAGCTATTTGCTTTAGCGTGTAACGCTGAAACCGAAAAATTAAAATTTGGGCATCGCGGCTCTAATCATCCAGTTAAGGATTTAACAACAGGTAAAGTAGCACTGACATCACAAAACCATGGATACACAGTAAAATATAAGTCTATTGAGAAAACGGACCTGGAAGTTACACATATTGCTTTAAATGATGGCACAATTGAAGGTTTGAAACATAAATATCACGATGCGTTTACAGTCCAGTATCATCCGGAAGCATCCCCGGGACCAGAAGATACAAACTATTTATTCGATCGATTTATCACAATGATTGAGAAATCCAAGCTGAAAGAGGCGGTAAAATGAGTAAACGCACAGATATTAAATCGATTTTGGTTATTGGATCCGGACCAATTGTAATTGGTCAGGCGGCAGAATTTGATTATGCAGGTACACAAGCCTGTCTGGCTTTAAAAGAGGAAGGATATCGTGTTGTTTTAGTAAACTCCAATCCTGCTACGATTATGACAGACACGGAAATTGCAGATGCCGTATACATTGAGCCTTTAACGTTAGAGTTTGTCAGTAAAATCATTCGTAAAGAACGTCCCGATGCTTTATTGCCGACACTTGGAGGGCAAACTGGATTGAATCTGGCTATAGAGCTGTCCAAGTCTGGAGTTCTAGAAGAATGCGGTGTAGAAATTCTGGGAACAAAGTTATCTGCAATTGAGCAGGCTGAGGACCGTGAGTTATTCCGAAACTTAATGATGAAGTTAGGCGAACCGGTTCCGGACAGCGAAATAATATATACGCTGGAAGAAGCCGAGGCTTTTGTTCAGGATGTAGGATACCCTGTGATTGTACGACCGGCTTATACACTTGGAGGAACAGGCGGCGGAATCTGTTCAAACGAAGGGGAATTACGTGAAATCGTAGCTGGCGGCCTAATGAGCAGTCCTGTTAGCCAATGCTTGCTGGAAAAAAGCATTGCAGGGTTCAAGGAAATTGAATATGAGGTCATGAGAGATTCAAATGATAGTGCGATTGTAGTTTGTAATATGGAAAATATTGATCCTGTCGGGATACATACTGGGGATTCGATTGTCGTGGCACCGAGCCAAACACTGAGCGATCGGGAATACCAATTATTGCGAAATGTTTCGTTGAAAATCATCCGTGCTTTAAAGATTGAAGGAGGTTGTAATGTACAGCTTGCTCTCGATCCGGATAGCTTCCATTACTACATTATTGAGGTCAACCCAAGGGTAAGCCGTTCGTCTGCTCTTGCCTCTAAAGCAACTGGTTATCCAATTGCTAAGCTTGCGGCTAAGATTGCCGTTGGATTGACACTTGATGAGATGCTTAATCCTGTTACCGGTAAAACATATGCCAGCTTTGAACCAGCCCTGGATTATGTCGTAACCAAAATACCGCGCTGGCCTTTTGATAAATTTGAGGAAGGAAACAGAATCTTAGGAACACAAATGAAAGCAACCGGAGAGGTCATGGCAATTGGCAGAACGTTCGAGGAATCTCTTTTAAAAGCAATTCGCTCCCTTGAGGTTGGAATCTTGCACTTTGAACTGCCAAATGCTGAGATGTTCACAAATGAAGATATAGAAAACCAAATTAGAACGGCAACGGATGAGCGACTATTTTATATCGCCGAAGGGCTGAAGCGAGGATTGACGATTCAGGTGATTCACGAATGGTCTGGAATCGATTTATTCTTCCTGCATAAGTTCTCAAAAATCATTGAGATGGAAAGTAACCTTATAGAGACACCTTTTCATCCAGAATATACATTAACTGCCAAAAAACTAGGATTCTCTGATTATAGCTTAGCTAGTCTTTGGAACAGCTCGGAATTGGAAGTGTATAAATGGCGGATAGAAAATCAAATTAAACCTGTCTTTAAAATGGTGGATACTTGTGCGGCAGAGTTTGAATCTGAGACACCTTATTTTTATTCCAGTTACGAGGATGAAAATGAGTCTATTGTAACATCTCGCAGAAGTGTGGTCGTACTGGGGTCAGGGCCGATCCGAATCGGGCAGGGAGTTGAATTTGATTATGCAACGGTTCATTCTGTCTGGGCGATTAAAGAAGCAGGCTATGAAGCGATTATTATTAACAGTAATCCGGAAACGGTCTCAACGGACTTCAGTATTTCCGACAAACTTTATTTCGAGCCATTAACGATTGAAGATGTCATGAATGTAATAGACTTAGAGAAACCAGAAGGTGTCATTGTACAATTTGGCGGTCAGACTGCCATTAATCTTGCCTCAGCCCTTGTCGAAAGAGGGGTTAAGATACTGGGTACTTCCCTTGAAGATGTGGATCGATCTGAGAATCGTGATATGTTTGAGCGTTCCTTATCAGAATTGAACATCCCGCAGCCCAAAGGAAAAACAGCATTATCAGTGGAGGAAGCAGTAAAAGTCGCTGATGAGATAGGTTATCCTATTTTGGTAAGACCTTCCTATGTTCTTGGTGGAAGAGCAATGGAGATTGTGGATGATCAGGAGGATTTGCTTCACTATATGAAAAATGCTGTTAAGGTAAATCCGAAGCATCCCGTATTAATTGATCGTTATTTGACAGGGACAGAAATTGAAGTAGATGCGATAACTGATGGTGAAACAGTCGTTATTCCGGGAATCATGGAGCATATTGAACGGGCTGGAGTCCATTCCGGTGATTCTATTGCGGTCTACCCTCCACAAAATCTATCAGGGGAAATTAAAGGGAAAATCGTGGACTATACGATTAAACTGGCAAAGGGCTTAAATATCATTGGGTTATTTAATATCCAGTATGTTGTTTCCAACAATGAAGTATATGTGATTGAAGTCAATCCACGTTCAAGCAGAACTGTTCCTTTTTTGAGTAAAATCACCAATGTTCCGATGGCGAAATTGGCTACTAAGGTCATTTTGGGACAAAAGCTTAAAGATTATGGTTTCGAAAATGGACTTGTACCTGAAAAGGCAGGAGTTTACGTGAAAGTACCTGTATTTTCATTCGCGAAGCTTCGCCAGGTTGAAATAACGCTCGGACCAGAGATGAAGTCAACTGGGGAAGTGATGGGGAAAGATGAAACTTTACAAAAGGCGCTGTATAAAGGCTTAATTGCTTCAGGTATTCATATTAAACAACATGGGTCTGTTCTCTTGACTATAGCAGACAAAGATAAAAAAGAAGCTGCACAACTTGCGGAACGTTTTAATGAAATTGGCTATCAAATCATAGCTACCGAGGGGACAGCGCAGGTGTTGGATCAAGCAAATATCCCATGCCGAATTGTTGGGAAAATCGGCAGTGATAATCCGGATTTATTGGATATGATTCATAATGGCAAAGCACAGTTGGTAATCAATACCTTAACCAAGGGCAAACAGCCGGAACGCGACGGCTTCCGGATTCGCCGTGAATCGGTTGAAAATGGGATTCCTTGCTTGACATCATTGGATACGGCCAATGCCATTTTAACCGTGTTGGAGTCTTTAACCTTTTCGACAACTAAAATGAACCATATGGAAACGGCCAGGGAGGCAATCAGCTTATGATTCAAAAAGAGATGATGACTGTTGTCAGCCATCGAATGATTGCGCCGAAAATATTTGAAATGACTTTGGAGGGGACACTTGTCTCCTCCATGAAAATGCCGGGGCAATTTGTGTATATCAGAGTATCTAACAGGATAGATCCTTTGCTGCGCAGGCCAATCAGTATATGCCAGATTGATCCCGAGCAATCTCGTTTTACAATCGTTTACAGAGTGGAAGGAAAAGGAACCAGTATTCTATCAGAGAAAAAAACGAGGGAAAAAGTCGATGTAATGGGACCGCTTGGGAATGGCTTTCCGGTTGAAGAAGTGAGACCGGGAGGCAAGGCACTTTTGATTGGCGGAGGGATTGGGATACCGCCTTTATTGCAGCTTTCAAGAGATTTTACGGCAAAAGGTGTATCTGTACAGCACATTCTAGGTCTGCGTACGGCAACAGATATTTTTTATGAAAAAGAATTTGCTGAACTGGGGGAGACCATTATCACTACGGAAGATGGCTCGTGCGGGGATAAAGGATATGTAACGAGTGTCTCTGCCTTCCAGGATAGTGATGGGGTGTATACATGCGGACCAACGCCCATGCTGAAGGCGGTTATGGAGAAGTATAAAGAAAAAAAGGTGTTTATCTCACTTGAAGAGAGAATGGGGTGCGGGATTGGAGCCTGCTTTGCCTGTGTATGCCGTACACCGGAAAAAGGGTACCGGAAGATATGTACGGATGGACCGGTGTTTCGTTCAGAGGAGGTAATTATATGAATAATTCTTTAAGCATGCAGATGCCCGGATTAACGTTAAAAAATCCGATTATGCCAGCCTCGGGTTGTTTCGGTTTTGGCAGAGAGTACAGCCAGTTCTATGATCTCGGTAAACTGGGTGCCGTCATCATAAAATCAACCACACTTGAACCGCGTTACGGAAATCCGACCCCAAGGGTTGCGGAAACGAATGCAGGGATGCTGAATGCCATTGGTCTTCAAAATCCCGGCTTGGATAAGGTTATGAGTGAGGAGCTTCCCTGGCTTGAAAGTTTCGACGTACCAATTATTGCAAATGTGGCTGGGACCACCATGGATGATTATGTGGAGACAGCTAGACAGATCAGTAAAGCTCCAAATGTACATGCACTTGAACTGAATATTTCTTGTCCGAATGTTAAATGCGGAGGTATTCAATTTGGTACTGACCCGACTGTCGCTAAAGAATTAACAAAAGCGGTTAAAGACGTGTCGTCGGTACCCATCTACGTTAAATTATCTCCAAATGTCAGCGATATTGTTTCCATTGCAAAGGCAGTAGAAGAAGGTGGCGCCGATGGACTGACGATGATTAATACACTAATAGGAATGAGACTTGATCTCAAAACAGCCAAGCCTGTTTTAGCCAATCGGACAGGTGGTTTATCAGGACCTGCCATTAAACCGGTTGCCATTCGTATGATTCACGATGTGAGCTCGCAAGTTTCCATTCCTATCATTGGCATGGGAGGCATAGAAACGGCTGAGGATGTGATTGAATTTCTTTATGCGGGTGCGAATGCAGTTGCGGTGGGAACAGCAAACTTTATCAATCCGTTTGTCATGCCTGAGATTATTGATGCTCTGCCGGAACTTCTTACATCGCTTGGGATTGATCATATATCAGAATGTATAGGAAGGAGCTGGAAAAAGAATGCGCAATACATCGGTCATCGCGCTTGATTTTCCGAATAGAGAGCTTACTCTTCATTTTTTGAGGGAATTTAAGGATGAAAAATTGGCTGTTAAAGTAGGTATGGAGCTTTATTACGGAGAAGGTCCTTCTATCATTACGGCAATTAAAGAATTGGGACATGACATTTTTTTGGACTTGAAATTGCATGATATCCCGAGTACGGTTGGGAAAGCAATGGAGATAGTGGCAAGACTGGGAGTCGAT
Organism: Bacillus sp. z33; assembly: GCF_058313615.1. Taxonomy (NCBI): domain Bacteria; kingdom Bacillati; phylum Bacillota; class Bacilli; order Caryophanales; family Bacillaceae; genus Bacillus; species Bacillus sp. z33. The sequence goes on from NZ_JBZFQN010000002.1 coordinate 634,016, forward strand.
ATGGTTAATGTTCATGCAGCAGGCGGAAGAAAGATGATGGAATATGCACTTGAAGGTCTTGAAAAGGGTACTCAGGCTGGAGGAAAAAGACCGATTTGTATAGCTGTTACGCAATTGACAAGTACAAGTGAAGAACAGATGAGACGAGAGCAACTCATTCAGACGACCCTGGCTGAAAGTGTGATTCATTACAGTCAATTAGCTAAAGATTCAGGTCTTGATGGAGTCGTTTGCTCCGTACATGAGGTTCAGCAAATTAAAAATCAGGTTGGGACGAACTTCTGTACAGTCACTCCTGGAATTCGTCTTGGCAGTGATACAGCAGGGGACCAAACAAGGGTAGCTACACCATTTATGGCTAGTGAACAGGGCAGTGATTTTATCGTCGTGGGAAGAAGTATTACAACGGCAGAGGATCCAGTAGGGGCTTATCATGAGATAGTTACCGAATGGGAGAGAAAAATATGAAAAGAAAAATAGCAGAACAATTATTATCTATTCAGGCTGTAGCCTTGCAGCCAAGCAACCCTTTTATCTGGTCATCCGGCCTCAAATCCCCGATATATTGTGATAATCGTTTAACGATGTCTTATCCGGCAGTGAGGAAGGATATAGCAAAAGGCCTGGCTCAATTAATAAATGAAAAATTCCCTGAAGCAGAAATTATTGCAGGAACAGCTACAGCAGGTATACCGCACGCTGCCTGGGTAAGTGAACAACTCCACTTACCAATGATTTATATTCGTTCCAGTGCAAAAGGACATGGTAAAGGAAATCAAATTGAGGGGAAAGTTGAAAAAGGCGATAAGGTAGTAATTGTAGAGGATTTGATTTCAACTGGCGGCAGTTCAATTGCATGTGTTCAGGTCTTGCGTGAAGCAGACTGCGATGTACTCGGGGTTGTATCAATCTTTACATACGAAATGGATAAAGCAAGTATGGCATTTGCTAATATTGAAGTTCCATCTTACTCCTTAAGCGATTATTCAACACTTATCGAAGTAGCGGAAGAACATCAGTATGTGACGAAGGATGAGCTGAATAAACTGCGCAAATGGAAGCAGAATCCTTATGATGAAAGCTGGATTTATTAAGTGCATAACGGTTTAATATGGATAAAGTCTGAATCATCAGGATTTTATCCTTTTTTAATTCATAGTTTTATAAATGAACAGGAGATAAACCCATCATAAACTAATCTTTTTGCTGCTTATAATAATCTGCCATACAGGTATTTAAAACTAGAGATAAAATACCTCTTCTTTTCCAGTATATTTAGTTTTAGCAACCAATAAATCCGCTTATTTACAAGTTTGCTGAGTTCATTTACAATTTAAGTAATTACTTAAATACTTATTTAATACCAATATATTATGGGGGAATTGAAATGAATGAGACTTTTAAAGCTTTATCGGACCCCACACGCAGAAAAATTCTTGATTTATTAAAAGATGGTGATTTAACAGCAGGGGAGATACATGAGCATTTTGATATGTCCAAGCCAAGCATTTCTCAGCATTTAAAAATCTTAAAAGGAGCGGGCTTGGTTCATCATATTAAAAAGGGACAATATGTGTATTATTCTTTAAACACAACTGTACTGCAGGACCTGATCGGTTGGGTCTACGGGATTACGAAGCCCCAAAAAGATTAAAAAAGGAAGAGGGAATGATTATGAAAAAACATTTGTTTCCGATTATTTTAATGGCTATTTCGGTGATTAGCTGGCTGATTAATTTTTCATCGTTACCTGAAGTGGTGCCGATTCACTGGGGGAAGGATGGAGCGGATGGATACCAATCAAAAGGAACGGCTTTTTTTACCCTGCATGCCATTATGGTTTTTACTTATCTTTTAATGATGATTTTACCCAAAATTGATCCGAAAAAGAAAAATTATAATTATTTTTCAAGGGGTTATCTGATAATAAACTATGCCATGATTACATTGTTTTTTGTCATCAATATGATTATACTGCTTATTTGTTTGGGGATTAATATCCCAATGGAACGTTTGGCTGGTCCGTTTGTTGGTGTTTTATTTATGATTATTGGCAATTATCTTCAGCAAGCAAGGACCAATTATTTCATTGGAATTCGCACGCCATGGACACTTAGCAATGATGAAGTTTGGAGAAAAACGCATAGGTTAGGCGGTAAATTATTTATGGGTGGGGGTCTGCTCATTTTCCTGACGTACTTTATGCCAATGGAATGGGAGTTTTATATAATCACGGGTGTAGTTGCTATTATCGTAATTGTACCGACGGCCTATTCTTATTTTGTATTTAAGTCTCTTACAAAAGAATCATAAAACAAAACGTAAACGCAGCGGATTGGGACTAACGGGTTCGGATTTGAAGTACAAAAACATCAAACAGCATTACATACAGCAATCAAATTAAAGGAAATCTCACAGAGTAAATAACATGATATTTAGTAGATGAAGAGCATTGTTCACCATAATGCTCTTTTTCATCTTTTTTCAAAAACGTTAATAGAACATGTCCATTTTTATCATAACAAATGTTATATTTTTTAAATTATTGGAATTAAATAACAAATGGAAGGCTGATTAGAATGGCATATGTAATTCGTAAAATGCAACAAGAAGATATAAAACAAGTTCAAAAAGTGGCAAAAACAACATGGAATGTTACGTACGAAGGAATAATTCCTTCAGAGGTACAAGAAAGTTTCTTGAAAACGGCTTACAATGATGAAAGGATGAAGCAACGGTTAGAACGTTCTACTCTTTTTGTAGTTGAAGTAGATGGTGAAGTCGTGGGTTTTGCTAACTTTTCTCCAGTAAGAGAAAATGGAAAAGTTGAGTTAGGGGCTATTTATCTTTATCCAGAACAACAAGGTAAGGGCATAGGTTCAGCATTGTTGGAAAAGGGGATTAAAGATTTAGACGGTGTAAATGAGATTTATATAAATGTCGAAAAGGATAATAAAATCGGAAAGACCTTTTATGAAGCCAAAGGTTTTGAGGTTGTCAAAGAGTTTGATGATGATTTTGATGGTCAAATCCTAAAAACAGTAAGAATGGTGTTAAAAGTTTAAAGATCGCATATGCGAGAGCAACCATTTTAGCATCTAATTTAAATCAGTGACAATGTGCAATGTCATCCTGTTAATTAGTATGTCAATTACGTTACTAATTTTCATATTTTTTAAATATAAACCTTTATACATCAACAAAAATAAAAGGTCCAAATCAATATGCGATTTGAACCTCTTTTTATTACTCTAATTTAATTTTTGTACTCTTAAACCCAACCAGTTAAATTAGGACCGATGCGTTTTAGTTCATGCTTTTAAGGATCGAACCAATTCTTCATCCGGTGTAACATAGTAGGTTGTTTGATTATCATAAGTTACAAAGCCTGGTTTAGACCCCGCCGGTTTTTTTACGTGTCTGATTAAAGTGGAGTCAACCGGTACGCGGCTAGATTGCCGAGCCTTGCTAAAATAGGCTGCCAGCATAGCGGCTTCTGTTATCGTTTGCTCGGAAGGATTTGCATCACGGATAACGACATGAGAACCTGGGATATCCTTTGTATGAAACCAAAGTTGGTTTTTGGCGGCTAAGCGATTGGTTAAATATTCGTTTTGCTTATTATTTTTCCCAACCAAAATTTCAATGCCGTCGCTGGACATATAGGTATCAAGGACCGGCTTCAAATCTTTTTTCTTTCCTTGTTTTTTGGTATATCTTTTTTTCACATATCCGCCTTCTTCAAGCTCTTCACGGATTTCCTGCAAATCTCTTGGTGATGCTGTATTCATTTGATGGATGAGATTATCGAGATATTGAATTTCTTCATTTGTTTTTTCGATTTGTTCCATTACAAATGATTTAGCATTCTTGGCTTTTTGATACTTTGAAAAATACCATTGCGCATTTTCGGAAGGGGTCTTTCTGACATCAAGCTCTATTGTAATTGTAGGTTGAGTTTCATCATAATAATCAATCACTTCGGCATTGTTCATACCTTTATCTAAAGCATAAATATGGCCGGTTATCAGTTCCCCGTATTTTTTGAAAATATCTGCTTTCTCCGAATCCTGCAGTGTCTCTTTCAATTTAATCAGTTTCTTTTCATTTTTTTCTTTTTCGTTTGAGAGAATCCGTTCCAAGTCATATGCCTGTTGTTTGACACGATCGCGGTCCGCTTTTTGATAATAAAAGCGGTCCAGCAGTGAACTTAGAGAAGGGAATTCTTTCGTACTTCCTTTCAGGTGTTCAAGAGGTATAAGGTAGAAAGCATCTTTATTACCTGATACCAATGTCGGTGTGTATTGATGGGACTTTAACTGTTCAATTATTTTAGTAAAGCTTGCTGGAACAGTCTCTCTATTTACTAGGCCGGCCCGATAGGTTACTTCTTTTGCTAGCAAAGGAGATACGCCGGCAAATTGTGTGACTAATTGTTTATCAATCTTCCCAGCCATATAGTCAATATATTGAAGGCCTTTCTCGATATCATGGAGCGGATTGACCTTGTTCTGATTTGGAGGCAAAACATAGGGGTGACCCGGCAGCAATGTTCTGTAGCTGTTTAAAGCAGGTGGTACATGCTTGATACAGTCGATAATCATATTTCTCTCTTTATCTACGAGGATGATATTGCTGTGCTTACCCATAATTTCGATGATTAATAATTTTTGAGTAATGTCTCCAATTTCGTTGCGTCCTCTAATTTCGAATGTGATAATTCTTTCCAGTTCAGGTTGTTCGATCTTCTCTATGAAATACCCTTCCAGATGTTTGCGAAGAAGCATGCAAAACATAGGGGCTTCTGAAGGGTTATCCGTATTTTCTTCCGTTAGTTGTACGCGTGCGTAACTTGGATGTGCGGATAACAGAAGTTTTTGATTGGTCCTGCCTGCGCGAACGACTAAGATTAATTCATTTTTATAAGGCTGATGAATTTTAGTTATTCGGCCACCAGTTAACGTTTGGGATAGCTCCTCGGTCATTGCTCTTGTGAAAAATCCATCAAAGGACATATGCGTGACACCTTCTTCTATTAAGTAAGTAGTTTTTTTGAGTTATAAATTCCAGTCTAACAAGTATAGCATTTTTTAGGACAACTCTGAATAAACATGTACTAAAGAAAGTTATCCGGATTGTCAAGGAGGTTGTAAACGTCACATGAAGCTGGTAGAAATGGACAAAGATAAGTTGCAATCCGCTTTTGGAGTACATACAAACAAAGGTTTAAGTCACCAGGAAGCAAAAAAGAGGCAGAATCAATATGGTAAGAATGAATTGGCTGAAGGAGAAAAGCAATCTGCTCTAATTTTGTTTTTTCAGCAGTTTAAAGATTTTATGGTACTCGTCTTACTTGCAGCTACTCTCGTTTCAGGCTTACTGGGGGAGTATATTGATGCGATTGCCATTATCATGATTGTATTAATAAATGGTTTATTGGGTTTTTTTCAGGAAAGGAAAGCAGAAAAATCCATGCAAGCTTTAAAGGAAATGGCCGCACCGCAAATGAATGTTTTGCGGGATGGTTTATGGTCGAGAATTCCTGCAAATGATTGTGTGCCGGGAGATATAGTGAAGTTTTCCAGTGGAGATCGAATTGGTGCAGATATGAGGATTGTCAAACAATATAATCTTGAAATAGAAGAATCTGCGTTAACGGGCGAATCTCTCCCTGTCACTAAAACAGATGAACCAACGAGTTATGTACCTGAAGGCATCGGTGATCAGGTTAATATGGCGTTTATGGGAACAATGGTAACGCGAGGGTCAGGTGAGGGAATAATTGTTGCAACAGGAATGAAGACTGCCATGGGTCAAATTGCAGATTTATTGCAAAAAGCCAATACTCAACAAACCCCATTGCAGCTTCGGCTGGAACAATTGGGGAAAGTACTGATTATTGCTGCCTTATTCCTAACGGTGTTGGTTGTTGGTATAGGAGTTTTACAAGGTAATAATCTATATACTATGGTTCTTGCAGGAGTATCTTTGGCTGTAGCTGCTATTCCGGAAGGATTGCCTGCAATTGTTACGGTTGCATTATCCCTCGGAGTTCAGAGAATGATTCGGCAAAATGCGATTGTGCGTAAGCTCCCTGCTGTGGAAACGCTGGGATGTGCATCCGTTATTTGTTCAGATAAAACAGGGACGATGACGGAGAATAAGATGATGGTTACTAAGGTCTGGTGTTCCGGGCAACATTGGTCAGTATCCGGAAAAGGGTTCGATCCAACAGGTACTTTTGAAAGTTTGAGCGGACATAGCGATGATACGGAGCTAAAGCAATTGCTCACCTATGGGATCCTCTGTAATAACGCCGAGCTTAAATTAAAAAAGAAAAAGTACTATATAGATGGAGATCCCACGGAAGGGGCTATGTTGGTTGCAGCTATGAAAAAGGGCATCGACCGTCAGCTTTTATTCGAGAAATATACGATTATAAAGGAATTTCCTTTTGAGTCAGAACGTAAATTAATGAGTGTGCTGGTAAAAGATAAAAACGGAAGGCAGTTTGTTGTGACAAAGGGTGCACCGGATGTTTTACTTGGGAAATGTACATCATTTATGAGCAACGGCAGGGTGCAATATATGGACCAGCCAATCCTGAATTCTATAGTGAATACAACTGAACAAATGGGTGAACAAGCCTTAAGGACAATAGCGGTTGCTTATAAAAGTGTACCGGCCAATCAAGCAATCCTGGATCAGTCGGATGCAGAAAATGAATTGATATTCCTGGGGTTGGAAGGCATGATGGACCCGCCTCGTTCTGAAGTGAAGAAGGCGGTTGCAGAATGCAGGGATGCAGGCATTAAAACGGTCATGATAACGGGTGATCATATGGTTACCGCAAAGGCTATTGGGAAGCAGCTAGATATTTTTCGAGAAGGAGATCGGTTGCTGACCGGGAAAGAACTTGACGCCATGTCCGTTGAAGATTTAGAAAATATTGTAGATGAAACAACCGTTTTTGCCCGTGTTTCGCCAGAGCATAAATTGAAAATTGTCAGTGCTTTTCAGCGAATAGGTCATATCGTTGCCATGACCGGGGACGGTGTGAATGATGCACCGGCAATAAAGGCTGCGGATATTGGAATAGCAATGGGGATATCAGGAACGGACGTAGCTAAAGAAACATCCTCTTTAATTTTAATGGATGATAATTTTGCCACCATAAAGTCAGCGATTAAAGAAGGCAGAAATATATATGAAAACATTCGTAAATTCATACGATATTTATTGGCTTCTAATGTTGGGGAAATTTTGGTCATGCTGTTTGCGATGATTATGGGACTGCCATTACCTTTATTACCAATCCAAATTCTATGGGTAAACCTGGTCACTGATGGATTGCCGGCTATGGCACTTGGCCTTGACCAGCCAGAAGAGAATGTAATGAAGCGTGGACCTCGCCATCCAAAAGAGGGGGTATTTGCAAGGGGGTTGGGCTGGAAAATTGTCTCGAGGGGCTTTTTGATTGGAATAGCCACCTTACTCGCGTTTATTACTGTCTATCAGTCAAATCCTGATCGTTTACAATATGCACAGACCGTGGCCTTTGTGACCTTGGTGCTTGCACAGTTAATACATGTATTTGATTGCAGAAGTGAAAAATCAATCTTTTCAAGGAACCCATTTGGCAATAAGTACCTGGTCGGGGCAGTCATATCTTCCTTACTTCTTATGGTCATTGCTCTGTACTACCCGCCTTTACAGTCCGTATTCCATACAGTGCCGATAGCTCCACGTGACTGGTTATTGATTATCGGTATGGCTTCCATTCCAACTTTTTTATTGGCAGGTACATTTTATGTAAGTAAATCCAAATAAATTGTGATATAATTTTTAAGGTAGTAGAGTGAGCTCTATTACCTTTTTATTTTTATAATAGAGTGTATAATGTTACTGATTGGAGCTGGGTATGGATGATTTTAAGCATGACAGGGTATGGAAGAGCAAGAACAGAAAACGACGCATTATCCATAACCATAGAAATGAAAAGTGTAAATCATCGGTTTTTTGAATGCAGTATCCGATCACCTCGACAACTGCTTATGTATGAAGACAGAATTAAAAAGATTATTCAGCAAAAGTTGCATAGAGGCAGAATTGAAGTGTTTATCAGCCTGCAGGGCGATGGTAATGTTAAGAGAACCATGACACCTAATTGGGATTTAATTGATCAATTTATGAATATAACTACTGAATTCAATGATAAGTACAGTGCGTATACAGAACCGGAGATGACAGATTTGCTGCATCTCGAACACATTATTCATATCGATGAGAAGGAAGAAGTAAATGCTGACATCGAACATATGCTGATGGATACGGTAGAAGAAGCAGCTTCCCGATTATGTCATATGCGGGAAAGAGAAGGTAACTTCTTGAAAAGTGATTTAATCACGCATGTTCTAATGCTTGAAGCGGAAGTTGAGGCTGTCAGGGAACGGGCACCAGAAGTTGTAAAGCTGTATAGAAACCGACTTAAACAAAAGCTTGATGAAGCGGTTGGCGATACCATTGATCTTGATCAAAACAGGATATTAACAGAAATAGTCTTATTTACAGATAAGGCAGATATCCATGAAGAGATCTTAAGGCTAAAAAGCCATATTGCTCAATTTTTAGAATCATTAGAGGCAAGTGGGACAATTGGCAGGAAACTGGATTTTCTGATACAGGAGATGAATCGGGAAACAAATACAATTGGATCTAAAGCCAATGATGCAATAATCGCAAGAAAAGTGGTCGAAATGAAAACAATTCTTGAGAAAATGAAGGAACAGGTTCAAAATGTAGAATAATGCAGTTTATGACCGTACATACAAGCACACACTAGGTGAGAGGGATGGAGGCTGCTTCAATGTCCATAAAGTTGATAAATATTGGATTTGGGAATATTGTTTCTGCTAATCGTATTGTCACCATTGTAAGTCCTGAATCAGCGCCCATTAAAAGGATTATTCAGGATGCCCGCGACAAAGGTTCACTCATAGATGCTACATATGGAAGAAGGACGCGCGCCGTCATTATAACGGATAGTGATCATGTTGTCTTATCTGCGGTACAGCCGGAGACAGTTGCTGCTAGGTTACATGACCGTGATGAGAGCGTGTTGGAAGGATAGGTGAAAGTTTTGGAAGAAAAAGGATTATTAATTGTTTTATCAGGTCCATCTGGCGTAGGAAAAGGAACGGTCAGAAAAGCGATTTTTTCTCAGCCGGATGTTGATTTTCAGTATTCGATATCAGCAACTTCTAGAAATCCTCGTGAGGGAGAAGTTGATGGTGTGGATTATTTCTTTAAATCCAAGAAACAATTTGAAGAAATGATCGCCAATGATGAACTTTTGGAGCATGCCGAATATGTAGGAAACTATTATGGTACACCGATTGAATACGTCCGCAAAACGTTGGATGAAGGTAAGGATGTATTTCTTGAAATAGAAGTACAGGGAGCGCGTCAGGTTCGTGAAAAGTTTCCTGACGGACTATTTATTTTCCTTGCACCACCGAGCTTAAAGGAACTCGAAAATCGTATCGTAACAAGAGGTACGGAGACAGATGAGTTAATTCGAAACAGAATGAAAGCGGCACGTGAAGAAATCGAAATGATGAACCTGTATGATTATGTAGTTGAAAATGATCGTGTGGAACATGCATGCGAACGTATTAATTCAATCGTGGTAGCTGAACATCTTCGTCGTGAACGAGTGGAAAAAAGATATAAAAAATTATTGGAGGATGATAAATAATATGTTGTATCCATCTATTGACTCATTATTAACAAAAATTGATTCTAAGTATTCTTTGGTGTCTGTTGCAGCTAAACGTGCACGCTATATGCAAGAGTCCGGAGAAGGCACAAGAATTGCAAAGCCCGTATCTCATAAACATGTTGGAAAGGCTCTTGAGGAAATCCATTCTGGTGATTTAACATATCGTGTGGAAACTGAAGGTCGTCTTGACTATTAATAGAGACAGTGGTGCAAAAAACAACCTTAGAAATTATAATAAGGTTGTTTTTTTTTGATGATGATATGTTTTCGAATTATATAGTAAAACATATTAGTGCAAATTTAATAGATAATATATGATATAAAAGATGTATCTAAAGGAATTCTTAAGAATACCAGTGATGGAGTGATTAGATGCTTGATAATAAGAAGATACTTGTTTGTGTAACAGGAGGAATTGCTGTATACAAATCGGCCGCATTAACAAGTAAACTTGTTCAGGCCGGTGCGCAAGTTAAAGTTTTAATGAGTGAATCAGCGACGAAATTTGTGGCGCCGCTAACCTTTCAGGCTTTATCCAAAAACGATGTTTATATAGATACGTTCGACGAGAAAATCCCTGGTAAAATCGCACATATCGAGCTCGCAGATTGGGCGGATGCCATTTTGATTGCGCCAGCTACAGCAAATATCATAGCGAAGTTGGCAAATGGGATTGCTGACGATATTATTTCTACCACATTGCTGGCAACTACGGCGCCTGTTTTTATTGCCCCGGCGATGAATGTCCATATGTATCACCATAAAGCTGTGCAACGAAATATGGAGCGTCTTCATGAAGATGGCTATTTATTTATGGAACCATCTGAAGGTTATTTAGCTTGCGGGTATGTTGGAAAGGGCAGGCTGGAAGAACCGGAAACAATTGTTGCTAATTTGGGGACTTATTTTTCTGGTGAGAACAAACCACTGGTCGGAAAAAAAGTTCTGATTACAGCAGGGCCAACTCGAGAACGGATTGACCCTGTTCGTTATATTTCTAATTTTTCAAGCGGAAAAATGGGATATGCTTTGGCAGAGGTAGCGAGCAGATTGGGAGCAGATGTTACGTTGGTATCAGGTCCTGTATCACTAAATCCTCCAGTAGGTGTCAAAGTGATTGATGTTGAAAGTGCTTCTGAGATGTTTGAAGCCGTTATGGACGTCATGGACCATCAGGATATTATCATTGGTACAGCGGCTGTCGCTGATTATAAACCGGCTGTTTATGAAAATCAGAAAATCAAGAAACAAGAAGGAGACAGTACGCTTGAACTAAGTCGCACAAGGGATATTCTCCGAGAGGTCGGTAGAAGAAAAACGAATCAACTTATAATTGGCTTTGCAGCTGAGACCAATCACTTGGAAGAATATGCAAAGAAAAAGCTGGTTAAGAAAAATGCGGATATGATAGTGGCCAATAATGTAACGCATGAAGGTGCAGGCTTCGGAACTGACACTAATATTGTTACCCTGTATAAAAAGGATGGCAGCTTTAGAAAACTCCCTTTATTAAGTAAAGCAGAAGTGGCTGCAGAAATATTTAAAGAGATAGAATCCTTACAAATAAAAGAGGCACCTTTATTATGATTGCAGAAGTGATCGTGGATGTACCAGCTCAACAAACGGATCGTCCATTCGATTATAAAGTACCAGCGAAATGGACAGGAATTATCCGTGAGGGCATGCGAGTGACCGTTCCATTTGGCCCAAGAAAATTACTTGGCTTTGTCGTTAGGCTAAAGGATCATACAGAAGTTAAAGGATTAAAAACTATCAGCAGTTTATTGGATATTGAACCAGCGATTAATAATGAATTGCTTGATTTGGGGCATTGGCTGGCAGATGAGACGATGTGCTTTAAAATATCGGCATTCCAGGCGATGCTGCCGGCAGCATTAAAAGCCAAGTATGAAAAACAAATTCGGCTTGCTCCCGGAAAACAGATAAATGACCTTCCGGAACAGATTCAGTATTTGTTCGGTAAATCGGAAGCTGTTAGCTGGATTAAGATGCAAAATGATGAATTACTATCCTTTATAAAGGATGAGATTGATAAAGGCAATCTGGAGATTACTGTTCAGGTTTCCAATAAAACAAACATTAAGAAACAAAAATATATTACTTCTTTATTGACCAAGGAAGAACTACTTGAACAATTAGAGCAGTTAAATGCCAATGCCAGCAATCAGAAAAAATTAGTAGCTTATTTGATTAAGCACCCAGGGGAGCAAATACTTTCAAAAGTGTTGGAAGAAACAGGAATAAATAGTTCGACTGCAATTAAACCTCTTGTCTCAAAGGGCATGGTAAAGATTATTGAGAAGGAAGAATATCGCAGTCCATTTGCCGCAGGGCAATTTAAACCAGATCATTGCCTGGAGTTAACCGCTACGCAACAGGCGGCGATGGATCCAATTACCATAGCCATAAAGGAAAATCGAAATGAAAATTTCCTGCTGTATGGAGTAACGGGGAGCGGCAAAACAGAAATTTATTTACAATCAATCAAGCAAATTGTAGATAGAGGTAAGGAGGCTATTGTTCTAGTACCTGAAATCTCTTTAACACCGATGATGGTAAACAGATTCAAAAGGCGGTTTGGAGATTTGGTGGCTGTCTTACATAGCGGCCTTTCACATGGTGAAAAATATGATGAATGGCGCAAAATCCAGCGCGGAGAAGTTAAAGTAGTGGTCGGTGCCCGTTCAGCTGTCTTTGCTCCATTTACGAATTTAGGCTTGATTATTATTGATGAAGAGCATGAAGGCAGCTATAAGCAGGAGGAAACACCACGTTATCATGCACGTGATGTAGCGCTAAAACGGGCTGCTTATCATCATTGTCCGGTTGTGCTCGGCAGCGCAACACCTTCGCTTGAGAGTTTTGCTAGAGCGAAAAAGGGTGTTTATACACTCTTAACGTTAAAAACCAGAGTGAACCAGCAGGCCATGCCAACTGTTTCCGTCATAGATATGAGGGATGAAATGAGAGGGGGAAACCGCTCCATGTTCTCCCATTTATTATTTGAAAAATTGAAGGACCGTGTAGATAAAGGCGAACAGACCGTTCTGTTGTTAAATAAAAGAGGCCATTCCTCCTTTGTCATGTGCAGAAATTGCGGTTTGGTCGTGACATGCTCAAACTGTGATATTTCAATGACTTTTCATCGTGCCCAATCACTGATGAAGTGTCATTATTGCGGCCTGGAAGAAAGAGTTCCAGAGGTATGTCCAGATTGCGGCAGCGATCATATTCGTTATTTTGGAACTGGTACTCAAAAAGTAGAAGAAGAGTTGGGTAAATTGTTGCCACACGCAAGGGTTATCAGAATGGATGTGGATACGACACGGCGAAAAGGGGCACATGAAGCGTTACTGAAAAAATTTGAAGAAGGACAGGCTGATATCCTTCTCGGAACACAGATGATTGCTAAAGGACTTGATTTTCCAAAAGTAACCTTGGTTGGTGTCCTTACTGCTGATACGATGCTTCACTTACCTGACTTCAGATCATCGGAACGAACCTTTCAACTATTAACGCAGGTCAGCGGACGTGCCGGAAGACATGAATTGCCGGGCGAAGTTGTCATCCAAACCTATACTCCCGAACATTACAGTATTCAGCTGGCATCAGAGCAGGATTATGATGGTTTTTTCATGAGAGAGATGTTCCTAAGGAAACAAAGTGACTATCCTCCTTATTTTTATATTGCTCTTTTAACTATTTCCCATGAGGATGTTTTAAAAACCGTTGAGGCGGCAGATAAAATAACAGCATTTGTTAAACGGCAGGTAGGACCGGAAACGGTCGTATTTGGTCCATCGGCTTCTCCTATGTCCAGAATCAATAATAGATATAGGTATCAATGTCTGATAAAATACAAGCGGGAACCTAATTTAACCTCTATTTTAAAAAAATTGAACGAAACATATGGACGTAATGCCACCCAATCTGGATTACAATTATCGATTGATGTCAATCCGTTCATTATGATGTAAATAGAAAGGCGGAAATGTATAAGTGGCGGTACTACCGATTGTAAAACACCCAGATAAAATTCTTGAAACTCCCTGTAAAAAGGTTGAAGTATTTGATCATAAATTAGCAAAATTACTGGATGATATGTATGACACAATGATTAACGCAGATGGTGTAGGATTGGCTGCTCCGCAAATTGGCCAAAATATACGAGTGGCAATCGTTGATGTAGATGATGAATCAGGTACATTTGAACTGATTAATCCAATTATGCTTTCTGCTAAAGGTATGGACCAGGATGTGGAGGGTTGTTTAAGCTTTCCGAACCTATATGGGGAGGTTGAGCGCCCAACATATGTTAAGATACAGGCACAGGACCGTAATGGACAAACATATATTTTAGAAGCTGAAGATTATTTGGCGAGAGCAATTCAGCATGAAATGGATCACTTGGAAGGAATCTTATTTACTTCTAAAGTCGTCCGTTATATTAGTGAAGAAGAGTTGGAAGGGTATGAAGTTGAATGACTAAAATAGTATTTATGGGAACACCGGATTTCTCTGTCGGTGTTTTGGAACGCTTAATAAAAGATGGATACGAAATCGTAGGTGTAGTAACACAACCTGATCGTCCGGTTGGACGTAAACGCATTTTGACACCGCCTCCTGTTAAGGTGACCGCTGAAAAATACGGCATACCTGTTCTGCAACCCGAGAAAATCCGAGTGGATTCTGAAGTGGACAAGGTACTTGCCTTAAATCCGGATTTAATTGTCACAGCAGCATTTGGGCAAATTTTGCCGAATCGTTTATTAGAGGCACCGGAGTTAGGCTGTATAAATGTACACGCATCCTTACTGCCTGAATTACGTGGCGGAGCACCTATCCACTATGCGATAATGCAGGGAAAAGAGAAGACCGGTGTCACCATTATGTACATGGTAGAGAAGCTGGATGCCGGCGATATGCTGGCTAAAGTGGAAGTTCCGATTGAAGAAACAGATCATACCGGCAGTTTACATGATAAATTAAGCAAAGCTGGCGCTGAATTAGTTTCACAAACCATTCCGAAATTGTTGAATGGAGAAATCACTCCAATCAAACAAAATGAAGAAGAAGCAACTTTCGCTTACAATATTAAAAGAGAACAGGAATTAATCGATTGGACACTGACTGGTGAGGAGATTTATAATCATATCCGCGGATTGCATCCGTGGCCGGTAGCCTATACTTTACTAAATGGAACGGTTTTAAAAGTATGGTGGGGCGAAAAAGTGAAGAGCGATAAAAAAGGGAATGCCGGTGATGTACTTGAGATTGAGGAAGATGGATTTATTGTGAAAACAGGCAATGATACAGCAATCAAAATTACCGATTTGCAATTGGCCGGCAAGAAAAGAATGACTGCTGAGCAAATGCTCCGAGGTACAGCCATTATATCAACAGGAATGAAATTGGGAGATTAAAGAATGCCACAAAAAAAGAATGTTAGAGAAATAGCGCTAGATATCCTGGTTTCTGTCGAAAAAAGCCAGGCATACAGCAATCTGTCATTAAACCATGCTATCAAAGAAAATAGCCTCTCTCCACAGGATGTAGGGTTATTGACCGAGTTGACATATGGGACTATCCAGCGGAAAATGACACTGGAATACTATGTGAGACCTTTTGTTAAAAATCCTAAGAAGCTAGAATCTTGGGTGTTATCGCTTATTGAAATGACCGTTTTTCAAATGCATTTTCTGGACCGTGTACCTGATCGGGCTGCGATTCATGAAGCAGTGGAAATTGCTAAAAAACGCGGACATCGTGGAATTGCCTCTTTGGTTAATGGTGTACTTCGATCTATTCAGCGTGAAGGAGTTCCGTCAGTGGATAGTTTAACGGATCCCCTTGAAAAAATCGCGATCTCAACAAGTCATCCATTATGGCTTGTAAGAAAGTGGGCAAATGAATTCGGTATTGAGCAAACAGAAAAAATGTGTGAAGAAAACCTGCATGCTCCTGTGCAAACTGGCAGAGTAAATGTTACGAAAATCAGCAGAGAAGAATTGATAGAAAAGCTGAAAAGTGAAGGGTATATTGTTGAACCGAGTCTCTTAATAGAGGAAGGGATCCGCTGCCTTAAAGGAAATATGGCTATGTCAGAGAGCTTTAAGGAAGGACTATTTAGCATACAGGATGAGAGTTCTATGCTCGTGGCCTATGCTTTAGCCCCGAAAGAAAACGAAATCATTTTGGATAGCTGTGCAGCACCAGGCGGTAAAACGATGCATATTGCTGAAAAAATGAATAAGACCGGGCAAATATACGCACTGGATCTTCATGCACATAAAACAAAATTAATTGATACGCAGGCAAAACGACTTGGTTTAACGAATATTGAAACTAAGCAAATGGATGCAAGGAAAACACCGGAATTTTTTGATACGGAAATGTTTGATAAAATCCTTGTGGATGCTCCTTGTTCTGGCTTGGGCGTGTTAAAACGAAAACCGGATGCCAAGTATACTAAAAGTGAGCAAGATTTGAACTCACTCGCGAAAATTCAATTCGATATTTTACATCAAGTATCCCAATTAGTAAAAAAAGGCGGTACAATCGTTTATAGTACATGTACTGTTGGCAATGATGAAAATAATGCAGTTATTGACGCATTTCTTCAGGCACATCCTGAGTTTGAGAAGGATCTTACACTTAAAGACAGAATGCCTGAAAAGGTGAGACCTTATATTATAGATAATAGTTTACAAGTACTACCTCAATATTTTGGAAGCGATGGATTTTTTATTGCTTCTATTCGAAAGAAGGCGTAAGGAATGAGACAAACAACAACTAAGGAAGTAAAGAAGCAGGATAGCCCCCCATCTATTTATTCCTTGCAATTAGATCAACTGAAAGAATGGCTCGAAGAAAACGGAGAAAAAGCATTCCGTGCAACACAGATTTTTGAATGGTTATATGAAAAAAGGGTTTCCTCTTATGAAGATATGACCAACCTATCCAAAGATTTACGTGCAAAACTAAATGAAGCATTTACACTAACGACATTAAAAACACTTGTTCAGCAAACATCAAAAGATGGCACCATTAAATTCTTATTTGAATTACAGGATGGGTATTCCATTGAGACCGTATTAATGCGTCATGACTATGGAAACTCTGTTTGTGTGACTACACAGGTTGGCTGCCGTATCGGCTGTACATTCTGTGCTTCTACTCTTGGCGGATTAAAGCGAAATCTAGAAGCCGGGGAAATTGTTGCACAGGTTGTAAAGGTCCAGCAGGCACTGGATGAAATGAATGAACGAGTAAGTTCTGTTGTTATTATGGGTATTGGAGAACCATTCGATAACTATGACAATATGATGTCGTTCCTGCGAATTATCAACCATGATAAAGGGCTGAATATCGGAGCACGTCATATAACGGTTTCGACGAGTGGAATCATCCCTAAAATATATAAATTTGCAGATGAAAAATTACAAATCAATTTTGCTATTTCATTGCACGCTCCAAATACTGAGCTGCGCAGTAAGCTTATGCCTATTAACAGAGCATACAAGCTTCCTCAATTAATGGAGGCCGTTAAGTATTATGTTGATAAAACAGGCAGAAGGATTACATTTGAATATGGACTTTTCGGTGGTGAAAATGACCAGGTTGAGCATGCCCTTGAACTGGCGGCTTTAATAAAAGATATTAAATGCCATGTGAACTTAATCCCGGTCAACTATGTTCCTGAACGGGAGTATGTAAGAACACCAAGAGAACAAATTGATCTGTTCGAAAAAACATTGAAAGATCAAGGTATAAATGTGACAACGAGAAGAGAGCAAGGTCATGATATTGATGCAGCTTGCGGGCAACTGAGAGCAAAAGAAAGGAAAGAAGAGACGAGGTGAAGGGATGAAGGCAGTTTTTAGAACAGACCGGGGCAAGGTGAGAATCCATAATGAAGATCAGGGCGGTATATTTTATAAGGGTAATCCTTCTATGATCTTTGCTGTCATTGCAGACGGAATGGGCGGTCATAAAGCAGGTGATGTAGCAAGTGAAATGGCTGTTTCCAAACTAAAAGAAGCATGGGAGACAGAGTTGCTGACAGATTCACCAAGTTCTATCGAATTGTTTTTAGAAGAGCAAATTAAGCGTGTTAACCGTGAAATTTACGAGCATTCTATGACACATGAGGAATGTGAAGGAATGGGGACAACTATTGTTGGCGTGATTTGTACGGATAAAACAGCCACAATTGTAAATGTTGGAGACTCCAGATGTTACCTTTTGAATGAAAGTGGCTTTAAACAAGTGACTGAAGATCATTCCCTGGTTAATGAGCTTGTACGTTCCGGTCAAATATCTAAAGAAGATGCCGCACACCATCCCAGAAAAAATGTCATCCTTCGTGCACTAGGAACAGAAAAAAGTGTGGATGTCGATATAAAAACAATTAATATTGAAGAGGGGGATCGTCTGTTATTATGTTCAGACGGTCTCTCTGATAAACTTTCTGAATCAGAAATAGAAACCATTATTACGAGCAGTGAATCATTAGACCATATTGCAGGTACATATATTCAAAAAGCTAATGAAAACGGAGGAGAAGATAATATAACTCTAGTAATCCTTCTGCACAGCTTTGAAAGTGAAGGTGGGTGAGTTATATGTTGGCCGGCAAACGCATTAGTGACAGATATAAGATTATCCGCATGATTGGTGGAGGAGGCATGGCAAATGTATACCTGGCAAGAGATATGATACTTGACCGGGACGTTGCATTGAAAATTCTTCGTATGGATTTTTCCGATGATGAGGAATTTATTAGGCGATTTCATCGGGAAGCCCAATCCGCCACAAGTTTGACGCATCCAAATATTGTGAGTATCTTTGACGTTGGGGAAGAGGGAGATATTTATTATATTGTGATGGAATATGTCGATGGAATGACATTAAAACAATATATTCAGACCTATTCATCGATTCCAGTTGAAAAAGCATTGGATATTATGAAACAAATCACATCGGCTGTATCGCATGCCCATCAGAACCATATTGTACATAGAGATATTAAGCCACACAATATATTAATTGATCACGACGGTAATGTGAAAATCACTGACTTTGGGATCGCGATGGCTCTTAGTGCAACTTCCATAACGCAGACGAACTCTGTCCTCGGGTCTGTTCATTATTTGTCTCCTGAACAAGCAAGAGGCGGAATGGCGAATAAAAAGTCGGATATTTATTCTCTTGGAATTGTTATGTTTGAATTAATCACCGGGAGATTGCCATTTTCTGGTGAGTCTGCCGTTTCAATAGCACTGAAACATCTCCAATCAGAGACCCCGGCTCCAAGCAGGTGGAATCCATCGATTCCTCAAAGTGTGGAAAATATCATCTTAAAAGCAACGGCTAAAGATTCATTTCACCGGTATGCAAGTGTGGATGAAATGAAAGAAGATATAGAAACGGCTCTAAATCCGGAAAGATTAAACGAAAGTAAGTTTTCCATACCAAATGATGATGATGTAACAAAAGCGATTCCGATTATAACGAATGATGATTTGTTTAAGAATTATGATGAGACGAAAGTCGTACCGATTGATGAAGATACTGTATTAATGGAGCAGGTTAACGGATCAGCAGGAAAAAATGCCTCTGTGAAAAAGCAAAAGCAAAAGAAAAAGAAAGATAAAACAAAAAAGAAAAAACAGCAGTCTAAGAAAAAGAGAGAATGGCTTAAGATAACAGGAATTATTTTAACATCACTCATTCTGCTTGCGATTCTGGCGCTCTTGATTCTGCCGGGAATGTTTGCCGCAAAGGATGTTGAGGTACCTGATATTAGTGACACACAATTGGAGAAAGCCATGTCCACTCTAATTAAGCAAGGCTTCGAAATCGGAGACACAATTGAAAAACCCGATGAAGAAATTGCAGCTGGAAATGTGATTAAAACAGACCCTGAAGCAGGAGATACCGTTAAAGAGGGTGCGGTTATTAATGTCTATTTCAGCAGTGGAAAAGAGCAAGTGGAGGTCCCCGATTATGAGGATCGTCATTATGAGGATATTAAGCCGCTAATAGAAGAATTTGGTTTTAGAGATATTGAAATTAATAGGGTAAATGATGATTCAGAAGCTGGGACTGTACTTGAACAAGAGCCTAGGCAGGGAGAAGAAGTCATCCCTTCAGAGACAATATTAATATTAACACTAAGCAGTGGACCTTCCAAACTTACTCTCAAAGATTTAACTGATTATAATCAGAAGGCACTGGATGATTACGAGGCTGATACGGGACTACAAATCACCATAGCAAGAGAGGAATACAGTTCAACGATTAAAGAGGGTCAAGTCATTTCTCAGGAGCCTGCAGCAGGAACGGCTGTTGAGGTTGGTTCAGAAGTAAAAGTAACTATTTCCAAAGGGGAAGAAGAAATTCCACCTAAAGAAACGAGTAAAGAAGTGACCATAACGTATGATGAAGAATTAGCCGGTGTGCCTCAAATGGTGACAATACTGATTGAGGACCTGAACAATAATATGACAGAACCAGTAGATACATTTGAAATAACAAAAACTGTCAAAAAAACATTACAATTTACCATACCTCATAATGGTAAAGCAGGGTATAAGATCATAAAGGATAATAGTGTTTATGATGAAGGTGTAATTAGTTATTCGGACAGTTAACAAAAAGGAGGGCCTATATGCCTGAAGGCAAAATCATTAAAGCGTTGAGTGGCTTTTATTATGTAGCTGATGAGGGTAAAATCGTTCAATGCAGAGGCCGGGGTATTTTTAGAAAACAAAAGGTTACGCCTCTTGTCGGAGATACGGTTATTTATCAAGCGGAAAATCCAACGGATGGATATATCATGGAAATTAAAGAACGCAGGAATGAATTAGTACGTCCGCCCATTGCCAATGTAGATCAGGCCATTCTTGTGTTTTCAGCTGCAGAGCCCGAATTCAGTACGAACTTATTGGATCGATTTTTAGTATTGGTTGAATCTAAGAATATTGAACCAATCATTTGTATCAGTAAAATGGATTTACTGGATTCTGAAGGTGAGAAGAAGATACAAGATTATGCAGAACAGTACAGAGAAATTGGATATGAGGTCATTTTAACGTCTTCTTTGGAGGAATCAGGGATATCTGAGTTACAGCCTTACCTGAAAGGGAAAATCTCAGTATTTGCCGGACAATCCGGAGTTGGTAAATCATCTCTGCTAAATGTACTGGATCCATCTCTAAATATAAAAACCAATATAATTTCCTCTCATTTAGGCAGAGGAAAGCATACAACAAGGCATGTAGAGCTTATTGATCTTGGGGATGGCTTATTGGCAGATACACCGGGATTCAGTTCTCTTGAATTTAACGAGATCGAAGCCGAGGAGTTAACTGGTTGTTTTCCAGAATTAAGAGAAAAAAGCTCGGAATGTAAATTTAGGGGCTGTCTTCATGTTAAGGAGCCCAAATGCGCTGTTAAACAAGGTGTTGAAACGGGCGAGATAGAGGAATACAGATATAATCATTATTTGCAATTCCTTGAGGAAATTAAAGATAGAAAGCCGAGGTATTAACTATGGTTAAAATTGCTCCATCCATATTATCAGCCGATTTTTCAAAATTGGGAGAGGAAATCCGTGATGTTGAAAGAGGCGGAGCAGATTGGATTCATATTGATGTGATGGATGGTCATTTTGTTCCCAATATAACGATTGGCCCACTTATTGTTGATTCCGTGCGTCCTATTACCAAATTAACGCTTGATGTTCATCTCATGATTGAAAATCCGGATCAATATATAGAAGCCTTTGCAAAAGCTGGTGCCGATTATATAACGGTCCATGCAGAAGCTTGTACGCACTTGCATCGTACGATCCAGTTGATAAAATCTTTTGGGGTTAAAGCAGGTGTAGTATTAAATCCTGCCACATCTCCTGATGTTTTAGATTATATTCTGGAAGATATCGACATGGTTCTTTTAATGTCTGTAAACCCAGGCTTTGGCGGGCAAGTCTTTATACCAAGTGTTCTGGAAAAAATAGAACAGGTGGATAAAATGATTAAGGAAAAAGGCTTATCCATTGAAATCGAGATTGATGGCGGTGTAAATGAAGAAACCGCCAGACTATGCATTGATAAAGGTGCTACTGTGCTTGTGGCAGGATCTGCTATTTATAATAAAGAAGACAGGAAGAAAGCGATCGCAGCCATTCGCGGCGAGTAATCTATTGAGTGTTTTGCGCTGATAAAAGAAGGATCTATAAAGCAATGAGGATTCTTCATATGAATGGGCATTATATACAGGTTGTGTAGGGAAAAAGTGTTTTTCGAACGTCAATCGCGTTTATGCCTGAATAGTGAAAGAATTCTGCAAAAAGTAATAAGGAAAGGGTTGTCCATTAAGTTACAAGAGGATAACCCTTTTTTGTATGACAAATGAGTAAAGGAGCATACCTTATGGAAATTAATATTGTTGCCGGTGGTCCTGCTATGTACATTCCTGATTTAAGAAAGTTACGTAGTGAAGGAAGTGAAACAATCTGGATTGGTGTGGATCGAGGCTCATTACGGATTTTGGAGGCAGGTATTCATCTTAATAGTGTTTTTGGAGATTTTGATTCTATATCTAAAGAGGAATTGAAACAGGTGCAGGATAATTGCGACCTCTTTTTTGAGTTTCCTCCAGAAAAGGATGCTACAGATCTGGAATTGGCTCTTGAATGGGCTTATACCCAAAGTCCGGAAAGAATCACGGTTTATGGAGCAACAGGCGGCAGGATGGACCATACCCTCGCTAATATCATGATGCTGCTTAATAAAGACAATCTAAAAAAAAATATTCCAACAAGTATAGTGGATCAGAATAATATTATCACGCTTTTTGAACCAGGATCTTATGTAGTCGAAGATACGGATTTCAAATACATATCTTTTATACCGATTACCGATGAGGTAGAGGGATTGACGCTTTTGAATTTTAAATATCCTTTAGCAAATCGTACCCTATACCGAGGCAGGACATTGTCAGTCAGTAATGAATTAAATTTCAAAACTGGTACTTTTTCGTTTTCGAATGGCATATTATTGGTGGTAAGAAGCAGAGATTGAATGAACTGTTGGACTTTTTACTATTATATGAATGTAAAGTGATTAATGAGAACTGGGCAGAGCTAAGGAGGGACACAATGAAATTTTATACGATTAAGTTGCCCCGATTTTTGGGAGGAATCGTTAAGGCTATGTTGGGAGCTTTTAAAAAGGGTTAAATTTAATATAATATGGCACCCTGCTATGGGGTGTTTTTCTTGTAGGATTAAGCGTTTTTTCACTATATGATTCGCACAAAAAATCCCGACCCATACTCTAACTTGGAGCGAATCCTTTGGATCAATACTAAATAAAATAGTAAAAACATAAGACTAAACAGGGATAAATAGGGGAAAAATGAACAAGCATCCTTTTAAAGGATGCTTGTTATCGTTTATTATACGCGTTCAACTTTACCAGATTTTAACGCTCTTGTAGATACGTATACTCTTTTCGGTTTACCGTTAACAAGAATACGAACTTTTTGAACGTTAGCTTTCCATGTACGTTTGTTAGCGTTCATGGCATGAGAACGATTGTTTCCGGAAGTTGTTTTTCTGCCGGTAATAAAACATTTGCGTGACATAGCCCAATTCCCTCCTTACTGCCTATATTAATCATTTCTTTTTTAGTCGGTCTCTTCAAAAGATACTTTAATAATTTAACATACCTATCACTATAATGCAATACAATTGAAAAGGTCTTTCAAGAAAAAAACCTTGACATACGATTTTAACTTTGATTAATTGGTATAGGATAAGGGCTTTCCATTCAAAAGTGATTATAGTAAAATAGATTCTAGCTATGGTGACCATAAAGGGGGAACAAATATGTCCATTGAAATGAGTACGAAATACGGACAAATAGATATTTCGAATGATGTATTAGCAATCATTGCAGGTGGTGCAGCCGTAGATTGTTATGGAATCGTCGGTATGGCATCCAAACATCAAATTAAAGATGGAATTAGTGAAATCTTACGTAAAGAGAACTTCTCCAAAGGAGTAGTAGTCAGACAGAATGAAGATGAGTTACATATTGATATGTATATCATTGTAAGCTACGGAACAAAAATTTCCGAAATCGCTCATAATGTACAATCTAAAGTTAAATATACATTAAACCAAACTGTTGGATTATCGGTAGAATCCGTTAATATTTTTGTTCAAGGGGTTCGGGTTACGAATCCGTAATTTAAGGAGGAAAATTGAGTGGCTATAACATCTATTGACGGCAAAAGATTCGCCGAAATGGTCATACAGGGTGCGAACAGGCTGTCTGCCAACGCTAAATTAGTTGATTCGTTAAATGTATTTCCTGTTCCGGATGGTGATACAGGAACGAACATGAATTTATCCATGACATCAGGAGCTAAAGAGGTAAAAAACAATGTACAGGATCATATCGGGAAGGTTGGTTCATCTTTAGCAAAAGGATTGCTGATGGGTGCGCGTGGAAACTCAGGCGTTATTTTATCCCAATTATTCAGGGGATTTGCCAAAAATATAGAACCAAAAGCAACTATTGACAGTAAGGAATTTGCATTGGCATTTGAAGCTGGTGTGCAAACTGCTTATAAAGCAGTTATGAAACCTGTTGAAGGTACAATTTTGACTGTTGCAAGGGAAGCTTCTAAGGCAGGGCTAACAGCAGCTGAATCAGAAACAAGCGTAATCGCAGTAATGGAGGCTATTGTAAAAGAAGCTAAAGCTTCCCTAAAACGTACTCCTGATTTACTGCCAGTGCTTAAAGAAGTTGGCGTAGTAGATAGTGGTGGCCAGGGATTGGTGTTCGTTTATGAAGGATTCCTAGCTGAGCTAAAAGGTGAAAAGCTTGCTGAAACGCCTGAATTCACACCTAAAATGGATGAGCTTGTGAAAGCGGAACATCATATAAATGTTTCGGGGCATATCAAAACAGAAGATATTGAATTCGGCTATTGCACTGAATTCATGGTACGTTTTGAACCTGAAAAATTGGCGGAAAATCCGTTTAATGAAGAAAATTTTAGAAATGATTTAAGCCAATATGGAGATTCACTGCTTGTTATTGCTGATGAGGATATCGTAAAAGTTCATATTCATGCAGAAAATCCGGGTAATTGTTTAAACTACGGGCAAAAATATGGCACTTTAATTAAAATTAAAGTGGATAATATGCGTGAACAACATTCTGCTATTTTAAATGAAACAGCGAATGAACTGCGGGAAAATGCTGTACCTACCAAAACTGAAAAGAAAGATTTTGGTGTAGTGGCAATTGCTATGGGCGAAGGGATTGCTGACTTGTTCAGAAGCATTGGTGCGGACGTAGTCATTGAAGGTGGGCAAACGATGAACCCATCCACAGAAGATATCGTAAAAGCAATTGAATCCATTAATGCTGATCATGTTTACATCCTGCCAAATAATAAAAATATTATTATGGCAGCTGAACAGGCTTCTGATGTAATAGAAAAGCCCGTTACGGTAATCCCTAGTAAAACGATTCCTCAAGGGTTGACTGCCTTGTTGTCCTTTAATCCTGCTTCTCCAGCAAGTGATAATGAGGAAATGATGAAGGATGCCTTAGAGAATGTTATTACGGGACAAGTTACGTTTGCGGTACGTGATACAAGCATAGAAGGACTTGAAATTGAGAAAAACGATTATATGGGTCTGATTGATGGTAAAATTAAAGTGAAAAACAAGGATAGAGTGGAAGCTGCTAAACAAGTGCTGGAAAACATTCTCGATGATGCAGAAATCCTAACTATTTTGTATGGGGAAGAAAGTTCCCAGGATGAAGTGGATCGTCTTGTTCAATATTGTGCGGATACTTATCCAGATGTAGAAGTTGAAGTGCATAATGGGAAACAGCCATTGTATTCCTATATATTTGCTGCTGAATAAAAACACATATCAATCATTACAATAATAGAAGGGGGAAACCCCTTCTATTTCAGTATGTATAGGTTTTTTCACATTTTTGTACTGGAGAGGGTATGTAATGAAATATAAAAGTGTATTTGATATTATCGGTCCGATTATGGTTGGTCCATCCAGTTCCCATACGGCGGGGGCGGTAAGGATAGGACGGGTGGCGAGAAGCCTGTTTAACAGACAGCCTAAATGGGCGATTGTTTCTTTTTACGAATCTTTTGCTAAAACGTACAAAGGGCATGGTACAGATGTGGCTATTGTGGCAGGATTACTGGATTATGATACATCGGACCCGCGTCTTATCCATTCTCTTGATATTGCCAAAGAGAAAGGCATGCAGATAACTTTTGTGGAAGAAGATGCCATAACAGACCATCCGAATACGGTCAGAATCAGAATGGGTGATGATGAAGGTGAGTTGGAATTAGTCGGTATTTCGATTGGCGGAGGTGCAATTGAAATACTTGAACTGAATGGGTTTGAACTGCGCTTATCAGGCCATCATCCGGCCATTTTAGTTGTCCATGATGATCGATTCGGTGCGATTGCAAGTGTATCCAATATTCTTGCCAAGCATGAAATTAATATTGGACATATGGAAGTTTCACGGCAAGATGTAGGAAAGATGGCGCTCATGACAATAGAGGTCGATCAAAATATCGGTCAGGATATTTTAGAGGAAATTTCATTATTGGACCATGTAAAACAAGTTACAAAAGTTTCGGATTAAAGTGCAGATAATCCTTTATGAGGAGGTTGCTATATGTTTCGCAATGTTGCCGGATTGGTTGAACTTGTTGAAAGTAAAGTTGAGAAGATATCTGACATTATGAATCTGCGGGATGCAGTATACAAGGCTGAAGCCGTAAAAGAGCTGAACGCTGTAATGGGAACGATTTATGTTACACCAACGGACCGAGAGTTGGAATCAAGAATATTTGGGGTTTTACTTAAAAATGGATAGATTAAATGATTTATCAGTAGATACAGTAAAAGGGATAGGGCCAGAATCCGCTATGCAGCTAAATAATATTGGCATCTATACAGTTGCGGACTTGCTTGAGTATTTTCCTTATCGTTATGAAGATTATAGAATAAAAGACATCGTGGAAGCAGCCCATGATGAACGGATAACTGTCGAAGGGGTCATTCAATCAGCCCCTAATTTAACCTATTTTGGACGGAAGAAATCTCGTTTGAATGTTAAGCTGTTAACAGGCCGTCATATCATTACTGTAACTTTTTTTAATCAGCCATATATTAAAAATAAGTTAACACTGAATGAAACGATAACCGTAACGGGGAAATGGGATAAAAACCGTTTAACCCTGACGGCATCTGAATATAAACTTAGCTCTCAGGCAAGGGAACAGGAATTTGAGCCAGTGTATCATGTTAAAGGTGATCTCTCTGTCAAATCACTTCGTAAATGGATTAAATCAGCCTACCTTACCTATCATGAGAGAATCGTGGAAATATTGCCTGAAGATTATCTTGTGCAATATAAGTTGCCGGAAAGAGGACTGGCCTTACGTTACTTGCATTTCCCCCAAAATGCGGCTGAAGTAAAGCAAGCCCACAGAAGATTTGTCTATGAAGAATTTCTCTTGTTCCAAATTAAAATGCAAGCTCTCAGAAAAGTGAAGCGAGAAAATTCGAATGGCCAAGTGCATGCATATGATAATCAAAAATTGAAGAAGTTTATTTCGTCTTTACCATTTGAACTGACCGATGCGCAAAAAAAGGTCATTAATGAAATTGCACTGGATATCAGGTCTCCATACCGCATGAACAGATTGCTCCAGGGTGACGTTGGTTCAGGAAAAACGGTGGTGGCGGCTATCCTGCTATACGCTGTTGTGACAGCAGGATATCAGGGAGCTTTAATGGTACCTACAGAAATTTTGGCAGAACAACATGCCAATTCCCTATTTGAACTACTGCAGCCATTTGCTGTAAATGTAGCTCTCCTTACATCAAGCGTGAAGGGTAAGCGCCGACGTGAAATGATGGAAATGCTTGAGCGAGGAGAAATTGATATTTTGATAGGGACACATGCTTTAATTCAAAAAGATGTGAATTTTAAAAAGCTTGGACTTGTGATTACGGATGAGCAGCATCGATTCGGTGTAGAGCAGCGCCGGATCTTGCGAGAAAAAGGTGAAAGTCCCGATGTGCTATTCATGACAGCTACACCTATCCCGAGGACGCTTGCCATAACGGTCTTTGGCGAAATGGATGTATCTATCATTGATCAAATGCCGTCAGGAAGAAAGAAAATAGAAACGTATTGGGCTAAGCATAATATGCTGGACAGGATTCTGGCTTTTATGAGTAAAGAATTAGAACAAGGGCGGCAGGCTTATGTGATTTGTCCTCTAATTGAGGAGTCTGAAAAGCTTGATTTGCAAAATGTACTGGATGTTCATACGGCTATGACGCAGTATTTCAGTCCAAAGTACTCTGTTGGGCTTATGCATGGTAAGCTTCCTGCCGATGAAAAAGATGAAATTATGCGCGGTTTTGGGAATAATAATATTCAAGTACTTGTGTCAACAACCGTTGTAGAAGTGGGTGTAAATGTACCAAATGCCACAGTGATGATGATCTATGATGCTGAGCGATTTGGATTGTCGCAGCTTCATCAATTAAGAGGCCGTGTAGGCCGGGGTGCTGACCAATCTTACTGTATCTTAATAGCAGATCCGAAGACAGAAGTGGGAATTGAACGATTAAATGCGATGTGTGATACAACAGATGGATTTGCGTTAAGTGAGAAAGATCTGGAATTAAGAGGTCCGGGAGATTTCTTTGGAAGAAAGCAAAGTGGGGTACCTGAATTTAAAATAGCTGATATGGTCCATGACTACCGTGCGCTTGAAACGGCCAGGAAAGATGCGGAAGAATTAATTGCGGGATCTGAATTCTGGACGGATGAAAAGTATAAGTACCTTAGAGATTACCTGTCAAATTCAGGAGTTCTCGAAGGTGAGAAATTAGATTGATTGACAGATTGCTTGTTGGAGTCCGAAAAATTCTTGCAATCTTTTTTTTATAATTATATACTACTATTAGTACCTAGTCATAACACTTCGGAAGGTGAAGGCTTTTGAAACGAAACAAGAAGGATAGACAAGCTATATTAAAGGATATGATACAAGATAATCCTTTTATTACCGATGAGGAATTGGCTGAACAATTACTGGTTAGCATACAAACGATTCGCTTGGATCGTTTGGAATTATCCATCCCGGAATTGAGAGAAAGAATAAAGTCTGTTGCTGAGAAGAGAATGACAGATGAGATCAAATCTCTGCCTGTTGATGAAATTATAGGAGATATTATTGATCTTGACTTGGACAATAGTGCTATTTCTTTATTAGATATAAAACCTGAACATGTGTTTAAACGAAATAAAATTGCCAGAGGTCATTATTTATTTGCCCAGGCTAATTCACTGGCTGTGGCGGTAACGAATGAGGAACTGGCCTTAACAGCAAAAGCTGCCATTCACTTCACAAAATCTGTGTATGAAGGCGATCGTGTGATTGCGAAAGCTAAGGTTATAGAAGTGGATAGGGATAAAGGTAGATCCCTGATTACGGTACACAGCTTTGTAGGTAAAGAGCTGGTCTTTAAAGGGGAGTTTTCCATGTACAGAACAACTACTGAGAAAAAGGATGAACAAAAATGAAAATTGCATTAGATGCTATGGGTGGAGATCATGGTCCAAAGGAATCTGTAAAAGGCGCAGAAAAAGCTATTAAAGCTTTTCCGGATTTGGAAATCGTGCTTATGGGCAATGAGACTGAGATTAAAAATCATCTAACTTCTACAGAACGGATTACGATCATCCATACGGATGAAGTGATAACCGGTGAAGATGAACCGGTGAGAGCAGTACGAAGAAAGAAAAATGCATCAATGGTTCTTGCTGCTCAGTATGTTAAGGATGGACAAGCCGATGCATGCATCTCGGCTGGAAATACGGGTGCTCTAATGGCCGCGGGGCTCTTTGTGGTTGGAAGAATTGATGGGATTGACCGACCTGCGCTTAGCCCGACATTACCGACAATCGATGGGAATGGATTTGTATTATTAGATGTAGGAGCAAATGCCGATGCAAAGCCTGAACATTTATACCAGTATGGATTGATGGGATCTGTATATGCTGAAAAGGTTCGTAATATTAAAAATCCTCGGGTTGGATTGTTGAATATTGGAACAGAAGAAAAAAAGGGGAATGAGCTGACCAAACAGGCATTTGCTTTATTAAAGGATGCTGACTTTAATTTTATTGGTAATGTAGAAGCCCGGGACTTGTTAAATGGTGTGGCTGATGTTGTGGTTACAGATGGGTTTACCGGAAACATGGTTCTCAAAACAACAGAAGGAACTGCTTCTGCTTTATTTAAAATGTTAAAAGAAGCTATGATGGTTGATTTAAAGAGCAAATTGGCGGCGGCTGTTTTAAAGCCTGGATTTAAAGAGTTGAAAAACAAGCTGGATTACTCTGAATACGGTGGGGCTGGACTATTTGGATTAAAGGCTCCTGTCATTAAAGCGCATGGTTCTTCAGATGCGAATGCATTCTATAATGCTATACGCCAAGCAAAAATTATGGTTGAACATCATGTTGCTGAAACGATTCATGATGCGATAAACGAACAGTAAGGGGAATGAACAATAAGGGGGATAAGATGACTAAATTTGCTTTTATTTTTCCGGGTCAAGGATCACAAACAGTGGGGATGGGTAAAGATATTTACGATAATTATCCGAATGCAAAAACCCTCTTTTTGAGAGCAGATGAATGTTTGGGTGAAGAATTTAGTAAGGTGATTTTCGAAGGTCCGCAGGAAAAATTAACATATACATATAATGCACAGCCTAGTCTTTTGATTACTAGTTTGGCACTACTTAGCGTTTTTCGAGAAATGTCTGATCTAAAGCCTGATTATATGGCAGGTCACAGTCTTGGTGAATATACGGCTTATACAGCTGCTGGATCAATCCAGTTTCAGGATGCGGTTAAATTAGTGCGCAATCGAGGCTTGTATATGGAGCAGGCAGTTCCTTCCGGGATGGGAACGATGAGTGCTGTTCTTGGTATGGATGCGTCACATTTAGAAGATGTAACAAGAACGATAACGAATCAAGGAGAACCGGTACAATTAGCGAATTTAAATTCACCCGGGCAGATTATTATCTCCGGTACAACTGAAGGGGTAAGGTTGGCAGGAGAGCTTGCGAAAGAAAAAGGAGCTAAAAGAATACTGCCTTTGGAAGTCAGCGGTCCTTTTCACTCTTCATTGATGAAACCTGCAGCAAGTAAGCTTGCGGAAACACTCAATGACATAGAAATTCAGATTCCTGATTACCCAATTATCTCGAACTATTCAGGCACTGAAGCTGGAACTGGGAGTGAAATGAAGGAAAGTCTGATCAAGCAGTTGTATTCTCCGGTGAAATGGCAGCAATCAGTTGAATATATGATCAATATGGGTGTTACAACTTTTATCGAGTTTGGCCAAGGGACTGTTCTCTCAGGGTTGGTTAAAAAAATCAACCGCAGCGTAAAAACATATTCAGTAAAAGATATTGAATCATGTAAAAATGTGGTCAATTCACTTGATGCGGAGGTTAAGGCAAATGGGTAAATTGGATGGAAAAGTTGCACTGGTAACGGGTGCATCCAGAGGAATCGGTCGTGCCATTGCCATAGCTTTGGCAAAAGAAGGCGCCTCCGTGGCGGTTAATTATGCGGGAAACAGTGAAAAAGCAGGCCAGGTGGTCAGTGAAATAAAAGAAATGGGCAGAGAAGCAGTAGCTATCCAGGGAGATGTAACGAATGCTGATTCCGTTACTGCCATGGTAAAGAGCGTTACTGAACAATTTGGGAAACTTGATATTTTAATAAATAACGCTGGAATCACACGTGATAATTTGTTAGTTCGTATGAAAGAAGAAGATTGGGATTCTGTAATTAATACCAATTTAAAAGGAGTATTCCTTTGTACGAAAGCCGTATCCAGGCAAATGATGAAACAAAGGCAGGGGCGGATTATCAATATTTCTTCTGTGGTCGGTGTGAGTGGAAACGCCGGGCAGGCTAATTATGTAGCTGCAAAATCAGGTGTCATAGGATTAACCAAGACAACTGCTAAAGAATTGGCGGCTCGAGGAATAACGGTAAATGCTATTGCCCCCGGGTTTATTGAAACAGATATGACCAATGTATTAACTGAAGAAGTTGGAGAGCAAATGCGGAAGCAAATTCCACTGGGCCGTTTTGGATTACCTGAGGACGTGGCTAAAACTGCCGTTTTCCTGGCTTCCGAAGATTCTGGATATATAACAGGTCAAACGATTCAGGTCGATGGCGGAATGGTCATGTAGTGACTAAGTGATTGAATATGTTTAATAACCCTTGTACAATAGACTAGGGTATGATGCTTGAAGGGAGGTGAAGTTGTGTCAGACGTACTAGAAAAAGTATCTAAAATAATCGTGGATCGCCTTGGTGTAGACGAATCCGAAGTTACACTTGAAGCTTCTTTTAAAGATGATCTTGGTGCTGATTCACTTGATGTAGTTGAATTAGTTATGGAACTTGAAGATGAATTCGGTATGGAAATTTCAGATGATGATGCTGAAAAAATTGCAACAGTTGGCGATGCTGTGAACTACATAAAAAGCCAAAACTAATTAGTTTCCTTTGAAAAGCTCCGTATAAATACGGGGCTTTTCATGCTATTATATAAGATGTCTGTATATATGAAAAACACTTAGATTAAAGGAAGACGTTTCTTTTTGTACCTTTTCCATTTCTATGGATTTATATATACTAAAATGTGAGAAACTTTTTAGTCAGATTTAGCAGGGGGTCAATATGCAGAAAAGTAAACGAAAGACAAATACTGATGCGGATTTCATAGCATTTCAGGAAAGGCTTGGTGTATCATTTAACAACATCAACCTATTAAAACAAGCATTTACACATTCATCCTATGTGAATGAGCATCGTCGAAAACCATATGAAGATAATGAAAGATTGGAATTTTTAGGGGATGCGGTGCTGGAATTAACTGTATCGCAATTCTTATACAAAAAGTTCAATACGATGAGTGAAGGAGAGTTAACAAAACTTAGGGCGGCAATTGTTTGTGAACCTTCCCTTGTTAAATTTGCCCTTGAATTTTCTTTTGGACCTTTAATTTTATTGGGTAAAGGGGAGGAAATGACAGGTGGAAGAGAACGACCGGCTCTTCTGGCAGATGTCTTCGAAGCGTTTATCGGCGCCTTATATTTAGATCAGGGATTAGATGTTGTGATTGAATTTTTAAATAAATCAGTCTATCCAAAAATTAATGACGGTGCTTTTTCTCATGTGATGGATTTTAAGAGCCAGCTGCAGGAATTGGTTCAAAAAGACGGAATTGGTATACTGGAGTACAAAATACTGAATGAAAAAGGCCCTGCTCATAACAGAGAATTTATAGCGAGAGTATCCCTGAATGGACAGGAGTTTGGGGCAGGTAAAGGCAAGTCAAAAAAAGAAGCAGAACAGCATGCTGCACAGCAAGCACTTATTCACTTGCAGAAAAGCAGTAAATAAATAATTAAAAGGCAGTTGGGTACCATGTCAGAAGATAAACAATTGTTTTTGAAACAGTTGGATATAGTAGGATTTAAATCTTTTGCTGAACGTATCTCCGTTGAATTTGTCTCAGGTGTAACTGCTGTGGTAGGTCCGAATGGGAGTGGCAAAAGCAATATAACAGATTCAATTCGTTGGGTGTTGGGTGAACAATCTGCAAAATCGTTAAGAGGAACCAAAATGGAGGACATTATCTTTGCTGGAAGTGACTCCAGAAAAGCTCTTAACTTTGCGGAAGTTACGCTAACATTAAATAATGAGAGTCAGTTCCTTCCGATTGATTTCCATGAAGTTAGTGTCACAAGAAGGGTAACCCGTTCTGGTGACAGTGACTTTTTCATTAATAAAAAACCATGTCGACTTAAAGACATCGTTGACTTATTCATGGATTCAGGCCTTGGGAAGGAAGCTTTTTCAATCATAAGCCAGGGAAAAGTAGAAGAAATTTTAAGTAGTAAAGCTGAAGAACGACGCACGATATTTGAAGAAGCAGCTGGTGTATTAAAATATAAAACGAGGAAAAAGAAAGCGGAAGTTAAGCTGGAGGAAACAAGAGCTAACCTAAACCGTGTTCATGATATTCTGCATGAATTGGAGGGGCAGGTGGAGCCGCTTCAAATCCAGGCATCTATCGCCCGTGATTATCTTCAGCAAAAAGAGGAGCTTGAGGAGTTTGAAGCTGCCTTGCTTGTATACGAGATAGAGGTCCTTCATGAAAAATGGACAGCTTTGTCAAAACAGCTAAAAGAGCATCAAACAAAGGATTCCGAATTCAGTTTATTAATTCAGGATAAAGAATCTGAAGTAGAGGCGATTCGCTTACAATTAACAGAGCTTGATAATCGAGTTCAATCACTGCAGTCTACCTTGTTATCTGTCAGTGAAGAACTGGAGAAGGTAGAGGGGCGTAAGCAAGTCCTAATTGAAAGAATGAAGAATGCGAGCCAAAATAAGCAGCATCTCGAAAAAAGTTTGCAAATTTGGAGAGATAAATTAATTCAGGTAACAACTATCCGAGATGAAAAAATGGGTAGGTTACATCATCTACAGGCTGAAACGAAAAAATCGAAACAGAAATTGCAAGAGAAACAAAGTTTGCTCAGTAACTTTGATGGAGATTTGGAAGCTAAGATTGATGCGTTAAAAAGTGAGTACATTGAACAGTTAAATCAGCAGGCAGCGGCAAAACATGAGCTAACCTATCTGGAACAGCAATTAAGCCAGCAGCAAAATAAACATGCAAAGCTGGATCGGGATAATGAAAAATTATTGTCTTCCAGGGAACAGGTTACAGCTCGTTTGAAGGAAACGGAAATTCGCCTTCATGCCATCCAGCATGATTTGGAAAATCAAATTCACCGTTATCGCGACTTGCAGCGCTCACATGAAAATTTAAAGACTCAATATGAAAAACAAGAAAAAACTCTTTATCAGGCTTATCAATACTTACAAAAAGCAAAATCAAGAAAAGAAATGCTTGAAGAGATGGAAGAGGACTACTCCGGATTTTTCCAAGGTGTAAAGGAGATTCTGAAAGAAAAGAATAAAAATTTACATGGAATTGAGGGAGCTATTGCTGAATTGCTTCACGTGCCAAAGGATTATGCTATTGCGATTGAGACTGCATTAGGCGGAGCTTTACAAAATATCGTTGTAGAAGAAGAACAACATGCCCGTTCAGCAATCGCCTTCTTAAAACGAAACCGGTTGGGGAGAGCTACGTTTTTGCCTTTATCAACTATCAAAGGCAAGCATGTTCCATTACAGATATTGCAGACTGCCGCGTCCCATCAGGCCTTTATTGGGCTTGCTGCTGATCTTGTGCAGTTTGATGAGAAATATAAAGACGTCATAGCGAGTCTTTTGGGTAATGTTTTCATTGTAAAAGATTTGGTTGGGGCCAATGAAATTGCAAAACTTGCCGGATATAGATATAGAATTGTCACTCTTGAAGGAGATATTGTCAGTCCTGGAGGAGCGATGACGGGCGGAGCAAACAGGCAATCTGGTTCTTCAATTCTTTCGCGTAAGGGTGAAAAAGAAGAGCTGGTCGATAAAATCTCTCAAATGGAAGAACAAACAGCTAAACTGGAAGCGCATGTTAAGAAAATAAAAGCGGATTTAGCTGAGTCTGAAAAACAAGTCACCCGCCTTCGTGAAGCCGGGGAGACCCTTCGTCTGAATGAAGAGTCCATTAAAGGACAAATACGGGAATTGAAAATTGAAGAACGCAATGTTAATGAACGCTTGACCATTTATGATATGGAAAAATCTTCGCTCGATGAAGAGCGTCATATGAAAGAAAATCGTAAGAAAGAATTGATAAACAACCTTTCCGCTTACGATTTATCCATAAAACAAATGGATGCTGATATTAGCAGGTATACCGAGCAAAAGCTGATGGATCAATCGAGTAAGGATGTCCTGGTTGAGGAATTGAATGAACTAAAGATTCAATTAGCCTCAAAAACAGAACAGCTCCAGCATCAACAAAATGAAGTGGAGCGTTTGACGTCTGAATTGAATGAAGTAAAACAAAACATACGTGATAGTGAAGAAGATCTTTCCCTGTTAAATGGCGAAATGTCATCGAGTTCCACAGGTGAAACCAATTTGGAACAAACTGCGGCAGAGAAGCTTGAACAGAAAGAACAAGCGGTACGTGATATAAAGGCATTGCGTACAAAGCGAGAAGAATTATTAAAGCTTGTTGAAGAAAGTGAAGTTGAACTAAAAGAGTGGAAACGTCAATATAGAGGTTTAACTGAAACATTAAAAGATGAAGAAATTAAGCTGAATCGATTAGATGTAGAAATGGATGCCCGACTAGATACGCTGAGAGAAGAATACATGCTCACATTTGAAGCGGCTAAAAAGCAATATCAACTTACGGTGGAACCTGAAGAAGCCAAACGGAAAGTCAAATTAATCAAGCTTTCCATTGAAGAGCTGGGAACAGTCAATATCGGTGCAATTGAAGAGTATGACCGTGTTTCTGAGCGATATGAATTTTTATCTGCCCAAAGAGATGATCTGCAGGAAGCAAAAGATACATTGTTTGATGTTATTGAGGAAATGGACGAAGAAATGAAGCGCCGTTTTGAGATTACCTTCAATGCGATAAAAAAGGAATTCAATGTGGTGTTTCCATCGTTGTTTGGTGGAGGACGAGCAGAACTTAAATTAACGGATCCGAATGATATACTGAATACCGGTG
This sequence comes from Bacillus sp. z33, assembly GCF_058313615.1. Classification (NCBI taxonomy): domain Bacteria; kingdom Bacillati; phylum Bacillota; class Bacilli; order Caryophanales; family Bacillaceae; genus Bacillus; species Bacillus sp. z33. Next base: position 670,683 of record NZ_JBZFQN010000002.1, read on the forward strand.
TGGAAATTATTGCGCAGCCGCCGGGTAAAAAGTTGCAGAATCTCAGCTTATTATCAGGCGGAGAACGTGCATTAACGGCAATCGCACTTTTATTCGCGATTTTGCGGGTAAGACCGGTACCGTTCTGTATACTGGATGAAGTGGAAGCAGCGCTTGATGAAGCGAATGTATACCGTTTTAGCCAGTATTTAAAGCAATACAGTAAAGAGACCCAATTTATCGTGATAACACATCGTAAGGGAACAATGGAAGAAGCTGATGTTCTGTACGGTGTTACGATGCAGGAATCAGGAGTTTCAAAGCTGGTATCTGTCCGTCTGGAGGAATCCAGGGAATTGATTGAATCAACATAAAGGTGGTAAATACATGAGTTTTTTTAAGAAGCTAAAAGAAAAATTTACTGAACAGACAAGTACTACATCTGAAAAGTTTAAACAGGGATTGACCAAAACAAGGGACTCATTCTCCGAAAAGGTCAATGATTTGGTTGCTCGCTACAGAGAAGTGGATGAAGACTTCTTTGAAGAGCTTGAAGACGTTATGATTCAGGCAGATATCGGTGTCGAGACCGTTATGGAACTGATTGATAAATTGAAATTCGAAGTTAAACGCCGCAATATTAAAGATACAAAAGACGTACAAAGTGTTATTTCCGAAAAGCTTGTAGAAATTTATCAGGCTGGCGAGGAGCAAACTAATGCGGTTAATATTCAGGACGGACAGCTGACCGTCATCCTGTTTGTTGGAGTAAATGGTGTTGGTAAAACGACAACGATTGGGAAGCTTGCTCATAAATATAAGAGTGAGGGTAAAAAGGTGCTTTTGGCAGCAGGTGATACATTCCGTGCCGGTGCCATCGAACAATTGGAAGTATGGGGAGACCGGGTTGGCGTAGACGTCATTAAGCAAGGTGCCGGTTCCGATCCTGCTGCGGTTATGTACGATGCCGTACAGGCTGCCAAATCACGTAAAGCGGATATTCTTCTGTGCGACACTGCGGGGAGATTGCAAAATAAGGTTAACCTTATGAAAGAGCTTGAAAAGGTTAAAAAAGTTATTGAGCGGGAAATCCCAGGTGCTCCACATGAAGTGCTGTTAGTTCTCGATGCCACAACAGGACAGAATGCACTAATCCAAACAAAAACGTTTAAGGAAGCAACGGATGTTTCCGGGATTGTTCTGACAAAGCTGGACGGCACAGCGAAAGGCGGAATCGTCATTGCGATTCGCAATGAGCTCGGCATACCTGTTAAATTTGCAGGTTTGGGAGAGCAAATAGATGATTTGCAAGTATTTGATGCTGAACAATTTGTGTATGGCCTGTTTGCTGAATTAGTAGATAAAGCAGAAGAATAAACCTGTACGATAGGGAGAGTCTGGGATCAATCTCAGGCTCTTTCGTTATGTAATAAAGGTGTAACAGAAATATTATATATAGTAGACTTGCGAATTCTTATGATGCTTGATTGTTCCTTGTAACAATCAATATAGGTAGGAGATGTTTAAGAGAGCGGGACAGCGCTAATCATTGAAATAATCTGTTATTTTACGAAACAAATGAGTTAGGTTCTGCCTTCTATTCTGAATCTGACAATTGCCTTAAAAACCTTGGTAAAACTAGCTTTATCTCTTTAGGAATGGGTTCTTGACATTCTTTGATTTACCGATTAAACTTGTATATTGTAAAGGTATTTCACTTAACAGAGTTGGAGGGTCAGTAATGCTTGAGAAAACAATGCGGATCAATTACCTATATGACTTCTATCAATCATTGCTGACACCGAAGCAAAAAAGTTATATGTCTCTGTATTATCTGGACGATTATTCCCTGGGTGAGATTGCCGATGAATATGAGGTGAGCCGCCAGGCCGTTTATGATAATATTAAGCGAACAGAAGCGATGCTTGAAGAATACGAGGCTAAGCTTTTACTGTTTCATAAATCACAGGAACGCAGCCTTTTGCTCAATAAGTTAGGAAGTTTAACAGAACAGATTAATGAAAAATATGTTAAAGAACAACTGATTGAGATTATAGCATCTCTTGAAAAGTTAGATTAGGAGGCGGCATAATGGCATTTGAAGGTTTAGCCGACCGACTGCAGGGCACATTGCAAAGAATTCGAGGCAAGGGTAAAGTTACGGAAGCAGATGTAAAAGAAATGATGAGAGAAGTAAAACTTGCACTTCTTGAAGCGGATGTTAACTTTAAAGTAGTTAAGGATTTTATCAAACGTGTCAATGAAAGGGCTATTGGTCAAGAAGTTTTAAAGAGCTTGACACCTGGTCAGCAGGTAATCAAGGTTGTTAAGGAAGAATTGACGGAATTAATGGGTGGGGAACAAAGTAAGATTGCTGTTTCAAACCGTCCGCCAACTGTTATCCTTATGGTTGGTTTACAGGGGGCCGGTAAAACAACAACTACCGGTAAACTGGCTAATCTGCTCCGTAAAAAATATAATCGTAAACCAATGCTTGTTGCTGCCGATATTTATCGTCCCGCAGCGATTAAGCAGCTTGAAACATTAGGTAGTCAACTTAGTATGCCGGTATTTTCTCTGGGAGATCAAGTTAGTCCAGTAGAAATTGCCAAGCAGGGGGTTGCCAAAGCTAAAGAAGAGCATTGTGATTATGTGTTAGTTGATACGGCAGGGCGTTTGCATATTGATGAGAATTTGATGGGTGAATTGGCTGAAATTAAAGAAGCTGTGAAACCTGATGAAATTTTCTTAGTTGTAGATGCAATGACCGGACAGGATGCAGTCAATGTAGCTAAAAGCTTTAACGACCAACTCGAAATCACCGGTGTTATTTTAACCAAACTGGATGGAGATACACGCGGTGGTGCAGCATTATCTATTCGTTCAGTAGCTGAAAAACCGATTAAATTTGTCGGTATGGGTGAGAAGCTGGATGCTCTTGAACCATTCCACCCTGAACGAATGGCTTCCAGGATTCTTGGAATGGGCGATGTTCTCACACTGATCGAGAAGGCTCAAACGGATGTGGATGAAGATAAAGCGCGTGAGCTTGAGAAGAAGATGCGTACAGCTTCCTTCACATTTGATGATTTCCTGGAACAACTTGCACAGGTCAAAAAAATGGGACCGTTGGATGATATATTAAAAATGCTTCCAGGTGCAAATAAAATTAAAGGAATGAACAATCTTTCCATTGATGATAAACAAATTGCTCACGTTGAAGCTATTATTCAATCAATGACTAAGAAAGAGAAGGAACAGCCTGAAATTATTAATGCCAGCAGACGTAAACGGATTGCCAAAGGAAGCGGAAGACCGATCCAGGAAGTCAACCGCCTTCTGAAACAATTCGAAGACATGAAGAAAATGATGAAGCAAATGACTGGCATGCAGCAAAAAGGCAAGAAAAAAGGCGGCTTTAAGCTACCTTTCATGTAAAAAAATATAGGTGTTAAGAAAAAACACTTTACAAGGGTATATAGATTTGGTAATATACTATCTTGTGTGATACTATTCGGAGGTGCAAGTATAAAATGGCAGTAAAAATTCGTTTAAAACGTATGGGTGCTAAAAAGTCCCCTTTCTATCGTATTGTAGTAGCAGATTCTCGTTCTCCTCGTGACGGTCGTTTCATTGAAACTGTTGGAACTTACAACCCGGTTGTAAACCCAGCTGAAGTGAAAATTGACGAGGAACTTACTCTACAATGGCTTCAAAATGGTGCTAAACCATCTGACACAGTTCGTAACTTGTTGTCTAAAGAAGGCATCATGGAAAAATTCCACAACGCGAAGCAAAGCAAGTAATATAAAGGTCCGTTATGATAGAACTGATTGAAACAATCGTAAAGCCTCTTGTCGATCATCCGGATGACGTGACCGTATCAATGGATGAACAAGCCAGTAAGATTGTTTATGCCCTTTCAGTCAATCAAAATGACATGGGTAAAATAATTGGCAAGCAGGGGCGCGTAGCTAAAGCTATTCGAACAGTAGTGTATACCGCTGCATCCAAGAATGACAAAAAAGTCTATCTGGAAATACGCGATTGAAAAAAAGGAGGGAGCAATCCCTCCTTTTTCTTATATACTCATGAATCTTTGGTCTTCGTTCCTTAAAACGAGGCCCTTCAGCTTTTTGTCTAATCTAGCTTCAACTCCTAGGCCCTCGAGTCATAAGCAAATACTCTACGGGAGAAGACCACCCTTCGAGTATTCGTCTTATGCTTTTCGGAGGCCAACAGGATGTAGGTCACGAAGACGTTGCCACAGGAAGTGGCGATCTTAGTCTTCGTTCCTTAAGACGAGCTCTTTCAGCTTTTTGTTCAATCCAGCTTCAGGGCCTCCTAGAAGCTCAGGACATAAGCAAAACCTCTACGGGGGAGACCGTCCCCTCCGAGCCTTTGTCTTATGCTCCTCGCTTCTGGGCGAGGCCCTTCAGCTTTTTGTTCAATCTAGCTTCAAGAGCTAGGAGTTCGGGACATAAGCATAGCCTCTACAGGGAAAATCCCCCTTTCGAGCCTCTGTCTTATGCTCCTCACTCCTGAACGAGCTCTTTCAGCTTTTTGTTGTCTTTTTAGGTGGTTTCGGGATAGTATTAACTTAGGAATGCTGATGGGGATTTGTTTGATTTTTAAGTGGAGACATCCATACATATTACCGCAAAAGAAAGTAACTATAATGATGCTTATAATGGACAGTTTTTACGATTCCTTTAGTGCCGTACTAAAATAGGTTGATTGGTATGTAGGAAAGAGGTGCCGTAATGAAAATACTTCAAAATGTTATAGTGAAACAGGTATTGACAGAAAAGAGCAAGCAGCAGCTGCTGGAGCAATTTGAATCTAAAAAAAACGTGCTGAATAAAGAATGTGATCAGTTGCGTTTTGAATTAAAAAAATTGGAAAAAACAAAGAAATTCCAGCCAGCTAGTTTAATAACTCATTTTGAGAAAGAAATTGATATACGCAAAGAAAAGGTGAAGTTGCTCGACTTTCAAATACAACAGCTTGATATTCTTCCTTATGGAAGTGAATTGAAGGAACGTGAAGTTCAGTCGATAATTGATATTGAAGTAGGGCAAAATTGGGAAGAAGTTGTACAAACTAAAACAATCATCATAAAAGATGGCATCATTGATGAATTTAAATAGAGGTGAACAGAAAGAAATGCAAAAGTGGTTTAAAGTTGGGAAGATTGTCAATACTCACGGAATTAAAGGTGAGGTAAGAATTGTTTCAAGTACAGATTTTCCGGAAGAACGATATAAGAAGGGAAGCACATTATATATCTTCAAAAAGAATTCTGATCAACCGATTGAAGTTACTGTGCAATCTTCAAGGCAACACAAGAACTTTTATTTGTTGACGTTTGCCGGTCATGACACGATAGAAGCGGTAGAAGCTTATAAAGAGGGAGTTCTAAAAATTACCGAGGAACAAATGAGCAGCCTTGATGAAGGAGAGTATTATTACCATGAAATCATTGGATGTACGGTGTGTACTGCAGATGGTACCGAAATCGGTGTGGTAAAAGAAATTCTTTCACCGGGCGCGAATGATGTATGGGTCATCCAAGGAAAAAGCGGTAAAGAAGTTTTAATTCCTTATATCGATGATGTCGTAAAAGAAATTGATGTAGATACTAAAATGATTACGATTGATCCCATGGAAGGACTGCTGGAGTAATGAGAATTGATATCCTTACATTATTCCCGGAAATGTTCAGTGGTGTCTTTGGATCTTCCATCCTTAAGAAGGCTGCTGAAAAAAAAGCAGTGGAATATCATACACATAATTTTCGGGACTACTCTGATAACAAGCATCAATCTGTAGATGATTATCCATATGGCGGCGGAGCTGGGATGGTTTTGAAGCCTCAGCCGATTTTCGATTGCTTAGAAAAAATCACCCCGGAAGAGCAGGAGAAGAAGCCACGGGTTATCCTTCTATGTCCACAAGGGGAACGCTACACCCAAGCCAAGGCGGAAGAGCTGGCGAAGGAAGATCAGCTTATTTTTGTATGCGGACATTATGAAGGGTATGACGAGCGGATTAGAGAATATGCCGTGACTGATGAAATATCAATCGGTGATTTCGTATTAACCGGCGGAGAGCTTGGAGCCATGGTGATCATTGATAGTGTTGTTCGTCTCTTGCCTGGAGTTCTGGGCAATGAGGATTCACCGGTACTGGACTCATTTAGTTCAGGTCTTCTTGAGCATCCCCATTATACCCGCCCAGCTGATTTTCGCGGAATGAAGGTACCAGATGTTCTTGTATCGGGTAATCATAAATATATTGATGAATGGAGAAAAAAAGAATCTCTGCGCAGAACTTGGCAAAGACGTCCTGATCTATTGGAGCATTATGAGTTATCTGAAGTAGAAAAAAAATGGCTGGAAGAAATAAAAAGTGAAGATAGATAGTTGCAAATCAGGTGTTTTATGTGATAAGATACTGTTTGTGAGTTAGGGTATAAAGCCTTTTCTCTTTATAACAATGTTCCGCTGTCATGATCTTAAAGGGCTGATAAGAGCATTGGGTGGAAGGAGTTGAATACGATGCATAAATTAATCGAAGAAATCACGAAGGATCAATTAAGAACGGATCTTCCTTCTTTCCGTGCCGGTGATACTGTAAGAGTACACGTTAAGGTTGTTGAGGGAACTCGTGAACGTATTCAGGTATACGAAGGCGTAGTAATTAAGCGTCGCGGAGGCGGAATCAGTGAAACTTTCACAGTCCGCAAAATTTCCTATGGTGTAGGTGTTGAACGTGCATTCCCAATGCACACACCACGTATCGCTAAATTGGAAGTTATCCGTCGCGGTAAAGTACGTCGTGCTAAGCTTTATTACTTGCGTAACCTACGCGGTAAAGCAGCGCGTATTAAAGAAATCCGATAATTACGTGTGTAACGTGAGTGGATACAGGGAGCTTGTGCTTGCACAAGCTCCTTTTTCACATTATATATATAAAATTATTGATTTTTGATGTGAAATGTATATATTTATACATAAAGGAAAGATATAGGCGGTGTTTCGAAAATGGGTAAATCTAAAGGGAAAAATGAGATCTTTGAGTGGATTAAAGCTTTAGTTATAGCTGTTGTATTGGCAGCAGTTATCCGATACTTCCTATTTGCACCTATATTGGTTGATGGTTTATCGATGATGCCAACGCTGCATAATGAAAATAGAATGGTAGTCAATAAATTATCCTATAAAATCGGTGAACCTGAGCGATTTGATATAGTCGTTTTTCATGCCACAGAAGAAAAAGATTACATTAAAAGAGTAATTGGTTTACCTGGTGATAAAATAGAATATAAAGATGATACGCTTTATATTAATGGAAAGGCTTATGAGGAGCCTTATTTGAATGAGGCAAAGGAACAAGTTATTGACGGACCTTTAACTGAACCGTTTACACTGGAAGAAATTATTGGCCGTGAGACCGTCCCTGAAGGTGAAGTGTTTGTAATGGGGGATAATCGCAGATATTCTAAAGATAGCCGCCATATTGGAACGATAAAGCAAAGTGAAATTCTAGGCAAAACCAGTCTTGTGTACTGGCCGTTAAATGAATTTAGAATTGCTGACTAAAGACTGAAAAGGTGAAGGTATGACTATACAATGGTTTCCCGGGCATATGGCGAAAGCCCGACGTCAAGTAACAGAAAAATTAAAGCTTGTTGATATTATATTTGAGTTGGTGGATGCAAGGCTACCTCAATCATCAAGAAATCCGATGATTGATGAAATCATCCAGCACAAACCGCGGCTGGTTATTTTAAATAAAGCTGATATGGCAGATCAAAGTAAAACAAATCAATGGTTGGCCTATTTTGAAGCTAAAGGAATTAAAGCAGTGGCGGTAAATGCACATCAGGGAACCGGCTTGAAAAGCATTATGGCTGGAACTCAAGAAGTGCTGAGAGAAAAAATAGAAAAAATGAAATCAAGAGGTATAAAACCACGTGCAATCCGAGCGATGATTGTCGGAATTCCGAATGTAGGTAAGTCTACTTTAATCAATAGGCTTGCAGGAAAAAATATTGCTAAAACAGGAAATATGCCAGGTGTCACAAAAGCGCAGCAATGGATCAAAGTTGGTAAGGAACTTGAACTATTGGACACGCCGGGAATCTTATGGCCAAAGTTTGAGGATCAGCAAGTAGGTTATAAACTGGCTATAACGGGTGCTATTAAGGATACAATCCTGAATCTCCATGATATTGCCATCTATGGATTGAAATTCCTGGAACGGGATTATCCTGCGCGTTTGCAGGAAGGGTATAAGCTTGATGCAATCCCGGAAGAAATTGTGGAGGCCTTTGACCATATTGGAAAATTCCGTGGATGTTTAGCAGGGGGCGGTTTGGTCGATTATGACAAAACAGCTGAATTGATTATAAGAGACATCCGTACACAAAAATTTGGAAGATTAACGTTTGAATCTCCATCTGATCTGGAAACTGATGTATAATAAATAAATTGTAGACCCCCTGAAATGGGGGTCTTTACATTTGCTTGGATAAACCGATAATAACTAGGAAGGAAACTGGGGTAATGAAGAATTTACTTACGATATCAGAAATAAAAAATAGATTGATGGAGATACAAACTATGGAGGATCCCTTCATTGAGGAATGCCGCCAGGATAATCGTAAAGGTGTTCAGGCAGCTCTGTCAGTCTTTGAAAAGTCGATAGCAAGAAAGGAAGCAGAAAGACGTCATTTCGAGTCTATATCCGTCTATGAGAGCCAATTAAGAGAAGAAGGATATAAATATATCGTAGGTATAGATGAGGCTGGGCGTGGGCCGCTTGCGGGTCCTGTAGTAGCAGGAGCTGTTATCTTGCCTGAAAAGTTCTATTTACCTGGACTCAACGATTCCAAACAACTCTCTGTAGCAAAAAGGGAGCAGTACTTTGAGTACATACAGGAAAAGGCGCTTGCAGTCGGAGTTGGTATTATCCACAGTCAAGAAATAGATGAAATAAATATATATCAGGCAGCAAAAAAGGCGATGCTTTCCGCAGTAAATCAGTTAAGAGTATTCCCCGATTATGCCTTGATTGATGCGATGGAATTGGAATTGCCAATCCCGCAAATATCGTTAATTAAAGGAGATGCTAAATCCATCTCCATTGCAGCGGCTTCAGTAATTGCCAAAGAAACGAGAGATAGGCTCATGAAAGAATATGCGCAGATTTACCCGCAGTATGGTTTTGAAAAGCATATGGGATATGGCACGAGCAGTCATCTGGAAGCAATAGAAAAGTATGGACCGGTTGATTGGCACAGGATGACATTTGCTCCTTTAAAAGATAAACAGAACTGAGAGAGGTGTGATGTTTTGCAGCCTGTCATGAACATAGAGTCATGGATGAACAAACTCGAGTATAGCAAAGTATCATCGGGTTTTCGCGATGGTCAAATATTCGCCGGTAAGATAACAAAATTTTATCCTCACCAAATGGCGGAAGTGGTGGTGAATGGGACCAAGTTAATGGCAAAAATGGAAGTGCCGGTTGAAGCCCATGTACGCTATTTGTTTCAGGCCAGTCTTCTTGAAAACGGATTGGTTCAACTCAAGGTTGTGCCATCAGGGAGTGGAGGATCCAAAAATGATTTGCCGAATCAACTATTAAATTTATTCCAAGTAAAAAATTCAAAGCTTGGTTCAGAACTGGCTGAAATGGTGGCTTCCAATCAGATGGCTGTTACGAAGGAAAGTTTTACGACTGCACTAAATTGGTTGAATACATTAGAGAATCCATCCAGTGGATTACCGGTAGCTAAATTGGCATTTATGAATCAGCTGCCGGTTCATAAAACCGCATTAGATGCACTTCTATCCCTGCAAACAGGAAAACCGCTAACTAGTATGCTTGAATCATTGTATGAACAACTTAAGGTTAATTCTGAATCTGGCAAATTCACTCACATGGCAAAAATGGTAGACGATATTCTTCAAACAGGTAAAAGTGAAGTCTTTCAAAAAATAGCCTTGAGCTTTTCGGATGAAGATGTGGAACTGATTCAAAAAGCAGGAGTATATTTTAAAGAAGGACAAGCATTTGCATCAAATGAAGGCCCTAATAGATTGCAGGAATGGATTGAAAGAGTTAATAAGGGGGTTAGCAATCGACCGCCTGAATTAACAGCTGAAGAATGGGTAAAGGTCCAGGGGAAAATTTTAAACAATGATATGTTCAGTCATCTCAGTCTCGATAAAGACAATACATTATACAAAGTGTTGAATTCTATCATGCAATCACTGGGAATAGGTGGAGTAAAGAATCAATCGGAACAGCAAGGGACAGGTATGTTAAAAGACATATTACTGCAATTAATGACTGAAAATACACCCATACAGCTAAAAAATCAGGCTGAGAATATTCTCACAAGATTAGCCGCATTTCAATTAGTATCACAGGAAACTGGGCCATTACAGAATGTATTTATGCAGATTCCTGTACCATTTCCTGCAGTTGAAAATGATGTAACTTTACAATGGACTGGACGAAAGCGTGAAGATGGGACGATTGATCCTGCTTATTGCAAAATTGTATTTTATTTGGAGCTGCTACACTTAAAAGATACCGTTATCGATATGAACATCCAGAACAGGGTCATTAGTTTGAAGATATGGACTGTTAAGCAAGAAGAAGCTAATGGAGCTTTGAATTCCCTTTTGCCCATATTAAAGGAAAATCTGGCGGAGAAGGGCTATTTGTTATCGACGGTAAAAATAGACGATTTCACACAAAGAAAGACCACAAATTTGGATATGGACAAACCAAAGTATCCTGCATCAGGATATATCGGAGTGGATTATAAAATATGACGACAAGCAGAAGAACTGCCTCTGTTTTAAAGTATGAGGAAAATCAGGATGTATCTCCAAAATTAATAGCTAAGGGAAAAGGGATTATAGCGGATCAGATTGTAAAGGAAGCTGAAAAATATCAAATTCCAATTCGGAAGGATCCCAGTCTTACAGAGTTACTGTCACAACTTGAGATTAATCAATCCATACCTGAGGAGTTATATCAGGCCGTAGCTGAGGTTTTTGCCTTTGTTTACAAAATAGATCAAAAAGTAGATATCAAATAATGGAATTTTATCAAAATATAAATCTGTTAGAAGGTTGAAGAGATTTATGGAAATTTCAGTGAGGCATGCTAAATAAGGGCTGATGAAGAGGAATTGCAGCCTTTATTTAGTATGCTTTTTAATTTAATTGATGTAATAGTAGGTAAAAAAATTACCGATATTTGGAGAAAACGCTTTAAATTATTGGACTTTGAATACTAGTTTTAATACAATGAAAACGCAATATAGTTTTTATAGTCTGAAAGTTTTGATGGGAGGATAAGAAATGAATATCCATGAGTATCAAGGTAAAGAGATCCTCAGACAATACGGGGTAAAGGTTCCTAATGGAAAAGTTGCTTTTTCAGTAGAGGAAGCGGTAAATGCGGCAAGTGAACTGGGAACTGCAGTTACTGTTGTAAAAGCGCAAATCCATGCGGGAGGAAGAGGGAAAGCTGGTGGCGTCAAGGTTGCCAAATCGCTGGATGAGGTTCGTACATATGCTGGTGAAATACTCGGCAAAGTATTGGTGACACATCAAACAGGTCCTGACGGCAAAGAAGTAAAACGCTTACTTATTGAAGAAGGGTGCGATATTAAGAAAGAATACTATATTGGTCTTGTTCTTGACAGAACCACTTCAAGAGTCGTGTTAATGGCTTCTGAAGAAGGTGGAACTGAAATTGAGGAAGTTGCTGAAAAGACACCGGAAAAAATCTTCAAGGAAGTTATTGATCCTTTAATCGGATTGACTCCATTCCAAGCTAGAAGAATAGCTTTTAATATTAATATACCAAAAGAATTAATCAATAAAGCAGTTAAATTTATGGATGGTCTTTATACTGCGTTCATCGAAAAAGATTGTTCCATAGCTGAAATCAATCCTTTGGTTATCACAGGTGACGGTGAAGTAATGGCTTTGGATGCTAAGCTGAATTTCGACGAGAATGCTCTTTATCGCCATAAGGATATTGTCGCATACCGTGATATTGAAGAAGAGGATCCAAAAGAAATTGAAGCTTCGAAATATGATTTAAGCTATATTTCTCTTGATGGGAATATTGGCTGTATGGTTAACGGTGCAGGGCTTGCTATGTCCACAATGGATATTATAAATCACTATGGCGGGACTCCTGCAAACTTCCTGGATGTTGGAGGCAGTGCTACGGCTGAAAAAGTTACAGAAGCATTTAAAATTATCCTTTCAGACAGCCATGTTAAAGGGATTTTTGTAAATATATTTGGCGGCATAATGAAATGTGACGTTATTGCAGAGGGTGTTGTCGAAGCAGCCAAGCAAATTGGCTTGCAGGTTCCGCTGGTAGTACGTTTGGAAGGAACGAATGTGGAACTTGGCAAAAAGATATTAGAGGAATCTGGTATTAATGTCACAGCGGCAGAATCAATGGCTGATGGTGCACAAAAAATCGTTTCGTTAATAGGCTAAGACTGGAGGATAAATGAAATGAGTGTATTTGTTAATAAAGATTCAAAAGTAATTGTACAAGGTATTACTGGCTCTACGGCCCGTTTTCATACACAGCAAATGCTTGAATATGGTACTAAAATTGTAGGCGGTGTAACACCTGGTAAAGGTGGTACGGAAGCTGAAGGTGTTCCTGTATTTAATACTGTAATTGAAGCAAAAAAAGCAACAGGTGCCAATGTTTCCGTTATCTATGTTCCGGCCCCTTTTGCAGCTGACTCCATTCTTGAAGCAGTTGATGCGGAATTAGATCTTGTCATCTGTATTACCGAACATATTCCTGTGTTGGATATGGTGAAGGTAAAACGGTATATGGAAGGTAAGAAAACACGTCTGATTGGGCCAAACTGTCCGGGAGTAATTACTCCGGAGGAATGCAAGGTAGGAATCATGCCTGGTTATATTCACAAAAAAGGGCATATAGGCGTCGTTTCCCGCTCTGGTACATTAACTTATGAAGCCGTGCACCAATTAACTCAGGCAGGCTTTGGACAGTCTTCAGCGGTCGGTATTGGCGGAGACCCTGTCAATGGAACAGATTTCATTGATGTTTTAAAAGCTTTTAATGAAGATCCAGAAACGTATGCGGTTATTATGATTGGTGAAATAGGTGGTACAGCTGAAGAAGAAGCAGCGCAATGGGTCAAAGAAAATATGACAAAACCTGTTACAGGGTTTATCGGGGGTCGCACTGCTCCTCCAGGAAAACGAATGGGCCATGCGGGTGCCATTATTTCGGGTGGAAAAGGGACTGCCGATGAAAAAATCCGTGTGATGAATGAATGCGGCATAAAAGTGGCAGAAACTCCGGCTGTAATGGGCGAAACTATGTTGCGTGAACTAAAAGAAAAAGGGCTTTACGATCAGTGTAAAACTCATTAATTTATCAAGACAGCCTCCCCTTATCCTAATTAAGGGGAGCGTCTATATATTTCAAAAAAATATGAGGTGAAACTGTTATGGATGAATGGAAGAACAGACTTGTACATCTTGACCATTGTCGGGGTGTAAGTTGGAAGGCCAAATATCGTATATTAAAAAATGATCCAAATCTCCGAAAAATGTATGACCAGCCGTTCAGATATTGGAAGGAAACACTGGAGTTACCCTCTTCGAAAACATCTTTATTTATAAAAGACCTCCAAAATAAAGACCTTCAAAAAATGCCTTCTATTTATGAAAAAAACCACATTCACTGTATTACATTTCTGGACCATTTATATCCCCGTCAACTTTCCGTTATTTATCAGCAGCCGTGGGTTTTATACTGTAAGGGAAATCCTCAGCTCTTGCATAATTCCAGAATATTAGCCATAATAGGTAGCCGTGCCCCTACGGATTATGGAAAAAAGATGGTGAACTATCTGATTCCGGATTTAGTTAAGGCTGATGTATGTATTGTAAGTGGGTTGGCAAGAGGGATCGATTCTCTTGCACAGTTTAAGGCACTGCAAAGTGGCGGAAAGGTTATTGCTGTTATTGGTGGAGGGCTTTTCAATATATACCCAAAAGAAAATACAGCACTTGCCAATTCAATTGTGAAAAATGGGATCGTACTATCTGAATATCCACCCATCATGAAACCGGAACCCTGGCATTTTCCAATGAGAAACCGAATTATCAGCGGATTATCAAGGGCTATATTAGTGGTAGAGGGGAAACAAAGAAGCGGGACATTCATCACAATTCAACATGGTTTGGAACAGGGAAAAGATATTTATGCAGTTCCTGGAAGTGTGTTTTCTGAACTGTCTGCCGGCCCGCATGAATTGATAAAAGAAGGCGCCAAATTAATCAATCATGCTAATGATATTCTCTACGAGTGGTGATGGCCTTGAGGTCTCTGATGACATGTATGAATGAAGATAATCATTTTTAGCTATCTCATAAAAAACTATTTAAGTTGCAAATTTATGATTTCTGTTATACATTGTGCATCAGACAAGGTTTTTTGAGTCACGAGGAGTATTCAGATTATATTGATTGTTGTCAATAGTTTAAAATCCTTATAAACATACCATTGACAGATGTAAATCAATACCTTCATAATCATACATGCATAAATATAGAGAATGATACCCTCTTAAGGAGGAAAGAAATGGCGGATTATTTAGTTATAGTGGAATCGCCTGCTAAAGCGAAAACCATTGAAAAATATTTAGGAAAAAAATATAAAGTTAAAGCATCCATGGGTCATGTACGTGATTTACCGAAGAGCCAGATGGGTGTAGATTTTGAAAAAAATTATCAATTAAAATATATCACTATCCGCGGTAAAGGTGATGTACTAAAAGAATTAAAGACAGCCGCAAAAAAAGCTAAGAAAGTCTATCTCGCAGCTGACCCCGACAGAGAAGGGGAAGCAATCGCATGGCATTTGGCTCACAGCCTCGGCGTGGATGTAAGCTCTGATTGTCGTGTTGTATTCAATGAAATAACGAAAGACGCAATTAAAGAGTCATTTAAACATCCAAGACCAATTAAAATGAATTTGGTTGATGCTCAGCAAGCGAGAAGAGTATTAGACCGTATTGTGGGGTACAGCATTAGCCCAATTCTTTGGAAAAAAATAAAGAAAGGCTTAAGTGCCGGCCGTGTGCAATCCGTTGCTGTACGTCTAATTATGGATCGTGAAAAAGAAATTGAGGCCTTTAAACCGGAAGAATACTGGTCCATCAATGGATCGTTTCTGAAAGGAAAAAAGGATTTTGAAGCTAACTTTCATTCAATCAATGGAAAGAAAGTTCCATTGCAGTCAAAAGAAGATGTTCAGAATGTACTTTCAAAAGTTAATGGAAACGAATACTTAGTGCAATCGGTAACTAAGAAGGAGCGAAAACGTAATCCCGCACCTCCGTTTACAACTTCGTCCCTGCAACAGGAAGCAGCTCGTAAACTTAATTTCAGAGCAAAGAAAACGATGATGATCGCTCAGCAACTGTATGAAGGTATTGAGGTTGGTAAAGAAGGAACTGTCGGTTTAATCACGTATATGAGAACTGACTCTACAAGGGTTTCTGAGACTGCACAAAATGAGGCGAAAGAATGGATTAAGTCTAAGTTCGGTGAAGATTATCTTCCAAGTACCCAGAGGAAGGATAAGCAGACAACTGGAGCGCAGGATGCCCATGAGGCAGTGCGGCCGACCGGTGTGGTCAGAGAACCTTCCGTGATGAAGCAATATCTTTCTAAGGATCAATTCCGTTTATATAAACTAATATGGGAACGGTTTGTTGCCAGCCAGATGGCGATTGCTATTATGGATACTATGGCTGTAGATTTAAAAAATGGTGATGTCGTATTCAGAGCAAATGGGTCAAAAGTAAAATTTGCCGGTTTTATGAAAGTATATATTGAAGGCAATGATGATAATAATGAAGAAAAAGAAAATTTACTGCCTGATTTGAAAGAAGGGGATACTGTATACTCGAAAGATATCCAGTCAAATCAGCATTTCACTCAGCCGCCTCCTCGTTATACAGAAGCAAGGCTGGTTAAAACACTTGAGGAATTAGGAATCGGCAGGCCATCAACTTATGCACCAACCCTTGACACTATACAAAAAAGAGGCTATGTAGCTTTAGATAATAAACGTTTTATTCCGACAGAGCTTGGCGAGATAATAGTCGAGGTCATGAGTGAATTTTTCCCAGACATCCTGGATGTGGAATTCACGGCTAAAATGGAAAATGAACTCGATAGTGTAGAAGATGGGGAAGTTGAATGGGTCAATATTATCGATCATTTCTATAAAGAATTCGAGAAAGATTTAGCCAAAGCTGAGGAAGAAATGAAAGAAATCGAAATAAAGGATGAACCAACTGGCGAAACATGTGAAGAATGTGGATCACCCATGGTGTACAAAATGGGTAGATACGGCAAGTTTGCGGCGTGTAGTAATTTCCCTGATTGCCGGAATACGAAGCCAATCGTCAAAGACATCGGTGTAAAATGTCCGAAATGCGATGCAGGTAATATTGTCGAACGAAAAAGCAAAAAACGACGTATCTTTTATGGCTGTGATCAATATCCTGCCTGTGATTTCGTTTCATGGGATAAGCCGCTTCAAAGATCTTGTCCTAATTGTGAGGGACCGCTGGTTGAGAAAAAACTAAAAAAAGGCGTACAGGTTCAATGTATTAATTGCGAATATAAGGAAGAACCACAGAGTTAAAGAGGGAAGGGCTAATAAAGGCTCTTCCTTCTTATCCTTAAGTAAGAGGTAAAGGGATTCCTGAAACTTTTTCGTAACAAAAACGTATAACAAATATCACAGATTTCCATAAATCTGTTACATGAATTTAAGAGTTAAGTAATAAACATAGCTGGAGGGTATACATAAATGAAAAGAGTAATAGTAGTTGGTGCCGGATTAGCAGGAAGTGAAGCAGCCTGGCAATTGGCTGAGAGAGGTATAAAGGTTGATTTATATGAGATGAGACCCGTGAAACAAACTCCGGCACACCATACGGACAAGTTTGCTGAATTGGTTTGCAGTAACTCTTTGCGTGCTAATACTTTAACAAATGCGGTTGGAGTATTAAAAGAAGAGATGCGCCAATTAAACTCAATCATTATAAATTCCGCTGATTATTGTTCTGTACCAGCTGGAGGGGCCCTTGCCGTTGACCGACATGAATTTGCGGGCAAAGTAACTGATACATTAAAAAATCATCCGAATGTGACCATTCACAATGAGGAATTAACTGAAATACCCAATGATGAAATAACCATTATTGCAACAGGTCCCCTAACTAGTGAACTGTTATCAAAAGAAATCAGTCAATTAACCGGTGAGGATTACTTCTATTTTTATGATGCGGCGGCTCCAATTATAGAAAAAGATAGCATTGATTTAAACAAAGTGTATTTGAAATCAAGATATGATAAAGGGGAAGCAGCTTATTTAAATTGCCCGATGACAGAAGAAGAATTCAATACTTTTTATGAAGCGCTAATTGAAGCGGAGACTGTTCCATTGAAAGAATTTGAAAAGGAAATTTTCTTTGAAGGATGCATGCCGATTGAAGTAATGGCAAAACGTGGGAAGAAAACAATGCTGTTCGGTCCGATGAAACCGGTTGGACTGGAAGATCCGAAAACGGGTAAACGTCCATATGCGGTTGTTCAGCTTCGTCAAGATGATGCAGCAGGAACATTATATAATATTGTTGGATTTCAAACTCATTTGAAATGGGGTCCGCAAAAAGAAGTAATCAGATTGATCCCTGGACTCGAAAATGCTGAAATTGTGAGATATGGTGTTATGCACAGAAATACCTTTATCAATTCACCTAAAGTTTTGACAGCTACCTATCAATTAAAAGCTAAACCTAATTTATTCTTTGCGGGACAAATGACCGGTGTTGAGGGATATGTAGAATCGGCAGCTTCTGGTCTGATTGCAGGAGTCAATGCAGCACGGCTCGCTTCAGGACAGGAACCAGTAATCTTCCCTCAGGAAACAGCAATGGGAAGCATGGCCCACTATATCACGTCTACAAACGCCAAAAATTTTCAGCCGATGAATGCCAATTTTGGCTTATTCCCTGACTTGGGCAGAAAGATTAGATCGAAGCAAGAGCGAGCGGAAGCACATGCTGAAAGAGCATTACAAACAATTCGGAACTTTTTGAATAGTTTGTAAAGTATTTGCAAGGGTTACTATAGTGTGTTAATATTTAGTAACCTGTGAGGGGTGGCTATTTTGAATATTGAAACTTCTTTAGAATTTTATATAAAGTATTTACAAATCGAAAAAAACTATTCAAAATATACTATTGCATATTATCAAAAGGATATAGAGGAATTTTTTTTGTTCATGAATGAGCAAGTTATTTCAAATATAAAAGCAGTCACGTATCCTGATGCTCGATTATATGTTACGAATCTCACTGAACGTAATTTATCTAAAAGAAGCATCAGCAGGAAGATTTCTTGCTTACGATCATTTTATAAGTTTCTGATGAGGGAAAATATTGTGGACGAAAATCCATTTGCTATGCTTTCGTTACCAAAAAAAGAACAGAGGCTGCCTCGGTTTATGTATGAAGAAGAGATGGAAGCTATTTTTTCAACTATTGATCATACTACCGATTCAGGTAAGCGAGATCTGGCTTTATTAGAACTCTTATATGCAACAGGCATGAGGGTAAGTGAATGCTGCAGCGTAGAACTGGGTGATTTAGATTTTACTCTCATGACTGTCCTTGCCCATGGTAAGGGGAAGAAGGACCGTTATATTCCTTTTGGTGAGTATGCTAAAAAAGCATTATGGGAATATATTAATGGTCCGAGAAATGAATTGTTAAAAAAAGCAGCACAATCTCACGGGTATCTGTTTGTTAATCAAAGAGGCAACCCTTTAACGCCAAGGGGTGTTCGGTATATTTTGTCCAATATCATTGATAAAGCTTCTGTTAACAAGCATCTTTACCCACATATGTTACGGCATAGTTTTGCGACACATCTTTTGAATAGCGGTGCGGATATACGCTCTGTGCAGGAATTGCTTGGACACTCAAGCATACAAGCCACACAGGTTTATACGCATGTCAGTAAGGAAAGACTAAGAGAAGTTTATAGAAACAGCCATCCAAGAGCTTAAAGAAATATTCGTAGCCTTAATCTTAATGAGGGAGTTGTATTATGGAACAATTTCATGCTACTACAATTTTTGCAGTACAACATAATGGGGAATGCGCTATGGCCGGAGATGGCCAGGTAACAATGGGGAATTCTGTTGTAATGAAACACACTGCAAAAAAAGTAAGAAGATTATTCAATGGAAAAGTTTTGGCCGGTTTTGCAGGTTCGGTTGCAGATGCCTTTTCATTATTTGAAATGTTCGAAAGCAAATTGCATGAATATAATGGTAACTTACAACGTGCGGCGGTTGAACTCGCCAAATCCTGGAGAAGTGATAAAGTTTTACGTAAGCTTGAAGCTATGCTAATCGTAATGGACAGGGATAATATGCTTTTGATTTCCGGTACCGGAGAGGTGATTGAGCCTGATGATGGTATATTGGCAATTGGTTCCGGCGGGAATTATGCGCTTTCCTCCGGCCGTGCCTTAAAACGATTTTCTGGTGAAAGTATGACAGCGAGAGAAATTGCTCATGCTTCATTAACAATTGCATCTGAAATTTGTGTATATACGAATTCTAATATTATTTTGGAAGAGCTATAAACAAAGGAGGATCCTAATGAAACAGGACAATAAAAATCTAACACCAAGACAAATCGTAGAGAAATTGGACCAATACATAATTGGGCAAGCGGATGCTAAAAAAGCGGTGGCTATTGCGTTGAGAAACAGATATAGACGCGGTCTCTTAAAAGAAACCCTGCGTGATGAAGTTGTACCTAAAAACATTCTCATGATTGGACCAACTGGTGTTGGTAAAACAGAGATAGCTCGCAGAATAGCCAAGATAGTAAAAGCGCCTTTTATTAAAGTGGAAGCAACTAAATTCACAGAAGTCGGTTATGTGGGGCGTGATGTGGAAAGCATGGTGCGTGATTTAGCTGAAACGTCCATAAGGCTTGTAAAAGAAGAAAGAATGCTTGAAGTGAAAGATAAAGCATTAGAAAATGCCAATACTCGAATTGTCGAATTGCTAGTACCTTCAGGTAAAAAGTCTTCTTCCTTTAAAAACCCTCTTGAAATGATTTTTGGTACGTCAGGGGATACTTCCAATGCGACTGATCAAGATAATCAGGAAGATGAAAGAAATATCTACGAAAGACGCAGATTAATAAAAGAACGTTTATTAAATGGTGAGTTGGAAGAAGATATGATTACGATTGAGGTAGAAGAACAGCCCCCTTCTATGTTCGACATGCTTCAAGGATCTGGTATGGAACAAATGGGTATGAATATGCAAGATGCTTTCAGTAATCTGCTGCCTAAAAAACAGAAAAAAAGAAAAATGGCTATTAAAGATGCGCGTAAAGTTTTGGCAAATGAAGAAGCGCAAAAATTAATCGATATGGATGAGGTAACTCAGGTAGCTATTGAGAGAGCTGAGCAGACTGGTATTATCTTTATTGATGAAATCGATAAAGTAGCAAGTAAAAGCGGCGGGACTTCTTCAGCTGATGTATCGAGAGAAGGAGTTCAAAGAGACATACTTCCTGTTGTAGAAGGTTCAACAGTTGTAACGAAATATGGAACTGTTAAAACCGATCATGTATTATTTATTGCTGCAGGAGCTTTTCATATTGCGAAGCCTTCTGACCTTATACCTGAACTGCAAGGCCGTTTCCCAATCAGAGTAGAGCTAAAAAAATTATCTGTGGATGATTTTTATAAAGTATTAATAGAACCTGATAATGCGTTAATTAAACAATATATTGCATTATTAGAAACAGAAGGTATACAAATTGAATTTTCAGACGAAGCTATTCGTAGGATAGCTGAGGTTGCTTTTGAAGTGAACCAAAACACGGATAATATTGGAGCGAGAAGATTACATACTATTATGGAAAAGCTGTTAGAAGACTTATCATTTGAAGCGCCTGATATTACGATGGGGAAAATTACGATTACTCCTCAGTATGTGGATGAAAAACTGGGTGCAATATCTAAAAATAAAAACTTAAGTGAGTATATATTATAAATAGTTAAATGTTTCAGATTATTGCTCGAGGGTACAATTAATTAGTTACATTTTACTCTTTTCCCTTATCCTGTTCACTCAAATACACTAATTAAATATCCCATAAAAGAAGACATTATAGGAGGAAGAAAAAAATGGATTTACTGAATAAGACTAGAAAAATAAACTCGATGTTGCAAAAAACAGGTGGAAAGCAAGTGAGCTTTAAAGAAATGGCTGAAAGCTTAAGTGAAGTCATTGAAGCGAATATCTTCGTGGTCAGCCGTAGAGGGAAATTACTTGGTTTCCAAATAAACCAGCAAATCGAAAATGAGCGTATGAAGAAAATGCTTGAAGATCGTCAATTTCCAGAAGAGTATACGAATAATCTTTTCAATATTAAAGAAACCTCTTCCAATATTGATGTTGAGAGCGAATATACAGCGTTCCCTGTGGAAAACAAAGAATTGTTTAAGGCTGGTTGGACGACTATTATACCGATCGTAGGCGGAGGCGAGCGTCTGGGTACATTAATCCTTTCCCGTGTAGAACAAAAATTTGCTGACGATGATTTGATTCTTGGCGAATATGGCGCTACAGTGGTTGGAATGGAAATTTTGCGTGAAAAAGCAGAAGAAATTGAAGAAGAAGCAAGAAGTAAAGCTGTTGTACAAATGGCTATCAGTTCTTTATCCTACAGTGAATTAGAAGCAATCGAGCATATTTTTGAGGAATTAAAAGGAAATGAAGGTTTGTTGGTTGCTTCCAAGATTGCTGATCGTGTAGGAATTACCCGTTCAGTTATTGTTAACGCATTAAGAAAATTAGAAAGTGCCGGTGTTATCGAGTCCCGATCTTTAGGTATGAAAGGTACGTATATTAAAGTTCTGAATGCTAAATTTTTGAATGAGCTCGAAGCATTAAAACGCTAAAACTTAAAATATAAAAAACGAAGTCAAATCTTAGACTTCGTTTTTTTATTATGAGAACTAATAAGATGGACTGAGTTCCGTCTTACCTGGTTGCACAATTATTTGTCAGGCCAGAGCCCTTAACGTCCAAAGCATTTGTTAATGGGATTCCTTTAGAGAAGTCATGTATAGCTGAGCATATCTTTCGTAGTCTTATGTAATAATGTGAATTAACTTATTTTGTCTCCCGAAATATTAAGTAAGAGGAAAAGAATTTATTCCTGCTGAAATTTGATTAATGTACTAAGAACCTAACATAAATATAGAAAAAATTCTTTAGTAAAACCGAAGTCAATTTAAAGACTTTGGTTTTTTTATTTATAAGAAATACTAATAATTTCTAAATATAAAGAAGAAATATCGACAAAAAACCGTAAAATCCAAAATTATTCAACAAAATAGGACTATTGTACTTATCATTTTTAACATATTTTCTTTAATATAAAATATGACATATATTTTAAAAATGTGACTAAAATGTAATATTTGTACTATAAAAATAAAAAAATGTAATATTATACTGGTGAAAATAAGTGAATAGAGTAGTATATAGAAAAATTATCCATTATATAGAATGTACAGCCGTTAAAATGAGTAACATAGAAGACTTTTTATGATGGAAAGGGTGAGATAATGAAGTTATTTTCCAATACTGTCAGCTTACTTGAACAGGGGCTTAATTATTCTTCATTAAAATCGAAAGCAATCTCCCAGAATATTGCGAATGTGGACACGCCTAATTATAAAGCGAAGAGTGTAAGTTTTAAGTCTGTATTAAATCAAGCAACAGAGATCAATGATCAATCATTTAAAACTGACAGCAAACATTTTGAATTTAAAGAGAAAGAAAATATAGATTTACAAGTCACCAGTAAAAACGCGAATTACAATAGTGCGGGGAACAGTGTGGATATGGACAGTGAAATGAGTGATCTGGCTACTAACCAAATCTATTACAACGCATTGGTTGAGCGACTTAACGGCAATTTTCAAACATTACAGAGTGTTATACGGGGAGGTAAATAAGTATGGGATTGTTTTCTGGCATGGATATTACATCGAGTGCATTAAACGCCCAGCGCCTGCGTATGGACGTGATTTCATCTAATATGGCCAATGCTGAAACCACTAGAGGTAAATATGTTGATGGACAATGGCAACCGTATCAACGGAAAACAGTTGTATTGGAAACCAGAAATAACGGGTTTTCTAATTATCTGCATTCAGCTATGAATAATACGGACCAATCTGCTGTCGGTAATGGGGTAAAGGTGACTGCAATTAAAGAAGACGTCAATATGGTTTACGATCCAGGCAATCCAGAAGCCAATGAGGCCGGATATATCGAGGAACCAGATTACAATTTAGTTTATGATCCCACCCACGCAGATGCTGATCCTGAAACGGGTTATGTTAAAATGCCCAATGTTGACCCTTTGCGTGAAACAGTTGATTTAATAAGCGCAACCCGCTCCTATGAAGCAAACGTTACAGTATTTAATGCTTCCAAAGGCATGATGATGAAAGCACTGGAAATAGGCAAATAATTAGGAGGATTTAAAATTTGGAACCTATTCAATTAAATAACGCTGTTTCTTCAGTATTAACTCAGAAGGAACCTAAATTAACAAATACTAATACACCATACGAGGCTCAAAATTCTTTTGCATCTGTCTTAAAAAAAACAATTGAAGAAATAAATGCAACTCAGCAAGAATCAGGAGCTATGACACAGAAACTAGTACTTGGAGAAGATGTTGATTTACATAATGTAATGATTGCATCACAGAAAGCGAGTGTAACACTGCAAGCTACTATGGAAGTCCGTAATAAAGCTGTCGAAGCTTATCAGGAAATTATGAGAATGAATATGTAAACATAATAATGAATTTGCACATAGTCCCAACGAAATTAATATTTCCCAACATACGACAGGGAAGTCTCTGTGGACGATAATATTGATGCAAGCCAGCTTAAGTTCGGGGGATCATGATGAAAGAATCGATTTATAAAATGGGAAACCAAATAAAGGATTATTGGAAGAGCCGTACAGGTAAACAGAAAACGGCCTACATTGGCATAGCAGCAGCACTGATCCTAATATCTGTTGCTACTGTTTTTCTTACTTCAAGAACTACGCTCGTACCGTTATATAGTAATCTTGCACCAACAGAAACAGGATCTATTAAAGAGAATCTGGATGGCAGAGGAATTGAGTCGGAAATAGCTGATGGTGGAAGTACAATACTGGTTCCAAGTGAAATGGCAGATACACTGTTAGTGGAACTGGCTGCAGAGGGAATTCCGAAATCTGGCAGCATAGATTATTCATATTTTAGCGAAAATGCAAGTTTTGGTATGACAGATAATGAATTTAATGTTATTAAACAGGATGCCATGCAAAATGAAATTGCGGGTCTTATTAAAGGGATTGAAGGAGTTCAAGAGGCGGAGGTTATTCTTACACTCCCTGACAAAGGGGTGTTCGTTAGTGATACGAAAGAAGAGGCTTCAGCCTCTATTGTATTAAATACCAAACCTGGCCAGGAATTTGAAGAAAATCAAATAAAAGCTTTATACCATTTAGTCTCTAAAAGTGTCCCGAATCTCCCTACAGATAATATCGTCATTATGAACCAATATTTTGAGTATTTTGATCTAAAAAATAATGGGAGCAGCAGTTCGGATAGCTTTGCCTCTCAAAATGAAATAAAAAAAGAGATTGAGAAAGATATACAACGACGTGTCCAAGGAATGCTTGGAACGATTATGGGTACCGATAAAGTTATTGTTTCTGTAACAGCAGATGTGGATTTTACCCAAGAGAATAGAGAAGAAAATCTTGTGGAACCTGTGGATGAAGAGAATATGGAAGGGTTGACGATCAGCGCTCAAAACTTATCTGAAACCTATACAGGGAATGCAGGAGCAGATGGTGGTACACCTATCACTGAAGATCCTTCAGACTCGCTTGGTTCGCAATATTTGGAAGGATCAAACGGGAACGGGGACTATGAAAAGACTGAAGAAACAGTTAATAAAGAGGTAAACAGAATACGTAAAGAGATTAGTGAATCACCATACAAGGTGAGAGACTTGGGGATTCAGGTAATGGTGGAACCTCCTAAAGCAGATGATACTAATTCTCTTCCTGAAGAACGGATTACAGATATTAGAGATATTTTAGGGACAATTGTTCGAACAAGTATAGATAAGTCCGAAAATAATGATCCGCTTACAGATGAACAATTAGAGGAAAAAATCGCCATATCGGTCCAGCCGTTTAATGGAAAAGTTACATTTGATGAACAATCGAAAGGCAGTATTCCATGGTGGGTTTATGTAATTGGCGGTGTTTTACTTCTAGCAATCATTGTGCTTCTTATTTTCATTATAAAATCACGTAAGAAAAAAGAATATGAGATAAATGAATATGAAGAACCAGTACCTCCTGTTTTGGTATCCAATATTGAGGATGAAGCAGAGTCAGAAGCGACTGTTAAAAGAAAGCAACTTGAAAAACTGGCGAAAGAAAAGCCGGATGAATTTGCGAAACTCTTAAGATCATGGATAGCGGAAGAGTAGGGGGTCAGAACAATATGTCTAGTAGAGATATAAAAAACGGGTTAACGGGTAAACAGAAAGCTGCGATTTTGCTTATTTCAATGGGACCTGATGTTTCGGCAAATGTTTATAAGCATTTGTCGGAAGAGGAGATTGAAAAACTGACCCTGGAAATTTCAGGCGTACGTAAGGTGGGCTCGAAAGAAAAAGAGGATATCGTCGATGAGTTTCATACAATCGCCCTTGCTCAGGATTACATTTCTCAGGGTGGGATTGGGTACGCCAAGACCGTTTTAGAAAAAGCATTAGGCAATGACCAAGCGCAAGCGATTATTAATAGATTAACTTCTTCCCTGCAGGTGAGGCCCTTTGATTTTGTTAGAAAAGCAGACCCGGGTCAAATATTAAATTTCATACAAAATGAGCATCCTCAAACGATTGCCCTAATTTTATCTTATTTGGAAGCGGGACAGGCAGGGCAAATATTATCCGAGCTTCCACATGATATGCAGGCTGACGTAGCCAAACGGATCGCCTTAATGGATAGTACTTCTCCTGAAATAATTAATGAAGTAGAACAGATTCTTGAAAGAAAACTCTCCGCGACTGTAACGCAAGATTATACACAAACCGGAGGAATTGAAGCAGTCGTTGAAGTTCTAAATGGAGTGGACCGCTCAACAGAGAGAACAATTTTGGAAGCTTTAGAAATTCAGGATCCAGAATTAGCTGAAGAAATTAAGAAACGGATGTTTGTATTTGAGGATATCGTCACCTTGGATAACAGAGCTATCCAACGTGTGATTAAAGATGTAGAGAATGATGATTTAATGCTGTCGCTTAAAGTGGCTAGTGAAGAAGTGAAAGAAATTGTTTATAAAAACATGTCCAAACGAATGGTTGAAACATTTACGGAAGAGATGGAATTTATGGGACCGGTTCGTCTACGGGATGTGGAAGAAGCACAGTCTAGGATTGTTGCTATCATACGACGCCTCGAGGATGCCGGTGAAATTGTTTTAGCCCGTGGTGGGGGAGATGACATTATTGTCTAGAATAATAAAATCCCATATGACGGATACACATGCACAAAATAAAAAGCTGATCCAAATCAAGAAAATTATGAATGAACAAAATGATTCCATTCGTAATGAAAATCCGATAACCCAGGATAGAGATCTTACCTTAATGGAAGCGACTGAAGAGGCAAAAGCCATTATATTGGAAGCTCAGAAACAAGCCGACCAAATCCAATTAAAGATTCATGAAGAAGTGGAACGCTGGAATATAGAAAAGCAAACTTTCATTGAAGATGCCAGACAGGAAGGGTATCTGACAGGCAAGAATCAAGGGCTAATGGATGCACAGAAAGAATATAAACAACTGCTGGATCTTGCGAAAGAGACTGTAGTAAATGCAAAAAAAGATTATCAGACTGCAGTGGAAAAGTCTGAGTTCACATTATTGAATCTTGGGATAAAAATAGCTGAAAAAATCATAAATCAACACTTACATGAAAATAAAGAAGATTACTTATTTATTGTAAAGAAGGCGATTAAGGAAGCAAGAGAATACAGAAATATTGAATTACATGTCCATCCGGCTCATTATTCGTTTGTCCTTACAAATAAAAAAGAATTAATGGCACTATTTCCGAGAGAAACAGAATTCTATATCTATCCGAATGATGAATTAGATGAGAATGGGTGTGTGATAGAGTCTTCTAATGGCCGATTGGTAGCGAGTGTAGATGAACAGCTGGAACAAATCAGGATTAAGCTTCTGGAAATTCTTGAGGAGGGTCTCTCATGAATGTCTCTCTATTAATAGATCAAATTGATTATCTCGATACTTTTAAAAGGTATGGAAGAATTAAAAGAGTGGTAGGGCTTATGATCGAGTCTCAGGGGCCAGCCAGTTCAATTGGCGATATGTGTTTGATCCATACCGGAAAAAATCAAAAGATAAAGGCAGAAGTGGTGGGCTTTCGAGAAGAGATTGTTATTTTAATGCCCTATAGTGCTGTTAGTGAGATAGCTCCCGGTTCCCTTGTGGAAGCGACCGGGAAGCCGCTTGAGATTAAAGTAGGCACCGGTTTAATAGGAAAAACACTGGATGCAATTGGGAATCCCCTTGATGGAGGAACGCTTCCATATGGGTTATCCAGTGTGGTTACAGAACAAGATCCTCCAAATCCAATGTCCCGTCCGCCTATTGATGAAGGAATTGAGACTGGTGTCCGTATGATTGATAGCTTATTGACGGTAGGAAAAGGTCAGAGGGTTGGTATATTTGCTGGAAGCGGAGTTGGAAAAAGCACACTGCTTGGAATGGTTGCCAGAAATACCACAGCTGATTTAAACGTGATCGCTCTTGTCGGTGAGCGGGGGAGAGAGGTTCGGGAATTTATTGAGAGAGACCTGGGTCCTGTTGGATTGAAAAGATCCATTGTGGTAGTAGCTACATCAGACCAGCCGCCATTAATGAGAATAAAGGCGGCCTACACGGCTACGGCAATTGCGGAGTTTTTCCGAGACCGAGGATTAAATGTCATGTTGATGATGGATTCGGTTACGAGGGTAGCTATGGCGCAGAGGGAATTGGGATTGGCTGTTGGGGAACCGCCAACAACAAAAGGATATACTCCGTCTGTGTTTAGTATTCTTCCAAGATTACTGGAGCGAACCGGTACAAATAAGAAAGGCACGATAACCGCCTTTTATACGGTATTAGTAGACGGTGATGATATGAATGAACCTATTGCGGATGCGGTTAGGGGAATATTGGACGGACACTTTGTTTTAGACAGAGATCTTGCTAATAAAGGGCAATTCCCGGCAATTAATATTTTAAAAAGTATCAGCAGGGTTATGGCACATATTATAGACCCTGCTCACGCAAAAGCAGCTGAAAAGGTAAGGCAGTCCATGGCAGCTTATCTCGAAGCAGAAGATTTAATTAATATTGGTGCATATAAAAATGGCTCCAATCAAATCATTGATGAAGCAATTAAAAGATATCCGGAAATCATTGAATATTTAAAACAGGGTGTAAATGATAAAGTAACGAAACAACAGAGTATTGAACAATTGCGTTTATTAATGGGAATGGGTGGATGAATTCATGCACTACCAATATAAATTTGAAAAGATATTAACGATAAAAGAAAAAGAAAAAACTGATTCCGAGTCCAAATATACAAGCGCTGTAAAAGAGTTTGAATCAGAAGCTGAGCATCTTTTTCAAATGCTGAAAAAGAAAGAAGAGTTATTGGATTTACAATCGGAACAATTGAAGAATGGCTTATCTGTGCAACAGGTGAGGCATAATCAGCGTTTTTTAGAGAATCACGAAAAAATGATAGCGCATTATCAGAAGCGTGTGATGGAGACGCGATCAAAAATGCAATTCTATCATCAGCTTCTAATAGAAAAAAATGTAGAAGTAAAAAAATACGAGAAAATAAAAGAAAAAGATTTTCAAAGATATTTTAATAGGATGAAATATGAAGAAAATCGGCAGATGGATGAAATATCTATTCAACAATATATGAGCCGTTCATAATGGAGGCGTAGTAGTTGGATCGTAAGGAAGAACAGGAATATAAAGGATTAGGCAAATTGCAAATGTTTCTTATTATATTGATTGTTTTTATATTTATTGCTGGTGCTGTGTTAATTACAGCAACCATTTCAGGTAAAAATATAACTAAACAAGCCGATAAACTAACTAAGAGTATACCCTTTATAGGTGAAAAAGAAGAAACGGCAGAAACAGAACATCAAATAAAAGAAAACAATCAAGAGCTTTATGTGAAAGAGATAACGAAGATAAAGACCCAGCTAAAAGATAAAGAGGAAGAGGCAGCCAGCCTGGAAAAAATGTTGGATAACAAAGAGCAGGAACTGAAACGAAGTCAGCTAACCGTAGAGCAATTGGAGCAGACAATCTCAGAACTGGACTATAAAAAGGAAGAGAGCTCTAAGTCTTATAAAGATATAGTGGACACTTACGAAAAAATGGCACCTAAGCAAGCTGCTTTAATTGTGGCAGAAATGAATGAGAAAGAAGCTGTGAAAGTCCTTTCTTCAGTAACAACAGAAAGCCTGGCTGCCATTATGGAAAAAATGGATGCTAAAAAAGCAGCTGTGTTAATGGAAAAAATCACAGTTGAAAAAGGAAGCGATACAGAGAATTCGGAATAGAGTCAGCCTAAAAAATAGAAAGGAGGTGAATGAATGAATCAGACTGGTGTATTGCTTAACAATCCATTGGTAAAAACAACGGCTGTACCTAAAAATGACCCTATATTAATCAGTAAAAATTCTCAGGATAAGCCTTTTCAAAAAATGCTCCAAACTGAAAAGGGATTGGCTAAAGAAGAAAAACCAGAAATTCAGCTGGAAGATAATCAGAAAGAAAGTGTGGAATTGGATGATACTTTAAGTTTCCTCGAGAAAGAGGGGCTTGAAGAAATTGATGAGGCATTTGAGTTACTAACTCTACTGATTACCAATAATCAGGGTGACATCAATAACCTGGAATTTATTCAGCAACTATTAGGCAGTAATCCTTCTGAAACCATTAAAGAGGCGTTGAGTCAGCTAATAGAACTTCAAAGCACATTTAAACAAATCGATTTCACTAAATTCCCTCCTTCAAAAGAGGAAATTGAAACACTGACTGGCATTCTGGATAAGGGGCTCTCGAACTCGTATGAAAGTTTAACAAGTGAAAAACAACAGGCGTTCCTTACTCTGTTGAATGTAGGAAAATTGATTGTAATGAGCAATGATTATGTATTACCCAATCAAAAAGTTACAGAAAATGTAGGTCAACTGACTGTCCTTTTATCTAAATGGAATGAAAAATTATCAAGCATTCATGAAAAAGTACAGGAAACTCCTACTGAAACCAAGAACTATACTGTCTCCATAAGAGATATAGGATTAAAAGTGTACAATCAACAACCCGGGAAATTTTCACTAAACAACCAAAATAGCGGGACTCTTATACCATCCAATTTGATAACGAGTAAAAGTGCAGAAATACCGCTAAATCAACCTGTGCTGATTGGCGAACTTCAATTGCAAACGCAACAGCAGAGTCCGGCTTTGGTCCTTGAAAAAAATGGACAGCCAATAGGGGCAGAAGAGTTTATAAAATCATTTGAGTCTATTTTTTCGAGAGCAAATTATACGAACCAAAATGGAGTTCAGAGATTGTTTGTTCGATTAACACCTGAAAATCTTGGGACATTACAAATTGAACTCATGCAAAAAGATGGCCAAATGGTGGTAAAAATTATTGCGAACACTCAAAAAGGAAGAGAACTATTAGAATCCCAACTTCTCGGATTAAGAGTGTCCCTTGCTGCACAAGGCATTAATTTCGACAAAATAGAGTTTGAACAAACAGCAGAAACACAGTTTCAGGAAGAATCACCTTCTGAAAAGAGAAAAGATCAGAATGAAAGTCTGGCTGAGAATGACCTTGACGACAAGGAAGAAGAATCATACTCAGGCTTTTTAAGTGTTCTCGAAGACACGATGATTAATCAAGAGATATAGGAGGAGTTAAATTGACAACGATTGATACAAGTCTCTTATATAGTTCCCTGCAATCTCAACCAAGGGAAGTGAAGAATAACTTGGACAAGGATGATTTCCTGAAGTTATTACTGACTCAATTACAGAATCAGGATCCAACCAGCCCAATGGAAAATACGGAATTCATCGCGCAAATGGCAACTTTCTCGAGTCTTGAGCAAATGACAAATATGAATACGACATTAGAAAGCTTTATGAAATCTCAAAATCAAAATCTATTGATTACGTATTCTCAGTTAGTTGGGCAGGAAGTAACTTTTCATAAAATGGAAGATACAAACAATGATAGTGATCAAACTGAAGTTAAAGAAGGCACTGGCGTAGTAAAATCTGTTCAATTCGTTGAAGACAGTGTGAAATTTATCCTTGAAGACGGAACTGTTTTAGAGCCAGCAAACATTTCTTCTGTAAACGAGATTTCAGCAGGCAACAACCTTGCCGAAGCTAGCCGTTTAATAGGGAAACAAGTATCTTGGCTTGATGCAGAAGGAACAGAGCGTACAGCGCTTGTATCCTCAGTCTTTCAAAAGGATGGACAGGTTACCTTTGAGGTGAATGATGAAGCAAATACAGCCCTGCTTCTCAATCAGTTGATTAAAGTAGGATAAAGATAAGAGGAGAAGTCAATGGACCAGAGAATTATATACAAGCCGCCTGTACCGGTTGCTAATCCACTAAAAAAACAGCAAAAAGTACAACTGAAAAGTGGAAATGAATCATTTGAAAGCTTCCTTAGGCCCGCAATAGATCGTAGTAATAAAGGCATTACAATTAGTAAGCATGCCGAACAGCGAATTCAACAGCGGAATTTACAGATTAATGAACAACAGTGGGGCCAACTCGAGGAAAAGCTTGCAGAAGCAAGACGGAAGGGTTTAAGCGACTCACTGGTTCTGATGGAAAATGCAGCGCTTATTGTAAACGCCAAAAATAATACAGTGATTACAGCGATGGATAGAGCAGAAGCAGGCGCGCAAATTTTTACCAATATTAATGGGGCAATTATTTTAAATTAAAGTAGGAAATGGCTGGACCTCTTGTCGAGGAAGCCGGGGCTGTTGAATGACTGATACAGCCAAGTTGAAAGGGGAAAATACTATGCTACGTTCTATGTACTCTGGTATTAGCGGATTAAAAAACTTCCAAACAAAATTGGATGTAATCGGAAATAATATCGCAAATGTGAACACATATGGTTATAAAAAAGGCAGGGTAACTTTCAAAGATACAATGAGCCAAACTGTTTCAGGGGCAAGTGCTGCCACAGCTGAAAAGGGCGGAACAAATGCTATTCAAGTCGGGCTTGGGAGCTCGCTGGCATCTATTGATAATATCGATACCCAGGGAAGTGCACAAACAACGAATCGGACACTGGATCTTTCTATTGAAGGTGACGGATATTTTAAAGTTAAAAACGGTAATGCAGAATATTACACACGTGCAGGGAATTTTTATTTAGATGAAGATGGCGCGCTGGTTACGAGTGAAGGATATAAGGTTCAGGGGACTGCCGGCGATATTACGATCACTGATGTGGCGAGCTTCAGTATCGGACAGGGCGGCAAAATTACGGGTGTTAATGCCAATGGAGCTAATGTGGATCTTGGAACGATTGCTGTTACCAAATTCAATAATCCAGCCGGTTTAACAAAGACTGGCAATAATACTTTCCAGGAATCTGTTAACTCTGGCGGCCCTCTGGAAGGAACCGCAGACACAGGTGGCAGAGGGAAACTTTCATCAGGACGACTTGAAATGTCAAATGTAGATTTGTCAGAGGAGTTTACTGAAATGATTGTGGCACAGCGTGGTTTTCAGGCGAACACTAGAATCATTACAACTTCCGATGAAATATTACAGGAATTAGTAAATCTGAAAAGGTAATGAGTAAAGGAGGCAGGGGCTAAAGCTATTCTTTAGCCCTCCCAATTATGATATTGGTAACCAAATTAAATGGTAAGAACTATTATTTAAATGCTTTATATATTGAATCTGTAGAAGCTAATCCGGATACGACCATTACGATGACGAATGGAAAAAAACTGGTGGTTGCAACAGCGGAGAGAGAAATTATACATTCGATTAATCATTTTTATCGCAGCATAAATGTTTTAGGGCATCAGCATGATCGGGAGGATAATGATGAAGAATAAATGGATGACAATCATACTTGTTTTTCTGGCAACTGTTTCTTTGCTGGGGGTTGTCGGAGTAGTTATCTTGATGAATGATTCAAACGACTCTTCAGATAAAGTACCGAGTATTGATGAGGTTATTGAGTATTCTGTTGAAATACCCGAAATTACGACTAACCTATCCGATAATACGTTAATCCGTGTAACGTACATGATGGAAACAGACAATAAAAAAGCTAAAGAAGAATTGGAAAAAAGAATCTTTCAAGTAAATGATATTGTGATCAAGGAATTAACGGAAATGAAAGCTGATCAACTGAATGATAAAAAAGGCAAACAGGAGTTCGAAAATAAACTTAAGTCACAAGTAAATGGGTTAATGCAAGAAGGTAAGGTTATCGAGATTTATACAACCTCGTCCATTCTCCAATAAAAAAGCGAAGAACATAAAAGTATCTGAAACAACGGAGGTGATTTGATTGTCTGGCGAGGTTTTATCTCAAAATGAAATTGATGCATTATTATCAGCTTTATCAACAGGTGAAATGGATGCTGATGAATTAAAGAAGGAAGAAAATGAAAGAAAAGTAAGAGTTTACGATTTTAAAAGAGCTTTACGGTTTTCCAAAGATCAAATTAGGAATTTAACGAGAATACATGAGAATTTTGCGCGTTTACTGACCACCTATTTTTCAGCGCAGCTTCGTACATACGTCAATATTAATGTAGCGACAGCTGATCAGCTTCCATATGAGGAATTTATACGCTCTGTGCCTAAAATGACAATATTGAATGTTTTTGAGGTTCCTCCTTTAGATGGGCGAATCCTAATGGAAGTTAATCCTAATATTGCCTATACGATGCTGGACAGAGTATTGGGCGGTAGAGGGTCAAGTTTCAATAAAGTAGAAAGCCTTACAGAAATTGAAACAAAAATCATGTCCAACCTGTTTGAACATGCTTTTGAAAATATAAAAGAAGCATGGTCCACTATTGCAGATATCAATCCGGAATTATCAGAATTTGAAGTAAATCCACAATTTTTACAAATGGTTTCCCCTAATGATACGGTGGTTGTTATTTCATTAAATATTGCAATTGGTGAGGTTAGCGGAATGATTAATATATGTATACCGCACATTGTATTGGAGCCGATCATACCTAAACTATCCGTACACTATTGGATGCATACGACCAAAAAGGAAAGAGAGCCGAATGAATTGCACATGTTGGAACAACGTGTCCGCACAGCAGAGTTACCTCTGGTTGCTCAATTGGGCACTGCTGATATTTCAATCCAGGATTTCTTAAACCTAACTGCGGGGGATGTCATTGAACTCAGTCAGCCAATTAATCGCCCAGTTGTGATATCTGTCGGTGATGTACCTAAATTTCTTGGACAGGCAGGTAAGGTAAATAAGAAGATTGGTATTCAAATATTGGAGAACTTGAAAGGGGGAGACTTAGATTGATGAATAATGAAAGACTTACTCAGGAAGAGATTGATGCTTTATTAGATAGTTCTGGACAGGATAGCTTCAGTACTTCTCCAGTGATAGGAGATTTTTTTTCTACAATAGAAGAGGATACTCTTGGTGAAATTGGTAATATTTCGTTCGGTAGTTCAGCGACGGCGCTATCCATGCTTTTAAATCAAAAAGTGGCTATCACGACGCCTTTAGTTTCCTTAATAGCCAGTGAAAAACTGGTGGAAGAATTTCCACAGCCTTATGTAGCCATTAAGGTGGAATATACGGAAGGTTTTATCGGATCCAATTTATTAGTCATAAAGCATTTAGATGCTGCTATTATCGCTGATTTGATGCTTGGTGGAGATGGACTGTCACCGGCCAATGACTTATCAGAGATCCATCTCAGTGCTGTACAGGAAGCAATGAATCAAATGATGGGGTCTGCTGCAACCTCTATGTCAACGGTTTTTAATAAACGTGTAGATATCTCACCACCTTCAATAGAAATCATAGATTTACCGGAAGGAGCAGGACATGAAGTCATTCCTAAGGATGACCTGCTTGTTAAAGTATCATTTAGATTGAAAATTGGTCATTTAATTGATTCATATATTATGCAATTATTGCCTGCCCATTTTGCCAGAAGTTTAGTAGATGAGTTGTTAGATCAAACTTCTGTACATGTGGATGAACCTACAAAAGAGAAGTATCCGGCTACCTATACCATGAATGGAGCGGAAACTACCAATATAGCAGGGGATATGGTAATGGCAGGTACAACATCTGATAGATCTTTTCAAGAGGAGCGCATCTATGAGGATGACCTGATAAAAGGGCAATCTCAGAAATACATGCAAAGCAATCAGCATCTTGGAATGAACTCGGCGGTAGCTAATAGCCAGCCTGTCCAAGTACAGCCTGTTACATTTTCGGAATTCGAACCGGTCCATCGCCTGGATGAGAAAGAAGCTAATAATCTCAATATGTTACTGGATATTCCATTGCAGGTAACCGTTGAACTAGGCAGAACTAATCGATCTGTCAAAGAAATTCTTGAACTGTCTTCAGGTTCCATAATTGAATTGGATAAATTAGCAGGAGAGCCGGTCGATATATTGGTAAATAACCGATTGATTGCTAAAGGGGAAGTAGTTGTAATTGATGAAAACTTTGGCGTTCGGGTAACTGATATCATCAGCAAAACTGATCGCCTGAAAAAATTAAAGTAAGCTGGGGGAATAGGGAATGGCACATAAAATTTTAGTAGTGGATGATGCGGCATTTATGAGAATGATGATTAAGGATATCCTGGTTAAAAATGGCTATGAAGTGGTAGGGGAAGCCGCAGACGGTCGCCAGGCAATCGAGCTTTATAAAGAGACAAAGCCTGATTTGGTAACCATGGATATTACGATGCCAGAGATGGACGGAATTACCGCCTTAAAAGAAATACGTAAAATAAATCCCAATGCCAAGATTATTATGTGTTCTGCAATGGGCCAGCAGGCTATGGTTATCGATGCCATACAGGCAGGTGCAAAAGATTTTATTGTGAAACCTTTTGCTGCTGACCGAGTATTAGAGGCAATAAGCAAAGCTTTATCCTAAAAAGGGGAAATAAACGTGCTACGAATGCTAGGTTATATAAAAATTATACTAATCATCATTTTAAGTTTGGCAGTTGCTCCACTTGATATGGAAATTATTGTAAGTGCAGCGTCAGATAATAATAATGAAAGTGTAGACAGCTACTTTAATCATAAAGATAGTAATACGGAGTCAGGGAACACCGGTACTATTAAAACCAAAGACACTGCTGAGACAGATGAGACAAAGTCAAGTGTTGTAGGAATTTCCTTTGGTGATATCTTTAGAATGATTTTTGCCTTACTATTTGTCGCAGGCCTGTTGTTTGTACTTTTACGTGTCATTAATAAGAAAAACCGCGGGTATCAACATGGTCAGATCATCGAAAACATGGGGGGTACTCCTTTAGGCGGAAATCGCTCCATCCAAATGGTTAGAATTGGAGAAGCGATTTACATCGTAGGGGTTGGCGACACAGTTCAGTTACTCAATGTTATTGATGATAGGGAAGAGTACAACCGATTGATGGAAGAACATAATGAGAAAGTAGATCAACAGCTGGTACCAAAGGATTTTGTCACGATACTTATGAATAAATGGAAATCAAGGTCTCCCAAACAAAAGCCACAATCATTTTCCATACACTTTCAGGAACAACTGGAAGAGTTAAAGAAAGATCGTCAAAAGGTCAAAGAAGACATAAGCAAGAAAGGAACACACCGGGATGAATGACTTAATGAATCTATTTAGCAGTGGGGATGCTGAAAGTGTATCAACATCAGTTAAATTGCTCCTGGTATTAACTGTACTTTCTCTTGCACCCAGTATTTTAATTTTGATGACCTGTTTTACAAGAATCGTCATCGTTTTGGGTTTTGTGAGAACAGCCTTATCGACCCAGCAGATACCGCCTACACAAGTATTAATCGGGTTGTCATTGTTCATTACTTTTTTTGTGATGGCTCCGGTTTTTTCTGAGGTGAACGACGAAGCGCTTCAACCACTTTTTAAGGACGAGATAAAATTGGAAGAGGCCTATGAAAAAGCGGCAGGACCCTTTAAAGAATTCATGAGTAAACATACGAGACAAAAGGATTTGCAACTGTTTTTGGAGTATTCAAAAGCAGATGCTCCCAAAACAATTGAAGACATTCCGCTGACAACCCTTATACCGGCCTTTGCAATCAGTGAAATGAAAACAGCTTTTCAGATTGGATTTATGATTTTTATTCCTTTT
This sequence comes from Bacillus sp. z33, assembly GCF_058313615.1. Lineage (NCBI taxonomy): Bacteria > Bacillati > Bacillota > Bacilli > Caryophanales > Bacillaceae > Bacillus > Bacillus sp. z33. The sequence continues at coordinate 708,426 of NZ_JBZFQN010000002.1, forward strand.
CTGGTAATAGACATGATAGTAGCAAGTGTTCTGATGTCTATGGGGATGATGATGCTGCCGCCGGTAATGATCTCGTTACCTTTTAAAATATTGTTATTTGTGATGGTTGATGGCTGGTATTTGGTAGTTAAATCTTTATTACAAAGTTTTTAGGCAGGTGAGAGAAAGATGACATCAGAAATGGTCATTTCTTTAGCGGAGAAGGGGATATATACCGTATTGATCATAAGTGCCCCATTATTAATATTGGCCTTAGGCGTTGGTTTAATTGTTAGTATTTTTCAGGCGACCACACAAATCCAGGAGCAAACACTGGCATTTATTCCGAAAATAGTCGCTGTGTTGTTAGGAGTTGTATTTTTTGGTCCGTGGATGCTGAGTAAAATGCTTTCTTATACAGCTGATATCTTTAATAATTTAACGAAGTTTGTAGGATAGCGTATGGAAGAAATCATACCAAAGTTTAGTGTTTATTTATTGATTTTTGTTCGCATTGCATCGTTTTTTATTACCATGCCTATTTTCTCACACAGATTGATACCTGCTCAGCATCGCATTGGAATTAGCGCGTTGCTTGCGTGGATTATGTATTATACGGTCTCATCACCTGGTTTTGAGATTGACGGTTTATATCTATTATTAGTATTAAAAGAATCCTTAGTTGGATTATTAATAGGGTTCTTTGCTTATATGATGTTTTCGGCTGTTCAAGCAGCCGGCGGTTTCATTGATTTTCAAATGGGCTTTTCAATGGCAAATGTTATAGATCCTCAAACAGGTGCTCAAAGCCCGATTATGGGTCAATATTTATATACGTTTGCCTTGCTTTTTCTATTAGCAATTGATGGCCATCACCTATTACTGGATGGTATTTTTTTCAGTTATGAATTTATTCCGCTGTCTACAGATTTTCTGCCTTTTGGGAATGAGCAAATGTTGCCACTGATGGTACATTTTTTTACGCAGTCCTTTATTATTGCCTTTCAAATGTCGATTCCAATTGTCGGAAGTTTGTTTTTAGTGGATGTAGCCCTTGGAATAGTGGCCAGAACAGTTCCGCAAATGAATATATTCGTTATTGGCTTTCCAATTAAAATATTTGTTAGCTTCATTTTGATTATCATCACAATGGGCACTACTTTACTATTAGTTAAAGGGCTATTGAATACAACTTTGGAAGGTATGCGCTCACTAATGCATCTGTTGGGAGGGAGTTAGAATGACTCTGTTGAAACTGGATTTACAATTTTTCTCAGGAGAAAAGACTGAGAAAGCTACTCCTAAAAAACGACAGGATGCGAGGAAAAAAGGGCAGGTTGCAAAAAGTCAGGATATTAATACAGCAGTTGTTTTATTGGGAGTGTTTTTCTTTTTATATATCGCAGGCGGATTCTTGAAAGAAAGGTTATTCACACTTTTTAAATATCCTATCAGTCTTTCATCAACAATCACATTTTCAGAAGGTGACTTGTATTTAATGTTCATCGATATTCTGAAGCAGATGGCTATTATTTTAGGACCTGTCATGCTGGCTGCATTTTTGGCGGGTATTCTGGCAAATTTTGCCCAAGTGGGGGCTTTGTTTTCAACTGAAACCATTCAATTTAAGTTGGAAAAAATCGATCCAATTAAAGGGTTTAAACGGATTTTCTCGATGAGGGCCATCGTAGAAATGCTTAAATCAATTTTAAAAATTGCGATCATTGGAATTGTAACATTCTATAGCATATGGTCACGGTTGGACGAAATTATGATGCTTTCTACTAAGGACCTGGGAGCATCCTTAATTACACTGGCAGACATTACAGTGAGAACCGGTTTGTTTGCTTCGGGAGCTTTATTATTTCTAGCCATGCTCGATTATCTTTATCAACGCTTTGATTTTGAAAAAAGTATACGAATGTCTAAGCAGGAAATTAAACAAGAGTATAAAACAATTGAGGGCGATCCTATTATAAAGTCTCGAATCAAGCAAAAACAGAGAGAAATGGCTATGTCGAGAATGATGCAGGAAATACCGAAGGCAGATGTTGTGATTACAAACCCCACACATTATGCCATCGCACTGAAGTATGACGAAGATCATCTGGATGCCCCATATGTCCTCGGGAAAGGTTTGGATTTCGTTGCCCAAAAAATTAAGCTTGTTGCCAAAGAAAATGATATTCCAATGATGGAAAACAGACCATTGGCACGGGCGTTGTACGACCAGGCAGAAATTGGACAGGCTATACCGGAGGAATTTTATAAAGGGGTGGCTGAAATTCTTGCATACGTTTATAAATTGAATAGCAAGTCTTAGGATAGTCCAAAGCAAAACGTTCATCAAGACACTGGATAATAGAAGAAAAATAAACTTCGATTTTTATAGATTATGTTTTACTTTAATACCCGTTAGGAGAGAACAAGTATGCGAGCAAGAGATTTATCCGTTACTATAGCCGTCATAATGATCGTAGCCATGTTGATTATACCTTTACCGACATGGTTAATTAGCTTTTTAATCATGGTCAATATTTCTCTTGCTTTATTAGTATTATTGACTTCAATGAATACGCAGGAACCATTACAATTTTCGATTTTCCCTTCCTTACTTTTGCTCCTTACTTTGTTTAGGCTCGGCCTTAATATTTCTACGACAAGAGCCATACTGACACATGGGGATGCGGGAGGAGTCGTTCATGTGTTTGGAGACTTTGTAGTTGGCGGCCAGGTTATTGTTGGATTGGTTGTATTCTTAATTTTGATTATCATCCAATTCATTGTTATTACAAAAGGTGCTGAACGTGTTGCGGAAGTGGCAGCCCGTTTTACGCTTGACGCAATGCCAGGTAAACAAATGAGTATTGATGCCGATTTAAATGCCGGCATGATATCTGAACAAGAGGCAAGAATCAGGCGTGATAAGGTATCAAGAGAAGCGGACTTTTTTGGTTCGATGGATGGTGCCAGTAAGTTTGTTAAAGGTGACGCCATAGCGAGTATTATTATCGTCCTGATTAATTTAATATTTGGAATGGTCATCGGTGTTATGCAAATGGATTTACCATTTGGTGAAGCAGCTGTGAAATTTTCACTTTTATCTGTAGGGGATGGTATTGTCAGCCAGGTGCCTGCCCTGCTCATCTCAACTGCAACAGGGATTATTGTAACGAGAGCAGCGTCGGATGGAAACCTTGCATCTGATATTACATCCCAACTGTTTGCTTATCCCAAAATGCTTTATATAGCAGCTGCAACGATTATGTTATTGGGGTTATTTACACCTATTAATAATATATTAACACTGATTATTTCTGGTTTATTAGCTTGGGGTGCGTATAAAGCTACATCCCTTCAACAGAATGAAAGTACCATTTCTGCACCGGAAACCGATGAAGCTGGTGAGATGGAAGAAATGAAAAGTCCAGAAAGCGTCATTAGTCTACTCAGTATTGACCCGATTGAATTTGAATTCGGTTATGGTCTGATTCCGTTAGCAGACGCCAATCAGGGCGGAGACCTATTGGACAGAGTGGTTATGATCCGCAGACAGCTTGCAATTGAATTGGGGCTCGTTATACCTGTAGTGAGAATCAGAGATAACATTCAGCTCAAGCCCAATGAGTATCGATTGAAAATTAAAGGTTCGGAAATGGCAAGGGGTGAGCTTTTATTAGATCACTACTTAGCGATGGCTCCGGGAATGGATGATGATTCTATAGAAGGCATTGATACGATAGAACCCTCCTTTGGATTGCCAGCCAAGTGGATTACTGAAGAGACGAAGGAATATGCTGAAATGCTCGGCTATACAGTCGTGGATCCGCCATCGGTTGTTTCTACGCATATAACAGAGGTCATTAAAACAAATGCATCTGATTTAATTGGACGCCAGGAAACGAAACAATTAATTGAACATCTCAGAGAGTCTTCGCCTATTTTAATAGAGGAAGTTACACCAAACCCATTGTCAGTCGGTGATATACAAAAGGTGCTGGCTAAATTATTAAGAGAAAAGGTTTCAATTAGAAATTTGCCGATTATTTTTGAAACACTGGCTGATTTTGGCAGGGTGACAAATGATACAGATATTTTAGCGGAATATGTCAGACAGGCACTTGCACGTCAAATCACCAACCAATATGTCGTAGGAGATAATTTGAAAGTATTAACTCTATCTGGAAGAGTAGAAAAGATAATAGCGGATAGTGTTCAACAAACTGAACAAGGAAATTATCTATCGCTTGATCCGATTGATTCACAGAAAGTCCTTGAATCAGTAGCCGGGAAGCTGGAGGAGCATGCTCTCTTAGATCAATCACCTGTATTGCTATGTTCACCAGCGGTAAGGATGTATGTACGCCAACTGACAGAGAGATATTTTCCGCAGCTCCCAGTTTTATCATACAACGAGTTGGAAGCCAATGTGGAGATACAAAGCGTAGGGGTGGTGAATGCTGAATGAAGGTGAAAAAATTTACTGGTGTATCCATGCAAGATGTCATGAGCCGAATACGGACAGAATTTGGTAATGATGCCGTGATTTTAAATTCAAAAGTGGTGAATAGCAACGGCATACTGGGTCTGTTTAGAAAGAAAACATTTGAAGTGATTGCCACAATTGATACTGATTCAGTGGACAGTAAAAAAACGACATATACAAAGGTAAGCAAGAATCCGAAGCCGCCATTCAAAAGTGATTCCATTATAAAACCGATAGAATCTGCCGAATCTCTAAATAGAAACAGTGAAGTGCCGTCAAAATACATACTTAATGAACTGAAAGAGATGAAACAAATGCTTTCATTCGAATCTAAGTATAGTCTATATCCGGATCAATTAAGAGAAATACACAAGAGGCTTGTCAAAATAGAATTAGATAAACATTTAACCGATAAGTTAATGGATTATTTATTGGAAAAATGGAGAAACAGCAGAAACGCAGATGAACTATCAGAAAGTGAACTATTAGATTTGGTTTATTACTATTTAGTAGATCAATTAATGGATTATGCAGTAAATGATGACCGATTATTTAAAAGAAAATATGTAAATATTCTGGGTCCTACCGGAGTTGGAAAGACTACGACAATCGCAAAAATTGCGGCCGAATATGTGATGAAACATCAAAAGCAGATTGCGTTTATCACGACAGATACTTACCGAATAGGTGCTATTGAACAATTGAAAACATATGCAGAGATATTGAGAGTTCCGGTTGAAGTGGCCTATAATATGGAGGATTTTAAACAGGCAGCTAAACGTTTTGCTCATTACGATCATGTATTCATTGATACAGCAGGCAGGAATTTTCGTAATCAGGAATTTGTTGCGGATCTTAAAGGTCTGATAGATTTCGAGATGGATATGGAGACGTATCTTGTTCTTTCTGCAACATCTAAAGAGATGGATATGGATACGATTTATAACCAGTTTTCCATTATTCCGATACAAGGTATCATTTTTACCAAAATAGATGAAACAGCTTTTCATGGTTCTATTCTGAATTTTATCTTTAAACATCAAGTTTCTGTCAGTTATATGACAAATGGACAGAACGTTCCTGATGATATTGTTGCCGCTACCCCTGAGAAAATAGTTAAGACAGTTTGTGGAGGTCATTTATATGCACGACCAAGCTGAACTGCTAAGGCAAAGGGTTCTTAACGAAAAAGAGGGACATTCTGCTAAAGTGATAGCCGTTGTCAGCGGGAAAGGCGGAGTCGGCAAATCAAATTTCTCGTTGAATTTTTCAATTGGACTGGCTAAGCAAAATAAAAAAGTATTAATCATGGATATTGATGTAGGAATGGGGAACATCAATATCTTAATTGGCCAATCGGGCAGATATACAGTAGCCGATCACTTTAATGAGGGTGTTCCCTTAAGAATGGCTATTTCTACTGGACCTGAAGGGATTCATTATATTCCTGGTGGAACAGGATTGTCAGAGTTATTTAAGATGGACCAAAAACAATTTGATACCTTTAGTTATCAATTTCAAAGTATTTTGGAAGACTATGATTTTATTATTTTGGATATGGGTGCAGGAATATCAGAGCAAACCTTGCAATTTATCGTTTCAGCTCAGGAATTGATCTATATCACAAATCCTGAGCCAACAGCCATAACAGATGTCTATTCGATGATGAAATATCTCGCCAGCAGGACAGATGTACCTTTCTATCTATTATGTAACCGCGCTTCAAGCCGAAGGGAAGGCGATGAAGTCATTATGCGCTTAACGAGGGCTGCCCAACAATTTTTACATAAAGAGATTTTGGCACTTGGTGTTTTGCCTGATGATAAAGCTGTACAAAAAGCAGTCATAAGGCAAATTCCATTTATCTTATTAAATCCATCTTCCCCTGCAAGTGAAGCCCTAAAAAAAATCATTCGTCATTACATGGGGACATTTGTAAAAGGGGAAAGTCAGCCTATTTCGTTTATGCAAAAGATGAAGAATTATCTGTTTGAAAGGTAGGTCTTACGAATTGGATACAATTAGAGTGCTAATAGTAGAAGACTCACCTTTTATGAGGAAGCTGATTACAGAAATTCTTCAGGAAGATGAACATATTGAAGTGGTGGCTATTGCCCGAAATGGAGCAGAGGGACTTTTAAAAATAGAAAAGCTTAAACCAGATGTGATCACGCTTGATATTGAAATGCCGGTTATGGACGGAATTACGACCTTACAGGAAATTATGATAAAAAATCCTACCCCTGTAGTTATGCTTTCTGGAACAAATAGGTCAGGGGTAGACATGGTTATGGAGTGTATGAAGTTTGGTGCAGTTAATTTTATCGAAAAGCCTTCCGGTTCATTTTCGCAGGACCTACACAGAATTAAGCAGGAAATGATTCAAAAAGTGAAAGAAGCTGTCAAAGTAAATATGGATGTTTTAAGGCAAGATGATAGCTTGATGAATGTAACCTCTATTCCTGATAATTCCGAGGAAGGGGTACAGAAAAAAGATACCGATATGACTGAAACGATAGCTACTAAGGGTTCCCGCCAAAAAATTGTTTGCATTGGAACATCTACTGGAGGGCCGCGAGCGTTGTATAGCGTTTTACCATTATTGAGCAGAGAGATCAAGGCCCCCCTTCTGATAGTTCAACATATGCCTAAAGGATTTACAAAATCCCTAGCTAGCAGGTTAAATGAGTTATCAAAAATAACGGTGAAAGAAGCTGAAGACGGAGAAACCTTGCGTAATGGTACTGCTTATATTGCTCCGGGTGGATTTCATTTGACAGCTTTGCTACATCGCGGCGAATTAGTTGCCAGATTGGATAATACCCCATCAATTAATGGTCATCGTCCTTCAGTGGACAACCTCTTTAATTCTGTTTCTAAATTGCCCCGGTTATATGAGCGAATAGCTGTTATTATGACCGGCATGGGAACTGACGGGACGAAGGGGATTTTGGATTTAAAAAAATGCACTCAGTCCATAGTGATAGCCGAATCTGAAAAAACATGTGTGGTCTTCGGGATGCCAAAATCTGCTGTCGCAACTGGAATGGTAGATGAAGTAATGCCTTTGCATGATATAGCAGGAGCATTAAATAAACATTGTAAGAGTGAGAGGTGAGTTGGCATGGATTTAAATCAATATTTAGAGGTTTTCATAGAAGAAAGCAAGGAACACTTGCAAATATGTAATGAGCAATTATTGGAGTTAGAAAAAAATGATAATGATTTAACGGTTGTTAATGAAATTTTCCGAGCAGCCCACACATTAAAAGGGATGTCTGCGACTATGGGTTTTGATGATTTGGCACGTTTAACTCATCAGATGGAAAATGTATTAGATGAAATCAGAAATCAGCGTATAAAAGTGAATTCAGGCATTTTAGATGTTGTATTTTTAGCTGTTGATGATCTTGAAGCCATGGTTTTATCGATTGCAGATGGAGGAGATGGTAAACGAGATGTCTCTTTAACAATCGAAAAATTAGAAAAGATTGCGACTGGTGAACGAACGACGTTAACAACTACAACTACGCTTACTGAGAAATCTTCTTCAAATACCATGCCAAACTCTGAGTCTGATATGGCTACTTATGATGAATATGAATGGGCGGTATTGGAACAATCAATCGAACAAGGGTACAATGCCTTCGCTGTAAAGGTGATCTTAAAGAATGATTGTATCTTAAAAGCAGTCAGAGTTTTTATGGTGTATGAAATTTTTGCTGAACTGGGAGAGGTTATTAAGTCTGTTCCTACCGTAGATTCTCTCGAGGAGGAAAAATTTGAGCAAGAATTTACTGCTACGTTGCTAACGAAACAATCAGCGAGGGATATTGAGCAGAGAATATTAAAAGTATCCGAAATTGAATCTGTACAAGTGTTGCAGCTAACAGTTAAATCACCTAAAACAATCAGCCATAAAGAACCAGGAAAACTGGTAAATGAGAAACTGGCAGAGAAAGATAAAACGAATCGGACAGAGGATAAAGAAGAACAAAAGGCAGCGCCCGTTAAGGCGCCTATAGCTCATAACAAGACAATTCGTGTAAATATTGAGCGCCTTGATATATTAATGAACCTTTTTGAAGAGTTAGTGATTGATAGGGGCAGACTTGAACAAATTTCAAAAGATCTTAATAATCAGGAATTATTTGAAACGGTTGAACGTATGACAAGGATCTCAGGTGATATGCAAACCATTATCTTAAATATGAGAATGGTACCGGTAGAGAACGTCTTTAATCGGTTTCCGCGTATGGTCAGGCAGCTTGCCCGAGACTTAAATAAAAAAATCCGCCTTGAAATTATTGGTGCGGATACAGAATTGGATCGGACCGTTATTGATGAAATTGGTGACCCACTCTTGCACCTGCTTCGTAATGCCATGGACCATGGCATTGAAACACCAGAAGCAAGAAGTGAAAAGGGCAAGCCTGAAGAAGGTGTTGTAATCCTGAAGGCTTACCATAGTGGAAACCACGTTTTTATTGAAATAGAGGATGATGGTGCTGGAATCAATACAGATATAGTTGTGATGAAAGCATTGGATAAAGGAATTATCACAGAAGAACAAGCAGAAGCAATGACAGAACGTCAAAAAAACGATCTTATTTTTGCTTCCGGTTTTTCAACTGCAAAGGAAATATCTGATATTTCGGGTCGGGGTGTCGGACTGGATGTTGTTAAAAATACAATTGAATCTCTAGGCGGGAATGTATCCATTCACTCACGGTATGGGTATGGGTCAAAATTTTCTGTGGAATTGCCTCTTACTTTGTCCATCATTTCTGTCATGCTTGTTGAAGTTCAACATGAAAAGTACGCGATTCCGTTATCATCCATTATTGAAACCTATATTGTGAAAAAAGCGGATATATTAAAGTCTCATAACCAAGATGTCATTGATTTTAGAGGCAAAATTATTCCACTGATTTATTTGCATTCTATATTATCCGTCCCTGTTAGCCGGGAGGAAGAAGAATTTTTATCATTAGTTATTGTTCGCAATGGAGATAAAATGGCTGGGTTAGTCGTTAATTCTTTCATCGGGCAGCAGGAGATCGTTTTAAAATCATTGGGTAACTATTTAAACTCTGTTTTTGCGCTGTCGGGTGCAACGATTCTCGGGGATGGACAAGTAGCATTAATTCTAGATTGCAATTCTTTTGTTAAGTAAGCGGTGCAGCAAAAGAAAGGAGGAATTTATATGACTGTAAATACCAATGAGAGTATGTTAAAAGTGATTGTCTTTGAGTTGATGGACAAAGAGTATGCCATTCCGGTTGAGCATGTAATGTCCATCGAAAAAGTACCTTATATTACGAGAGTCCCAAGGGTAGAACCCTTTGTGATGGGGGTCATAAATCTTAAAGGTACTATTACACCAATCATTGATCTACGAATACGCTTCGGACTTGAACGCAAAGAACAGGATGAATCTACCAGGATTATCATTGTTTCTTATAACCATTTTGAAGTGGGTTTAATTGTGGACTCAGCAAAGGACGTAGTAGAATTTCCGACTGATTTAATGGAACCGCAACCCAAAGTTGTAGGTCTACAGGAAATCGATTATATAAATGGAGTTGCAAAAATAGACAAACGGCTACTCATCTTAATTAAGCTTGAGCGGATTTTACAAGTATTGGGCACCGCACACTCTATATAGGAAGAGGAAGGATCACATGTCATATTTGGATTCCATTACGACTCTCCAACTCGATACATTAAAGGAAATAGGGAATATCGGAGCAGGCAATGCAGCGACTGCTTTATCACAATTACTGAACAAACCGATCATGATGAGTGTCCCATCCGTAAGAATTGCTACATTTGATGAAACGATGGAACTGGCAGGAGGAGCGGATAATGTAGTCGTGAGTATTTACTTGCGGATTGAAGGAGACATCACTGGCAATATGTTTTTTATCCTATCCCTATCCCAAGCAGTTAGGTTTATCAATCAAATGACAGGTTCTGATCAATTTTCTTTTGACCAGTCGCCAGACGATGAAATGGCCTTATCTGCTTTAGCAGAAATGGGTAATATTTTGTCCGGCTCCTATTTAACTGCCTTGTCAGATTTTACCGGCATGAAGATCTATCCTTCTGTTCCCATATTGGGAATTGACATGGTTGGAGCCCTGCTTGGGTATGGATTACTGGAATTTTCTCAACTGGGGGATTATGCAATTATCATTGATACGGACTTAACTGAATTTGATAGTAAGGATGAGGAGGATGTGAATGGACATTTCTTTTTACTGCCTGATCCTGAATCGTTTGATACTCTCTTCACCACATTGGGAGTGAAAATGGAATGAATCCTTCTCATGATTATGAAATTATCCGTGTTGGGATTGCAGATATGAAAATTGCTTGCAGGGATTCGATTATTAAAACGGCCGGACTTGGCTCTTGTGTTGGTGTTGTTTTATACAGCACTACTCAAAAAGTCGCAGGTATGGCTCATGTGATGCTTCCGGATTCTTCGCTAGCGAGAGGGAGAACATTTAATAAAGCCAAATATGCTGATACTGCGATTCCTGAGCTGATCGCTCAGTTAGAAAGCAAAGGTGTAAAAAGACAGATGCTGAAGGCGAAGCTTGCTGGTGGAGCCCAGATGTTTCAATACAATTCTGGAAGTAATCTGATGAGGATTGGACCGCGAAATGTCGATGCGTTAAAAACACAACTAAAAGATAACCATATCCAAGTTATGGCTGAAGATGTTGGCGGGAATAGCGGAAGAACAATCGAATTTAATCCAATAACAGGTCTATTGTATATTCGCACGGTGAATCAGGGGAATCAGTATATTTAAGATACTAACTGGTTATGGAGCGAAATTAAGGGAAATTTGTCGGATGTGAATCTGTGACTTTTTGTTATAATTGTATTACCATTAAAAACCAAATTAAGGAGGGTCAAAATGTCTCAAGTGAATACCGGTGAAGAACAAACATATTGGCATAAATGGCTAGAAGGCCGGGACGCGCAGGCTGGAGACATATTGGCAAAAAAATACTTGCCATTGGTCAGTTATCATGTCCAACGGATCTCTGTAAACCTGCCTAAAAATGTAAATAGGGATGAAATACGGAGTTTGGGAAATATGGGGTTATTTGATGCTTTAGAAAAATTTGATCCTTCCCGTGATTTAAAATTTGAAACATATGCCTCCTTTCGAATTAGAGGAGCTATTATAGATGGACTTCGTAAAGAGGATTGGCTGCCAAGAAGCACGAGAGAAAAAGCAAAATTGATAGATTCTACTATCGAAGCATTGGAACAGAAGAACATGCGTAATATTACACCGGATGAGATTTCCAAAGAATTGGGGATACCTGAAGATGAGGTGATCAAAATTACGAATGAGAACTTCTTTTCCAATGTACTGTCAATGGATGAACAACCTCATGATGCACATTCAGAACAGGAAGTGCAATCGTACACGGTGAAAGATGAGCGCATGCTATCTCCTGAAGATGCACTTGTAAAAAAAGAATTGCTTAAAGAGATGGAAGACCTCATTCATAAGCTTGGTGAAAAAGAACAATTAGTTCTGGATTTATTTTACCGGCAGGAATTAACTCTTACAGAGATTGGATATATTTTGAAGCTTTCCACCTCAAGAATTTCTCAAATACATTCGCGCGCTTTATTTAAATTAAAAGAATTATTGGCAAAGACGATTTATCGCTAAATCTTTAACTTGGGAGGGGGTAAGATGAACTTTCCATATAAACTAGAGATTTCCCCAGACAAAATGAAGGCCTGGATTAAATCTGAGGAAAATCTGACACAGATAGTGTCTGAAAGAGAAGTAGAAGAATGGCTGGCATCCTTACCGATAACCTTTGGTATAAAAAAAGAAGTCAAATCTCTATTGTTGAATACGGAACAGGTTCTGTTTCCATTATTGTTTGCTGAAGGTCAATCTGCTGAAAATGGGTGTAATGGAGAATTAATACTCGATTGCATGAAGGTTTTGAATAAACAGAAACAGCCATTTAACTTCAAGAATATAATGGAGATCCCTTCCGTTTGCACAGGGGATAAAATTGCGACTGTATCTCAACCGACGATTGGCCATTTTGGAATGGATGTATTTGGGGATGCAGTGAAGCCGAAACCTGGCAAAAAGGCTGTCTTTAAATTAGGCCCCAATGTTATTGAACATGCATCAATTGTATATGCAACGATTGACGGGCAAATCAGTATGGTGGACCAAACGATCCAAGTTAATCCAGTTTTTCGAGTAGAAGGCGACCTTAGTCTGGAGATAGGAAATATAGATTTCATTGGCAATGTGAGCATTGAGGGTAACGTACCTGCTGGATATTTCATACGTTGCGGCGGTGATTTGAAAGTATACGGTATGATTGAAGGATCTGAGATTGATGTTGGCGGTTCAATCTATGTAAAGGGCGGAATTACCGGTGAAAAAGATTGTCACATTCGTACAGGCGGGGATTTATATGCTTTGTATATGAACTATGTAACTATTATTTCGAGTGGCGATATTGTTATTCGAAATGCCATTCTTCATAGCTATGTTACTTCCATGAAATCTATTATCTGTGAAAACGGGCATTTAATAGGCGGTGTTTTGAAAGCTGGAAAACGAGTGGAACTTCAGGATGCAGGAAATGTGCATTACGCGCGTACTGAAATACATATTGGAAATAAAGAAGCAATTGATTGTAAAAAGAAGGATTTAGATTTTCACTGTCAGAAAATCGAAAAAACACTATCAAAACTAACATATATTGCTTTGAAATTGGAAGAAAAATCGAGACTTTCTAGTATGAGTAAAAAGGATGTCCTCTTGTTAGAAAAACATAGTAAAACAAAAAACCATTTAGTTGAGGAAATGAAAAAGCTAAAGCAGGAAAGAGTAAATTTAGATTATTACTTGCAAGTCGATGAGGAACTCATTGTGAATGGTTCTTGTTATCCCAATCTATATATAAAGATGGGCAAGTATTCTAGGCCGCTGAATCAAATGTACCAGTCAGTCAAATTCACTAATAGGGGAAACGAAATATCTATGTATCCGCTATAAAAAGAGACTTCTAAATTTATAATGTTCTGGAATGCAGGTGAACGCGTGCTATTTTCTGCATGAGCGTAAATCAAAAACTGGTTGAACAGGGACCAGAATAGAGAAAAAGTATGTAAGAGCAAAAATGGCAGCAGAATGACGAAGCTAGTAAAAATCGTTCTGCCTTTTTGCGAAACTGCAATCCATCGAAGTATATAGGTTTGGAAGGGAGGGGACCAAATGGCAGTTATCCTTATTTTAAGCATTATGGTTAATATGGTAGCTATATTAATAGTCATGATCCTTTACTCAAGGCAGAATCGCCTGATACAGTTTGAGAAGAATTATAAAGCATCTATAGAAGAGATGGAAGAGCTGATCAATACGTTTATTTTTGAGATGAAAGAAGAAAATGATGAGATTAAACAGTTATTTAGGAACAGAAGCGCAGATCCAGCTGAAGATAAACACCCTACTGAAGTGGAGCCTGATTTTGTAGAACAGGAGCTTCTTGGGTTACCGCAAGGGTATAGACAGCAGGCAGCATTGCATGCTTACATAAATTCAAATGGGCAATCGGGTGTGACAAATAGCATAATTGAAAAGAAGGAATCAGTCCAAAAGAGCCGAGAAATGGATCAAAATCATATACTGGCTGAGGCACTGGCTATGAAAAACCAAGGTAAAACAATCGAAGAAATAGCCAAAAAAATGGAACGTGGCAAAACAGAAATTGACCTTTTATTTAAATTAAACAAAAAGTAAAGGAAAATGACTTGATTGTATCCTTAAATTGTGCTATATTATGACATGGTGTTAATACACACGCTTAAGGATTTAGGCTGACCGTGCTGTAAATTACAGTTTCAGTCTGAAAATGATTTAAGCGGAGGCAAAAACAAAACATAGGAGGAACAATCATGTCAGTAATTTCAATGAAACAACTGCTTGAAGCAGGTGTACACTTTGGGCACCAAACTCGTCGTTGGAACCCAAAAATGAAAAAATATATTTTCACGGAGCGTAATGGCATCTACATTATCGACCTTCAAAAAACGGTTAAAAAAGTAGAAGAAGCTTACAACTTCGTAAGAGACTTAGCTGCTGATGGCGGTACTATGTTATTCGTTGGTACTAAAAAGCAAGCACAAGATTCTGTTAAAGAAGAAGCTGGCCGTGCTGGTATGTACTATGTTAACCAACGTTGGTTAGGTGGTACATTAACAAACTTCGTAACTATTCAAAAACGTATCACACGTCTTAAAGAAATCGAGAAAATGGAAGAGAACGGAACATTCGAAGTTCTTCCTAAAAAAGAAGTTATTCAATTAAAAAAACAACAAGAACGTCTTGAAAAATTCTTGGGCGGTATCAAGGATATGAAACAAATCCCTGATGCATTGTTCATCATTGACCCACGCAAAGAGCGTATTGCTGTTGCAGAAGCTCACAAATTGAACATTCCAATCGTAGGTATCGTTGATACAAACTGTGATCCGGATGAAATCGATTATGTAATCCCTGCAAACGATGATGCAATCCGTGCTGTTAAATTGCTTACTGGTAAAATGGCTGATGCTATTCTTGAAGGTAAACAAGGTGAAGAAACAGCTCCAGTTGCAGAAGAAGCAGTAGTTGAAGAAACTGTAGAAGCAGAAGAAGCAACTACAGTTGAAAATGCTTAATTGATTTTTTAAAGGTGATAAGAGGACAGTGCCTTTTATCACCTTTTTTTGAAATAAAATAGAGTGGTGTATACGGATACGAACACTGCTACATACTGATTTTATCGGATGATATAAAGGAGGAAGACCAAATGGCTATTACTGCTCAAATGGTTAAAGAATTACGTGAAAAAACTGGTGCAGGTATGATGGACTGCAAAAAAGCACTTCAAGAAACAAACGGAGATATGGATAAAGCAATTGATTACCTTCGTGAAAAAGGAATCGCAAAAGCTGCTAAAAAAGGCGATCGTATCGCTGCAGAAGGTCTTACTTCTATCGTTGTAGAAGGAGATAAAGCGGTTATCCTTGAAGTGAATGCTGAAACAGATTTCGTTGCTAAAAATGAAGGTTTCCAAACTCTTGTTAAAGAATTGGCTGCTCATATTTTGGCAAACACTCCAGCAACTGTTGAAGAAGCTCATGCTCAAACTATGGATAACGGTGCAACTGTTCAAGATCACATTAATGCCGCTATCGCTAAAATTGGTGAGCGTTTGTCTCTACGTCGTTTTGAAATCAAAACAAAACCTGAAAATGGTGCATTCGGCGCTTACATCCACCAAGGCGGACGTATCAGTGTTCTAACTATCGTTGAAGGTTCAACTGACGAAGCAGTTGCTAAAGATGTATCTATGCATATTGCTGCTCTTAACCCTAAATATGTGTCTCGTGATCAAGTTTCTGCAGAAGAAGTTGAGCATGAGCGTCAAGTATTAACTCAACAAGCCCTTAATGAAGGTAAACCTGAGAAAATCGTTGCTAAAATGGTTGAAGGCCGTCTTGGTAAATACTTTGAAGAAGTATGTGTACTGGATCAAACTTTCGTTAAGAATCCAGATCAAAAAGTTGGTCAATTCGTACAAGCAAATGGTGCTTCTATCGTTGAATTCATTCGTTACGAAGTAGGAGAAGGAATCGAGAAGAAACAAGATAACTTCGCTGAAGAAGTAATGAACCAAATTAAAAAAGACTAATCTTAATGACAATTGTGTATAGCATGAAAATAGGGGACACGCTGTGTTCCCTATTTTTCAAGATAATATTTTTCTTTTTAATCATGTGCAGAGATTGAGATGTAGATATCGATTATAAGCTTTAAATAAATCGATGACTAACAATGGTGGAGGTTACTATGAGCGGCGTAAAGTATAAAAGAGTTGTATTAAAGTTAAGTGGGGAAGCACTTGCCGGTGCTCAAGGATTTGGAATTGACCCAAAAATTATTTCTTCGGTTGCTAAACAAGTGAAAGAAGTTGCTGAGCTTGGTGTAGAAGTCGCAGTAGTAGTTGGAGGAGGCAATATTTGGCGCGGTAAAACAGGCAGTGAACTAGGTATGGACCGTGCGACGGCTGATTATATGGGGATGCTTGCTACAGTCATGAATTCGCTTGCGCTTCAAGATAGTTTAGAGCAGCAGGGAGTTGAGACACGTGTGCAAACTTCTATTGAAATGAGGCAAGTCGCTGAGCCATATATCCGCAGAAGGGCAATTCGGCATTTAGAAAAAACACGTGTAGTTATCTTTGCTGCAGGTACCGGAAATCCTTATTTCTCTACAGATACGACAGCAGCTTTACGGGCTGCCGAAATAGAAGCAGATGTTATTCTGATGGGTAAGAATAATGTGGATGGTGTTTATAGTGCAGATCCTGTTAAGGATAGCAGCGCTGTCAAATATGATAAACTTTCTTATCTAGATCTAATTAAAGATGGTTTATCTGTAATGGACTCCACAGCATCATCCTTATGTATGGATAATGATATTCCACTAATTGTCTTCTCAATAATGGAAGAAGGAAATATTAAACGTGCCGTTATGGGCGAAACTATAGGTACTATCGTTAGGGGGAAAGAATAATGGCAAAACAAGTTATAGCAAATACTAAGGAAAAAATGAATAAAGGGATTCAGGCATTCTCAAGAGAATTAGCTTCTATCCGTGCAGGACGTGCAAGTGCTTCCTTGTTGGACAGACTGACTGTTATCTATTACGGTGCACCGACCCCTGTTAATCAACTTGGTTCAATCAGTGTACCGGAACCACGTATGTTGGTTATTACACCTTATGATAAAACTATTCTTGGTGATATTGAGAAAGCCATCCTGAAATCTGATCTTGGTCTTAACCCGGTGAACGATGGAAATATTATTCGTTTAAGTATTCCTGCACTTACGGAAGAACGTCGTCGTGACCTTGTTAAACAAGTGAAGAAAGAAGCTGAAGAAGCGAAAGTAGCCATTCGTAATGTGCGCCGTGATGGTAATGATGATCTTAAGAAGTTAGAGAAAAACGGGGAAATTACAGAAGACGCACTTCGTGGATATTCTGATGACGTTCAAAAAATGACAGATGAACACATCACTAAAATTGATCAGCTTGCTAAAGATAAAGAAAAGGAAATCATGGAAGTTTGATTTTATATCATAAAACCCCTTTTGCCAAAAGGGGTTTTTTTGTTACATATTGTATGGAATACATCGTAGGTCAAATTATAAAAGAATCTTTTTTCACAGCAAGATTGAAAAGACTAACCTGTAAAGTTTTCATGCTCCAAAGTGAAACAAACTAATATACAGGAATGTTTGTGACATATAAATGTGGTATGATAGGTTATGGAATTTGTACCAAAGAATATGGATGAGATATATACATAAGCAGGGATGATCAATTCCTTTTGGAGGAAATAAAATGTTTGGATGGAAGAAAGTCGAGAAAAAAGGTAAACAGCTATCTATATCAGAAAGAATAGAAAAGGTAAAACAAAATAAAATACCCAATCACATCGCCATTATAATGGATGGGAATGGTCGTTGGGCACGAAAAAGGGCGCTGCCAAGAGTCGCTGGGCATCATGAAGGGATGAAGGTCGTTCGTAAAACGACTAAATTGGCGAGTGAATTAGGAGTGAAGGTGTTGACTGTATATGCCTTTTCGACTGAAAATTGGAAACGTCCAAAAGATGAAGTTGACTATTTATTAAAATTACCTGAGGAATTTTTAGGTACTTTTTTGCCGGAGTTAATGGAAGAGAATGTGAAGGTTCAAATTATGGGGGACCAGAAAAGACTGCCTCTACATACTGTAAGTGCAGTAACAACCGCATTGGAAAAAACAAAAGATAATGATGGCCTGATTTTAAACTTTGCCCTTAATTACGGCAGTCGCGCAGAAATCCTGGAAGGTGTAAGAAAAGCCGCGGCAGATTTGAAAGACGGTCGTTTAGATGAAAATGAGTTGACAGAAGAGCGTTTTTCCGACTATTTAATGACCAATCAGTTGTTGGATCCGGATTTATTAATTAGAACCAGTGGCGAAATTCGTTTGAGTAATTTTATGTTATGGCAATTAGCTTATACAGAATTTTATTTTACTGATGTTTTATGGCCGGATTTTAATGATGCAGAGTTGTTGAATGCGATTGAAGAATTCCAGGGACGTTCAAGAAGATATGGCGGCGTATAATTAGGAAGGCGAGGATTTTTGGATGAAACAAAGAATCATTACAGCAGTTATAGCTATGGCGTTATTTTTACCGATTTTGATATATGGAAATATTCCATTTCTTATTTTAATATATGCTATGGCGACTATTGGATTATATGAATTAATTAAGATGAAGAAGATACCATTAATGACGATATCCTCACTGCTATCGTTCATATTAGTATGGGTTTTACTGATTCCTGACAGGTATAACGGTGTTTTTGATATGATTCATTATGAAAAAATGGATATAGTCATTATTGTTGCATTCTTATTATTGGTGATTACTGTTATTTCGAAAAATGCTTTTACCTTTGATGATGCAGCCTTTCTCCTGTTATCATCTCTTTACATAGGTGTTGCGTTTTATTACTTTTTTGCCACAAGAGATACCGGTAACGGTCTGGTAACGATACTATTTGTATTAATTACTATATGGGTTACAGATTCGGGCGCCTATTTTGTAGGACGCTCTTTAGGAAAAAGAAAGCTTTGGCCTGAAATCAGCCCAAATAAAACCGTGGAAGGTTTTATTGGCGGGATTGGAAGTGCAATCATTGTTGCAATATTGTTCTATTTCCTCTCTAATTTAGACTACAATATAAGTAAGCTGATTGTAATAGCTCTTTTAATATCTATCTTTGGGCAATTGGGAGATCTTGTGCAATCCGCATATAAAAGGCATTATGGTGTTAAAGATTCGGGTAATATCTTACCGGGACACGGAGGAATTTTGGATAGGTTTGATAGTTTGATTTTTATTCTTCCCATTTTGCATTTCTTCATTTTCTAATTAATAACACTACAATTGCTGGGGAGGAGCTTTAATTTGAAAAGGATTAATTTATTAGGGGCTACAGGTTCAATCGGGATGCAAACAATTGATATTGTTCGCAATCACCCAGAGGAATTTAGGTTAACTGCCGTTGCAGGCGGAAGAAATTTGGATGGGATTCGTAGTATTGCAGAAGAATTCCAGCCGGAATTGATTTGTGTACAGTTAAAAGATGATGCCGAACGATTAAAAACAGAATATCCAAATAGAAAGATTGTATACGGGCATGATGGATTAATAGAGGCAGCTACTTATGTGAATGGAGACATCGTTGTAAATGCTGTGATGGGTAGCATTGGTTTAATTCCGACTATGCAAGCGATGGAAGCGGGCAAGCAAATTGCTCTGGCCAATAAAGAAACATTGGTGACAGCCGGACATCTTGTTATGGAGGCTGCTGAAAAGTATAACACGCCTATTTTGCCGGTTGACAGCGAACATTCAGCTATATTCCAGGCATTACAGGGAGAGCAGGCTAAAAATATTGAGCGCCTGATTATTACAGCGTCAGGAGGAAGCTTCAGAGACCGGACAAGGGATGAACTAAAAAATGTTACGGTTGAAGATGCGCTCAATCATCCAAACTGGTCCATGGGTGCAAAAATAACGATAGATTCTGCCACAATGATGAATAAAGGACTTGAAGTCATTGAAGCTCATTGGCTATTTAATTTACCATATGAACAAATTGACGTTCTCCTGCATCAGGAAAGCATTATACATTCCATGGTTGAATTTCATGATTCAAGTGTAATCGCACAGCTTGGTACCCCGGATATGCGTGTTCCAATCCAATATGCACTTTCTTACCCGGACAGATTACCGCTTATCTCTTCGAAAAGGCTTAATTTAGCAGATGCGGCAACATTACATTTTAAAAAGATGGACTTTGACCGTTATCCTTGTTTACAATACGCTTATAACGCCGGAAGAATAGGCGGATCAATGCCGACTGTTTTAAATGCAGCCAATGAGGTGGCGGTCGGATTATTCTTACAGGGCAAGATTTCATTCTTGGCAATTGAGGAACTGGTGGAGAAGGCAATGAACCGTCATCAGCCAATTATAAATCCTGAACTCGAAACTATACAAGAAGTCGATCAGGATACAAGAAAATATATCGAGTCACTATATTAAAAGGATGGTCGATTAAGTGCAAACTATATTAGCGTTTATACTAATTTTTGGCGGTTTGGTGTTTTTTCATGAATTAGGCCACTTAATTTTTGCAAAAAGAGCCGGTATACTCTGCCGCGAGTTTGCAATAGGTTTTGGGCCAAAAATCTTTACAGTAAAAAAGAATGAAACAGTTTATACCATTCGTTTACTCCCGCTTGGCGGTTTTGTTCGAATGGCAGGTGAAGATGTAGAATCAGTAGAATTGAAACCAGGTTTCCGTATTGGTGTTATGTTTAATGAAAATCAGGAAATCAACAAAATTATTGTTACCAACAAGGATAAATTTCCTGAAGCCAGAATTATTGAAGTAGAAGAAGCAGATTTGGATCATCAGTTAATCATTAGGGGATATGAGGATGGAAATGATGAAATAATCCAAACTTATAAGGTTCACCCAAAAGCAGTCATGATAGAAGATGGTCTTGAATTGCAAATTGCTCCATATGACCGTCAATTTTCATCGAAAACATTACCGCAAAGAGCGATGGCCATTTTTGCCGGTCCGATGATGAATTTCGTTTTAGCAGCAGTTTTATTTATGATTATTGGGATTGCCCAAGGAGTCGTGGTCGATGAGCCTAAGCTTGGTAAATTGACAGAAGACGGACCTGCCATTAGCTCTGGGCTCAGAGAAGGAGATACTGTCCAATCTATTAATGGTGAAAAGGTGGATTCATGGAGTGATATTCAATCCACGATACAGGAAAATGCCAATAATGATCTGGCCTTTAAGGTCGAGCGTGACGGACAGGAACAGGAAATCACAGTCACGCCTAAATTAGTAGAGGATTCAGCTGGTAAGCGAGGCATTATTGGTGTCTATGCACCAACAGAAAAATCTTTTCTAAAAGCGATTGGGTATGGTTTTACTGAAACGTATGTATGGACTAAACAAATTTTCATTGTGCTTGGAGATTTAATCACTGGAGGATTCTCCGTTGATCAATTATCTGGTCCTGTAGGTATTTATGTTTCTACTGAAGAAGTGGCAAAATCAGGTATTTTTTACTTGTTAAAATGGGCAGGAGTTTTAAGCATCAACCTCGGTATAATGAATCTCTTGCCTTTGCCTGCTTTGGATGGAGGAAGACTGTTATTCTTTGCGATTGAAGCGGTCAGAGGGAAACCAATCGATAAGCAAAAGGAAGGTATGGTCCATTTTATCGGATTTGCTTTATTGATGCTCTTAATGATTGTTGTCACTTGGAATGATATACAGAGGTTTTTCTTTTAAAATAGGATTCAAAAGTAACGGGGGCTATAAAATTTAAAGCCCCTGTTATACATAAAGTAAAGCGAATAGGGATAGAAAGGTGAATAGATATGAAACAAAGTATGACCATAATTCCAACATTGAGAGAGGTGCCATCTGACGCTGAAGTAAAAAGTCACCAATTATTACTTCGTGCCGGATTTATGCGCCAAAATGCGAGTGGAATATACAGTTATCTTCCTCTTGGTTTAAAAGTAATCCAAAATGTCGAAAAAATTATTCGAGAAGAAATGGAACGTGCGGGAGCGGTAGAATTATTAATGCCAACGCTGCAACAGGCAGAGTTATGGCAGGAATCCGGCAGATGGTATTCTTATGGTCCTGAATTGATGAGAATGAGCGACCGCCATAATCGTGAGTTCGCTATGGGACCAACCCATGAAGAAGTCATTACAAGCTTACTTCGTGATGAAGTGAAATCATACAAGCGTTTGCCATTAACCCTTTATCAAATCCAAACAAAATTCCGTGATGAGAAACGTCCTCGTTTTGGATTGCTTCGCGGTCGTGAATTTATCATGAAAGATGCCTATTCATTCCATTCCAGCCAAGAAAGCCTGGATGAGGTATATGATCGAATCTTTTCAGCCTATTCCAATATTTTCAGTCGTTGCGGACTTAATTTCAGAGCAGTAATAGCGGATTCAGGGGCAATGGGTGGAAAAGATACACATGAATTTATGGTCCTTTCCGAAATAGGGGAAGACACAATTGCATACTCCGATTCCTCTGATTTTGCGGCCAATATTGAAATGGCACCGGTTATTAATGCAACAGCTAAAGCGGGTGAAGAGCTTAAAGAACTAACCAAGGTATCAACACCTGAGCAAAAAACAATTGAAGAAGTATCGGCTTATTTAAATATAGGTGCGGACAAGTGCATTAAATCTCTTCTTTGGAAAGTGGACGATCAATTTGTCCTTGTATTGATCAGGGGTGATCATGAATTAAATGATATAAAATTAAAAAATATTTTTAATGCAACAATTGTTGAACCAGCAAGCCCGGAAGAAACAAAAGAAATCATGAATTGCGGTGTTGGTTCTCTCGGTCCAATTGGTGTGGACAGAGATCGCGTGACAATCATTGGGGATTATGCGGTTGAAGTTCTAGAAAATGCGGTCTGCGGAGCCAATGACGAAGACTTACATTTTATAAATGTAAATCCTGAGCGTGATTTTAAAAATGTAAAATATGAAGATCTTCGATTTATCAAGGCTGGAGATGTTTCTCCAGATGGAAAAGGTACTATTCAGTTTGCTAAAGGAATAGAAGTAGGTCATGTATTCAAATTGGGTACTCGTTACAGTGAGGCCATGAATGGTACCTATTTGGATGAAAATGGACGCAGCCAGCCAATGATCATGGGTTGTTATGGAATTGGCGTATCCAGAACCGTAGCGGCTATTGCTGAGCAATTTAATGATGAAAAAGGGTTGATGTGGCCTGTCAATATTGCACCATATCAAGTGCACCTAATTCCTGTTAATATGAAGGACGATGAGCAAAGAAGACTTGGTGAAGAATTATACGACCAGCTTCAACAAGCAGGCTTAGATGTCTTAATGGATGATCGTAAGGAACGTGCAGGTGTAAAATTTGCTGATTCCGACTTAATCGGGCTTCCAGTTCGAGTAACGGTCGGTAAAAAAGCAGCTGAAGGTATCGTTGAAGTGAAAGTAAGACAGACAGGTGAAAGCTTTGAAGTGTCCGTTGCTGATTTGGCTGGACGACTAAAAGAACTCCTGTAAATAAATGAAACAAGCAAGCTCTCCCGCTTTCAGGAGAGCTTGTTTTTATTTATGCTGAAATATACGGTCGTGCATCATAAGAGAAATTATTTTATAAATGCAAATGTATGATCTGTCATACTTCAATAAAGAGACTGTAGGCATTTTATGTGGAAAATTATGGGTTACCATATAGCATTTATCTGAATTGATAAAAGCATTAATCTTTGCAAGAAGGGATTTGATTAAAAAAGAGTTGTGTTATAATTACTAGACACAAAAAGGAGAATGACGTTTGGGAGAGATAGAAATGGAAGAGAATTCTCGTATTAAACAAGATAAATTCAGAACGTTGCTCCAGCAACTTCAGCTTACGGAAGATGCAGTAGTCATGCATTTTTCCAATGCAGAAATCGATAAAGTAGTGATAGAAAAAGTGGCTCGTAAATGGCACTTCTATTTCAGCTTTGAACATATAATTCCATGCAGTGTATGGACTAGATTCACGATGCAATTAATGCAGGTTTTTTCTCCGATTGCAACTGTCGGCTATTCTATTGAAGTAAGGAATTCACTTTCTTCGAGTGAATTGATTACAGACTACTGGAAAAGTTGTATAAGTGAAATTGATGGGATTTCTCCGGCGATATTAGAGTTATTACATGGCCAGGTTCCAAAGGTTGAAGGAAATAAGCTGATTATAACTGCCCGCAATGAGGCGGAAGCAGGACAGCTTAAACGAAAATATACAGGTTTAATTTCTGAAGTTTATCAGCGTTTTGGTTTCCCGCCCTTGCAGCTGGATGCAATTGTTGATAGGGATGCGTACAGTGATGCAATGGAGTCATTTAAAAAGGAAAAGCAAAAAGAAGATGAAGAAAAGGCTCTGCAGGCAGTCCAGGATATGAAGAAAGCTGCTGAAGCTAAGGATGATGGTGCAGTCTCTGATGGTCCACTAGTAATCGGCTATAAAATTAAACCGGATGCGGACTTTAAAACATTGGATGAAATCGTTGAAGAAGAACGCAGAGTTGCGGTTGAAGGATATGTATTTGATGCTGAGACGAGAGAGCTGAAGAGTGGTCGTACATTATTAACCTTTAAAATTACGGATTATAGCAACAGTATTCTCGTCAAAATGTTTTCACGTGACAGAGAGGATTCAAGCCAATTAGCACGTGTTAAAAAAGGTATGTGGGTACGTGTTCAGGGAAGTGTTCAAAATGATACATTTGTACGTGATTTAGTCATGATTGCAAATGATATCAATGAAATAGCCGGTAAAGATCGCAGGGATACAGCTCATGAAGATGAAAAGCGCGTTGAGCTGCATTTGCATTCTCCGATGAGTCAAATGGATGCTGTTACATCAGTCTCCGCATTGGTTACCCAGGCAGCAAAATGGGGCCATAAAGCCATCGCGATTACAGATCATGCCGTAGCTCAATCATTCCCTGAGGCATACTCTGCCGGCAAAAAAAATAATATAAAAATATTATATGGAGTAGAAGCTAATTTAGTAGATGACGGCGTGCCGATTGCCTATAATACAGCGGATTTAGATTTAGAAGAAAGCACATATGTAGTCTTTGACGTTGAAACAACGGGGCTTTCTGCCATATATGATACCATTATAGAGCTTGCGGCAGTTAAAATGAAAAATGGCGAGATTATTGATCGGTTTGAGTCATTTGCAAATCCACACCATAAATTATCTTCCACAACCATTAATTTAACAGGAATAACCGATGACCTTGTAGAAAATGCTCCTGAAGTTAGTGAAGTATTGACGAAGTTCAGGGATTGGTCAGGAGATTCAATTTTTGTTGCACATAATGCAAGTTTTGATATGGGATTTTTAAATATGGGTTATAAAAAACTCGGAGTTGGTAAAGCCACGAATCCGGTTATTGATACACTTGAACTGGCCCGTTTCCTCTATCCTGATTTGAAAAATCACCGCCTTAATAATTTGGCGAAAAAATTTGATGTGGAACTTGTTCAGCACCACAGGGCTATCTATGATGCTGAAACCACCGGCCATCTATTAATGAAAATGTTAAAGGATGCTAATGAAAAAGGAATTACCAATCATAATCAACTAAATGACAATATGGGCAAAGGCAAGGCATTTCAGCGAGCCCGACCGTATCACTGCACATTACTGGCGCAGACTCAGGAGGGTTTAAAGAATTTATTTAAACTTGTTTCAATCGCCCATATCAATTATTTTTACCGTGTCCCAAGAATTCCAAGATCCGTCCTTATGCAATATCGTGAAGGGATCTTAGTTGGTTCCGGTTGTGATCGCGGCGAAGTGTTTGAGAATATGATGCAAAAATCATTTGAAGAAGCAGAGGGAGTAGCTGAATTCTATGATTATCTTGAAGTGCATCCAAAAGAAGTATACGCTCCTCTTATCGAGATGGAGCTTGTCCAAAGTGATAAGGCGCTCGAATCAATCATTGCCAATATTATTAAGCTTGGAGAAAAATTAAACAAGCCAGTTGTGGCGACAGGCAATGTTCATTACCTGAATCCTAATGATAAAATCTATCGGAAAATATTAATTAACTCACAAGGGGGAGCAAACCCTCTGAACCGTCACAGCTTGCCTGATGTACACTTCCGTACGACGGATGAGATGATGAATTGCTTTGCGTTTCTTGGTCAAGAAAAAGCAAAAGAAATTGTTGTGACTAATACAAACAAAATTGCAGATATGATTGATGAAATTAAGCCGATTAAGGATGACTTGTATACACCAAAAATCGAGGGTGCTGAAGAAGATATACGTGAAATGAGTTATTCAAGAGCCCGAATGATTTATGGAGAAAACCTGCCAGAAATAGTGGAAGCGCGTCTTGAAAAAGAACTGAAGAGTATCATAGGCCATGGATTTGCGGTTATTTATCTAATCTCTCATAAATTGGTTAAAAAGTCGCTCGATGATGGATATTTGGTTGGTTCCCGTGGTTCCGTCGGTTCTTCCTTTGTGGCTACGATGACCGAGATTACGGAAGTTAATCCATTGCCGCCTCATTATGTATGTCCGAAGTGCAAGAAATCCGAATTCTTTAATGATGGGTCTGTCGGGTCAGGCTTTGACCTGCCTGATAAGGATTGTCCGGACTGCGCTGTCAGCTATGTGAAAGACGGACATGATATTCCGTTTGAAACATTCCTTGGCTTCAAGGGAGATAAAGTTCCGGATATTGACTTGAACTTCTCAGGTGAATACCAACCGCAAGCCCATAATTATACAAAGGTCCTTTTTGGTGAAGATTATGTGTACCGTGCAGGAACGATTGGTACGGTAGCTGAAAAAACAGCCTATGGATATGTCAGAGGGTATGCGCAGGAAAATAACCTGCATTTCCGTTCGGCGGAAACAGATCGTTTAGTAAGCGGATGTACGGGTGTTAAGCGTACAACAGGGCAGCATCCAGGGGGAATCATTGTAGTCCCTGATTATATGGATATTTATGATTTTACTCCTATCCAGTTCCCGGCTGATGCGAGTGATTCAGAATGGAAAACAACACACTTCGATTTCCATTCCATCCATGATAATATTTTGAAACTTGATATTCTTGGTCATGATGATCCAACCGTTATCAGGATGCTGCAGGATTTAAGTGGAATAGATCCGAAAACAATTCCTACAGACGATCCCGAAGTAATGAAGATTTTCAGTACGCCGGAAGTACTTGGCGTAAGCTCTGAACAAATTAACTGTAAAACAGGTACTCTGGGTGTCCCTGAATTTGGTACGCGTTTTGTAAGACAAATGCTTGAAGATACGAAACCGACAACATTTGCGGAGCTTGTTCAAATATCCGGTCTTTCACACGGTACGGATGTTTGGCTTGGAAATGCGCAGGAATTAATTCAAGACAATATTTGTAACCTGAGCCAGGTTATTGGCTGCCGGGATGATATTATGGTGTATTTAATTTATCAGGGCCTCGAACCATCACTTGCCTTCAAGATAATGGAGTCTGTACGTAAGGGGAAAGGCCTTAGTGAAGATATGGAAGCAGAAATGCTGAAAAACAATGTGCCGGGATGGTATATTGAATCTTGTAAAAAGATTAAATATATGTTCCCGAAAGCCCATGCTGCGGCATATGTATTAATGGCCGTGAGGATCGCTTATTTTAAAGTACATCATGCACTTCTGTATTACGCTGCTTATTTTACGGTGCGTGCAGAGGACTTTGATCTTGATGCCATGGTGAAAGGATCCGAAATGATTCGTTCTAGAATTGATGAAATCAATCAAAAAGGCCTTGATGCTTCTACAAAAGAGAAAAACTTAATGACTGTTCTAGAGTTAGCCCTGGAAATGTGTGAGCGTGGTTATAGCTTCCAGAGAGTTGATTTATACCGATCCAGTGCAACTGATTTTATTATTGATGGCAATACCTTAATTCCGCCATTCAATTCAATCCCAGGACTTGGAACGAATGCGGCTTTCAATATTGTAAAAGCTAGAGAGAACGGCGAATTTTTATCTAAAGAAGATTTGCAGCAAAGAGGCAAAGTTTCCAAAACTATATTAGAATATCTGGATAATCATGGTTCATTGGGCGATATGCCTGATCAAAACCAACTCTCTTTATTCTGATTCAGAATCGCTAATTTGCAAAAACCAACTCTTTATGTTATATTCAAGTAAGAATTACTGCTGATACGTATGTGCTAAAGAGTGGGGAAACCCACTCTTTCGTTTGTATTAGGATGATATTCAGTCGTTTACATAGACGTAAAGGAGTGAAAGCATGAGCAAGAAAGTCACTGATATTGTCGAGGAAATGGCTGCCCCTATCCTTGAAGAATTAAACCTCGAGCTCGTTGAAGTAGAGTATGTAAAAGAGGGCAGAAACTGGTTCCTTAGAGTGTATATCGATAAGGAAGACGGTGTGGATATTGAAGAATGTGGCATTGTTTCTGAAAGGTTGAGCGAGAAGCTTGATGAAAAAGATCCTATCTCCAACAACTACTTCCTGGAGGTCTCATCTCCGGGTGCAGAACGTCCACTAAAAAAAGACAGCGATTTTACGAAAGCAGTCGGTAAAAATGTACATATTAAAACATATGAACCGATTGATAATGAAAAAGAGTTTGAAGGTATCTTAAAAGATTTCAATGGCGACACCGTCAGTATTGAAATTAAAATTAAAACACGCATAAAGGAAATAACCATCCCTTATGACAAGATTGCCAAGGCAAGACTAGCTATTAGTTTTTCATAAGGGTTAAAGTTTGTAGGAGGGGATTAGTAAAATGAGTAATGAATTACTCGATGCACTGACCATTTTAGAAAAGGAAAAGGGAATCTCCAGGGATGTACTTATAGAGGCTATTGAAGCAGCACTTGTATCAGCCTATAAGAGAAATTTCAACCAAGCCCAAAATGTACGAGTGGATTTTAATTTAGAAAATGGTTCCATGCGAGTATTTGCGCGTAAAGAAATAGTTGATGAAGTTTTTGATTCCCGCCTTGAAATTTCATTGGAAGAAGCAAAAAGTATCAATCCGAACTATGAAGTTGAAGATGTCCTTGAACTTGAAGTTACACCAAAAAACTTTGGCCGTATCGCAGCACAAACAGCTAAACAAGTTGTGACACAACGTGTTCGTGAAGCTGAAAGAGGCATTGTGTACAATGAGTTCATTGATCGCGAAGAAGATATTATGACAGGTATTGTCCAACGTCGTGATTCAAAATATATTTATGTGGCTCTCGGCAAAACAGAAGCACTGCTTCCGGCCAATGAACAAATGCCGAATGAGTCTTATCAACCACATGAACGCTACAAAGTGTTCCTTACAAAAGTGGAAAAGACATCAAAAGGACCTCAAATTTTTTTGTCCCGTACTCATCCGGGCCTTCTAAAGAGATTGTTTGAACTGGAAGTACCTGAGATTTTTGACGGTACAGTAGAAATAAAATCTGTGGCTCGTGAAGCAGGTGACCGCTCTAAAATATCCGTCCACTCCGATAATTCTGAAGTGGATCCGGTAGGTGCGTGCGTGGGTCCTAAAGGTCAACGCGTACAAGCCATTGTCAATGAACTGAAAGGCGAGAAAATTGATATCGTGAAATGGTCAGAAGATCCGGTTGTTTTCGTAGCCAATGCTTTAAGTCCTTCAAAAGTACTTGAAGTCATTGTGAAAGAAGAAGAAAAAGCAACCACTGTTATTGTACCTGATTATCAACTTTCCTTAGCTATTGGTAAACGTGGACAAAACGCTCGCCTGGCTGCTAAACTTACTGGGTGGAAGATTGATATTAAGAGTGAAACAGATGCACGTGAAGCAGGGATCTATCCTGTTAATCGCCTAGCTGATAATGAAGATGATGAAGAACTCGAGTTTACAGGATTCACATTTGGACTCGATGATGAAAAAGAAGAATGATTCCATTGGTGAGGTGATGATGGTGAACAACCGAAAGAAAGTACCGCTGAGAAAATGTATCGGCACCGGTGAAATGAAACCAAAAAAGGAAATGATCCGGATTGTTCGCTCCAAGGAAGGCGAGGTTTCCATAGATCCAACCGGTAAGAAAGCAGGCCGGGGAGCCTACTTAAGCCTTTCTGAGGAAGCCATTAAAGCTGCCAAAAAGAAGAATAGCCTATCTAATCATCTGGAGGCAGATATAGATTCTTCCATATATGAAGAACTTTTAATGCTGGCTACTAAGGAGAACAAATCACAACCATGATGCAAAAAAAATGGATGTCCCTATTGGGACTCGCATATCGAGCGAGAAAAGTTATTTCCGGGGAAGAATTGGTTATAAAAGAAATACGCTCTCGTCGAGCGAAAATAGTTTTATTATCAAAAGATGCTTCTATAAATACGGAAAAGAAAATCACCGACAAATGTCATTTTTACCATGTACCAATTATCAGGGTTGAAAACCGTACTATGCTTGGAGAAGCAATAGGAAAGGAATCAAGAGTGGTAGTTGCTGTACAAGATGATGGGTTTGCAAAGAAATTAATCTCCTTGCTCGATTAACTAATTCGGGGGTGAAGGAATGGGTAAAGTACGTGTATATGAATATGCGAAGAAGAACAATGTTTCTAGTAAAGTGGTAATTAATAAACTTAAGGACATGGGTATCGAAGTCAGTAATCATATGACGGCTCTTGAGGAACAGGCAGTAGAAAAACTAGAAAAGCTGTTTAATCCAAAATCAGAGAAAGCAGATACCGCTAAAGTTGCAAATACCAATCAAGCTGGAACTAGTCAAAATCAGAACCAGAACCAAAACCGAGGAAATATAAGCGGGCAACAAAAAAATCAAGCAACTAATAATCAGCAAAGAGGTGGCCAGCAAACTTCAAGGCCAGCTCAAAACGCTGATAGACCAAAACCTGGTGTTACTGGAACAAAGGACAATCAGGTTACAAAACAAAATACAAAGAATAAACCGGCAACTAAGGGAAATGAAGGGAAAAAAAGCGTGCAAGATAATCAAAAAAGAGGTAACTTCAAAAATAACCGAAATAGAAAAAATAACCAACGTCATCAAAGTAAATCAACATATCAGCCGATACCTAGAAAAGAAAGAGAATTACCGGAGAAAATTACTTTCACTGAATCTCTGTCTGTACAGGAGTTAAGTAAAAAACTTCACCGTGAACCAAGTGAAATCATTAAGAAATTATTCATGCTTGGAGTCATGGCAACTATTAACCAAATATTGGAAAAAGATGCAATCGAACTGATTTGTGCTGATTATGGCGTAGAAGTAGAAGAAATCATTAAGATAGATGTGACAGATCTTGAAGCTGTCATTGCGGATGATGAAAATCCAGATGAAAATACAGTAGAAAGACCAGCTGTAGTTACAATTATGGGTCACGTCGACCATGGTAAAACAACTTTGCTGGATGCAATCCGACATACAAAAGTTACTGAAGGCGAAGCGGGCGGAATTACGCAGCATATTGGTGCTTATCAAGTAGATGTTGATGGTAAGAAAATCACATTCCTGGATACCCCGGGACATGCTGCTTTCACAACTATGCGTGCACGTGGTGCGCAAGTAACGGATATTACAATTATCGTGGTAGCTGCTGATGATGGAGTAATGCCACAAACAATAGAAGCAATTAACCATGCTAAAGCAGCAGAAGTACCCATCATTGTTGCAGTTAACAAGATGGATAAAGAAGGAGCTAACCCTGAACGTGTGAAACAGGAATTGGTTGAAAATGGCCTGGTACCTGAAGAGTGGGGCGGGGATACTATCTTTGTACCAATGTCTGCGAAAAAAGGGGAAGGAATCGAAACATTGCTTGAAATGATTTTACTTGTAAGCGAAGTAAATGAATATAAGGCAAATCCTGCCCGTAAAGCAATTGGTACAGTTATTGAAGCGGAATTAGATAAAGGCCGTGGATCTGTAGCTACTTTGCTTGTACAAAATGGAACACTGCGCATAGGAGATCCAATTGTTGTTGGGGACACTTTTGGTAAAGTACGTGCGATGGTGAATGATTTAGGCCGTCGTATAAAAGAAGCGGGTCCTTCCACTCCAATCGAAATTACTGGATTAAACGACGTCCCTCAGGCAGGAGATCGCTTCGTTGTATTTGAAGATGAGAAAACAGCCCGTCAAGTTGGGGAAGCGCGTGCTCAAAAACATATTTTAGCTTCACGTAATGAGAGTTCACGTGTAACTCTTGAAAACTTGTTTGATCAATTAAAACAAGGTGAAGTAAAAGAAATTAATATCATTGTAAAAGGTGATGTTCAAGGTTCTGTTGAAGCGGTAGCAGCTTCATTGCAAAAAATTGAAGTTGAAGGCGTAAAAGTTAAAATCATTCACGCAGGCGTTGGTGCAATTACTGAGTCTGATATTATTTTAGCGACTGCTTCCAATGCAATTGTAATTGGATTCAACGTACGTCCGGATGTCAATGCTAAACGTGCTGCTGAAGCTGAAAAAGTAGATGTACGTCTGCACAGAATTATTTATAAAGCAATTGAAGAAATCGAAGCAGCGATGAAAGGTATGCTAGATCCTGAATATGAGGAAAAAGTAATCGGTCAAGCTGAAGTTCGTCAAACAATTAAAATTTCCAAAGTAGGAACCATTGCAGGAAGTTATGTAACAGATGGTAAGATTACGCGTAACAGTGGAATCCGTCTGATTCGTGAAGGCATTGTAATCTTTGAAGGTGAACTGGATACACTTAAACGCTTCAAGGATGATGTGAAAGAAGTAGCGCAGGGTTACGAGTGCGGAATAACTATCAAAAACTTTAATGATATTAAAGAAGGCGATGTTGTCGAAGCATATGTAATGGAGGAAATTAAACGAGCATGATTGCAGCAGCAGAATGTGAATGTTTGATTCCAAATACTCACTCCCTAAAGGAAAAAAGGGCAGTTCTGCAACGTGTCATGACGCGTTTAAAACAAAAATTTAATGTCTCTGTCGCTGAAGTTGATTATCAGGATAGGTGGCAACATACGGTCATTGCCATTGTGGTTGTCTCCTCTTCCAAAATTGCAGCTGAAAAGGAGCTGCAGAAGGCATTGGCATTTCTTGATTCCTTTCCAGAATTGGAAAGGAATTCAACCAATCTAGAATGGCTTTAAAAAGAGGTGAAAAACATGAGCCTTAGATCTACACGTGTGGGAGAGCAAATGAAAAAAGAGCTAAGTGAGATACTTGGCAGGAAAATTAAAGATCCACGAGTAGGATTTGTGACTGTAACAGACGTTGAAGTGACTGGTGACCTTCAGCAGGCCAAAGTTTATATTTCTGTTCTCGGTGATGCTGAGAAAAGAGAGGATACCCTTAAAGGCCTTGCTAAAGCAAAAGGATTTATCCGTTCTGAGCTGGGCCAACGTATTCGCCTGCGAAAAACACCGGAAATCTCTTTTGAATTTGACGAGTCCATTGAATATGGAAATAGAATCGATAATCTGTTACATCAAATTCATGAGGAAAATAAAGATAAACACGAAGAATAGAGGTAAGGATAGACGTAATGTCTATCCCCTTTTTATATTAAAAATTTTAGGAGAACTAGGGTGATAGCGATGAGTCAGTTAAATGGAATCCTGATTCTCAATAAACCAGCAGGATATACGTCACATGACTGTATTATCAAAGTAAGGAAAATACTGAGAATGAAAAAAGTTGGACATACGGGAACATTGGATCCGGATGTGACCGGAGTATTACCTATATGTCTAGGAAAGGCAACCAGGGTAGCTGAGTACATAACGGATGCTGGTAAAGAATACATAGGTGAAGTGACTATTGGCTGGTCAACAACCACTGAAGATGCTTCTGGTGATATAGTAAATCAGAAAAAAATTGAGCGGATAATTAAACGTGCTGAAATTATCCGTATTTTAAACTCACTTACAGGAACAATTGTTCAGACTCCGCCTATTTACTCGGCTGTCAAAGTGAATGGAAAGAGACTGTATGAGTATGCTTTAAAGGGACAGGAAGTGGAGATCCCGTCACGTAAGGTAAATATCTATGAAATTGAGCTCTTAGACGACAGAGAGCTATTTGAAGGTGATTCCATTACCTTTTCTTTTCGGGTTGCCTGTGGTAAAGGAACGTATATCCGAACCCTCTCCTGTATGATAGGAGATCAATTAGGCTATCCTGCGCATATGTCTAAGCTCGTCAGATCGCGTTCAGCATCTTTCACCTTGACCGATGCTATTACACTTGAGGAGCTGGCAGTTCATGCGGAGGAGGGAACCGTTAACGAAGTACTGAAACCTGTTGAAGATGGTGTTGTCAATCTGCCATATATTGAAGTCTCAAAAGAGGCTGCGGAAAAGGTTTGTAACGGTGCTGTCATGACAGCCGACTATTTATCTGCAGGGAATATGGAAAGTCCGTTTGCCGTATTTAATGACCGACATGAACTATTGGCTGTTTATCAGCACCATCCTGAGAAAAAAGGTATGTGTAAACCGGTTAAAGTTATTCCATTTATATAGTATGATAATGATTATGGAGATTGAATTCAGAGGGGAATAAAGATGAAAATAATCAATATTACTCATCCCCATAACTATCATTGGGGAGACTTTCCGCCAATAGCAGCAGCTCTTGGTTATTTTGATGGCGTTCATATCGGCCATCAAAAGGTGATTGAAACGGTTAAACGAATTGGAGAAAAAAAAGGGTTGGCGACAGCAGTGATGACATTTGATCCCCACCCATCTGTCATTTTGAATAAACATATCAAGCATGTAAGGCTCTTAACACCTTTGCAGGATAAAATAGATTTAATGGAGAATATGGGATTGGATTATCTCTTTATTGTCCAATTCACGCCTGATTTTTCACGTCTTTCACCACAACAATTTGTCGATGATTACTTAATATCACTCAATATTAAACATGTGGTTGCCGGTTTCGATTATTCTTATGGGCAATATGGAAAAGGTACCATGCAAACACTGCCGCTTCATTCAAAAGATAAGTTTGATGTCACAACGGTATCAAAACAGGATCTTGGAGAAGAGAAAATTAGCTCAACCCGAATTCGCGAAGAATTGATTAACGGTCATACCGAAACTATCAATCAATTACTAAACAGACATTTCTCGGTTAAAGGAAGTGTTGTGGATGGGGAAAAACGCGGAAGATTATTAGGTTTTCCCACTGCTAATATAAAGATTGATCCGGATTATTATCTTCCAGGGACCGGTGTCTATTGCGTACGTATGAAGGTGCGTGGTAATTGGTATAATGGTATATGTAATGTAGGCTATAAACCTACTTTCCATTTGGAAAAAGAAGAAATACCGACTATAGAAGTACATTTGTTAGATTTTGAAGCTGATATCTATAAAGAAAGAGTCATTGTCGAGTGGCATAAACGTATTCGGAGTGAACAAAAATTTAGTTCCGTGGACGGCCTGGTTGCTCAGCTTAAAAATGATAAAAAATTCGCAATAGAATATTTTGGTTAAAACTAAGCACTTGCTTTTTTTACAGGAACGTAGTATTCTAATTATCGTATGAATAGAACCTTTCCTTGGCTAAGCGCATCACCAACGCTCGCTCAGGACGAGGGGATTTGAAAATTAGGAGGTGAATTAGGATGGCATTAACGCAAGAGCGTAAAAATGAGATCATTAATGAGTACAAAACTCATGAGAGCGATACTGGTTCTCCAGAAGTTCAGATCGCTGTCCTTACTGAACAAATCAACACACTTAACGAACACTTACGCACTCATAAGAAAGACCACCACTCACGTCGCGGTCTTTTAAAAATGGTAGGTAAACGTCGTAACTTACTTACTTATTTGCGTAATAAAGACGTTACACGTTATCGCGAACTAATCAACAAGCTTGGTTTACGTCGATAAACTACTCAGAAAAAGCGGGATTTTTCCCGCTTTTTTGTTATACATAGAGGAGATCATAAAAGTTAGAAGGTATTGTCGCTTTTTAACTCGACAACTATGGAGTATACTAATATTAATTTGATTGAAATCCAACAGATCTTGTCAAAATGATGAGAAACAGGATAAATTTTGTAAGATTATTGTAAGCAGAGAGGAGCAATGAAGAAATGGAGCAAACAAAACGCACATTTTCTTTTGATTGGGCAGGACGTCCATTAACGGTAGAAATCGGCCAATTAGCGAAACAGGCTAATGGTGCTGCGTTAATTCGTTATGGCGATTCAGCCGTTCTAAGTACAGCAGTAGCTTCAAAGGAACCAAAGAATTTAGATTTTTTCCCATTAACAGTAAGCTATGAGGAAAAATTATACGCAGTAGGAAAAATCCCTGGTGGATTTATTAAACGTGAGGGAAGACCAAGTGAGAAGGCAGTTCTGACAAGCCGTCTAATTGACCGTCCAATCCGTCCATTATTTGCTGATGGATTCCGTAATGATGTACAGGTAGTGAGCATGGTTCTTAGTGTAGACCAAAACTGTCCTACGGAAATGGCAGCTATGTTTGGATCTTCACTGGCCCTTTGTGTTTCTGATATTCCATTTGAAGGACCAATTGCCGGTGTAATTGTTGGCCGAGTTGATGGCAAATTTGTTATTAACCCAACGATTGAACAGCTTGAAAATAGTGACATTCATTTGACAGTTGCCGGGACAATGGATGCCATTAACATGGTTGAAGCAGGAGCGCAGGAAGTGCCTGAAGAAACAATGCTGGAAGCAATTATGTTTGGACATGATGAAATCAAAAAATTGATTGCATTCCAAAATGAAATTGTAGCAGCTGTCGGTAAAGAAAAACGTGAAATCACTCTATATGAATTAAATGCTGAGTTGATGGAAGAAATTAAAGCAATGTGTTTAGAAGAATTGCACACGGCTGTGCAAGTACAAGAAAAACACGCTCGTGAAGATGCGATTAAAGTAGTAAAAGAAAAAGTCAAGGCTGTTTACGAAGAAAAAGAAGCGGATGAAGAGACGCTCAAACAAGTAAATGAAATCTTGAGTAAATTGGTAAAAGATGAGGTCCGCCGTTTAATTACAGAAGAAAAAGTACGTCCTGATGGAAGAAATCCTGAAGAAATTCGTCCTTTGTCCTCTGAAGTTGGCTTATTACCTCGTACTCATGGTTCCGGATTATTTACTCGTGGACAAACTCAAGCCCTTTCTATTGCTACACTGGGTGCATTAGGAGATGTTCAGATATTGGACGGGCTTGGCCTTGAAGAGTCTAAGCGCTTCATGCACCATTATAATTTCCCGCATTTCAGTGTTGGAG
This sequence comes from Bacillus sp. z33, assembly GCF_058313615.1. NCBI lineage: Bacteria > Bacillati > Bacillota > Bacilli > Caryophanales > Bacillaceae > Bacillus > Bacillus sp. z33. The sequence goes on from NZ_JBZFQN010000002.1 coordinate 745,922, forward strand.
AAACAGGACCAATCAGAGGACCAGGCAGACGTGAAATCGGACACGGAGCACTTGGTGAAAGAGCACTTGAACCGGTTATTCCTAATGAAAATGATTTTCCATATACAATCCGCCTTGTATCCGAAGTGCTGGAATCAAATGGATCTACCTCTCAGGCAAGTATTTGTGCCAGTACGTTAGCATTGATGGATGCCGGAGTTCCAATCAAAGCCCCGGTAGCAGGTATTGCAATGGGTCTCATTAAGCAAGGAGAACATTATACCGTTCTTTCAGACATCCAAGGAATGGAAGATCATCTGGGTGATATGGACTTTAAAGTGGCAGGTACCGCAAAAGGTGTAACTGCACTACAAATGGATATAAAAATTGCTGGTCTGACTCGTGAAATCCTAGAGGAAGCATTAATGCAAGCTCAAAAAGGAAGAAACCATATTTTGAATCACCTAACGAGCACATTGAACCAACCTCGTGAAGAACTTTCTCAATATGCGCCTAAGATTTTAACAATGGCTATTAAACCTGATAAAATCAGAGATGTTATTGGACCAAGCGGAAAACAAATCAATAAAATTATTGAAGAAACCGGCGTGAAAATCGATATCGAACAAGACGGTACGGTCTATATCGCATCCACTGATCAGTCAATGAATGAAAAAGCAAAAGCGATTATTGAGGATTTAGTTCGCGAAGTTGAAGTTGGCCAAATCTACCTTGGTACGGTGAAACGTATTGAGAAATTTGGATGCTTTGTTGAGATCTTTAAAGGAAAAGACGGTCTTGTCCATATTTCTGAACTGGCAGAAGAACGTGTTGGCAAAGTAGAGGACGTCGTGAAAATTGGTGATGAAATTCTTGTTAAGGTTACTGAAATTGACCGACAAGGAAGAGTTAACCTATCACGTAAAGCAGTTATAAAAGAAGAAAAAGAAAAAGCAGAACAAAAATAAGCATGACGAGTCGGCTAGGAGACATTGGTTTCCTAGTCTTTTAACAATGTTCATTTTTGTTAATAAATCCCTATAGTTCTAACCTGTCCTATCCACTCATACATTTTGTGTGAGGAGGAGAAGCTATGGATAAAAAAATGTTCCAATTCCTTGCATTATGTGCCATTTGCGTTATATCATGGATGTTGGTGCAAAGTCCTTTTATGAACCAATATGTGACAAGCATTCCGAATGGAATGGTTGCTTATGTCACAAATGCAAATGATGAACTTTACCAACAAATTGAACAGGCCGCTGAAAGATACAAACAGGAGCCTGTTGATGCAGTGATTGATCGGGTCTGGAAGAAAACTCCGGGGTACAATGGAATTCAGGTAGACATAGAGAAGTCGTATAAGAAGATGAAACCTAAAGGGAAATTCCAGGAAAATCAACTCGTCTACAAAGAAGTCAGCCCGATAGTCCATTTGAAAGACTTGTCACCCTCACCCATCTATCGTGCAAACCCAAATAAACCTGTCGTATCGTTTATCATTAATGTTGCTTGGGGCAATGAATATATTGCAGGAATGCTGGACACTTTGAAAAAGTCTAAAATCCATGCTACATTTGTAATGGAAGGACGATGGGTAAAAAACAACCCTGAACTTGCCAAAAAAATAGCAGCATCCGGGCATGAGTTGGGGAATCATTCATATACTCATCCAAATATGCAACATTTATCAGCTGCAGCTGCCGAAAAGGAAATCCAGGAAACGAACCGAGTGATTCAAAAAGTGACGGGTCATACGCCGACATTATTTGGACCTCCGAGCGGGAGTTATAACGATCGGACAGTTCAAGTGGCAGCCGGCCTTGGTATGGAAACTATTCTCTGGACAGTTGATACAGTGGATTGGAAAAAACCAACACCAGAAGTACTGACAAAACGGGTTCTAGACCATATACATAAAGGTGCTCTTATTCTTATGCACCCAACAGAATCAACATCAAAATCTTTGGATATATTAATTAAGAAGATTGAGAAGGAATATAAAATCGTGCCTGTAAGTGAGGCATTCAAAGAAGAACGTGTAAGCCCCTGAAGACTTTCCTGTACCCATAAGGGCCGGAAAGATTTCTCTATGCTGTTAAAAGTGTATACATATTAGGTATATTTGAAAAAGGGGACATCATGAATAGGAGGAACGTTTGTTGATAAAAAAATATACATGTCAAAACGGTGTCCGTATAGTTTTGGAAACCATCCCTACTGTTCGTTCAGTGGCAATCGGGGTTTGGATCAAAACTGGTTCAAGAAATGAAGATCAAGTAAACAATGGCATTTCTCATTTTCTGGAGCACATGTTTTTTAAAGGGACAACTACCCGAACTGCGAAAGAAATAGCGGAATCATTTGATCGGATTGGCGGTCAGGTGAATGCTTTTACATCTAAAGAATATACGTGCTACTATGCCAAAGTGTTGGATGATCATGCGCCATATGCTTTGGATGTTCTGGGGGATATGTTCTTCAATTCCACATTTGCCGAAGAGGAACTAAAAAAAGAAAAAAATGTTGTTGGTGAAGAAATCAAAATGTATGAAGATACACCTGATGATATTGTTCATGATATTCTGAGCCAGGCTGTTTTTGAAAAACATCCACTTGGTTACCCAATCTTAGGCACAGAAAAAATTCTGGATACAATCAACCCGGAGACATTGAAACAGTATGTTTATAATCACTATACTCCAGATAAGGTCGTTATCTCCGTTGCAGGCAATGTTGATGAGAGTTTTATCAAACAGGTTGAAAAGTTATTTGGAAGTTATGAGGGCGGGACAGCGCGGCCTGAATTGGAAATTCCAACCTTCCATACGAATAAGATTGTTAGAAAAAAGGATACCGAACAAGCCCATCTATGTCTTGGTTTTAACGGTTATGATATAGGAAATGAAAAAATTTACAGCTTAATAACGCTTAACAATGTATTAGGCGGATCGATGAGCAGCCGTTTATTCCAGAATGTGCGTGAAGAAAAGGGGCTTGCTTACAGTGTCTATTCCTACCATACTTCCTATCAGGATAATGGTGTGGTTGTTATTTATGGCGGAACTGGTGCCAATCAGGTCCAGGAGCTATTCAATACGATTCAGGACACTCTTAATGAATTGCGCAATGAAGGGATTACCGGCAAAGAACTTGATAATTGCAAAGAGCAACTGAAAGGCAGTCTGATGTTAAGTTTAGAAAGCACAAACAGCCGAATGAGCCGTAATGGTAAAAATGAGCTCTTACTGGGAAAACACCGTTCCCTCGATGATATTGTAGAATTGATTGATGCTGTTTCTGTTAACAGTGTAAATGATTGCATCAAAGATATATTTACTGACTCCTATGCAGCGGCTTTAGTTGGGCCGCAAGATAAGTGGAACTTATAAATAATAAAAAAGCAAGCCTTCTTTTAATCCATTGGATTATTAGCAGGCTTGCTTTTTTATTTATTATTAGGCAGTACCCGGATTAACTTTCTCTTCTAAAAGTATGCCACCCCTTCATATAGTTTAGAGTAAGCAAATGAAAGAGGAGTGGCCTAAATGAAGCTGAGTGAATTAAGCGGCAAAGAGATTGTGGATGTTAAAAAAGCAGAACGATTAGGGGTACTTGGCCAAACAGACCTTGAGATAGATGAATTATCCGGTCAAATTACTGCTCTTTTAATCCCATCGGGTAAATGGTTTGGATTCAGAAAAAATGGAAATGAAGTACGCGTCCGCTGGAGTCATATACAAACAATAGGTACGGATATGATCATCATAGATATTCCTAATGAAAATACAATAACGGATTCTTAAAAAACGCCAAGGTGCGTTTTTTTTTGTTGGTCCCGGTTTTTATCACCGATGCCTTCTACTTTTCATATTATGAGATTGAATGAATTGATCTTTATAAAATAAAGAAGGTGAAAATCTTCCATGCTCACAGGAATGAATATTGCCGTCCTCGGTGGAGATGCCAGGCAGCTTGAAGTGATTCGCAAATTAACCGAGTTGGATGCAAAGGTGTATTTAACAGGTTTTGAACAATTAGCACATGCTTACACGGGAGCAGTTAAGGAAAGTCTGGAAGATTTGCCTGTTAAAGAGCTGGATGCCATTATTTTGCCTGTTCCAGGTACAAATATGGATGGGAAGCTGGATACTATTTTTTCAAACAGACAAATCATCCTCACGGAAGCTTTTTTAAAAGAAACACCGGAACATTGTACAATCTATTCGGGTATTAGCAATGATTACTTAAACAATATAACGAAACAGACAAATCGTAAATTAGTCCAATTATTTGAACGGGATGATATAGCTATATACAATTCCATTCCCACCGTTGAAGGGACAATAATGATGGCTATTCAGCATACAGATTTTACGATTCATGGGTCTAATGTGCTAGTCCTTGGATTGGGGAGAGTCGGGATGAGTGTGGCCCGAGCTTTTCATGGACTTGGAGCCAAAGTTCGTGTGGGTGCCCGTAAATCAGAACATATAGCCAGAATAACGGAAATGGGTTTGACTCCTTTTCTATTAACAGAATTGGAATCTATTGTTGAAAATGTTGATATTTGTATAAATACTGTGCCTCATAAGATTATTACAGCCGTAATCATCTCAAAAATGCCAACAAGAACATTGATTATTGATTTAGCATCGAAACCGGGCGGGACAGACTTCAGATATGCAGAAAAACGTGGAATAAAGGCTATTTTAGCACCTGGATTGCCTGGAATAGTGGCACCTAAAACGGCTGGCCAAATTATGGCTAATGTACTGGGCCAATTACTTCTGGATGATTTAGGAAATGGAAGGGAGATATAATAATGGATGTCAAGGGATTGAGAATAGGATTCGGATTAACAGGATCCCACTGTACGTATGATGAAGTCTATCCACAAATTGAAAAACTGGTTCACGCTGGGGCAGAGGTTGTTCCGGTTGTTAGTTATACGGTTAAAAATACGGATACGAGATTTGGCAAAGGTGAAGATTGGATAGCGAAAATTGAAAAACTGACAAACAAAAAAGTGATCGATACCATTGTCGATGCAGAGCCCTTAGGTCCCAAATTTCCATTGGATTGTATGGTAATCGCGCCAATGACTGGTGTTTCGATGAGTAAATTTGCAAATGCACAAAATGATTCACCAGTACTAATGGCTGCCAAAGCAACTATTAGGAATCATCGTCCGGTTGTACTCGGGATCTCAACAAATGATGCACTTGGTTTAAATGGTGTGAATTTAATGAGATTGCTAAGTACTAAAGATATATACTTTATTCCATTTGGCCAGGATGACCCCTTAAAAAAACCAAATTCAATGGTGGCCAGAATGGAGAGTCTATTAGAGACGGTGGAATATGCTCTAGAAGCTAAACAAGTCCAGCCTATTATAATTGAAAGATACAGAGATTAATGTGGATGATTTAAAAAAATGACATGTTATGATATATTTTAAAGAAGAATATATTCATTGTTCTGAAAAGAATGTTGCCCTTTTATAAATAAATATAAAAATAATCTTGACAACATTTCTACTTTTACTGTTGCAGTTTACAGTTAGACAAATACAGAAATTATAGGAAGGGGAAACATCCATGAATGAAAAAAAATTGCATGTAGCTGTAGTGGGGGCCACTGGGGCCGTCGGACAGCAAATGATTGAAACACTACAAAAAAGAAAATTCCCTATCGGAAAAATAAGTCTGTTATCCTCTTCTCGATCTGCTGGTAAACAAGTTGAATTTAACAGTGAGACCGTAACGATACAGGAAGCTAAGCCAGAGAGCTTCGAAGGGGTCGATATAGCTCTGTTCAGTGCGGGTGGAAGTATATCAAAAGCACTAGCTCCAGAGGCGGTTAAAAGAGGTGCCATCGTTGTGGATAATACAAGTGCATTTCGTATGGAAGAGAATGTCCCGCTTGTAGTTCCTGAAGTAAATGAGGAAGATCTTCATAAGCATCAGGGAATTATTGCGAATCCGAACTGTTCGACTATCCAAATGGTTGCAGCACTTGAACCAATTAGAAAATCTTACGGACTTAAAAAAGTTATTGTTTCCACCTACCAGGCTGTTTCCGGTGCAGGTGCAGCAGCTGTTGAGGAATTAAATAGGCAAACAGGCGACATTTTAGCCGGCAGGGCCGTTAACCCATCTATATTACCTGTTAAAGGTGCAGACAAACATCATCAGATCGCTTTTAATGCTATTCCTCAGATAGATATCTTTGAGGATAATGGGTATACGTATGAAGAAATGAAAATGATAAATGAGACGAAAAAAATTATGCATATGCCTTCCCTGCAGGTTGCTGCTACTTGTGTTCGCCTTCCTATTGCAGTGGGTCATTCTGAATCTGTGTACTTTGAAATTGAAAGTAACGGTGTCAGTGCTGAGGAAATAAAAGGATTGTTAATGGATGCTCCAGGAGTTGTCCTGCAGGATGATCCTGCCAATCAGGTTTATCCCATGCCAGCAGATTGCGTTGGAAAAAATGAAGTGTTTGTTGGAAGAGTTAGGAAAGATTTGGACGAAGAGAGCGGGTTCCATATGTGGGTGGTATCAGATAACCTTTTAAAAGGGGCTGCATGGAATTCTGTCCAGATCGCCGAGAGCCTAGTCCGATTAGGTCTTGTATAATCAAGGATATATATAAGATATTCTGGCCTTCCTATTATTCTTTAAATATGAAGGCCAATTTTGGGGTGGAATAGTGAAAATCATCGTTCAAAAGTTTGGCGGTACATCTGTTAAGGATGCAGAAAGCAGAAAGTATGCGTTTCAACATATTAGAAGAGGTTTAGATAAAGGATATAAAATAGTAGTAGTTGTATCGGCAATGGGAAGAAAAGGCGATCCATATGCAACAGATTCATTGCTCTCACTTGTGAATGAAAACGGAATGCACCTGGGAGAGCGCGAGCAGGACTTGCTATTATCATGCGGGGAAATTATTTCAGCGGTTGTATTTACCAATATGCTCCTTGAAGAAGGTATACAGGCAACTGCTTTAACTGGAGGACAGGCCGGTTTCAGAACGAATACTGATTATACAAATGCGAAAATCATGGAAATGAAGACCGATAGACTGATTGATGAATTAGCTAAATCAGACGTTGTCGTTGTAACCGGTTTTCAGGGGATAGCTGAAAATGGGGATATAACAACAATAGGCCGTGGAGGCAGTGATACATCTGCTGCAGCCCTTGGCGCCGCATTAAAGGCTGACTATGTTGATATATTCACTGATGTGGAAGGCATCATGACAGCAGATCCCCGTATCGCCGAGCAAGCCAGACCTTTGTCTGTAGTAACCTATACAGAGGTATGTAATATGGCATATCAAGGCGCTAAAGTTATTCATCCGCGAGCGGTTGAAATAGCGATGCAGGCTAAAGTTCCTTTGCGAATCCGTTCAACCTATTCTGAAGGTGAAGGGACGTTGGTGACAGGTCACCCGAAACACCGGCGCGGCAGCGATATTCAGGAACGTCTTGTTACAGGTATTGCACATGTGAATAATATTACTCAGATTAAAGTAAAAGCCAAAGAAAACCAGTATAATTTGCAGACTGAAGTCTTTACAGCTATGGCAAATTCGGCAATAAGCGTAGACTTTATCAATATTTACCCGAATGGTACTGTATATACAGTCTCTAATAAGGACGCAGATAAAGCGATAGCAGTATTACATGAATTAGGCTATGAGCCTCGCGTGCAACCAAACTGTGCCAAAGTATCTGTCGTTGGGGCCGGAATAACTGGAGTGCCTGGAGTCACGGCAAAAATTGTCACTCCGCTGTCCGAACGTGGAATACAGATTCTGCAATCGGCAGATAGTCACACTACAATTTGGGTATTGGTTAAAGAAAAAGATTTAGTTGAAGCAGTAAATGCTTTACATGATGCGTTTAATCTCCATTTACTGGATGAACATCTAACTGAATGGCGAGAAATGGCTGAATAATAAAATTTAGGGATTGGAAGTGGTAGAATGGGTCTTTTTGGACGTGTGTCCACCGCAATGGTAACCCCTTTTGATAATAAAGGGAATATAGATTTTGTTAAGACAGCAAAATTAATTGATTATTTAATTGAGACAGGAACAGATTCATTGGTGATATCAGGAACTACCGGAGAATCTCCTACATTATCAACAGAAGAAAAAATAGCTCTATTTGAATATGTTGTGAAAATTGTTAATAAACGGATCCCTGTTATAGCCGGAACAGGCTCAAATAACACGTATGCATCCATACATTTGACGAAAAAGGCAGAAGCTGCCGGTGTGGATGCGATTATGCTTGTAGCTCCTTATTATAATAAACCAAACCAGGAAGGGCTGTATCAGCACTTCAAGACTGTAGCTGAAGCTACATCACTGCCTGTAATGGTATATAATATACCAGGAAGATCGGTAACAAATATTCAACCGGAAACGGTTATTCGCCTGGCAAAGATTCCAAATATTGTCGCAGTGAAAGAGGCAAGCGGTGATTTAAATGCAATGACTAAAATCATTGCCAATACACCGGCTGATTTTGAATTATATTGTGGCGATGACGTATTAACACTTCCGGTACTTTCTATCGGAGGGGCAGGTGTTGTTTCGGTGGCTTCTCATATCGTTGGACGTGACATACAACAAATGATTGGGTATTTCTTTGATGGTGAAATTGCTGAAGCGGCCAAAATGCATCAGAAGTTGCTTCCTGTCATTGAGGGATTATTCATGGCGCCAAGTCCTGCTCCTGTCAAGACAGCTTTACAAATCAAGGGGATGAGCGTGGGATCTGTCCGATTGCCGCTTGTGCCTCTTAATGAAGCTGAACGTAGTACATTAATAAATCTATTAAACATGCTTAATTAAGTTTATCTATTTTTCAAGTCTGATGGGGTAAGCCAATTCTTTGCAATTGGCTTATCTATCTATTGGATTATATTATACATATTTGGGTTTATTTATTTCATATTATCTAACCAGAAGGACATTGGAACTTTTGTGATATAAAGCAGTGAAATATAAAGCATGAAGTTTAGGCACATACTGGACATTAAAATGGTTTTATTGTAAATAATGTTACAAGTTAGAATAAATAGATATATTCGAAAAGGGTGTGGCAGTGGCATGCCACTACACTATCAGTTATAATGGATTCAACTGGAAAATGGACGAGCAGTTAATAACAGGAGGAACAATAAATTGGTAAAACAAATTAGACAGAAAATCAAAGTAATTGCATTGGGAGGAGCAGGAGAAATCGGCAAGAATATGTATCTCGTTGAAGTGGACGAAGATATATTTGTTCTTGATGCCGGTTTGATGTTCCCAGAGACTGAAATGCTGGGTATAGATGTTGTTATTCCGGACATTTCTTACCTTATCGAAAATAAAGAAAGAATACAGGGAATCTTCCTTTCACATGGCCATGAGGATCATATTGGTGCATTGCCTTATATTATTGAAGAATTGGATGCGCCTGTATACGGTACAAGATTAAGTATAGAATTAACGAAATCGAAAATTGCGGAGATAAACGATCAATTAAATGTTGATTTTGAAGTAATAGATTCAAACACTTCTCTGCGTTTTTCCTCTGCACGCATCACATTTTTTAAAACAAACCACAGCATTCCTGATTCTGTTGGAATCTGTATTGAAACAAAAGATGGTGCTATTGTTTATACGGGTGATTTTAAATTCGATCAGGCTGCACAAGGACTCTATAAGGCGGAAATTGGCAAAATGGCAGCAATCGGTGAATCGGGAGTGCTATGTCTTTTATCAGATAGTTCAGGAGCTGAACGCATTGGTTTTACTCCATCTGAATCATTGGTTGCAAGACATATGTCAGATGAATTTTACAATGCCAAGGGCAGAATCATTGTAGCTTGTTATGCGTCTAATATTAATGGTCTTCAGCAAGTGTTAAATGCTGCCTACGATAATCGCAAAAAAGTTGCAATAGTTGGTAAATCTATGGAAAAAGTATTGGAGATTGCCTTAGAATTTAACTATTTAGATGTACATGAGGATGTCTTAATCCCAATAACTCAAATAGATCAGCATGAGGATAAGGAAATTATCATCCTTGCAACCGGGTCGCAGGGTGAACCATTTGATGCACTACAAAAAATGGCTAAGCACGCTCATAAACAAGTGAATATTAAACAAGGTGATACCGTATTATTGGCCGCTAACCCTGTTCACGGCGGTGAACTACTTATGTCCCGGACCATTGATTTGTTATATAGAGCGGGCGCAAAAGTAGTAGCTGGTAAAAATCAAATTCATGTTTCTGGCCATGGGAGCCAGGAAGAGCTGAAAATGATGTTGAACCTTATGAAGCCTAAATACTTTATACCAATTCAGGGAGATTATAAGATGCTTATTGCGCACATGCGCATAGCTAAATCGATTGGCTTTGAACAAAACCGTATCCATATACCTGAAAATGGGGAAGTCATTGAAATTACAGATGAGGCAATGGAAAGTGCAGGAAAAGTGATAGCAGGCAATGTATTAATTGATGGAAGCGGCGTAGGTGATGTAGGGAATATTGTATTGCGTGACCGACGTTTATTATCCCAGGATGGGATCCTCATTGTCGTTGTGACATTGAGCCGCTCGGATAAAAGTATCGTTGCCGGTCCTGAAATCATTTCTCGCGGATTTGTTTATGTCCGTGAGTCAGAATCATTGATGGAACAATCAACAAATATAGTACGTGAAATTGTTGTGAAAAACACGGCAAAAGATCATTTTGACTGGGCTGGAGTGAAACAGGAGGTCCGTGATAATTTGAATCATTATTTGTTTGAAAAAACAAAACGTCGTCCAATGATTTTACCAATTATTATGGAAGTATAAAGTAGAATGAAAATGGCTATCCGCTGGATAGTCATTTTTCATATTCAGATACTCAATGCGTACAAATAATAAATACTTGAAATGGTAAAAGAAAATTGGATTTCTGATAATCTGTTCATTCGTAATACTCAGTAGCCAGTTAGAAGTGAACATAAGCTAAACCAAGAATAGGAGAGTGGTATAGAATGATTACATTTGAAGAAGTAGTTGAAGAGAATCTATATATTGCGAGAGAAATGATACATTCCAATTCATCTTGTTTAGAAAATGGCAAAATGCCTATAGAAGAGTATGTATTAGAATACTTGTCTTCAAATAATCGTTCTTTTTTAATCAAAGTTGAGGATACCTATATTGGACTAACCTGCTATCAGGAAGAACCAGAGGAGATGCTCGTATCAATCAATTTGTTCATAATCCATGCTGATTATCAAGGATTTGGTTATGGAACCGCAGCTTATTATGAGTTGGAAGAGGCATTTAAAAATAGCGGATTCAAGAAAATCTGCTTGAATGTCTGGAGCACAGATGAGAGAATCAGACATTTTTGGGAGAGAAGCGGATTTTCATCCTTTAAGGAAAGAATGAGTAAGGGAAAAGAAATAACGTATTATGAAAAGCAATTGGTATAGTGATAAGGCGGCTTTAAACAGGGCCGCTTTTATCTATTTCAATCAGTTAAATAATTGGGTATTAATGGACGGAAATGCAGGTTAAAAAAATATCAAAAAAAATAATTGAAAGCGGTTTATTCTTTTGGAAATGGGTATTATATAAATAAGAAAGGAGGAAACAATAAAGTTTAACACTTCAGGTGACTCAATCATATAGTGTTCGTTCCGTAAAAAGGAAAGCTTAAGAAATAAGAATTTGGTTTACGTATTAAGCAAGAACGATGTATGATTTATTCCTGGAAAGCTATTTCTACAAAGATTATGGGAATCTTCAACAAAATGTGATAGTGTGTTTATGCATTAGGAATGAATTGAAAGTAACTCAAACGGGAATGAATTGAAAGACTGATTATACTGTATTGTGAATGTTGTCAGGATAAAAGTCTGAATATGCTTAACCAAAATCCTTTCGTCGGATATTTATAAGAAGGGTGGAGTTAATTGTTCGTTTTTAGCTAATGATAATCAAAAAGGCAAGGTGATGATCACATTTAGATGAGAGAGGAATTGGCTAGTTCACTCCACATAATCTTTAGAAATCGATAAACAGGTTTGAGTAACCCATAACCGAATATAGGCAGTGTGTTTTCAAAGTGTAATAGTAAAGGTGTAAAGAAACCTTTATAAAGACGGAACAAACACATTTCAGCTGATATAGTAAGCACGAATAGTACCGGAAAAAATAAATGTTAAATCAGCTGATGCATGGTTGAGTCTCCTAAGGTGTTAAACTAAACGGTTTCCTAAGAATCCTTCATAAAGGGGGATTCTTTTATTTGTTCAAATAAGATTTATCTATGATTATACTCCTGAATGGAAATTCTCCCTCTGTACATACTATTAAAAGGATGAGTGTTTTTAAGAGGGGGATTACAAATTGGATAAAAAGGTAGAGATGCCGTCTGAGGAAAAGTCTGTTGGTGACAAAACAGGGGCCGCCAGTGCGCTTGTTGATAAAATACAATCTTTAGGACAAACAATTGTACCGCAGATGCCAAAGGATTCTACGATCCATTGTTTAACGATTATTGGGCAAATTGAGGGACATGTGCAATTGCCGCCTCAAAATAAGACAACAAAGTATGAACATATTATCCCGCAACTAGTCGCGATTGAACAAAACCCTGATATTAAAGGTTTATTAGTTATCTTAAACACGGTTGGTGGTGATGTTGAGGCTGGTCTTGCAATGTCTGAGATGATAGCATCATTATCTAAACCAACTGTATCCATAGTTTTAGGGGGAGGTCATAGTATTGGGGTACCTATTGCCACAAGCTGTGATTATTCTTTTATTGCGGAAACAGCTACAATGACAATCCATCCTATCCGTTTAACGGGTTTGGTTATAGGAGTTCCGCAATCATTTGAATACTTAGATAAAATGCAGGATCGAGTTGTAAATTTTGTGGTAAAGCACTCAGATATTAGTGAAGAAACTTTTAAGGATTTAATGTTTGCGAGAGGGAACCTGGCAAGGGATATAGGGACAAATGTAGTGGGAGATGATGCTGTTAAAACAGGGTTGATTAATGAGGTGGGCGGAATTGGTGCCGCTATTGCTAAGCTAAATGAGATGATCAAAGAGCAATGAAAGGAAAACTAAGATGACTTATTATACAATCATGCCTCTTGAAACTCTTGTTAATGAAGATTTAAATCAAAATAGTCTGGAGATGTTTAAGAAAGACGGTGTTCCATTTATTGGGGAAAGATTACCTAATGGGGCAGTAAAGGTTAATCGGATTATCAGCACAGATCCCAATGATTACTTATCTGAGAACCTTGCGCCTGGTGCGGTAATTATCAACCTTGAATAGCAGTCAGTAGTCCTTATATATGCTATAATAGGGTGAACGGTGTAAAGGCAGCCAAGTCGGCTGCTTTCTTTTCGTTTTTAATTCTATATGAAATACGGGTGATCGAATGAGTAAGAAAAAAAAGAAATCTCGTTCCAGAAAAGGTGACCAAATAAAGTCGACATTGAAATATGAAATAACAGGATTGGCGATATTCGGATTTTCTGCGATTGCGATGGCAAAGCTTGGTGCTGTAGGCACTTCATTCGTGTTTCTTTCAAGGTTTTTTATGGGTGAATGGTACATTTTGCTTCTTCTTGGCTTAATGGCCTTCGGTGTGTTCTTAATGTGGAAAAGAGAGATTCCTTTCTTTTTTAAAAGACAGCTCGTCGGATTATATCTTATTATTTTAGCGATATTACTCTCTTCACATACTATCTTATTTGAACATTTGTCCTCTAATAATGGATTTATGCAACCAAGTGTAATACTAAATACCTGGGAAATCTTTTGGATGGAACTAGAGGGAACAGCCAGTACAACAGACCTTGGTGGTGGGATGATAGGTGCAATCCTTTATGCAGTCTTTCATTTTTTATTTGCAGATGCAGGTAGTAAATTTATTTCATTTTTATCGATCGTTGCAGGTTTAATTCTAATTACTGGTAAAGGATTTAGCGAACCAATCGGTAAGATAATGGGTTCAAGCGGAAAGTTTATGGCGGGTCAGTGGAAAGGATTTTTGAAAGATATCCGCGAGCCTAAGTCAGTGAAGAATAAAAAGCAAAAGGAAAAGAGCGATGGAGAATCTGTACAAACCTCCGCTAATCTAGATGTATCGGGAAAAATTATTGAAAATGAAGATACACTTGAAGAACGAATTATTTCGAATTTTGCAGATCGGGCATATTCTGACCAGGAAACCGATGAAAAGAAAAGTGATGACCAGGTATTGAAACCAGGCAATCGTACGGAAGTAATCCCTGATCCTGTACCGTATATGAATTTTACAGAAGTTGAAAATGTGGACTATAAACTTCCTAAAATCTCATTGCTGCGTTCACCTAAAAAGACAGATCAAAGTGGAGAATATGAACTAATACATACTAATGCAGAGAAATTAGAGAGTACTTTTAAAAGTTTCGGAGTTAAAGCTAGGGTGACTCAAGTTCATTTGGGACCTGCTGTAACTAAGTATGAGGTACACCCTGATGTAGGTGTAAAGGTTAGTAAAATTGTTTCGTTATCAGATGATTTGGCACTTGCATTAGCTGCCAAAGATATACGGATTGAGGCCCCAATTCCAGGTAAATCAGCGATTGGGATAGAAGTTCCAAATTCAGAGGTGGCCATAGTTTCTTTAAGAGAAGTGCTTGAAGTACAGCCATCCGAAAAAAGCGGTTCAAAATTATTAATTGCTTTAGGACGAGATATATCTGGTGAAGCTGTTTCAGCTGAACTAAACAAAATGCCTCATTTACTCGTAGCAGGAGCAACAGGAAGTGGGAAAAGTGTTTGCATTAACGGAATTATAACAAGTGTATTGATGAGAGCAAAGCCGCATGAAGTGAAAATGATGATGATTGATCCAAAAATGGTGGAGTTAAATGTTTATAATGGAATCCCTCATTTATTGGCACCTGTCGTTACCGATCCGAAAAAAGCTGCTCAGGCATTAAAGAAAGTCGTTATGGAAATGGAAAGACGTTATGAGTTATTTTCTCATTCTGGAACCAGGAATATTGAGGGTTACAATGACTTAGTAACGAGACAAAATTTAGAAGAAGGCGAGAAAAATCCATTATTGCCATACATTATAGTGATTGTGGATGAACTGGCTGACTTAATGATGGTAGCTTCCAGTGAAGTGGAAGATGCCATTACAAGACTTGCGCAAATGGCAAGGGCTGCAGGTATACATTTAATTATTGCAACTCAGCGGCCATCTGTAGACGTTATTACAGGAGTTATAAAAGCTAATATTCCTTCCCGGATTGCTTTTAGTGTCTCCTCCCAAATTGATTCAAGAACCATATTGGATATGGGTGGGGCAGAAAAGCTTCTTGGTCGCGGAGATATGTTGTTCCTTCCTGTAGGTGCATCAAAACCTGTACGGGTCCAAGGTGCCTTTTTATCAGATCAGGAGGTTGAAGATGTAGTAAACTTTGTGATAACTCAACAAAAAGCCCAATATCAAGAAAATATGATACCGGATGAAGTATTAGAAACTGTGAGTGTATCAACGGATGAATTATATGATGAAGCCGTCAGATTAATTGCGGAAATGCAAACAGCTTCTGTTTCGATGCTGCAAAGACGGTTCAGAATTGGATATACAAGGGCTGCCCGTTTGATTGATGAGATGGAAGCTCAGGGCGTTGTCGGGCCGTACGAAGGAAGTAAACCAAGGAATGTATTAGTCCCTAAAGATTATGATCAGGCTATGAATTCGTAAATGGAGCAGCTTAATGCTGCTCCATTTTTTTACTTAATTTAGTTGTAAAGGATCCAAACTATTAGCACTGTAATCAATTTTTCGTGTATTTGGTAAGCATACGGATGTAATTGGTATTTAAGCTGAATTGTAAAATAATAAGTAGGCGGTTATCTCAACCAAGGATAAGGAAGAACTAAATAATTATAGGTAATAAAGGTATATATTATTTTAATATAATATATATTAAAATAATAATAATATTTACCTGAAAAAAAGTCTGTTATTTCTGATATATGATGGTTTATATATTTTTTTAAAGTTTAATTCTTATGGGAAATGATGCGATTAATTATATTGGAATATCTATTTATTTTTACACAAATCCATGTTAAATTATGATTGGTCAGGGAATCGTATGTAGAATTGCTTTTGAATAGTTCGCTTAGATATCAGAGCAAATACTTGTACAAGGTCAGATCATACAATTACAGTTGCCAAGGTACTTATATTACTGAAATATTGAAATACATATGCAGCAACGGATTTCATGTTGATATGAGGTCATGATTTATACTCGTTACCCTGCGAATTGGCAATGTGTAAATTTTATGATAACAAGGGTTGATATAACTAATGAGATCTTATTCAAGCAGATTATTCTGCGTAAAAGGAAGTAAAGAAGCTCATACTATATGGAGCACTGACTAAATATTTTTTAGGAGGCATTATGTTGAAAAAAAGTAAATTTGGATTAGCTTTGTCTCTTTTATTAGCTGCAGGAACAATTCTTGGTGCCTGTGGAAACAAAGAGGAAAGCAATGATGGTGGTTCGAACAAGGATAATTTCACCGTGGCGATGGTTAGTGATACAGGTGGGATAGATGACAAATCATTCAATCAATCTGCATGGGAAGGATTGCAAGCTTTCGGTAAAAAGAACGGTTTGGAAAAAGGAAAAGACGGTTATAACTACTTGCAATCTGAATCTGATGCAGATTATACAACAAACTTGAACCAATTA
Organism: Bacillus sp. z33; assembly: GCF_058313615.1. NCBI lineage: Bacteria > Bacillati > Bacillota > Bacilli > Caryophanales > Bacillaceae > Bacillus > Bacillus sp. z33. Next base: position 762,707 of record NZ_JBZFQN010000002.1, read on the forward strand.
GTACGCCAAAACTTTAACTTAATATATGGTATTGGTTTTACGATGGAGGAAGCAATCAAAGAGGCAGCAGAGCAAAATCCTGATTCACAATTTGCTATCGTTGACGCAGTAGTTGATGCTGATAACGTCGCAAGTATTACATTTAAAGAGCATGAAGGTTCATTCTTGGTAGGTGTTATTGCCGGGATGCAAACAAAGTCCAACAAAATTGGTTTTGTAGGTGGAGTGGAGAACCCGCTAATTCAAAAATTTGAAAAAGGTTTTATTGCCGGTGTTAAAACAGTAAATCCAGATGCTGAAGTACAAGTAAAATACACAGGAAGTTTCAGTGATGCGTCACTTGGCAAAGCAACTGCAGCAGCAATGTATAAATCGGGCATTGATGTCATTTACCATGCAGCAGGAAATGGTGGTAAAGGAGTCTTTACCGAAGCGAAAAACATCAAGAAAAACAATCCAGATAAAGAGATATGGGTGATTGGTGTAGATAAAGATCAAGCAGCTGAAGGTGAAATTAGCGGAACAGACATGAATGTCACACTAACTTCAATGATTAAGCGTGTTGACTTGGCTGTTCAGGAAATTTCAAAACGTGCAATGGATGGTGACTTCCCTAAAGGTGAAACCGTTGAATTTGGACTTGAAGCTAACGGAGTAGATATCGCACCGACTACCGATAACTTATCTGACGATATCATCAAGACTGTCAATGACTACAAAGTGAAAATTAAGAATGGTGAAATAAAAGTACCGTCTACTCAAAAAGAACTAGATGTATTCTTTAAATAAGATAAAGGGATAAGGACCTAGATCCTTATCCCTTTATCTTTTGAAGAAGAAAATCTTTTTATGGTAAGATCCAAAATGTCAAAAGATTATGTACCTCAGTATGTAATAACATATGGCGATTCTAGTCTGGAATATTCTTTGGAAAGTACCGGGATGAGCAAATAGAGAATGACTATATGTGTATATCATTATTTTATTTTCCAAAACACGCTAAATGCAAATCACCTTAAATTTACACTTTAACAGAATATTTATAATATATAAACATTAATTGTAGGAAAAAAGACTTATTTGTTGAAAAAACCAGATTTGACGCGGGATTTAGCATATCGTTATGGAAAAAATCGGATAAAAGACCGCTTACAAAAAATGATAATTTTGTGAATAGCTATTTATTTCTTTGTGAATACATGATAAATTATGAGTGGTTAGTAGATAACAACAATAGAATGAGAATTAGAAGTTCTTTGGGGGAAAAGAGTATGTCTATCAGACAAGACAACCGGCAATTATATCTGCAAGTAATCGACAAGATTAGACAGGACATAAGAAACGGTGTCTATAAAGAGCATGAAAAATTGCCCTCTGAGTCTGTATGGGCCAAATTACTCGGTGTGAGCAGAGCGACATTAAGAGAAGCACTCAGAATTCTGGAAGAAGATAATTTGATTACACGCAGGCATGGGGTAGGTACTTTTGTGAATTCCACTCCTGTATTCTCTTCAGGAATTGAACAATTAAAGAGTGTAACAGACATGATCCGCGAGGCTAACATGAAACCGGGAACAATTTTTTTAAACTCATTCATAGAGCATGCAACGGAAGAAGATATGCGAAGGTTTGACTGTCAAGTTGAGGATCAGTTTTCAGTAATCGAGCGAGTCAGAACTGCTAATGGAGAACCTGTCGTATATTGTCTGGACAAGATACCCGTTCGTGTGTTACCGGATCCGTCTCTTTACCAAGAAGAATCATTACTTCATGTCTTGGAAAAAAATGCGGGTATACAAATTACATACGCTGTGGCAGATATTGAACCACATGGATATCACGAGAAGATTTCTCCTATTTTAAATTGCAAATCAGACACTGCTCTGCTTTTACTTAAACAAACTCACTATGATAGTAAAGACAAACCATATCTTTACTCGGCCAACTTCTTTAAAGCGGATACATTCCGCTTTCATATTTTGCGTAAAAGAATATAATTCATGCGCAAAAAAGAAACCTACTGCCAAAAAACTATAGGGGGTTAAGGCCTTGAAGAAACGCAAATTAGGTTTGGCATTGTCACTTGTTATGGCTGCGGGCACAATCATGGGGGCTTGCGGAAACAAAGAAGAGACGAAAAGCGGCGGTGAAGGTAACAAGGACAATTTCACAATTGCTATGGTAACGGATACAGGCGGGGTTGATGACAAATCCTTTAACCAATCCGCTTGGGTAGGTATACAACAATTTGGCAAAGATAACAACCTTGAAAAAGGTAAAAATGGTTACGATTACCTTCAGTCCAAATCTGATGCTGATTACACGACTAACTTAAATCAACTGGCACGACAAAAATTTGACCTTATTTATGGGGTAGGTTTCTTACTATCTGATTCTATTACAGAAGTTGCCGAGCAAAATCCTAAGAGTAAATTCGCGTTAATTGACGCTGTTGTAGAAGGTGATAATGTCGCAAGTATCACATTTAAAGAGCATGAAGGATCATTCTTGGTAGGTGTAGTGGCCGCGATGCAAACTAAATCCAATAAAATAGGATTTATTGGCGGAGTCGAAAGTGAACTTATTAAAAAGTTTGAGACCGGATTTATTGCCGGTGTTAAATCAGTAAAACCTGATGCAGATGTTCAGGTTAAATATGCTGGTGATTTTAATAAAGCTGATATTGGTAAAGCAACTGCACAAGCAATGTATAAATCAGGCATAGATATTATTTATCATGCTGCCGGCGGTACAGGTAAAGGTGTATTTACTGAAGCAGTTAACATTACGAAAAATGATCCAAGCAAAGAAATTTGGGTTATTGGGGTTGACTCTGACCAAGCTGCCTTAGGTGATGTACCGGGTACAGATAAAAACATTACGTTAACTTCCATGATTAAACGAGTTGATTTGGCTGTTCAGGAAGTATCCACTCTTGCAAAAGACGGAAAATTCCCTGGTGGCGAAAATGTTGAATTTGGTTTAGAAAATGATGCGGTAGATATTGCACCTTCAAAAGAAAACTTGTCAGAAGAAATTCTAACAAAAGTTGCAGAATACAAAGAAAAAATCAAGAGTGGAGAGATTGCAGTACCATCTACTCGTGAAGATCTAAAAATATTCTTAAAAAAATAAGCAACTCTTATGTAAGGGATGAGAATAACATTTCTTATCCCTTACAATTTACCTAGGCCTATGTCAGTCTGACATCAGACCTCTAAGCAATATGGTAAAGGAAAGGTTGCACAATAAGATTGGCAACTTTTCTTTTGTCATCTTACTTATGATATGAATTTTCTCTGGAAAAGGAGTGAAAACTGTGGACTACGTTATTGAGATGTTGCACATCCGTAAAGAGTTCCCGGGCATCGTAGCGAATGATGATATCACCTTACAATTAAAAAAAGGTGAGATTCATGCGTTGTTGGGGGAAAATGGTGCAGGGAAATCCACGTTAATGAATGTTTTGTTCGGTCTTTACCAGCCAGAACAAGGAGAAATCCGTGTAAATGGTAAGGAAGTAAAAATTACAAGCCCAAATATTGCAAATGACTTGGGTATAGGAATGGTGCACCAGCATTTCATGCTTGTTGATACGTTCACAGTAACCGAAAACATTATCCTTGGTAAAGAGCCTACCAAAGGTGGAACAATTGATTTAAAAGAGGCTGAGCAGGAAGTTAGACAGTTATCAGAGAGGTATGGTCTGAGTATTGATCCTGACGCTAAGATTTCAGATATTTCAGTTGGTATGCAACAGAGGGTTGAAATACTTAAAACTCTCTACCGTGGAGCTGATATTCTTATTTTTGATGAACCAACTGCCGTATTAACACCACAGGAAATTAAGGAGTTAATACAAATCATGCAGAACCTGATTACGGAAGGTAAATCCATCATTCTGATTACACACAAATTGAAAGAAATTATGGAAGTTTGTGACCGTTGTACAGTTATACGTAAAGGAAAAGGAATTGGTACCGTAAATGTCAGTGAAACAAATCCAAATGAATTGGCCAGTCTGATGGTAGGCCGTGAAGTCATTTTTACAACTGTGAAACAGGATGCAGAGCCAGGTAAAGATGTATTAAATATACATGATTTGGTTGTTAAAGACTCACGTGGTGTTGAAGCAATCCGTAATCTTAACCTATCAGTTCGTGCGGGTGAAATTTTAGGAATTGCCGGTGTAGATGGAAATGGACAAACCGAGTTAATTGAAGCAATTACCGGCCTAAAAAAACCAGAATCCGGAATAATATCCATAAATGGTGCTGAAATACAAAGAAAAAGCCCTAGGAAAATCACGGAAACCGGAATTGGCCATATCCCTCAGGATCGCCATAAATATGGCCTTGTACTGGATTATTCAATTGGTGAAAATATGGTTTTGCAAACCTATTATCAGCAACCGTTTTCAAAATGGGGAGTCTTAAATTATAAGAATATCTTTAATAAAGCTCGTAAACTAATTGAAGAGTTCGATGTACGAACTCCAAGTGAGTATACTCCTGCCAGAGCTTTATCTGGAGGGAACCAGCAGAAAGCCATTATTGCCCGTGAAATAGATCGTAATCCTGATTTACTAATTGCTGCCCAGCCAACTAGGGGCCTTGATGTAGGGGCTATTGAGTTCATTCACAGGCGTTTGATTGAGCAACGAGATCAGGGGAAAGCTGTATTGCTCATATCATTTGAGCTGGATGAAATTTTAAATGTAAGTGACCGTATTGCCGTTATATATGAGGGTTCTATTGTTGCAATTGTTGATCCTAAGAAAACGACAGAACAGGAACTGGGATTATTAATGGCAGGAAGTAAGGTTAAGGAAGCGGGGAATGAGGCTAATGTATAAAAAATTATCGAATTTATTAATCCCTGTTATAGCTGTCTTGCTTGGTTTAATCGCGGGTGCTATCGTGATGTGGGCCAGTGGTTATGATCCGATAGCCGGTTATGGAGCTTTATGGAATGGTATTTTTATGGATTCCTATGCAATAGGTGAGACGATCCGGCAGGTTACTCCTTATATATTGGCAGGTTTAGCGGTTGCCTTTGCGTTTAGGACAGGACTTTTTAATATAGGTGTTGAAGGCCAGTTTCTAATGGGATGGTTAGGTGCTGTTTGGATTGGTACACTTTTCACTGATTTACCTAAAATGATCCATTTGCCGCTTGCTGTACTTGTTGCTGCGATAGCAGGAGCTTTGTGGGCATTCATTCCTGGTCTATTAAAAGCTAAATTCAGAGTCCATGAAGTTATTACAACGATTATGATGAACTATATTTCCTTACATGTTGTCAATTATATCATCTCTTACGTTTTAACAGATAATATGGACAAAACAGAAAAGATTGCGCCATCTGCATCTTTCCGTTCTGACATTTTAGCAGAATTGACGTTTAACTCCAGATTGCACTGGGGCTTTGCGGTTGCGATAGCAGGAGCAATCATCATGTGGTTTTTATTGGAGAGAACAACAAGAGGTTACGAATTAAAAGCTGTTGGTTTCAACCAGCATGCCTCTAAATATGCAGGTATCAGTGTTGATCGAAATATTGTATATGCCATGTTGATTTCCGGGGCTTTTGCTGGACTTGCCGGAGCCATGGAGGGGCTTGGAACCTTCGAGTATATTGGTGTAAAAGGTGCACATACTGGGGTAGGTTTTGACGGAATTGCGGTTGCATTACTCGGTGCCAATACAGCAATCGGTGTTGTGCTTGCTGCTTTCTTATTCGGTGGATTGAAATATGGTTCATTGAATATGCCAATGGAAACTGGAATACCGACTGAAATTATTGATGTAGTTATCGCACTAATTATATTTTTTGTAGCGTCCAGTTATGTTATTCGACTCATGCTGAGAAAGTTTAGCAAGAAAAAGGGGGTGGAATAAGTGAGTTTCTTAGAGATACTAGCTATACTTGTTCCATCTACACTTGTATACGCCTCTCCACTTATTTTGACTGCCCTCGGTGGTGTGTTTTCTGAGCGTTCTGGTGTAGTAAATATTGGATTGGAAGGTTTAATGGTAGTTGGTGCCTTTACAAGCATCGTGTTCAACTTATCATTTGCGGATACGTTTGGTGGATGGACTCCTTGGATTTCATTAGTTGTGGCTATGGTAGTTGGCGGAATCTTTTCACTATTGCACGCAGTAGCATCAATAACCTTCCGGGCTGACCAAACAGTCAGTGGTGTAGCCATTAACATGCTGGCGCTTGGGGCTTGTATGTTTATTGTAAAATTAGTTTATGGTAAGGGACAAACAGAAAAAATTTCTGAACCATTTTACAGTGTAGAAATTCCAGTATTAAGTGATATACCTGTGCTTGGTAAGATTCTATTCTCAGATTTACATTATACATCTATCCTGGCTATCATCATTGCGGTGATATGCTGGTATGTAATCTTTAAAACACCATTTGGTCTGCGTCTGCGATCAGTTGGTGAACATCCAATGGCCGCTGACACAATGGGTATTAATGTAAATAGAATGCGCTATATTGGGGTTATTTTAAGTGGTATATTGGGAGCCTTAGGTGGAGCTATTTATGCTTCGACCATTGCTTTAGATTTTACTCATGCGACAATATCAGGACAAGGATTCATGGCACTAGCTGCTATGATTTTTGGAAAATGGCATCCAATCGGCGCAATGGGCGCGGCATTATTCTTTGGATTTGCACAGTGTTTAAGTATTGTAAGCTCAATGCTTCCATTCTTTAGTGACATACCAAATGTCTATATGTTGATTTTGCCATATGTATTGACAATATTGGCCTTAACAGGATTTATTGGACGTGCCGATGCACCAAAAGCATCCGGAACACCATATATCAAAGGAAAACGCTAAAAGACAAATTTATCGAGTTATTAATAAAAGACAAGGGCTGGTTTGAGCGGCTCTTGTCTTTTTTATCGGAAAAGAAAAATGGTCTCTGTACTGTGTATATGTTTCTCATATAAATTAAAAAAAGATGGGATTAGGGTCAGGGGCAGTTCCTTGATTTATCTTCCATTTAACCTGTATATTCAAACTAAAGGTTTAAAATAAATCCTTGAGACGAACAATATGGATATGAATCTGCATAACATTGAGTAAAGGGAGGTCAACATTTATGGCAGTTATTGATGAGATTAAAATTAAACAAGCAGGTGTAACCATTCATTTTATACCAACGAAGAAATTTAAAACCACCACGCTTGTTTGGAAGATGAAAGCACCTTTAAAAGAAGAAACTGTTACATATAGAGCTTTATTACCTAATGTGCTCCAAAGTAACACGGCCGCTTATCCCACATCGACAGCTTTCAGGTCCCATCTTGATCAATTGTATGGAGCGAGTCTTTTTACGGATGTTAGTAAAAAAGGTGAATATCATATCATGAGTTTCCAAATGGAAATGGTAAATGAACGTTTTTTATCTAAACCCGAGCCCCTATTGGAGCAATCATTTAAGCTCTTACATGATGTTTTGATTAACCCCAACGTACTGGGGAATGCTTTTGATTCGGACACAGTTACAAAGGAAAAGCGTGCATTGAAACAAAGACTTCAAGCTGTATATGATGATAAGATGCGTTATTCTTCTTTACGCTTAACTCAGGAAATGTGTCTCGAAGAAAATTATCGTTTAGAAGCGAACGGGATATTAGATGCAGTAGATGAAATTACTCCTGAAAGTTTATACCAATATTATATTAACGTATTTGAAGAAGATGAACTTGATCTCTATGTGATTGGCGATTTGGATGAAGAAAGAGTTGCTCAACTATCTGCCCAATATTTTCAGTTTGCAGAGAGAAGGCCGGAACGTGTTGTGCATAGTAAGCATAATATCCATGAAGTGAAAGAATTAAAAGAAATACAGGATATCAAACAGGGGAAGTTAAATATTGGCTTTCGAACAAATATTACGTACGGTGACCCCGATTATTTTGCTCTGCAAATGTTTAATGGGATTTTTGGTGGATTCTCACACTCCAAGCTTTTCATAAATGTTCGTGAAAAAGCAAGCCTGGCTTATTATGCAGCTTCACGACTTGAAAGCCATAAGGGTCTTTTAATGGTTATGTCCGGTATAGATAATAAAAATTATGACCAGGCGATAACAATCATAAAAGAACAAATGGAAGCTATGAAAAAGGGAGAATTTACGGATCAGGAAATAGACCAAACAAAAGCGATTATTAAAAATCAATTGCTAGAAACCATTGATACCTCCCGCGGTTTAACAGAAGTTCTTTATCATAATGTGGTTGCCGATATTCAGACGACTTTGGATGAATGGTTGTCAGAGATAGATAAGGTGACAAAGGAAGAAATCATAGCTTGCGGAGGCAAAGTTCAAATGGATACCATTTACTTTTTAAGCGGAAATGAGGTGACAGAATAATGGAGAAACTACTATTTGATCAACTTCAGGAAGAATTATATTTTGAAAAAATGGATAATGGGCTGTCTGTTTATATCCTTCCAAAAAAAGGATTCAATAAGACGTATGCTACATTTACAACAAAGTATGGATCAATTGATAATTATTTTAAAGAACCTGGGGCGGAAGTATATTCAAGAGTTCCGGATGGGATTGCCCATTTCCTCGAACATAAATTGTTCGAAAAAGAAGATGGCGATGTATTTCAACAATTCAGTAAGCAAGGAGCAGCGGCTAATGCTTTTACTTCTTTTACACGTACAGCGTACCTTTTTTCCAGTACAACTGATGTACAGAAAAATTTAGAAACACTGATTGATTTTGTACAGGAACCCTATTTCTCGGATAAGAGTGTCGAGAAGGAAAAGGGAATCATTGGGCAGGAAATCACCATGTATGATGATAATGCTGATTGGAGATTATATTTTGGTATCATCGAAAATTTATATCATAATCATCCTGTGAAAATTGATATTGCAGGTACGGTGGAGTCTATCGCAGGGATAACAAAAGAACTGCTTTACCAATGCTACAATGCATTTTATCATCCAAGCAACATGCTCTTATTTATTACAGGACCTGAGGATCCAGAATTAATTATGAAGCAGGTACGTGATAATCAAGCTATGAAAGATTTCGATAACCGTGGAGATATAAGCCGTAAATTTGAAGAGGAACCTATTGGAGTAGCAATAAAAAAACGTACAATTAATATGCATGTCCAGACGCCTAAGTGTGTGGTTGGATTAAAAGCTTGTAATCCAACTCTGCAAGGCCTTGATTTACTAAAACAAGAGTTGTCCATCAATCTTTTTCTTGATATGACCTTTGGAAAAAGCTCCGATTACTACGAGAAGCTTTATACGAAAGGGTTAATTGACCATTCATTCTTCTATGATTATACGCAGGAATATGGATTTGGATTTGGAATGGTTGGCAGTGATACGGATGAGCCGGATCTATTAGAGGAGGAATTAAAAAATATTCTTTTTGCCGCCCGTGATGGAGAGTTTGTAACTGAGGATAAGCTGAATTCTGTTCGCAAAAAAAAGATTGGTGCATTTCTGAGATCTTTAAATTCACCAGAATCAATTGCTAATCAATTTACTCGCTATGCGTTTAATGATATGAAGTTATTTGATGTCGTTACCGTTTTAGAATCTTTGACATTTGAGGAAGTAAATAAAACGGTACAAGAATTAATAAATGAAGACAGGATGTCAGTGTTTCAAATTCTTCCATCTTGATTGACGAGAGCCGAACCTTAATGGTGTTGGCTCTTTTCTTCTTTCTGTTTAGTCAAATCTCCTGAAAAAACACAAACGGACAGAGGAGGTGGAATTGTATTTTTACTAGAGTTGACTTTTATATGAATTGATTTTTAAGATGATAACATCTCTATGAAACAAATAACTATTTTTATTTGATGGTTTTCCTTTTGAAGAACAACCTTTATAATGAAAAGTATTGTAAGTGTTATTTTGAGCAAGGGGTTTTTAATCATGAATGGAAAATATGCACTGATTACAGGAGCGAGTGGTGGAATCGGCCGGGCAATTGCATTGCGTTTGGCATCAGAGGGTTGGAACTTATATCTCCATTATTACCGTAATGATAAGGGTATCACTTCACTGCTGGAAGAATTAAAGCTATTTCCAATCCATACAAAAGTGATTCAAGCTGATTTAAGTAAAGACGGCGGCCATCAAGATATTATTAACGAAATTGATGAAATTGATGCCATTATTTTAAACAGTGGAGACAGTCACTTTGGCTTAATTACAGATATAAGCGATGAACGTGCCAAACAGATGGTTACTTTGCATAGTACATCCCCCTTTCTAATAACAAAGGGGCTTGTTCAGAAGCTAATAAATAAAAAAGAAGGAAATATCATTGCCATAACGTCTATTTGGGGAGAAGTAGGGGCTTCATGCGAAGTTCTGTATTCAATGGTAAAGGGTGGACAAAATTCTTTTGTCAAAGCACTCGCAAAAGAACTTGCACCTTCGGGAATCAGAGTGAATGCGATATCGCCAGGGGCAATTGCTACCGCCATGCTTGAAAGATTTGAATCTGAAGAGCTAAAAGAATTGGAAGAAGAAATACCAATGGGACGTTTAGGATTACCAAAAGAAATCTCGGGAGTTGTCTCATTTATCCTTTCAGAAGACTCCAGTTATATAACTGGTCAGATTATTAGCGTGAATGGTGGTTGGAACACATAAGTATTTGGTAATACGTTATGTATTTTACTTTTCACCTGTCTGGAAATCATATATGATAGGACATAGGGAAAATATTGAAGGAAATTGTCAAATATTTTTCTTAGGAGGGTATGTAATGGACAAGAAGGAATATTATTTTGAATATGAAATTAAAAGTAACCGTCCCGGTTTATTGGGGGATATTTCTTCTTTGTTAGGAATGCTCTCCATCAATATCGTAACCATAAATGGTGTAGATGAAGGAAGACGTGGCATGCTACTATTAGCTAAGGATAGTCGCCAGATTGAACGCCTCGAATCAATTCTGCAAACAATGGATACGATAAAAGTAACGAAACTCAGAGAACCAAAATTAAGAGATCGGTTAGCAGTTAGACATGGGCGTTACATACAACGAGATGCAGATGAACGAAAAACCTTTCGATTTGTACGGGAAGATCTTGGGCTTCTTGTTGATTTTATGGCTGAGCTTTTTAAGCAGGAAGGTCATAAATTAATAGGAATCAGAGGCATGCCAAGGGTAGGTAAAACGGAATCAATCGTTGCAGCAAGTGTATGTGCGAATAAGCGTTGGTTATTTGTTTCCTCGACCCTTTTAAAACAAACTGTTCGAAATCAATTAATTGAAGATGAATACAATGAAAATAACTTGTTTATTCTTGATGGGATTGTATCAACGCGCAGAGCCAGTGAAAAACATTGGCAGCTGGTCCGGGAAATTATGAGACTTGATTCAATAAAAGTGGTAGAACATCCTGATATATTTGTACAAAATTCAGAGTATACAATGGACGACTTTGATTATATTATTGAACTACGTAATGACCCGAACGAAGAAATCACATATGAAGCAGTAGACCAGCAATCCTCTTTATTTGGGGGTTCCGAATTTGGATCGTTTGATTTTTAGTGATTAGAAGGTGTTTAAATGACGGAATTAGGAAAAGTATTAAAGGAAGCCAGAGAATCTAAAGGATTAACTTTAGATGATCTTCAACAATTAACAAAGATACAAAAACGTTACCTTGTAGGCATAGAAGAGGGTAATTATGAAATGATGCCCGGTAAATTCTATGTCAGAGCATTTATTAAACAATATGCTGAGGCGGTTGGCTTGGATGCAGAAGAGCTATTTGCACTGCATCAAACGGATATCCCTGCGGCTGCTGTACAGCAGGAAGAGATCCCTCGAAAATTATCCAGGGTACAAACCAAAAAAACAATGCCTGTGCAGAATTCCAAGTGGTTGGAATTGCTCCCGAAAATTTTAATTATTGTATTTCTAGTCGCGGTTGTCGCTATTATCTATTATTTTGTAGCAAAAGCGGTTGGTAATAATGATGATTCCGGGACGGCTGATCAAGGAAACAACCCTGTACAATTAGAACAGGGCGAGCCAACAACCCCAAAAGAAGATGAAACCGCACAAGAAAAAGAAGAGACAGAAAAAGAAAATACTACTGACAATGCTGAGGAAGAAACAGAAGAAAAAGCTCCTGCCGATCTGAAAGTTACCTCTGCTAATGGAAAAAATACAATATACGAATTAAATAATGCAGATGAATTCAAAGTTTCTGTAAAATCTAAGGGCGAGACTTGGGTATCCATTAAAAATTCCAAAGGAGAAAATCTCTTTAATGGAATGCTTAAAGAAGGAGAAAGCCAAGACTTTGACCTAACTGACGATAATCAAATTGTACTTAATATCGGAAGAACAACAGACACAGAATTGTTTGTTAATGATGAAAAGCTGGAGTACGAAAGTGATTCCATTGTCCAAAACATAACGATTAATTACACGAAGGAATAAGGGTGGAAGGTCATCAAAGGGTGACCTTCCCTCGTATTTCTTCTACATAATAAAAATAAAATTTATAGTAAAGTGAGGAACATCTTGTGAATTTACCGAATAAGATAACGATTTCCAGAATATGTATGATCCCTTTGTTTGTGATTATCATGCTTCCGTCTATTGATTGGGGAACATGGATAATAAATGGCGAGGAACTGCCAATTTCTCATTTTGTTGGAGCCGTACTTTTTATCATTGCCTCCACAACAGATTGGGTTGATGGTTATTACGCAAGAAAGTATAATCTGGTCACAACTCTAGGGAAATTTCTTGATCCGCTGGCGGATAAACTGCTTGTTTCAGCAGCATTAATTATTCTGGTGGAACTGAATCTTGCTTCGGCCTGGATTGTTATTTTAATAATCAGCCGTGAATTTGCTGTAACAGGTCTTCGTCTTGTTTTAGCCGGCGGGGGTGAAGTTGTAGCCGCAAATCAATTGGGAAAAATTAAGACCTGGACGCAAATTATTGCTATATCTGCACTGTTATTGCATAATCTCCCATTTGAATGGATCAATTTCCCATTTGCTGAACTAGCTTTATATGTAGCCCTTTTCTTTACTTTATGGTCTGGATGGGATTACTTTGCTAAGAATAAACAAGCGTTTTTAAATTCTAAATAAGGGTATCATTCGTATATAACTTGTTAAATTGGCGGGTGATTGAATGAATGCAGAAATAATAGCAGTCGGTTCAGAGTTGTTGCTTGGACAGATTGCCAATACAAATGCTCAGTTTATTTCCAAAAGCTTGGCAGAGATAGGTGTTAATGTATATTACCATACGGTAGTAGGGGATAATCCCAAACGATTGAAAAAGGCGATTGAAATTGCCGAATCCCGGGCAAATCTTATTATTTATACCGGTGGTTTGGGACCTACGAAGGATGATATAACAAAAGATGTTGTAGCGTCATATATTGGTAAAACATTAATAACAGATCAAAAAGCAATGGGAAACATTGAGGATTATTTCAAAAAAATAAAACGGGTCATGACAGAAAATAATCGGAAGCAGGCATTGGTTATTGCGGGATCAGAAGTATTCCATAACCATAATGGGATGGCTCCCGGAATGGCTGTGACTCATGGAGATATTCTTCATATTCTTATGCCCGGACCACCAAGTGAAATGAGGCCAATGCATCAGGATTATACGGTTCCCTATCTATTAAGATCAATGGATCGGGTTGAACGGATTGATTCAAGAGTATTGCGTTTTTATGGTATAGGAGAATCGCAGCTTGAAACAGATATAGAGGATTTACTAGATCAGCAGAGCAATCCAACAATAGCCCCTCTTGCCTTAGACGGAGAAGTGACTCTCCGGATTACGGCTAAACATGAATCAACAGCTGAAGCTGATAAACTATTAAAACAGACGGAAGAGAAAATCCTTTCACGTGTGGGTCAATATTTTTATGGATATGATGATACAACAATCATGAATGAACTCATTAATCTTTTAAAAGAAAATGAACTTACCATCTCTGCTGCTGAGAGTTTAACGGGCGGAATGTTTCAGGAAAAAATGACAGATATACAGGGAGCAGGTTTGATTCTCAAAGGCGGCATTGTTGTTTATACCAATGAAGCCAAGAAAAAGCTTCTGAAAGTTGAACAATCGACCATAGATAAATATGGAGTTGTCAGTGAGCAATGTGCGATGGAAATGGCTGACAATATTAAAGCTATGCTGCAATCTGATATTGGGATTAGCTTTACCGGTGTAGCAGGACCGGATGAATTAGAAGGTCATCCGGTAGGAACGGTCTATATTGGTATAGCAATAGCCGGTGAACAAACTTACGCAAAGAAATTAGATTTAGGCGGTATGCGTGAGGTGAACCGGATTCGAAGTATGAAGTATGGGTGCCATTTTCTTATACACAAGCTGAGAGAATTATATGCAAAATGAATTCCCCCCCAACTATTTATAGTTGGGGGTTATATTTTATTAAACTGCAAAAATTTAAGTTTTGCACTGTATATTGGTTGAAATAATCAATTTGCTAGAGGAATTCAATTGAATTGGATGCAAAAATGGCAAAAAATAATACGAATAAATGTTCGCCTTTTTGCTTGGCAAATTCAAAAGAATAAGGTATAGTATAGATAAGATCTAAATTATACAAAGTATGTTTTTATATAGATGTGGGGAGGAAATAAACTGTGAGTGAACGTCAGGCTGCGCTGGATATGGCGCTAAAACAAATTGAAAAGCAATTTGGTAAAGGTTCAGTAATGAAGCTCGGTGAAAGAGCGGACAGAAGGGTTTCCACAATTCCAAGTGGTTCTCTTATGCTAGATTCAGCACTAGGTGTGGGTGGATATCCAAGAGGAAGAATAATTGAGATTTATGGACCGGAGAGTTCCGGTAAAACAACAGTAGCTTTACATGCAGTTGCTGAAGTCCAGGCAAAGGGTGGACAAGCAGCTTTTATTGATGCAGAGCATTCTTTAGATCCAGCATATGCACAAAAGCTTGGCGTAAATATAGATGAATTATTGCTTTCCCAACCAGATACAGGTGAACAGGCATTAGAGATTGCTGAAGCACTTGTGCGTAGCGGCGCGATTGATATTATTGTTGTCGACTCAGTGGCTGCATTAGTACCAAAGGCTGAGATTGAAGGTGAAATGGGAGATTCTCATATGGGTTTACAAGCCCGTTTAATGTCTCAGGCTCTTCGTAAACTTTCAGGATCCATTAATAAATCTAACACCATAGCAATTTTCATCAACCAGATCCGTGAAAAGATTGGAGTTATGTTTGGTAATCCAGAAACAACTCCAGGGGGCCGTGCGCTTAAGTTCTATTCTACGATTCGACTTGAAGTAAGACGTGCAGAACAACTGAAGCAAGGAAATGATATTGTAGGAAATAGAACTAAAATTAAAGTTGTTAAAAATAAAGTGGCTCCGCCATTTAAAGTGGCAGAAGTGGATATTATGTACGGTGAAGGTATTTCTAAAGAAGGTGAAATCATCGACATTGGTTCTGAATTGGATGTCATCGAAAAGAGTGGTTCCTGGTATTCTTATAATGGGGAACGTTTAGGTCAAGGTCGAGAGAATGCTAAACTTTTCTTAAGAGAAAATCCAAATGTTCGTGATGAGATATCTTTGAAAATTCGCTCCGCATATGGATTAAATGGAGAAGCTCAAGATATTGCTCCAGTAGAAGAAACAGACGGCTTCGATTTACCAGAATAAGTATAATTGTACTGGGCAAACCTGCATTTAAGGGTTTGCTTTTTTTCTTCAGGTATGACAGCGGATAATGACAAAGAACCATTTTTACAATTGAGGATATTCGCTTATCTGTCTGTATTTTCGAAAAACCGATAAAAGAGCGTCAGGACTAGCTCTTGACAACAAATTTTCATAACTTTACAATAGATATGTATTAATATCTTTTTTTATGACATGCCTAAAAGCGATTGTGCTGTATATTTTTAGATGATGTACATGCCAGAATTGAAAACAATGTAGTAAAAGAGATTAAAAAATTTAATAGCAAGAGGAGGTGTAATGATGGATCCAATCACTATCATCTCCATTTTGCTTGGCCTAATTGTTGGTGCAGTTGTTGGCTATTTGTTAAGAAGATCTATAGCGGAATCTAAAATATCCGGCGCAACGAATGCGGCTGAAAAGATCATTGAAGACGCAAAGCGGGAAGCGGACGCCTTGAAAAAGGAATCCCTTTTAGAAGCAAAGGATGAGATTCATAAGCTTCGTACTGATGCTGAAAAGGAAGTTCGTGATCGACGAACTGAATTGCAGAGACAGGAAAATCGAATTTTACAAAAAGAAGAGAATTTGGACCGTAAAGCAGATTCACAGGATAAACGTGAGGCTTTACTGGAAAAGAAAGAAGATTCTCTAAACCAAAGACAACAGCATATTGAACAGATGGAAAGCAAAGTGGATGAGATAATTCAAGCTCAAAGTTCTGAACTTGAACGTATTTCCAGCCTAACCAGAGAAGAGGCAAAAGCTATTATCCTTGACCGTGTTGAGAATGAACTGTCACATGATATTGCCATCATGATAAAAGAGAGCGATAACCGAGCAAAGGAAGAAGCGGACAAAAAGGCACGTGAAATCTTGTCACTTGCGATTCAACGTTGTGCAGCAGATCATGTAGCCGAAACGACCGTTTCTGTCGTCAATCTTCCTAATGATGAAATGAAAGGTCGAATTATCGGTCGTGAAGGACGTAATATTCGAACACTTGAGACGTTGACAGGAATCGATTTAATCATCGACGATACTCCGGAAGCGGTAATTTTATCAGGATTTGATCCAATAAGACGTGAAACTGCAAGACTTGCCCTTGAAAAACTTGTACAAGATGGCCGTATTCATCCGGCACGTATTGAAGAAATGGTTGACAAGGCAAGAAGGGAAGTCGATGAGCATATCCGGGAAATCGGAGAACAGACAACATTTGAAGTTGGGGTTCATGGCTTACACCCAGATTTGATAAAAATCCTTGGTCGCTTAAAATACAGAACAAGCTATGGACAAAATGTGCTTAAGCATTCCATGGAGGTAGCCTATTTATCTGGTCTGATGGCAGCCGAGCTTGGTCAAGATATTACGCTGGCGAAGCGGGCCGGACTATTACATGATATCGGTAAAGCAATCGATCATGAAGTAGAAGGAAGCCATGTTGAAATAGGAGTGGAACTTGCTACTAAGTACAAGGAACATCCAGTTGTTATTAATAGTATTGCTTCCCATCATGGTGACACTGAGGCGAAATCGATAATTGCCATATTGGTAGCTGCGGCAGATGCTCTTTCGGCAGCGCGACCTGGTGCCAGAAGTGAAACGCTTGAAAACTATATACGTCGCCTTGAAAAACTTGAAGATATATCTGAATCCTATGAGGGTGTTGAAAAATCATTTGCTATCCAGGCTGGACGTGAAGTCCGTATTATTGTTAAGCCTGAAAGTATTGATGATTTAGAGGCGCACCGACTGGCCAGAGATATCAGAAAGCGTATTGAAGATGAACTGGACTATCCAGGACATATTAAAGTGACGGTTATTCGTGAGACCAGAGCAGTTGAATATGCAAAATAAAGCGGTGTTTTCTTCACCGCTTTATTTTTTTGGAGCCTGCCATTATTCCGATTATAGAAGATTAATTGGACATAAAAATCTTGGATTGTTAGAAAGGAAAACATAAATGAGGTTATTATTTATCGGGGATATTGTTGGATCGCCGGGAAGAGCAATGGTGAAAGAATATTTAGGTAAGCTAAAAGAAAAATATAGACCGCAATTTGTTATCATTAATGGAGAAAATGCAGCAGCTGGAAGAGGAATTACTCAAAAAATATATAAAGAATTACTTGAGTACGGGGCAAATATTATTACACTTGGCAATCATTCCTGGGATAATCGTGATATTTTTGAATTTATTGAGGATGCGAAGTATTTGGTGCGTCCTGGTAATTTTCCGGAAGGCACGCCAGGTAACGGCCTTTCATTTGTTAAGATGAATCAATTTGAACTGGCTGTTATTAACCTACAAGGCAGAACCTTTATGCCTGCGCTTGACGATCCATTTTTATGTGCGGATAAACTGGTAGAACAGGCAAGCAAGCGAACTCCATTCATATTTGTTGATATGCATGCTGAAGCTACGAGTGAAAAACAAGCGATGGGATGGTATTTAGATGGAAGAGTATCTGCGGTAGTTGGAACACATACACATGTTCAAACAGCTGATAATCGGATTCTTCCTAAAGGGACAGCTTACATGTCGGATGTGGGAATGACAGGTCCATATGATGGTATTCTCGGAATGGAAAGAGATGCGGTTATCAAAAAATTCTTAACGAGCTTACCTGTACGTTTTGAAGTACCGAAAGAAGGAAGAGCGGTTTTGAGTGGTTTAATAATAGATTTGGATCCTAAAACAGGAAAAGCGTTAAAAACCGAAAGAATATTAATCAATGAAGACCATCCATTTTTTAATTAGGAAGATAGGAAAGAGCCAACCTCCAGGGGTTGGCTTTTTTGTATGGTATATCTTTTCTCCATAATGAATATAGTTAACAGAAAAAACATACACACTAGGGGACATGTCCTGGAATAAGATGAGGAGGACCATAAATGGATATATTAAAGGTTTCAGCAAAATCTAATCCCAACTCTGTGGCTGGAGCGCTGGCTGGTGTATTGAGAGAAAGAGGAGCAGCAGAAATCCAGGCAATTGGTGCAGGAGCATTAAACCAGGCGGTAAAAGCTGTGGCAATTGCCAGAGGGTTCGTTGCACCAAGTGGGGTAGATCTTATTTGCATTCCGGCTTTTACAGATATCTTAATTGATGGTGAGGAACGCACTGCCATAAAACTAATCATAGAACCACGGTAGTATGAAATTGGAGCTGACTCTAAAGAAAGATCGGATGATAGTGTCCGATTAGGAGGATGCTCCTTTTTGTTAAATTTTAAAGAGAGTTTAATTCGGGCGAACAGGGTAATGGATGATATTTGATTGGCAATGTGCTGTATTAATAAATTTAATAAATTTGTTTAGTAATCCGTATTTGGATTTTGAACATAAATATACTTCTATCTATCCGCTTTGATGCATCACTTGCCGAGGTGGATATTTTTTATGACCTGATTATTCACAAAAGAAAACTAACATACAATCGTCTGTATGAGGATATATCTTACCTTAAAGAGAGGGAAATTCAGAATAATAGCTGGTGTGATGTGTCATATTTATCAGTGAGAGCTTGGAGTTGCAGGGAAATCCAATACCTGTTGGATGTGGATAGATTTTGACGTTACTCCATCCAATGTTTATTCTTTGGGGAGAGTGGACAGTATTCAATCCTTGATGACGAATTGTAACAGTATTACCTGGAAGTGGGTATAAGTAGCTTCTTATTTGATCATTGTGTATCAGACATGACCTATGAAGTTGCTTTAATAAATATTTTGAATTTTTAATAAATTATTCTGGAAGCGGTTGCTTTTTTTTATTCTAAAGCTTAATATGGTAGATATTTAGGTATAATTTAGAAAATTATAAATTTAATGGTAATAGGTTAATGGCAAGCGTGGAAAGCCAATATTCCATTTTAGTAGGAATCAAAGGGGTGTAAAGGAAATGATTAAACAACTTTCATGGAAAGTTGGAGGGCAGCAAGGCGAAGGCATAGAAAGTACAGGGGAAATCTTTTCTATCGCGTTAAATCGTCTGGGATATTATTTGTATGGTTATCGCCATTTTTCTTCAAGAATTAAAGGAGGGCATACAAATAATAAAATTCGGGTTAGTACGACACAGGTTCGGTCTATCGCTGACGATCTGGATGTATTAGTGGCATTTGACCAAGAAACCATTGATGTAAATTATAAAGAATTACATAATGAAGGAATCATTATGGCTGACACCAAGTTTGACCCGCAAGCTCCTTTAGATTCCGAATCCATACTTTATTCCGTTCCGTTTACAGAAATAGCTACTCAGCTGGGGACATCACTCATGAAAAATATGGTGGCCATTGGAGCTTCAAGTGCTGTGTTTGGCTTAAATATTCAGGTGTTTTCAGAAGTGGTGGACGAAATTTTTGGAAGAAAAGGCGCCTCGGTTGTTGAAAGGAATTTGGAGGCTATTCAGGCAGGCTATAATTTCATGAAAGAAAAGTTAGGGAGTAAGCCAGGAGCATTGCAGCTTGCTGAAGCGGATGGGAAAAAGCGTTTATTTATGATTGGAAATGATGCTATCGCAATGGGGGCTCTGGCTGGTGGTTCACGCTTTATGGCAGCTTATCCAATCACCCCCGCTTCTGAAATTATGGAGTATTTAATTAAGCATCTGCCTAAGTTTGGTGGTACGGTGATTCAAACAGAAGATGAAATAGCCGCTTGTACGATGGCCATTGGCGCAAATTATGCCGGTGTACGCAGCCTAACAGCCTCAGCGGGCCCTGGTCTATCTTTAATGATGGAGGCCATCGGATTATCGGGCATTACCGAAACGCCTCTTGTAATTGTGGATACACAACGTGGAGGGCCATCAACAGGTATGCCTACAAAACAAGAACAATCAGATTTAATGGCAATGATTTATGGAACACATGGTGAAATACCTAAAATCGTTATGGCTCCAAGTACTGTTGAAGAAGCGTTCTACGATACGGTCGAAGCATTTAATTTAGCCGAAGAATACCAGGTTCCTGTTATTATCCTATCAGATTTACAATTATCTCTGGGTAAACAAACTGTCGAGCCATTGGATTTTAGTAAGGTTGAGATTCGCAGAGGCAAATTAATAACGGATGAATTACCTGAAAGCACAGATAAAAGATATTTTAAACGTTATCTGGTAACGGAGGATGGGATTTCTCCAAGGCCCCTCCCTGGTATGAAAAATGGAATTCATCATGTTACGGGCGTAGAACATGATGAGACAGGTAAACCATCAGAAGTGGCTTCCAATCGTGTAGCTCAAATGGACAAACGGATGCGGAAAATACATTCTGTGAACTTTAAAGACCCTATTCATATAAATGCAGTCCATGATAATCCAGATTTGTTATTAATTGGGTTTAATTCTACAAGAGGTGTCATCGAAGAGACAATGACTAGGCTAGAGAGTGATGGAATTAAGGTAAACCATGTCCATGTCAGACTTTTGCACCCATTTCCAGCCAAGGAGATCCTTCCATATGTTCAGATGGCAAACAGGGTAGTTGTCATAGAGAATAACGCAACAGGACAACTGGCCAACATCCTAAAAATGAATATTGGTCATGCTGATAAGATTATGAAGCTTTTAAAATATGATGGCAATCCATTTTTGCCGCATGAAGTGTATTCAAATTGCAGGGAGTTGGTTTAAATGGCTACATTTAAAGATTTCAGGAATAATGTAAAACCAAACTGGTGTCCGGGTTGTGGAGATTTCTCTGTCCAGGCGGCAATTCAGAGGGCAGCAGCTAATGTGGGGCTGGAGCCAGATCAACTCGCTGTTATTTCGGGGATTGGCTGTTCCGGCCGTATATCAGGTTATATCCAATCCTATGGATTTCACAGCATACACGGTCGATCTTTACCTATAGCACAGGGTGTGAAAATGGCCAATCGTGATTTGACGGTTCTTGCCTCAGGTGGAGATGGTGATGGATTCGCAATAGGAATGGGTCACACTGTGCATGCAATTAGGAGAAATATAGATATCACCTATATTGTAATGGACAATCAAATTTATGGTTTAACAAAAGGGCAGACATCTCCACGTTCTTCTGTCGGTTTTAAGACTAAATCAACACCTGGAGGTTCGATTGAACAGGCGATATCACCAATGGAAATGGCGTTGTCTGTTGGAGCTACATTTGTAGCGCAGAGCTTCTCTACCGATTTGAAAGATTTGACAGCACTGATTGAGGCAGGAATTCGCCATAAAGGGTTCTCCTTAATTAATGTTTTTAGTCCTTGTGTTACTTATAATAAAGTGAATACGTATGACTGGTTCAAGGAAAATTTGACAAAGCTTGCTACGATTGAAGGGTACGATCCCTCGAATAAAGAGAATGCGATGCAGACGTTAATGAAGCATCAAGGTTTAGTGACTGGCTTAATCTATCAAAATACAGAACAACCTTCCTATCAGGAATTAATTCAGGGATATGCTGAAAAACCTTTATCGGCTGCTAATTTGGAACTGACCCAGGAGCATTTTGATAAATTAACAGCAGAATTTATATGAGTTTATAAACACCGGCCTTATTATTGGTCGGTGTTTACTTTTTATTCCACGCAAGGAAAGTATTTTATAGTTTGCAGGGAATAAATATGGATAAATAGTACATAAACAAGGTAAGGGAGAATGCCTGATGAAAAAATTAACAGCTGTACTTGCTTGTTTGATCCTACTATCATTCTGTTTCAATGAAACAGAAGCAAAATCAAATGATGCCGGATATGCAGGCTGCAATGGTGGGGTTTGTCATAAACTAGAGTACACAACCAAAAATTATCAGGATGATTCTCTTGGAAATGGTATCAGCTATCTAAGTGTAATGGCTGCTAAAGGTAGCAAGCTGCCATATATTAAACAGATCACCGGGGCTATATGTTTACTCTTTGCCTGGTATCTAAATGATTCGAATAAGGACTGAATCAAAATGTTACGGAAAAATTTTAGTAAAGTATTAACCTTAGTAGGTCTGTATTTATTAATCTCGCCAATCTTTGATTTGGTTAAGGAAATCTCTGTAGCAGAGCAAATTGTAGAACAACCTGGTATAGAGAAAAGCAGTAAGGAAACAGAGAGCAATACAAAGGATGATAAATTAACGATTGTTCAACCTCCCTATTGTGAGGGGGATACTATTGGTTACATAAAAATTCATTCTATAAAAATCGAATTGCCGCTAATAGAGGGGAGAAACCAAAAATATTTAAATCATGGAATCGGTCATTTGGAGCAAACCGAATACCCAAATGAATTGGGGACAGTTGGCCTTGTCGCATTCCAGGATAATAAACCTTTATACGAACTTTATTCAGTGGATAAGGGAGAAATGATTCAAATAACGGATTATAGAAATACATATGATTATGAAATTTATCAAACAGAAACAATACCCTATAATGAATGTACGTTTACGAAAAATGATGAGGAAGAGGAAATCATACTTGTCACTACAACAAGAGATGGTGAGAAATTATTTGTTATATATGCTAAACGTATTTAAACGTTCGTAAAGTCTCTGGAATCCCAGAGGTTTTTTTTGTGCTTTAGGACAATAAGTTATACATGTAATCAATGGCCAATGTTCATTTCTGTATAACTTTTATAATAATAGTAAAACGTTTTCAAAAAAATATTCCCGTAAAATTCAACTGTCCGTCATACATGGAATGATCTATTTACATGATTGTGATAAAAATTTACAATTTTGGTATTAAGATGTATTTGATAAGGAGAGTGTATACGGTGGATGGAAAAATGAGAGCGATTGTAAAACACAAAAGGGGTTATGGA
Source organism: Bacillus sp. z33 (assembly GCF_058313615.1). Taxonomy (NCBI): domain Bacteria; kingdom Bacillati; phylum Bacillota; class Bacilli; order Caryophanales; family Bacillaceae; genus Bacillus; species Bacillus sp. z33. Next base: position 786,256 of record NZ_JBZFQN010000002.1, read on the forward strand.
GCGGAACTTCAATTCATCGATATTCCTTCTATTAAAGAGAATGAAGTGTTGATCAAGGTGAAGGCGACATCTATATGCGGCACAGATGTCCATATATATACATGGGATGAATGGTCACAAAACCGTGTTAACCCGCCTTACGCATTCGGACATGAATTTTCAGGCGAGATTGTGGAAGTAGGAGGTAAAGTACAGGATTATTATGTAGGTGATTATGTTTCTGCAGAGACACATCTAGTGTGCGGAAGTTGTCCCCAATGTATGAATGGGCAATATCATATATGTAAAAACACCAAAATAATTGGAGTTGATACCCAAGGGTGTTTTGCTGAATATATAGCTTTACCGACATCCAATCTATGGAAAAACCCGAATGATATGCCGATTGATGTAGCATCCATTCAGGAACCGATGGGGAATGCGGTTCACACTGTATTATCAGGTGATGTGGTTGGAAAAACAGTTGCGATTATCGGTTGTGGTCCAATTGGAATAATGGCAGTTGGAGTGGCAAAAGCAGCAGGTGCCTCAAAGGTTATTGCACTTGATATTAATGAATACCGTTTAGGATTGGCTGGGAAGCTCGGAGCTACTGTAATGATAAATTCAGCCAAGACAAATCCTGTTCAGGCAGTTTATGATTTAACGAATGGAAATGGGGTTGATGTTGTTTGTGAAATGAGCGGTCATCCTATTGCCATTGATCAAGGGTTTAAAATGATTACAAATGGAGGCAGGTTTTCTATATTAAGTTTACCCCCTAAGCCTGTATCACTTAATATCACCGAGGATATCGTTTTTAAAGGTGTAACTGTGCAAGGGATCACAGGAAGACAAATGTTTAAAACATGGCAGCAGGTTTCCAGGTTGCTGGAATCAGGGCAGGTTGATGTTAAGCCATTGATCACCCACCACTTCTCTTTAGAGGAATTTGAGAAGGGCTTTGACCTTATGATTAAAGGTGAGTGTGGAAAAGTAGTATTACTCCCATAGTAGAGTATTTATAGAAGAAGATTGATAATTAAATTCAGTACTATTGATATAATGAAAGAATATAGGGAATAGAAGAGGTATAAAAATAGTATGATAAGGAGGAAGCAATTTGAAGGGGTTTGAATATTTGCAAACAGAGTTAGATGAAATGAAAGGAGCAGGAATGTTCCGTACATTGATACCTTTGGAATCAGAGCAAGGTTCTAAGGTCGTGATTAATGGAAAAAAAGTAATTCAATTGTCATCTAATAATTATCTTGGTTTAACTTCACATCCACGCTTGAAGGATGCCGCGCTTGATGCGACTGAAGAATATGGTGTAGGGACTGGTTCAGTCCGCACAATAGCGGGTACCTTTGACATGCATATGGAATTAGAAGAAAAATTGGCGAAATTTAAACATACGGAAGCGGCGTTGGTATTTCAATCTGGATTTACTACAAACCAGGGAGTTTTATCCGCCATCCTTACGCAGGAAGATGTGGTCATTTCAGATGAATTAAACCATGCTTCCATAATCGATGGAATCAGATTAACAAAAGCTGCTCGACGAGTATATAAGCATGTCGATATGGAAAGCCTTGAAGATGCTCTAAAAGAAACACAATCCTACCGTAAACGCTTAGTTGTTACAGATGGGGTATTTTCAATGGATGGAAATATTGCTCCTTTACCTGCGATTGTAGAATTAGCAGAGAAATATGATGCACTTGTTATGGTTGATGATGCGCATGCCTCAGGAGTCTTAGGCAAGAATGGGCGTGGTACTGTCAATCACTTCGGTCTCGATGGACGTGTTCATATTCAAGTAGGTACGTTAAGTAAGGCCATTGGTGTTCTTGGAGGATATGTGGCAAGCAGCCGTACCATGATTGACTATTTAATTCATAAAGGCAGACCATTCTTATTCAGTACTTCACATCCGCCGGCAGTGACAATGGCTAATATAGAAGCTATCGATGTACTATTGGAAGAACCAGAATTAATAGATCGGTTATGGGAGAATACGAAATTCTTTAAAAAAGGGCTCGAATATATGGGGTTTAACACGGGCAAAAGCGAAACGCCAATCACTCCGGTTATTGTGGGAGATGAGGCTCTGACACATCAACTGTCTGATAAATTACTGGAATACGGGGTATTTGCTCAAGGGATTGCCTTCCCGACTGTTGCAAAGGGGCTTGCACGGGTCAGGACCATCGTGACAGCAGCGCACTCTAAAGAAGAGCTGGCCAAGGCATTGAACGCATTTGAGAAGGCGGGTAAAGAGCTTGGGATTATTAAGTAGAGAAGATAGTAGATAAAATAAACGTTGTTTAAAAGAATATAAGAATTAAGAGAATAAGCATTCATTCAAGATCAACTTGAATGAATGCTTATTTGTCTAGTTGGCTTTCTGTTTATTCCAGTCATCTCTGAGTAAACCATATACATGTACATCATGGAAGGAGCCAAATCTGAAAATTTCATTGCGCAATGTACCTTCTCTACTAAAATGACATTTTTCGTATGAACGAATGGCATTAGCATTAAAACTAAACACATGCAATTTAATTTTTTGGATGTGGATATAATTAAAAACAAATGAAGTTAATGTATTCATAGCATCTGTGCCAAAGCCTTTATTTTGCCACTTGTCCCCAATGGAGATCCCAACAAAACATGTGCTGTTTTTCCAATTAATTACGAATACACCGCATGAACCAATGAGTTCATTCGATTCCTTCTCAAAAATCCCAAACATAAACTCTTCTTTTTTCCCACTAATCGTTTTGAAAAAATTTGTGTGATCTTCAAAGGTTAATGGAAATGGAATATCATCATTTGCAAGTAATAGTGTACTAGTTTCATTCTCGATTTTAGCAAAGCGTTCAAAGTGATCTTGTTCCATTTGTTTCAATAAGATAGTTTGACCAGCTAAATAATCATCAAAAAATTGTTTCATTTTTTTCTCCCTTTAATAAGGGGTGCAGTTGGAGATACACTCCCTTAGATTTTTTGTTGGGTAAACAAAACCTCTACTGCAATTTTCGCTAACATATTCACAACTCCTTTTAATTGATACTTTAACTATATCTTAATACCAATTATTTGAAAATTAACATTTCATATTTAAGGATTATTTATTTAATTTACATAGAGCTTAGTATCTTATTTTTCACCTGTTTGCTTAATACTTTATTTGATCTGTACTCTTTTCTATCCAACTGTTTTTTTATAATAACCTATCTATAACGCCAAGGGATTCAATTAATAAGAAATGCTAGCTTATAAAAACCTATCAAGGACTATCATCTCTTTTATCTTCACTCCCGCGTTTGTATTATTCTTCGTAAGGGAATGAATGAAGAAGAATATTGAGCGGGAGTACATGATTGAGTTTAAAGGAGTATGTGTATGAATGAAAAAGCGAGTTTTGGAAAAGAAGTTATATCGGTTTTTAAATCTGTCATATTAGCGATTATTCTTGTTACTTTAATGCGTCAGTTTGTTTTTACACCTACTACAGTGAGGGGAGAATCTATGCTTCCTTCTCTTCGGGATGGCAATCGGGTTATATTAACTAAAATGACAGCGATTGATCGTTTTGATGAGGTCGTATTTCATGCAACTGATTCATCTGATAATTATGTAAAGCGTGTCATTGGCCTTCCTGGAGATACGATTGAAATGAAAAAGGATATCCTTTATATCAATGGCCAAGCCTATGATGAACCTTATTTAGAAGAATTTAAGATGGATTTGCAAGCAATGGAACGATTGACAGAAGATTTTACATTAAACAATTTGACTGGTGAACATAAAGTGCCAAAAGGACAGATGTTTGTTCTTGGGGATAATCGTTTAAACAGTAAGGACAGCAGAATTTTTGGGTTTGTGCCGATGGAAAGAATAATCGGAGAAGTGAAACTGCGTATTTGGCCTATCAATGATATTGGATTTGCAAAGTAAAATGAATAGATTATGTTGTGAGATGATGTTTGTCTGTTTTATATCAAGGAATGCAATTGGTATAAGACAGACAAACATTTTTTTTATGTAATGTGTAGAGGTTAAGAAACGGGTAGGTTACCTGAAAAAAGGATTTATTTATAATTTTCAAGATTTATTAGATTGATGAATATATAGACTGGGTAAATGGACGATTTCCAAAAAATGACCTATATATGGTTAACAATAAAAGGTATCCGTTTTAAATGTCTTGTTTAGGCCAAAACAGGCTATTTTCTACTTCATATTGAGAAATTTGCCCAAGTCCATTATACTAAATGAATGTGACAACGTTATTTAAAATACAATTCCACTACTTTTTGTAGTTGTAATTTTTGATTTTAATGTTATTAAGATTGTGTTATGTGTGGGTTTGTTTTATTGAAATACAATATTTAGATTTTATAATTTAAGTGCAGATATATGGAAGGGGATTTATATGAACGAACAGCAACGATTGGATACAACGACCGCTGTTAAAACTGACAAAAAGCAAGAGAAGGATTATAGTAAGTATTTTGAAACGGTTTATATGCCACCATCCTTAAAAGATGCTAAGAAACGCGGTAAAGAAGCGATTAATTATCATAAGGATTTCAATATTAATGAACAATTCCGTGGTATGGGTGAAGGACGCAAGTTTTATATCCGTACATACGGCTGCCAAATGAATGAGCATGATACTGAAGTTATGTCTGGCATCTTTTTAGCTCTTGGCTATGAGCCAACTGACAGTGTAGACGATGCCAATGTCATATTATTGAATACATGTGCTATTCGTGAAAATGCGGAAAATAAAGTATTTGGAGAGCTTGGTCATTTAAAAGCGTTGAGAAAAAATAGACCTGATTTATTGTTGGGTGTCTGCGGTTGTATGTCTCAAGAAGAATCTGTCGTGAATAAAATTTTGCAAAAGCATGCATTTGTTGATATGATTTTTGGAACACATAATATCCATCGTTTGCCTGAAATTTTGATGGAAGCTTATATGTCCAAAGAAATGGTTATTGAAGTATGGTCCAAGGAAGGGGACATTATTGAGAACCTTCCAAAAGTTAGAAAAGGAAACATCAAGGCTTGGGTTAATATTATGTATGGTTGTGATAAGTTCTGTACGTACTGTATTGTTCCATTTACACGCGGAAAAGAACGGAGCCGCAGACCGGAAGATATTATTCAGGAAGTTCGCCAGCTTGCAGCACAAGGGTATCAGGAGATTACCTTGCTTGGGCAAAACGTAAATGCATATGGTAAGGACTTCGAGGATATAAACTATCGCTTGGGTGACTTAATGGATGAGATCCGTAAAATAAATATTCCGCGTGTGCGCTTCACGACAAGCCATCCCCGTGATTTTGATGATCATTTGATCGAAGTTCTGGCTAAGGGCGGCAACATGATGGATCATATCCATTTGCCTGTTCAATCTGGTAATAATGATGTCTTAAAAATCATGGCTCGTAAATATACACGTGAACAATACTTGGAACTGGTACGTAAAATCAAGGAAGCGATTCCTAATGTCACACTGACGACTGATATTATAGTTGGCTATCCGAATGAAACGGACGAACAGTTTGAAGAAACGATGTCCCTTTATAAAGAAGTGGGATATGACTTAGCTTATACATTTATCTATTCTCCGCGTGAAGGTACGCCGGCAGCAAAAATGAAAGATAATGTTCCAATGGAAGTGAAAAAGGAACGTCTCCAACGCCTGAATGCTTTGGTAAACGAAACTGCCAATAAAAAGAATCAAATTTACATGAATCAGATTCTCGATGTTTTAGTTGAAGGGGAAAGCAAAAACAATCCGGATGTACTGGCAGGTTATACGACTAAAAATAAATTGGTTAACTTTAGAGCTCCTAAATCTGTTATCGGGAAAATTGTAAAAGTAAAAATTACAAATGCTAAAACATGGTCACTCGATGGTGAGTATGTAGAAGAAACTAATGAGATAGAGGTGGGGGTTTAAGAATGGGGAATTACACGAAAGAACAAATTATTGACAGAGCAAAAGACTTGGCTAAAATGATTTCAACTACAAATGAAGTTGATTTCTTTAAACGAGCGGAAGCGCAAATTAACGAAAATAAAAATATAGCTGAGTTAATGTCAGTAATCAAGGGGTTACAAAAACAGGCGGTCAACTTCCAACATTATGGAAAAATAGAAGCATTGAAAAAAACAGAAGAAAAATTAGCTAAGGTAGAACGTGAACTGGATGAACTTCCAATCGTTCAGGAATTTAAACAGTCACAATTAGAAGTGAATGATCTTCTGCAAATGGTGGCTACGGTGATCTCCAATACAGTAACGGATGAAATTATAAAAGCAACTGAAGGTGATTTGTTACGTGGAGAAACCGGCTCAAAGGTAAAAAATAATTCCCACAGCCATAGCTGCTAATTGAATACAGCCTCACATTGCCTCCTTATTTGGAAGGTGCAATGTGGGGTTTTTTTTATGTTGAATGATGATGGAATAATCTTATATCAAGGAAAAATTTATAGGGGATCTGATAGTCAATAAGGGCAGCTCTATCACTGCTAAAACATAAAATAAAACGGATGCTTATAACATATACTAAGCAAAAATGGAGATGGAACCCTTATCTTCAATCAAAGGACAGTCAGTATGTTAAAAAAGATAATTGTATACATCATTAATGCTCTCTTGCTTATGATCGCCTTTATAGGGTCGCTTTTAGTCTATGTTCATTTTGATATTAAAGCAGGAAGAGAAGCGGCGGAAGCAGATAGCCAACCTCATACCTATCCGATTCGCAATAGCAATTTTGGATTGTATACGGATTGGAAAACCTTTTATCCTCAGTTTTCAAAAGATATTGTAGAGGCTAAGAAATATGTATATATTCATTATTTTTCAATCGGAAATGGTGAAGCAAGCAAAAAATTCTTCGATTTATTGAAGAAAAAAGCGGATGAAGGAGTCGATGTTTATTATTCGGTTGACCGAGCCGGATCTCTAAAGGGTAAGAATGAGTGGTTTGATGAACTTAAGAAAGCAGGGGTTCATATAACCTATAGCAATGATCCCCATTTTCCTCATATTTGGTACTCCATCCAGCATCGGAACCATCGCCGAATAGCTGTGATAGATGGGAAAATTGGCTACACAGGCGGACTAAATGTAGCACAAAAATATACAAAAGATACGTGGCATGATTATCAAATTCGCATGACTGGTGAGGGAGTTCAGGATTTCGAAAAACAATTTTGCGAGGATTGGAAGGTAAATACAGGTAACTCTCCACCCATACATAAGATTTCCTTGGAAAAAGGAGACACCAATCATTATTTAAAAGTTTATTCAAGCGGGTTCGGATTGGTTGAAGATTTTATTAAAGAATTCGATAGTGCCAAAAAGCAAATCATTATTGCAACACCTTACTTTATTCCGGATAATCGTCATTTTATGGATGCCTTAAAACAGGCGAGAAAAAGGGGTGTAGAGGTTACCATTATGTGGCCTAAACATTCGGACGGTTTAATGTTAACCCAAGCTGCTTATCCATTTGTGAGGGAAGCACTTGAAAACGGTATGAGAGTATACCAATATGAAAAAGGAATTTTCCACGGGAAGGTTGTGTTGATTGATCAAACAAGATTAATGATTGGAACCGTTAATATTGATTCGCGTTCTTTTAGATTGAATGATGAAATGAATCTGTTTATGAAATCCTCACCATTCAGTCAAACAGTTCAAAAACAATTAGAGGTTGATCTGAAGGATTCAAAAGAAATTAAATTGGATTATTTTGATAATCTGAAAATGAAAGATAAAATATTGATGAAAATTGCCAAATATGTACATTATTATCTATAATAGGAATAACTTCTAAGAAACGGATCATGATCATGATTCGTTTTTTTTAGGACTTTGGAGAGGAGATAGAAGAATGCCAAAAATAAAATGGGGTATTTTAAGTACGGCAGATATTGGACAAACTCAAGTAATTCCCGCCATTAAACGTTCTTTCCATGGAGAGGTTACAGCCATTGCCAGCCAAAGCCAAAAGGCAAAGGATGTGGCTGCAAACTTGGAGATTCAAAAAGCATATGATTCATACGAAGAATTAATAGCAGATCCTGAAATTAACGCCGTATATATTCCACTACCGAACCATTTGCATGCTAAATGGGCAATTGAAGCAGCAAAAGCAGGTAAGCATGTATTGGTGGAAAAGCCGGCTGCTTTGACAGCTGCGGAGACGATCGAAATGGTAAATGCCTGTGAGCGTTATGGTGTGAAATTCATGGAAGCCTTTATGTATCAATTTCACGCCCAGCATAAACGTGTAAAAGATATCATTAAAACTGGGGAGATTGGTGAAGTAAAGTATATGTATGCCAGTCATTCATTTTTATTGAGTGATGATGAGGATAATATCCGGTTATCTTTCGAAAAAGGGGGAGGAGCTCTATATGATGTTGGCTGCTATAACATCCATGCCATCAGACATATTTTGGGAGCTGAACCTGTAGATATCATGAGTTTTGCTGAGATGAATAACCCTTATGGTGTCGACTTAACGACAACAGCACATTTGAATATGGATAATGGTGTGCGCGCGATGTTTGATTGCAGTTTTGAAATGACCAATCGTAATGAATATCGTGTGGTTGGCACTTTAGGAGAAATTATATGTAGAAATGCTTACCGTCCGGATCTTGTTGGACATCAAGGTACATTGCTGGTTAAAAGCGGGGGAGAGACGCGAAAAGAAGTGATTATATGTGATCAATATATGATGCAAGTGGATCATTTTGCAGAATGTATACTTAACAATCAAGAACCATCTTATACCCCCTGGGACACGGTACAAAATATGAAGGTGATTGAAGCCTGTTACGAATCGATGAAAACACAGAGTATGATTAAATTGTAATCATAGGGGCTGTGACAGAACTGAAATATCCCCTTCTAAAGTTTAATGTTTAGCAGACAATCAATAGATGGAGAATAATAAAAACCGAACTATTCCGAAACTTATGAATGAACTGCACCTCAATTGTTAGATATGATGTGTTTAACAATTGGGGTGGTGCAGTTCATGAGAGTTTTGAAAAATAGTTCGGTTGTTTTCATTGCTGGAAATTATTTGTCTAAAGCCTCTTATTGACTACCAGCCTCTAGATGCCCCTCCGCCGCCGGCTGAACCGCCACCGCCGCCGCGGTTTCCACCTCCACGGCCTCCACCGTTCCTGGTAAATGCAGACAGGATGTGCAGTAGCATATAAGTAAACGTGCCGCCGAAGAAAGTCATGTCAATAATGATAAAAATTAAAATTACAGCACCTATTAATATCTTTTTCCAGGTTGCCATACCGCCTTCGTTATTTTCTTCAGATACAAAAGCTTTTGAATCAGTTGATTCATTCAACTGATATTCCTCCGAGACGACGTTAAATAATTCTTTATACGTATTCATAACAGCATCGCCCGGTTGGTTAGATTTCATATAAGGAATTGTATAGGTATCGAGTATTCTTCCAACCTTCCCATCAGGCAGGGCACCTTCAAGACCATATCCCACTTCAATACGAGCCTTACGATCTTCTGTAGATAGTAGTAAAAGGACTCCGTTATTAAGCTCTTTATCACCAAGTTCATAGGTACGGAAGGCTTCCAGTGCGTATTCTTCAGGTGTTTGATTTCCCAAAGACTGTACAGTCAATACAGCAATCTGAGCTTTTGTTTGATCCTCTAGCGTACGACCTAAGCGGATTAATTCTTGTTTCTCTTGTTCATTCAATAGATTGGCAAAATCCTGAACGTAAATATCTCCTTGAGGAGTGGGAACAGCTGCAGAAACCGGGCCTCCAATCAGGCTGACCACAAAGCATATGAATATCGCCAGTGAGAGGAGAATCTTTTTAAACATCATTCTGTACCATTAAAATCTACTGTTGGTGCCTGTTCTGCGCCATCAGCAGCTTTAAAATATTCCTTGCTGTCAAAATTAAACATGCCGGCAATCAAGGCTCCAGGGAATTGCTTTACCTTTTTATTGTAAGCTGATACCTCTGTATTATAATCCTGTCTTGCTACGGAAATCCGATTCTCTGTACCGGCAAGCTCATCCATTAATTGTTGGAAATTTTGGTTAGCCTTTAGATCTGGGTAGTTTTCAACTACAACCAATAGCCGATTTAATGCACCTGTCAGTTCATCATTGGCTGTTGCTTGTTCCTGTGGTGTATTGGCACCAGCAAGTTTTGAGCGGGCAGTTGAAACATCATTGATAACCGATTCTTCATGCTCAGCATACCCTTTAACGGTATTAACTAAATTAGGTATTAAGTCCATTCTTCTTTGTAATTGATTATCGATTTGGGAATAAGCTTGATCGACATTTTCTTCTGCGTTGACAAAACCATTATAGCTTGAAGCAAACATAGCAATAATGATGCCTACGACGACAACTCCTGCGATTAATATGATGGTTCCTTTTTTCAAAATTGCAACACTCCTTTTTACTGTATAACGTTAGTCAGCGAAAAAAGTTTCATTAATTATCATACCCGTAAATTTATAAATGCAATCTTAATAAAAGGTAGACTGGTATGTTTATGCTTGAAGTTTGAAAGAAATAGGAAATCGGAAGGGTCATTCACAAGGATTGGCTCAAATGGAAATCGGAGAATTAATGGGTTGTTCGGCTAAAGTTATACCAAAACGACTAACCTGTTTTCACTTAAAGAATATGACGGAGGTTGCCTAGTGATTATCTATTTGAACAATGTGCAAAATCTTCATAGTAGAAAAACATCCAGTCAGCATGATGAAGTCTACACCGTAACAACTGAAAATATAACCACGTAGGGGGAAAATGCCATGATCCCTCATGATGATTAATAATACATGATTTAGTAGATGATCCTTTTTGACTAATTATTATAATAGTATTGTTTTTTAAATAGAGTTTAAAATCATCTTCCTTATAATAAAACGCGAGGAGGCTGATTAAATATGCCTTCCCGCGTCTTTATAAAAATACTATGAACCGTAGCATTCATCATCTGTACAAAATTCGCTTTTGCTCCGAAATTTTTTATCAGGCAGTCTGGTTATATTCTGTTCCTCGTCCCATACTTCTTGCAAGGCTTCTTTAAACGTAGCTATGCTTTGGGCTCCCGAGATTGCATATTTATTATTAAAGACGAAGAAAGGTACTCCTTGAATTCCAATTTCTACTCCTGTTTGGATATCCTGATTCATTTGCTCCGTATAGTTTTCTGTTTTTAGCACATCCAGAATCTCATTTTCGGGGAGTCCTATTTCCGTAGCTAATTTCAGTAGGACTATGTGGTCTCCTATATTCAGCGATTCTGAAAAATAGGCTCTAAATAAACGTTCTGCCATCTCAGGACCTTTGCCATGTTCTTCAGCATAATGGGTGAGACGGTGTGCATCTTTTGTATTGGTGAGAATCATCGTGTCAAAGCGGAACATAAGCCCAACTTCACGAGCCTGTTCTGTTATATGTTCATTCATTTTTTTTGCGTGATCAACTGTAGTGCCGTATTTAGCAGCAATAAGATCATGAATATTTGAATTTTGATTCCTGGGTGCATTAGGTTCAAGTTGATAGCTGTGAAAATGCACTCCAATCTGGTCTTTATGTGTAAAATTAGCTATAGCCGCTTCTAATCGTCGTTTTCCTAAATAACAGAAAGGACAAGCATAATCAAACCATATATCAATTTCCATAATCCAGCCTCCCTGGTCATTCTTGTTGTATGCTCAAAGTATACATTTCCATCTACTTGTTGACAATTTACCTGCTTGTCAGCAAATTTAGCTATATTATGTTCATCCATAGGATTGCTCTGTATTTATACTAAAGTACATATTGTGTAATGACGATAAAGTTATTTAAAAATATAATATTCCTTATATTATGAATGGGAGCGGGTTAAATACAGACTAATTGAAGGAAATTACCTATCAGAAGTGAATTATCTACCTATTATTACCAAAAAGTGAGGAATATTTATGCTGCTTGAATATAGGAATTTAAAGGTTCGAAAATTAGAGAAAAAGGACAAGTTTCTGTTAGTAAAATGGCTATCAAACCCATTGATTCTAGAATTTTATGAGGGTAGGGACAATCCACATAATTTAGAAAAGGTCGAAAAATCTTTTTATACCCCTAATGATAATGAGGTTAGATGTATTGTGAAGTTCGAGGATAAGGATATTGGGTATATTCAATTTTATCCATTAGATGAAGAAAGCAAAAAAGACTATGGATATTCGGAAGAGAATGTTTATGGTACAGACCAATTTATTGGCGAAGTAGAGTATTGGAATAAAGGGATTGGAAAATTGCTTGTATCATCGATAGTTGATTATTTAATTGAAGAAAAGAAAGCAAAAAGAGTAGTGATGGATCCTCGTTTAAGTAATACAAGGGCTATCAGATGCTATGAAAAATGTGGATTTAAGAAAGTTAAAATACTTCCTAAGCATGAGTTACATGAAGGTGAATATCAGGATTGTTGGTTAATGGAATACCGTAAATAATTAAACTAGTAGGGCTGCAACAATACTTTTTTGTTTGTCTCTTTTATCTGCCTTTTCATTACACTCAAATACCTAGATTTAGCCGATTTGGATGAGAATCTTGTTGAAAACAGATAAGAAAACAAACCTTTATCCCCTCTATTACCATATTTTAATAAAATTAAGTGAAATTATGTCATTTATTTAGATAGTTATATATAATTAATAGAAATACTCAAAATATTTTTAGTATTTATTGGTAAGGGAGTGAGGGGATTTAAATGGAGACAAAACAGGATATGAATCAGCCATTGCGCAAGGAAGTAAAACTATTGGGCAATATACTGGGTGAGATTCTTATTTATCAAGGCGGTCCAGAGCTTTTTAATACGGTCGAAAGAATTCGTACCATGTGTAAATCTCTTCGATTACATGTGGAAGATGAGACATATTATACATTAAAAAAGGAAATAGAGATGCTTGATCCAGAAATGAGGATGCAAGTAATCAAGGCATTTTCTGTTTATTTCCATTTAATAAATGCAGCCGAACAAAATCATCGAATTCGAAGAAAACGAGATTATCAATTAAACAATTCTGATGAACAACCCGGTTCTATTGAGAATGCCATCCAATCAATGAAAGAAAATAATATTAGTGGAGAAATTATTCAAGATGTCCTTGAACGCATATCTCTTGAATTGATCATTACAGCCCATCCAACTGAGGCAGCTAAACGATCCATTTTGGAGATTCAAAAGAGACTATTAGTTCTTCTGAAAAAACTGAATAATCCAACGTTAACAAAAAATGAATATAAGAATATAGAAGAAGATCTTTATAATGAAATCACCACCTTATGGCATTCCGATGAATTAAGAGACAGAAAGCCGACAGTTATTGATGAGGTTAGAAATGGTCTGTATTATTTTGATAAAATTTTCTTTGATGTTCTACCAGATATACATCAGGAAGTTGAAGATAAATTAACTGAACATTATAACAATGAAACTTGGGAAATACCTAACTTTCTGCGATTCGGTTCCTGGATCGGAGGCGATCGGGATGGGAATCCTTTTGTGACGCCTGATGTCACATGGGAAACACTAACCCGTCACAGAGCGTTAGTTCTTAGAAAATATGAAAAAGCTTTAGTAGATTTAATGAAACAGTTATCTCATTCAACAGCACGGATTAAAGTCAGTGATGAAATAATGGAAACAATAGAATTTGGAGAATCAGCATACATTACAGATGATAAAAAATGGCAGGTTAAAAATGAAGCGTATCGCCGAGTATTGGCCATTATGGTTGAACGTGTACGCATGGTGGCCAATGACCGGAGAGGATACCAAACATCAGAAGAATTGCTGGAGGATTTACTGATGATTAAGAAAAGTATAGATACGCATCATCCAGGAGGGCACCAGTTTAAGCTTCTAAAAAAATTAATTAGGCAAGTACAACTGTTTGGATTCCATCTTGGAACATTGGATATCCGAAATCATAGTGATGAACATGCAGGAGCCATTAACGAGATACTACAGAAAATAAAAATTACGGAGTGTTATAAAGATTTGCCTGAGTCAGAAAAAGAAAGGCTTCTGGAGAAGTTACTAATGGATCCCAGACCTTTGTTGCTAGAGAATGACGAGTATACAAAGGAAACACAGGAAATCATTAAAGTATTTCGATTAATTAAAAAAGCTCATAAGGAATTTGGTAAAGGATCAATTCGTGTCTATATTGTCAGTATGACACAGTCTCCAAGTGATTTACTGGAAGTCCTATTACTGGCCAAAGAAGCGGGACTATATAAACTTCATGCAGATGGAACAGTCGAAAGTGATTTGAATGTAGCTCCACTCCTTGAAACTATTGAGGATTTATCAAATGGTCCAGATATTTTAAAATCCTTATTTGATTTGCCAGTTTATCGACAACACCTCAGAAAGCTGAATAACCAGCAGGAAATTATGCTTGGATATTCAGATGGAAGTAAGGACGGGGGAACGCTGACTGCAAATTGGAAGCTGTATAAAGCGCAAATTGAACTGCATGAACTTGCAAAAGAATATAATATTTCAACAAAATTCTTTCATGGACGTGGTGGTTCACTTGGCCGTGGTGGTGGACCTTTAAGCAGAAGTCTTCTCTCTCAACCGCTTGAAACACTTGGCGATGGTGTGAAAATAACAGAGCAAGGTGAAGTGTTATCATCCCGTTATTTAATTGAGGATATCGCTTACCGCTCATTGGAACAAGCAACTTCTACACTGCTTGAGACAGCTGCAAATGTATCTAAATCATCAGAACAGGGACATTTAAGAGATGAAAGATGGGTTAAAGCCATGGAAGAAATATCGGATATCTCTTATGATAAGTATCAGTCCCTGGTATTTAAGGATGATAGTTTTTTAACGTATTTTAATCAAGCTACTCCTTTAAAAGAAATTGGTAAACTAAATATAGGATCGAGACCAATGGCTCGAAAAAATAGTGATAAATTCGAAAATTTAAGGGCTATTCCGTGGGTATTTGCCTGGACACAAAGCAGGCTATTATTTCCTGCATGGTATGCTACCGGCACAGGCCTTCAAGCATTTTCAACTAAAGAAAAAGGTGATTTGGAGTTATTAAAAGACATGTATCAGGACTGGCCATTCTTTAGATCTACAGTCGATAATTTGCAAATGGCACTAATGAAAGCAGATCTTAAAACAGCGAAAGAATATGCAGATTTGGTAGATAATCCATTGATTGGCGAGAGAATATTTGAGAATATCGTTGAAGAATACAACAAAACAAAAGGAATCTTACTAGAGATAACTGGTGATGAAGAATTACTTGACCATACTCCAAATATTAAAGATTCAGTACGTCTAAGAAATCCCTATGTTGACCCACTGAACTTTATTCAAGTCCATTTAATTAAAGAGTTGAGGACTTTGAAGGAGCCAGATAGCCAATTAATTATTCAAATATTGCATACCATAAACGGTATATCAGCCGGTTTACGCAATACAGGTTGATAGAACTTGAGTAGGAGGATGACAGAACTGTCATCCTCCTTTTGATATTATAATAGGCTATGCAAAACAATTGTTTGAATTTATTGTGAAAGATTTAAAATTTAATTTTACAGGCAGGATTAAGTTGAATTTAACTGTTTTACTAAGGAGAAATTGAAAAAAAGCAATGAATATTAAGAGTTTTTATCTAATTATCGTTTCGGAATATATTATTATAATATAAATTCAAAAGGATGTAAATAAACGGAAATTTCCGTGGTAAGATAGTTGAGGAAATTGCTAAAGGAAAGATTTGGAGATGAATGTTCATTATCATATAATTATTTAAGGATAGGATAAAAATCCTATCTAGATTCCGGAAAGGAGATTACTAGGATATCAGAAATTGGGCCGACAGTCTGGGGGGACCGGGCCCAATAGTCTTTTGCTGGGTATACCAACATATTAGTAGTATACCCATTATTAAATATAAAGCAAATATATTTAAAAAGGGTGGGCTATATGAAAGTGAGAAACAAACCATTTATTGGGAAGGGTACAAAAATGTTAATCCCATTTTACAAGGAGGGTTATCTGTATACCAAATTATATTACCAAAATACGTATTACGTAGTGGAGAAATCACCGCTGAATATTTTAAAAGACAGTATCATCGGCTATGGCGCAGATTATCAGGGAGCAAAGAAAAGCTCTAAATCCTATTTGGGCGGCAGTTATACTTTACCTTTGCAAATTAGTGGTCAGCATAGTATTTATATGTTTCCTACCCGTTCTTGCAGTGATCCGGAATGTGCCTGGATCGCACTTAACCATTATAAGGGATGTGATCCAATTGATCATAAACAATGCTATCTGCATCTTTCCAATCAAATAACTATTATTATCGATTGCAAAGCTTCCTTATTAATGAAACGTTATAATAATGCATTAAAATTAAAAGATAAAATAGAAAAATTCACTTTTAATAATCAATAGAGAATCATGTTATTCAGTACCAATGAACTATTCTTGATACATCGTTAATCTATTATAATAATTTAAAATTGCAGGTAAGTTATATCATTGAGAACAATTAAATGAGTTCAGTAACCCTGAACTCATTTTGATGTCGCTACTTTACGAGCAAAATTCCACTACTATCTATTAAATATTTTTCTGGTCGTCATGATTTAGTTATATAAGAATGAATATTTAGTTTTTTAAAGAAATAATTAACTCATTTGTCTCTTTTTTTTGAAAACTTAATTGATTCCTAATACTTTTTGTGTTAAATTCTATGTAAATGGTCACAAATTACACTGATATGTCAAAATACATACGGAATAAACTTTTTGAAGTCTTACATTATGTATCTATCATTCTCTTAAGGAGGAAAAGAAATGAATAATATATTACCCAATGAAGTTACTATAGAAGAAAAGGGAAAAGTAGGGGATATCGTTGAATTTGAGCGACGAGGCCTGTCTGTTTTAGGTAAAGTGACAATTGTGCGAGAGTTATCATGCATTGTGGATATAGACGAGGAAGTTGCCAATCATTTTTGTTATGAAACACCTAGAACGGTTGTCCGCCATGAAAATTATAAAGTGATACGATCGTCCATAAAGCCGGCGGCAGTATCCAATTAGTATAATTTAATATATTAGAATTTTTCAATAAATAACATGAATTTACTGTAGAATACACGACGGCACTCAAGAATGGGTGCTTTTATTTGTTTATTCCCTTGCTAACCATACTCTGTAGAACTGCCGGCACTCACATACTGAAATTTCCGTTTAAAAGGCTGTAACTAAAGACCTATTATAAATATTTTTCGGATTTTAGGTAGGAATTTAAAGGTTATGTAAAGAACATACTTAAAGAGGCCGTAAGAAAGCAATATAAATAAAGGTATAAAGTCTAAAAATATCGTAAGTTTCGTCTATCCAACAGGTATGATTTTATATACCGAATTATGAAAACGTTTTCAAATAAAGATAATCAAGGATTTGCAAACAGTTTGCTGGATTTCAAAATCTCAACCAAGTTTTATGTGAAGAATCAAGTTGAATTAGAAGGTTATCTCTCTTTATTGAAACAGCAAGAATAGGTAATTTTTTGGTTTTTGTTCAGCGTCTGTAGTTTACTGTAAAACTTTATGATATATGTTGGCGTTTCTATAGCAGATACAAAATGGATGGATAGGTGTTAAGGCCATCCTCATGGATTGATGAGGAGTGAATATTAAAGACTCCAGAGGTAACAGTAATATGTTAGTGCAGGATTTAAACTCATTATATATGAAGAAAGGAGATTATAAATTATGAGAGAAACCATTACGGCAACTTCGAGGGGACTCTTGGTAGATTCGTTTCCATATCGCTTATATCAAAAAGCAAAAAAGGTTGGCACATGGAACCCTGCAGATATAGATTTTACTAAAGATGCAGTAGATTGGAAACAGACTACACCAGAACAGAGACATAGCATTCTTCGTCTTCTATCACAATTCCAAGCTGGAGAAGAGGCCGTCACACTCGATTTATTGCCCCTTATGATGGCGATTGCGAAGGATGGAAGGATAGAAGAAGAAATGTTCTTGACTACCTTTCTGTTTGAAGAAGCAAAACATACAGAATTTTTTAGAACTGTGTTAGATGCCATTGGTGAAAAAGGAGAGTTAAATCCATTATTAACAGATACGTACAGGCAGGTTTTCCATGTTATTTTGCCAAATGCTATGGATCGATTGCTTACAGATCAATCACCGGAGGCGATAGCAGACGCTTCTACAGTGTATAACATGTTTGTAGAAGGAGTACTTGCTGAAACGGGGTATTTTTCTTTTTATCAATCTTTGGAGAAATCAAATTTAATGCCAGGATTACTAGAAGGTATTGGGAATCTAAAGAGGGATGAATCACGCCATATCGGTTACGGAACATACTTGCTTCAGCGATTGATTTGTGAACATCCGCATATCTATGAGGATGTGGTCATGAAACGGATGGAAGAATTAACACCCTTGGCAATAACTATTGTCGAGGAGGGGTTGACAGATGCAGATATAGAGGCATTTGGTACAAACCCTGAAGAGGTAGTTAATTTTGCTATGAAGCAGCTTCAAATCAGAATGGATATTTTATCCCGAGCGAGAGGAAAGAAATTGGAAGACATCTATAAAACATCAGAAAGCGAAGTTGGCATGGTTTAATGAACGCCTTGACTCATGGTTGCCAGACAAGAATCTAGAATCTGTCGTTCTATTAGTATGAAGCAGGTGCAATGAGCCGCACCTGCAAAGTGAACATACCGACTGGTTAGTATTTACTCATTGAGGAGGGGTACTGTGTATTTACGTTTAACGGATGAACAAAAAATGGTTCAAAAAACAATCCGAAGATTTGTCGAAAAAGAATTAATGCCATTGGAACAGGAAGTGTTGCGAAACGAAAGAGAGGGTAAACCAAGTCTTCCTCCGGGTAAGCTAAAGGAACTGCAAGTAAAAGCTAAAGAAGCAGGATTTTGGGGGATTAACACACCGGAAGAGTACGGAGGTGCTGATTTAGGGCAAATGATGATGGCTATTGTCGCCATGGAAGTAGCCAAGACGTTCGTCCCCTTTACCTTTGGCGGTTCTGCAGATAATATTTTGTACTATGCCAATGAAAATCAAAAGGAAAAATACTTGATTCCTACGATTAATGGACAAAAAAAGTCATGTTTCGCAATGACGGAACCAGGTGCTGGATCAGATACTCAAAACATAAAAATGACAGCTGTTAAGGATGGATCGGAATGGGTTCTTAATGGTGAAAAAACATTTATTACAGGTGGAAATGAAGCTGATTTTGTAATGGCGATGGCCATCACAGATAAAAATAGGCACATTGAATCGAGAGGGCGGGAAGGGGTAACCTGTTTTATCGTGGATCGTACTATGGGATGGCGTTCTGAGTTTATCGCTACGATGGGAGAAGGGGGGCCAGCCGGCCTCGTATTTGAAAATGTTCGGGTCCCTGAAGAAAATATTTTAGGTGAATTGCACAAAGGATATAATCTTGGACTTGAATGGATTGGTTTTGCCAGATGGATTGTTGGAGCACGTGCTGTTGGAGCGGCTGAGAGATTATTGCAAATGGCAATTGATTATGCGAAGGAGCGTATTACATTTGGTAAACCGATTGCTGAGAGGCAAGCCATTCAGTGGCAGATAGCGGATTCAGCAGTAGAGATTGAAGCGGCAAGATGGCTTACATTAAACGCAGCATTTACCTTGGATCAAGGGGAAGATAACCGGCATGTTGCGTCGATTGCTAAATTGTATGGATCTAATATGGGAAACAGAGTAGTCGATCGTGTTTTACAAATCTTTGGAGGGATGGGCTATACGAAAGAATTGCCGATTGAACGCTGGTACCGCGAAGCAAGGCTATGGAGAATATATGATGGTACCGACGAAATTCAGCGAATGATTATCGCACGCAATCTGATAAAAGGGCATGTGAAAATAGGAGATTATAGCTGAAATGATCCCTATAAGAGTATTTTTGCAGAATAAGTAAATGTTTAATTTAACCATATTGAAACGTAAAAGCTGGAGGGGATAAGATGAATGGAAGATTTGAGAATAGGGTTGCCATTATTACGGGAGGAAGCAGGGGAATTGGGAAAGGAATAGCTGAGTATTTGGCATCTCAGGGTGCAAAAGTGGCTATTTTGGATGTGAATAAAGAGGCTTTAAGAGTAACTGAGGATGAATTTAAAAAGAAAGACTATAATGTGTTGACTGGGGTTACAGATGTGACTTCGTCGGAAGAAGTAGAACATGCGGTCAATGAAGTGTTCGTACATTATGGTGCAATTGATATTTTAGTCAATAATGCAGGAGTCATCAGAGATAACCTGATTTTCAAAATGACTGATTCGGACTGGCAAATGGTTATAGATGTTCACCTAAAAGGCTCCTTTAATATGACAAGAGCTGTTCAGAAGTATATGGTTCAGCAAAAGTATGGACGTATTGTAAATATCTCATCTACATCAGCTCTAGGCAACAGAGGGCAAGTTAATTACGCAGCAGCAAAAGCTGGATTGCAGGGGTTCACTAAAACATTGGCCATTGAGCTGGGCCGTTATGGAATAACAGCTAATTCAGTTGCTCCCGGTTTTATAGAAACGGATATGACAAGGGAAACGGCCGCACGGATTGGTATATCCTTTGAACAATTAATTGAGGCAAGTGTCTCAATGATCCCTGCGGGCAGAAGTGGAAAGCCGGAAGATATCGCGAATGCTGTAGCATTTTTTGCAGATGAACAATCCTCGTTTATAAACGGGCAGGTTTTATATGTGGCAGGAGGTCCAAAAAATTAAGTGAGGTGAAAGATTTGTTTATCCAAGCGATTGGAAAAAGCTCTAATCGAGTATTAAATATCGTTGACCGAGAACGCGTCAAACAATTTGCCAATGCGATTGACGATGAGCATCCCATATATATTGATAGTGAGACAGGCAAAAAATCCCGATATGGAGAGAATATAGCGCCACCGACATATCCAAGAGTTTTCGATTATGGAAAAGTAGATGATCTGGAATTACCAACAAAAGGATTGATTCATGGAGAACAAATCTATCATTATGAGAGACCCTTATTAATTGGTGAGGAAGTTTATTGTTATACAAAAGTAAAAGACTACAAGGAGCGAACAGGAAGTAACGGTAAAATGGGTATCATGCGTATAGAAAATAATGGTGAGGATAAAGAGGGTCATACGATATTCACTTCGACAATCGTCATCATTATTAACGAAGCAGTACAAAAGGAGTTGAAAAGATGACTTGTTTGCTTGATTTACAGACGGGTGATGACTTGAAGGAAGTTGTATTAGATCCAGTTTCCAAGGAGATGCTGGTTGCTTATGCAAATGCCTCAGGTGATCAGAATCCCATTCATCAAGATGAAGAGCAGGCAAAAAGACTAGGTCTTCCTGGTATTATAGCGCACGGAATGTGGACAATGGGAAATCTGTCCAAACTATTTACACCCTTTTATGAAGAAGGATTTATAAGAGACTTTACGATTCGTTTTCGAGATATGGTATTTTTAGGAGATATAATAAGGTTAACTGCGAAACTTGATACAAAGGTAGAGAGTGAACTGGATTTTAGCGTTTCTGCCATTAATCAATATGGTCATGAAGTATTGAAGGGGAAAGTTATCTTTTCTTTATATTAATATATAAAAATACAGGCAGCTTTTTAGCTGCCTGTATAAGTGACTATCGATAAAAAAGACCTAACGAGATATCCAGAAGACGTTGTTTTTCATCCTCAGTTAAGGTTCTGCCATATAAGATGATCTCATTTTCATGCATGAATTGATGTAAGTCATAGGACCCTTGTAACTGTGTTAATTCATGAAATTTTCGCTCATCAGAATTACCCAATAAATAATCGACAGAAACATCAAAGTAATGGGCAAGTTCCAATATTCCGTCAATACTGGGTTCACGTGTTTCGCGTTCATATGATCCCAATGTTGATTGTGCAACCCCTATAATAGCTCCTAGTTCTTCCTGTGATAAACGCTTCTCTTTACGCAACTCTTTTAACCTGCCTCCAAAAGAAGATTTCATGGTTGCTCCCACCTTTTACGAAACGTATTGTATATATATATTATAGGACAAAAGTTTCGAATGAGCGAGTAAAAAGGTGTAAAATAACTCATTATAACACATTTTATATTAAACGCTTATAATTTGAATTTTTTGAAAAGAAATTCAGCTATAATATGTACAAAATCAATTAGATTCTATTTTATAATGATAGTATTTTTTATTTAAGAATACAAAGTGAAGAATTACAACAACATAGTTTAGTTATTTACTTCATAAACTTTACCTGTTTTTAAATTAACTCTATACCATCCCCAGGTAGCAGAATGCTGGCTTTCTTCCTCATCAACCACTACTTCATAAACCTGTATAGTCAAGTTTTCATGATCAGACACGTTTCCTATTACTTCAAAATGAACATTTACTTCATTGGAATAGCCAATATAATTTTTTACCAGATTAATAGCCGTATCTTGAGGAGATGAGATATCAGAAGGTTCCTGATGCTCTTCGTATACTTCATCGGACGTAAGCTGGGTTGTATTCCCCTCGGCCATATTCGTTGCATCAGAGGGGTTGTTTGTTTTATCTGTGGTATTTATATCCGCAACCCCATCAATTGAGGAAGATTCCTTCATGTTATATTGTTCAATTTCTTTATGCAAAGTTATAATTTCTCTTTCTAATTGTTTATTGTTTTCTTTAGCCAATTTAATTTCATTATTTAATTGTTCGAGTTCTGTAGCAGCTTTAGAATTCTCAGAAATATATTGAAAAGAAATCCATGAGCCAAACATACAAACTAAAATAAATACATACACTATTTTCTTTTTATTTAATCTCCTCATAACAAACTCCTTTTAATGATATTTTAATATAATTTTACAAATAAATAAGCAGTACGTATAGGGATAATTTAGAATATTCTGCTATACTGATACTATTATTTATAAAATCTAGCTATAAAATATTGAAAATAAACAGTATTATTCTAAAAGCTTTTAAGCTTAAAGCATAGTTTTATAAAGATAGGGAATAATATAAAAGCGAGAGAGGAAGTGACATAATGAGATTAAAAGATAAGAAGATTCTTAGTTTTGTACATCATGAATTTGAGGACCTCGAATTGTGGTACCCAATTCATCGGCTGCGTGAAGAAGGTGCAGTTGTTCATCTGGCAGGTGAACAGGCAGGAGTCAGCTATAAAGGAAAATATGGAGTACCCGCAGAAAGTGATTATAGTTTTGATGAAGTTAGCGCGGAGGATTATGATGCTGTTTTAGTACCTGGTGGCTGGGCTCCAGATAAACTTCGTCGTTTTCCGGAGGTTTTAGCGTTTATTCAAAAGATGGATGAACAGCAAAAACCGATTGGACAAATATGCCATGCAGGCTGGGTATTAATATCCGCGAATATTTTAAAGGGACGCAAGGTAACAAGCACGCCTGGAATACGAGATGATATGGTAAATGCAGGGGCTACTTGGTATGATGAACCAGTCATCGTTGATGGACATATTATTTCAAGTCGACGCCCGCCTGATTTACCGCCTTATATGCGTGAATTTATTAAGGTCCTTGAGAACTAAATAAAGAAGCCAGTGTTTAAAATGAAAACACTGGCTTCTTTATTTTTTATGTAATGGATTGTTATATGTCTGTTAATCCTCAAAAAAACGATTAAGACGGTACAGATACTCTCAATTGTCTAATCACGTTATTAATGTATTTTCTATTTTTATAGATAAATAGCTTCAATTGATCCCCTAGTAGCGGCAACTCATCTATATCGCTATATAACTCGCCTTTCCCATGAGCAGTCCATCTATTCTCTTTATCATAAAACATTAAGGTCCAGTGGCCACCCCTTTTATGATCTTCAAAGATAAAGTAAAACTTATTACCAACTTCATCATAAGAAGAGATAGATTTAAAATCAGCCAGGAATTGATCGATATCTTTTTTATACACAATGACCTTCAAACTAGTTCCCTCCTAATTTATTCTTTCTACTCTTAGCATGAGCTTTTTTATAAGAAACATCTGCGTTGGATGTTCTATAAGATTCAATTATATAATTTTATCTGAATTTTCACCATAGGCAGGTTTGCGTAATATATGGATAATTACTTTTTTCTCAGTAGATAGCTTCAAAACGTTCACCTAATTTTGCGTAATTTAGGTAAGAATATGAAAGTGTAATTTTATAATATTTATAAATAGTCAAGTACAACTGAATGGTGAATACGATAAAATTACTGCATTAAGCTCCCTTTTATATGGATATAACCCTAGTATATCTATGCTAGCTCGCTATCTAAATGGGAATTCTCCTATTACCGACCATAGAAAATTGCAGAATGCTAATGTGTAATAATAAAGGGTTGTCTGAGCAGTAGTTAGCGGCTTTCAGATAATCGTTTTTATTGTATATTATGCTATATTCGTATTAGTCGAAAAGTGGAATGTATATTCATACTGAGATTTTAAATTATAAACCCATGCCGTTGCAAGAATTTATGGTAACATTTTTAATTTAATAATAGAAAGAAGCATAGAAGGAGATTGTATGAAACTTTTTAAATTTATCAGTTCTTCATTTGTCATTGTATTTGCCTATTTTATTATTATAAAAGATAGTGTTTGGCTATATCCTTACTTACATATCTCCATTGGAGCTATGTTTTTGGTCACGTGTATAAATCATATCCTGTTAAAAAATAAGGGATTGGCTATATTAAATGCCGTAATGTCGATTATCTTTTTCCTCATAGCGAGCTCAAGATTCATCCTTTTTCAGTAAGAGAAATATATATTCTTTTTTCATTGCTTCATCTATCATTTTTTTGTGGATAACAACTAAGGATTTTGTGCCTTAGTTGTTATCTTTATTTTTGTTTAAGAGATATTCTAAAATAGAGTTTATATCATCGATAAAAATGTAAGTATGAATAAGTACAAAATAAATGAGTAAAGGGATAATAAGCTTCCAACTGGTCCTGCCTTTTCTGATTAGTAAGGGTTCCATTTCCTTATCATCCAGATGCGAATATTTCAGCCTTAGTTGTTTAATATGTTTTTTTGTCCCAGCCATATACAAAAGATTGCCGCTTTTACCTATAAACAGGTGCATTAATAGTGCAAATACAAGCCAATAAAACAAATGATTTCGAAACAGAACAGAAACCAAAATATCGATAAGAATAAAAATACTGACAGACACATATCTTTTTCGGTATGCCAGCCAAAACATCCCAAAGACTAATCCTGAAATATTCCATGTTCTGATTCTATGATTTTTAGTTAAAAAGGATTGATAATTCTCACCAATATATATTTTTAAATCCTGATTGTTATGGTGAGAATTAATTGAATTACGCATAAGTTACCTCGTTTTTTATTATAAGAATCGGATGATACATCTATATCCAATTAGAATAGCAATTGATGTACTCTTTTTAAACTTTTCCGGAACCATTGCAATCCGGACAGCTTTTTATAGCGGGATATAATCTGATTGCACGTTTAAAAGCCTCGTCATAGGAAAAATGGCTAACTTCAATAAGGCGAATCAATTCTCGATCCAAATGTTCATATTGTTCATGTTGTTCATCTATTATTTTTCCATCAAAGCACTCTGTACAAATTTTCACTTAAATCTCTCCCTCAATATGATCTGTATATTAAAAATTTTAACTAATTTCTGTCTATAAGGCAAAGATTCAATTAATTTGTTTAGCCTCCATTAACCTTTTGTAAGATCATGTCTCCATCTATTTGGAAAGAAGTTCGAGATTTCATGTTTATTTCTTTCTAAGAAAGGGATGTAAATAAGAAAGAAATTTGGTAAGGGGATGATTTGATGAAGGTAGGGTTAATCGGTCTTGGTAAGATGGGGATGAATATAGCAAAAAATTTAATAGATCATCAAATTACTGTTCATGCATATGATGTGAATTCAACTGCAGTAGAGAGTATACAAAAATATGGTGCGATTGGCAGCAAAGATATGGTGGAATTAGTGAATAGTTTAGAACAGCCGAGAGTGATATGGCTCATGGTTCCACATAATATGGTGGATCCTATCATTGAAAATCTCTATCCTCATTTAAGTGCTGGGGATATTTTGGTTGATGGTGGGAATTCAAATTATAAGGAGTCAGTACGGCGAAACTATGATTTAAAAGAATCTGGAATTTGCTTTATGGATGTAGGCACGTCTGGAGGTATGGATGGAGCAAGAAATGGAGCCTGTTATATGGTTGGTGGTGAAGAGAAAGCCTGGAAAATAATTGAGCCATTAATTGCTGCAACTTCAGTACCGAATGGGTATTTATATGCAGGTAATTCGGGAAGCGGGCATTTTTTGAAAATGGTTCATAACGGAATTGAGTATGGTATGATGGCAGCGATTGGAGAAGGTTTTGAAATCCTTGAAAAGAGTGAATTTAACTTCAATTATGAACAGGTAGCGAGAGTTTGGAATAATGGATCGGTTATACGCTCTTGGTTAATGGAATTATCGGAGCAAGCTTTTGCTAAAGATGCAAGATTAGATGATATTAAGGGAATTATGCATTCATCGGGAGAAGGGAAATGGGCCTTGGAAACGGCGTTGGATCTGCAAGCTGTGACACCAGTTATGGCACTTTCTCTAATAATGCGTTATCGTTCCCAAGATAATGACACTTTTAATGGTAAGGTTGTAGCAGCTTTAAGAAATGAATTTGGCGGTCATAAGGTAGAAAAAAGTGAATAAAGGTTAATGTTTACGGAATCATAAAATGGTTGGCATGCTCAAAATTTAAGCATGCTTTTTTGTTTTGTCTTGAAAATCAACAAAAGTAATTTCAGTGAATGTATCTTCACCTATCGGGACTATGCTACCCTGCGACCAAAATGGAAGAGAAATGATGAATTTATAGTCATTATCAAAAAATATATAGCAATCAGTTCACTACAGTGAAGTATTCTTTAATAATAATAGTGTAAAAATTTTATAGGTAGTTGGTGTGTGAAGTGGATGAAAATGAATATTGGTCTTAAACCTATATATCAGCAAATTGCTCAATGGCACGAGAAGGAGGTATTAAATAGTCATTTTACAGAGAATTAATAAGTGTTCCCACAGGATCAGGATCAATTAGCATAACTATTTAGTATAAACCTTGATAATGCTGCTAAAGATATTCACTTAATTTACGAGGAGAATGCCCATGGTATGCTTAAATAATCAACTATCATAACCTTACATGGTTACACGTGTTTGCTTGCTAAACTGGTGCATAGTCCTTATTTCTGTAAAGAATCGCGTTCCAAATCAGCTATCCAATAATTTAGTCTCTGATAGGAGGAATCACCACCATTACGGCAGAATTTACATCCCAAGTGAATACTTATGATAAATATAGCTGTCTGCCTAATCTATTAGTTTACTGGACTATATAACCAGTATCTGTATGGAAGGTTTTTAGTCAGTGGCCTTGGTTATTTAACGGAGTCTTAAGGGTAATTACATAAATATCGGGTGTTTGTCCTCAATATAATTGTTTATTCCTATTTTATTAGACTAACTTTTTTAAGGTAATTTCACTTGTTGAATTTTATTGGGGTAATTTTTCTCTATTAGCTTTGGCTATGATTTACTATGCAATGCTTTCCTCACCATAGCAAAAACCAGCATGTGGAAGGAAATTTATTTACAGAACAGAAGGCAGGTGTGTAGGAATAAATACCTTAATGATTTATTCATCCTCAACATACATTTACCTACTCAGAAGACACGCTGAACTGGATATGCTATCGCCCGTGATTCACTTTATGGAAATTTGAAGATGATCGAATAGTAAAAACAGAAGATTGTTGTGTAATATCCCTTCACAAATAAACATATTGAGCTATCCAAGTTCAAAGATTACAAGCCATTAGACATGCGAATTATAAAGAATTAACTATTACTAAAGCAACCTTCAGATCATAAAATGATTAGTCAAAATGAGGATAACAAAATAATTTTAATCATAAAAGTAATATGAAAGCTGAAAATGATGCTGATTTGGGAGAATCATCTATATAAAAATCCCCAAACATATAACACTTAAAGCAATATGAGGATCAGGTGGTATATATAAACTCAAGGTATTTAATTTTTATATGTTCATCAGGTATCTGGGTGAATTAGAAATGAATGTTTAACTGGATGGTATTGAAAAAGCAGGAGAAATATCAGGTTATAAAACAGAATATATAAAAAACACCTTCGAGAACTGGATGTAAACTCGGAAGGTGTCGTTTAAGCTAAATGTTGTTAGTTTAAGATTTTGTTAGTTTAATATTTGAACGTTAACTTGTTTACGTCCCCAATTAAGAGCAGCATCTTGAGAAGGGATGAAAACATCAATTTTGTTCCCTTTAATTGCACCACCTGTATCAGAAGCAGTAGCATATCCATAACCTTCAACATAAACTTTTGTACCTAATGGAATAACATTTGGGTCAACAGCGATAACTTTAGCATTTGGATTCGCATTTAAATCGACTCCAGTGGCTGTTACGCCGGAACAACCATTACAATCAGCTGTATAAGCTGTAGCTGAAACTGAAATTGTTTTTCCTGCTTGTTGTCCAGTGGACTCTGCAGTGTTAGTAGTTGTTTCAGTTTTAGTTGTTGTTTTAGTAGTGGTAGTTGACTCGGTTGATGTCTTTGTGCTTTGATTAACAACTTTATTATGATTTTGAGCTGGTTGTCCTTCGCCAGACAATTTAAGTACTTGCCCTGGTTGGATAATAGAAGATGTTAAGTTATTCCAACTTTTCAGTTGATTAATAGAAATTTTATTTTTAAAAGATATCTTCCATAGACTATCACCTTGTTTAACCGTATAAGATTTTGTAATAGCTTCTTCCTTCACGGTCAATCTTGTATTCTCAATAATGACATCTGATTTTAATTTATTAAGTTCTTTAATATGATCAACAGTAGTGTCGTATTTATTTGAGAGTCCCCATAGTGTATCACCTTTTTGGACAGTGATTTCTTGAGCAGAAGTTTTGGCTCCGCCTATAGCAACGGTGATGGAAGCTACCGCTACGAATGATAACAAAGTTTTCTTCATGTAGTTTATTCCTCCTAAAATTGTTTGTTTTGAGCTAACAGTGACAATCTTATCAGGTTTACATGAAAGAAGTAATAACGGGGAGATGATAAATTCATTACTGATATAACGTAATTATTTCAAAAACATGTCTAATTAATTGAAAATTCAGATAATTAAAGGCAAAAAAACTAAACAAAGCGTGGTATTCATATACTTTCCTAGTAAATTATAAAATATGGATTTTGTCATAATTGTCATAAAAAAATCCATATATTTGAAAAAATGGAATATAATGAAAATATAAATCTTTTAAAAAAACTAAGTATTAATAGTAAAAGAACTTATATTTGGAAAACATAGGTAAAAAAGTAGGTGGAATTACTATAAGAAAGAAATAAACATGCATTTTAAAGTCAGGATGAATAAAAGATTTAAAAGGTATAATCCATATATTCAATTTTTATAGGTTTCCAGTATTATATGATCGTATTTTAAATATTAAAGTAGTTAAAGTTCAAGACTATTTACTTTGTACTGGTTTTACTTATTTTATTATAACCTAAATTATGACATAGTTCTAAGGTTTTTTTAAAAAGTTATAGGATTAGACTTAATTCGGCAAAAACTTTGCTTATAATTTTGAATAAATACATTTATATAGAAGAAACACGATTTTGTGAATAGGTATTTGTATAAAAAAGGAGAGAATTTGTAGTCCTTATATGAAGATAAGACTCGCTATGTTTTATTCAATGAGTATTAAAGTAGCTGGCTCTAAATATGGAAGAATGATAAAGATGTACTTGAATATTAAAAATTCCCCTGTATTTAAAAGGTGTTGATGAATTAGTGATACTTGATCAAAATTTGAAAAAATGGAATTCATGAGTGGAGAAAACCCGTTTTTAAACACATATTAGTTAGACATTCTTATTTTTACCGTATAGAAGGAAGGGATATCAATAGAACCTACTATTCACAATCAAGAATGAATAGTAGTTGCCAGATCAAATAAAGAGAAGAGATATGATAGAAGAAAATCATTAAAACCTGTAGAATATTTGGTTTTTTTGATATAAAATATAGTTAATATATGGAAATAGTGGTGATTTGTGTGGTGTTTATATTAGCTCTATTTTTTGTGAGTTTTGGTTTTTTATTTTTTGTAAAATTTAAGCAGGGTCAGAACTCTACAATTATCCTTAGAATGAATGAAAGATATTCAAATGCAAATGAATATGTAATGGCTATTAAATATGAGCTGGAGAAACAGGGGAAAGAGGTTTTATATTCTGGCAATGGTCTTTTTTTAATTGATGGAATGAAGTATAAGATAGAAGAACGTAAGAAAGTAACAAATGAAGAATCCCTGCAGCTTACTATACTCAAGGCCCTAAAATCATCCTGATTTGAGACATCCATTCCCTAATTGGATGTTTTTTTAATTTAATGAGTTTCCTTTTTTAACAGAAAAAGAAGTACATATATAGTCGATGACTATAAATTAAAAGGATCAAGTAAAAGTAAGCCTCACAAATGGTCACAAAGTAGGAAGGAAAATTACTTGAAATACCCGAATTAAATGATTAGACCATATTAAGGAGGGATAAGGATGTTAAAAAGGCATGAAGTACTACTCAATCAATTGACTGATTTTAGACATGAATTGTTGGTAGAAGTAGAAACCATTAACGAAGAGGAAGCGGATATTATACCTGAGGGATTTAGGAATAATATACGGTGGAATCTAGGTCATATATATTTGGAACAATATCAATGGATCCAACAATTAACGAAAGAGCCCATTATGATACCCGAACATTTCAAAGAATGGTTTGGATATGGTACTAGTCCTGAAGATTGGGCAGAAGGAATCCCAATCCCATCTTTAGATTATGTAAAACGTCTGCTCGCTGTACAGCCTTTTATGATCCGAGATTTATATGGTGAAAGACTGGAAGAAGAATTTGCTGTTACGGAAGCAGGAATGTATACGGTAGAACAAGTCCTTGTACGAACTATTTTTCATGAAGGTATCCATCTTGGGAATATCATTACATTAAAAAAGCTTGTTACAATTCAAGAGGTATTAAGTTAAATTATTTAATCCTTAAGGAAGACAAGTAAAAGAAAGCTGAATGATACCCCATTTTAATTACATAAAAAGATATGAATAAAGTCATTCTTCTGTAATTCTTTGTTTTCCTCATTAAAATATCACCTCTACTTCTTTCCCTTTGCTGTTTTTTTGTCTATCAGAATAATACCTGTAATGTGAATAATTTGATAATGGAAAAATAGAAAAAAAGTTGAATGGAAATGAATCCACTCAACTTTTTTTTATTTTTATTCTCGTTATACATTTTATTGTTGTGCTTTGCTGTAAACAATTATAGCCCGAACGGTATGATGAGTTATTTTACGTGTTTAAACAGCCTATAAAAATTACGATAAAATGTCCTTTTATTTGATAGCCTCTTCTTTCAATTAAGATATCTGAAGGTTATTCAAACACTTGAAAGGCAAGACTTTTAAACTAGGTAAATAAGAGCGTAATGATTAATTTTATTCGAATATTTTACATGCAATTTCAATCTAATAGGGTTTTTCATTTAGAATGGCATACTTTTGTTACAAAAACATTACTTTAGATACAAGAGGTTTACATTAGCATTATAATCTGATGAATTCATATATTTATGTTTAATAGTTTTGATATAGTACAAGAGTACCAAAAATTAATACAAAAAGTTGCTAATGAAAAGGAGTTTATATGATTAAATTACAACCTAAACTATTTGGGAAAATTGCTATCAGTTTTATATTCATTTTTGCTTTAATCGCTAGTACGACAATACCGGGTCAAAAAGCTGAAGCAGCAAGTAGCAGTTTAGCTGGATTTAAGTATTCAAAAAAAGTTCCTTTACCAAAAGCTCAACAACAATATCTGTATAAAATGACTAAACAAAGAGGTTTGAATTATAGAGAAACTCTGGCAGTAATGCTGCATGAAAGCAATATGAAAGTAAAAGCAAAAGGCGGAAGTAATTATGGATATTTCCAAATTAATAAAGTTAACCATAAAAATTTAGCTAAAATTACAAAAACAAAGAACCTACCTTATGATCCATATGTAAATATTAATTGGGGTACATATATGCTATCCGATTTACAAAAGAAATATAAGAAAAAAGGTTATAAAGGTACGGCATTGAAAGAAGCTACCTTGAGTGCCTATAATAAAGGCGAAGGTGGTTTTAAGAAATACGGCAAAGCCAAAGCTTATATTAAAAAGCATAATCAATGTCTTTCTAAAGTAAATAAATGGTTTTAATTATTAACAGCGTTCGCCTAGCGAATGCTGTTTTTTTATGGGCCCGACATGGGTGTAATATCTAAGGTAAAAGTTCCAATCCCCGAAGATGAAAGTTTGGTTAGCTTGATTCCAGGGGGTCCGTAGTGACGCGGAAGCTGATGTTGCTACGGCAAACTTTCGGATTGAGTAACATAAACTTTATAGAAGACTAGGTATCATTGGATGAGTTACGAAACAATCCTACCTTGCAAGGGGGAAGAAGAATTAAATCGAGATTAATAGTACACAATAGAGGCGGTTGGTAAGTCTATTCATCTCTCACCAGACAGCCTCAATCAATGTATCTTATAAATTGGTTTTATTCAATTTAAAATTCATTATTGGATAATAAGCGTTTTTAACCAATACATTTGGACCTAAACATTTTACAGATGGGCAATGACAGTTTAATGAATCAGCCAGACTTGTTTCCATCCAAGCATTATAGGCTTCTTGTAATGGTTGTTCCTTAATATTTCCGAGTGGTGGGATATTGTCAAAATCTGTTACGATAACATCACCGCTGAATATGTTTACATTTAGACGAGATCGGCCATCAGGGTCGTTACGTACAGTGACGCTCTTACTTGAATACAATCTTTGTAACAGTTCTAGATCATCCTTATTTTGACTGCATGGGTAAAATGGCAGTGTTCCGAAGAGCATCCATATATCTTGATTACGGATATCAAGTAAATGGTGGATTGCTTGCCTCATTTCATCTAATGAAAGTGTTTCTAAAGCGGATGCAAATGAACTTGGATACATAGGGTGAATCTCGTGTCTTTGACATCCCATTTCTTCCGCTATTTGTTTGTGTATGCTTCCTAAATGGGGCAGTGTTCGTTTATTTAACATGGTTTCAGCAGAGACAAGTACACCGGCTTTTGTCAATGCTTGAGAATTCGTAATGATTCTATCAAATAGAGCTTGGCGTTGTGGTCGAGTTGGTTTTCTTTCCATCATGGCAAATCCGCCATCAATAAAATCATCGATGGTTCCCCAATTATGCGAAATATGCAATACGTCCAAATAGGGAATAATTAATTCATACCTTTCAAGAGGAAGAGTTAAATTAGAATTGATTTGAGTACGTACACCGCGTGAGTGTGCATATTTTAATAATGGTTCAACATAATATTCGACACTCTTTTTGGAGAGCATAGGTTCACCACCGGTTATGCTGATGGAACGTAAATGAGGGATTTCATCCAGACGTTGAATTAATAGTTCCAAAGGCAGAGCCTGCGGATCCTTCGGTTGAAGGGTGTAGCCGACGGCACAATGCTCGCAACGCATATTACAAAGGGTTGTAGTAGTGAACTCAATATTAGAAAGGGTTAGCTTTCCATATTGCTCTACATCCATATAGGTTTCCCATGGGTCATATTCCGGGCTTATTGGTGGGTGTGTTTTTGTGTTTTTCGTGATCATCCTATTTCTCCTCATAAAAATTCATATCCCATATTATGGTCATCACTTCCATAGTATGTCAACATTCTCATCGTTAAGAGTGATAACAGTTCATGCTGCCATAGTGTAAATGTCACAGAGAACGTCAGTTTGTGTAGTTGAAACAGTCAAAAAATCAGGTCTGATGATTATTACAGGTATATCTTTTTGTTTTCTACAAAAGAAAATTAGTAAAGACAATGAACATTTACTCTATATTTTATGCGTTCAAGGTATTTTATATGGTGAAAATAGGAATCTAAAGAAAGATAAAGAATAATTAATAATAATAATGTGTGAGTGGGTAAAATTAGGAAGCTGGAAATTGGCTTGCTTTCTATTTTGATGTTGGGTTTATGCTAATTTAGTATCTTTGGAGCTGAAGTGAGGAACAAGTCAGTGAATTACATGACCGTACGGTGGAGTACAAGGGAACACCACTTAAAGTTTATTTTGGCAACCCAGCTGAAAAGGGCAGAGTTGAAATAAGAAAAAGGTCCAATGGATTGTCAGATGAGATGATAACAGTCCTAAATGAAATGGAAAGAACAACAGGTTCGTCGTTGGCAGAGGTTGGCACAGTTGAATGAAGATTTGGGGATGAGCTTTGGTGGTAAACAGGGTTTATCTGTTTTTTTGAAACAGTAAGTTAAGCCGCCGATTCTAATTAAACCTAAGTTTTCGTAGATGTTAGTTTTAGATAATGAGCGATATACAAGGTAAGTTGATTATTTAGTTCAGTCGTACGGTTATCGTATAATCCATGATTCTCCAATGATACTTTCAGCTTGTATCTTAATAGCTCAATAGCCTCTTCGGTTTCTTCTTTTGACATTAAATGTAGCAACCGCATAAAATCCCTCCTTTTTAAAAAGCCATAAGTCTATTGTACCAATTTATGTGAAAAAAGGTATAGGTTGATAAAAATATTGTTCTTAACAACATATAAATAAGCATTTAAAATGTATAAAATGTTAAAATTGTTTATTATGTTAATAGAGATATGGAAGGAGATTTAATATATGCAACACGTTACATCCGTGAAGGAATTTAATGAACACATAAAGAGTGATACGTTAACAATAGAAATATTTACAACAACTTGGTGTCCAGATTGTAAGCGCCTAGATCTATTTATTGATGAAATAATCTCGGAAAATCAAGATAAACAATGGTTTAAAATTGATAAAGATGAATTTCCGGAATTGGCTGAAAAAGAAAATGTTATGGGGATTCCTTCTTTGTTGGTTTATAAAAAAGGAGAAAAAATAGCTCATTTACATAGTGCCAATGCTAAAACACCGGATCAAGTCAGGGAGTTTTTAAACACTCTTTAACCGACATTTCTATAACGAGGCTGGGACATAAGTATTTCAGTCGATGATAAATTCGAACTATTAGGTGATATTTTAATAAATATTTCGCCTAATAGTTTGGATTTTTATTTATTTTCAATAGATTGGTTACTACTGTATACCATTATTAAACTTAGTGGAATGGAACGGAAGCCACCGACTCCTGCGGGAACTAGAGGAATGGCTGAGAACTGAGCGAGGCGTAGCCGAGGAGGCTAAAGCCTTCCTCCCCGCGGAAAGCGAAAGGAGTAAGCGCGCAATGGAACAAACTTTTCTTCCATCTTAACTCTTTAATAAGTAACAAAGCCGATAAATTAGATATCGTTTATTTTTTCAGGATCGTTTATAAGTTATGTCCCATCCTCTTTAGTTAGGCTTTTTCAGTACTATAAAAATAACTTTGTGCTACCCATGTGTATAAAAAACATCTTATTTTCTATTTTGAAATAATTATTGTACAATATATAAGCATTGATTGATATTATGGGTGGAGTGAATAAAGTAAAGTGGCAGTAGACAAGAATAAAATTATTATTGATGCCAGTCTTCTGGCGGGCCGTATTATGCTTGAAAATGGAGCGGAAACCGGTCGGGTAGAGGAAACGATGGAAAGAATGATTAGTACTTCACTGGGAATAAAGCATGGTACAACACCATTTACATATGTAACGGTTAATGGAATTTTTGTGAATATTGGATTAGATAATACAAACTTTGTAAGAGTTGATAACCGGGATCATAATCTTAAAAAAGTAACGATGGTCAATCAAATTTCCAGGATGTATTCTGAGGGACGTTTGACAACCGAAGAAGTACTTTCGGAACTAAAAGCTATTGATCAAGATCCACTTGATTACCCTTTATGGATTAAGCTTATTTGCACAGCTGTACTGAGCGGAAGCGTTATGTTGATTATGAACGGGGAATTTATTGATTTACCTGCAAGTATGATTGGTGGTCTTTTATGCTATATTACGTATTTATTTTGCTTTAAATTAATGAAAACACCATTCATAGTAGAATATCTTGCAGCATTATTAGGAGGTATCGTTGCCTATTATATTAATAGTATAGTGGGGAGCCATTTAAATTCAGTAATGATTGGTACCGTTGCGCCGTTAGTACCCGGGATTGCTATGACTAATGCCATTCGTGATATGATGGCAAAACACTATCTTTCCGGTACGATCCGTTTAGTGGAGGCAGTATTCATTGCCGGGGCGATTGGCACGGGAGTTGCTACTGTCTATTATTTATTTATCAATTAGGAGTAGGGTAAATTGAATCAAATCCTTTTTCATATGGTTTTTAGTTTTTTATCATCGATATCCTTCGCTGTCATTTGCAATGTCCCACGTAAATCTATTCCTGTTGGTGGGCTTGTAGGAATGTGCGGTTGGATGGGATATTGGGTTTTAAGTACGGAAGGTTATGGGATTTTTCTATCCAGTGTGGTTTGCTCATTGTTACTGGCCTTTGCAGGGCAGATTTCAGCACGAATCTTTAAAATGCCGTTAACAGTCTTTTATGTTCCTGGCTTGGTACCCATTGTTCCGGGTATTACAGCTTTCCAGTCGTTTCGCCTGTTAATTTTACAGGACTATGATGGTGCATTAATCGGATTTTTGAATGTTGGCTATAGTGCTGTCGGCATTGCGATTGGACTTGTCATATCTGATATTCTGTTTAAGAGCAGTTTGTATGTTATAAAAAGTATAAAAGTAGTATCTAAATAACTACAGTGTGGCAGCGCGATTATGATCGCGCTGTTTTTTATAGGGTAACTTATTTATTTTATTGAAATAAGATGTCATGCGATTTAAATAGAGATGGATTCAGTGGAAATGACTTGAAGCGGTTATGATTCAATCTTTTGCAGAAGTGAAGATGTTGTTGGTAATAGAGTTTATTAGATGAAACGGCATCGGACCGTGGCGAAGATTGGAAATGGTCTATGCCTGGATATGGAAGTGGAGTGAAAATTCTCTGATTTAAGCAATTTTACAAATATACGAACCAACCGTGTTAAAGGATGGTTCGTTATTTTTAGCAATAATCTGTTTTATTCTATTTGTATTGGTTTATAATATGATATAAATGGTACTTATTTCAAAGAATTAGAGATTGTTGATCATCTATATAATCATCAAGATAAGGCTTAATGATATCGAGTAGGCATTTAATAAACAAGGGGTCGTCATTTGCTGCTTCTATGTAATGATATTTTTCACCGCCATTTTCCATAAAAATGGTACGGTTCTCAACTTGAAGTTCTTCCAATGTTTCTAGACAATCAGCTATGAAACTTGGAGCTAGGATCTGTATATTTCTGTAACCACTTTCTGCAAGATGGCGCAATGTATCACTGGTTGATGGTTCTAACCAAGGTTCCTTGCCAAATTTGGACTGATAGCTCGTGATAAAGTTATAATTTGGTAGTGCGGTTTTTAATGCATGAGTTGTTTTTAAACACTGATACGGATAATCGTCACCTTCTGATACATACCTTTTAGGTATTCCGTGGTAGGAAAGAACGACTGCATCAGGATGTCCATGCTCATTTGTGCATTGCTCAATTCGTCTTTTTAATAATTGGATCCATAATGGATGATCTGGAAAGTCACGTACGAAAATAACTTCCGGGATATCTCTCCAAGTGGATAATATATGGTTCAAATGATCCCAAATAGAAGCTGTAG
The DNA here is from genome assembly GCF_058313615.1 of Bacillus sp. z33. Lineage (NCBI taxonomy): Bacteria > Bacillati > Bacillota > Bacilli > Caryophanales > Bacillaceae > Bacillus > Bacillus sp. z33. Next base: position 824,363 of record NZ_JBZFQN010000002.1, read on the forward strand.
TAGTGGATGAGTATTGCGGAAATAAAGGTAATACTATTAATCGTCGCATACCCCAATTATGCAGCTTTTCTAATTCATCGTCTAAAGATGGTTGCCCATAATTCATAGCGAGTGACACTCTAATATTAGAATGAGAAAAATATTTTTCCAATTCTTTTTTTTGTTTAATTGAAATCGTTAATAAAGGTGAACCCTCTTCTGTCCATATGGATTGATAGAGTGTTGCAGTTTTTGGTGGACGAGTTCTAAGGATGATTCCATGCAGGACGGGCATCCATTTCCATTTAGGTATATCAATTACCCTTTTGTCGCTCAAGAATTCTTTTAAATAGGAGCGTACAGAAGTCGTTGTTGGTTGATCTGGTGTACCTAAGTTAACTAAAAGAATCGCCGTCTTTTCCATAACTATTCTCCTGTCCTAATATGTTATTGTCATAATTATTTTAATATATATATACTTTATTGTACAAAAACTTTATGTACAATCAGGAACAGTTTAATTATTTTATAATTGGTTTGCAGTCTTTTGAATAAAGGGGTGTGTACATTGCTTGTTTTTAATCAAAAAATCCTCGTAAAAACCATCCGTATGATGGAACGTAAAATGATACAGGCCTCCTCTTTGAAACCTAGGATCAAACCTGAAGTTGAAAGGGAGGAGCGGTTAATTGAAACGAGTTTTGGCAATACTCGCGTCCTTACGTATCGGCCAAAAAATCAGGGGTGGGAGCCATTACCAGTCTTTGTGAATATGCACGGCGGTGGTTTTGTTATGGGAAGTGCTGAATTGGATGATGCTTGGTGTCCTGTGCTTGCAGAGCGAGCTAGATGTATCGTCGTAAATATCGATTATCGTCTGGCACCAGAACACAAATTTCCGACTGCTTTATATGAATGCTATGATATTGTGAAATGGCTTTATGAAAATCCTAATGTGCTTCAGATAGATAATAAGCGAATTGCAGTTGGTGGTCATAGTGCAGGTGGTAATTTGGCTGCTGCTCTATGTTTGTTGAATAAAGAGCGGGAGCAAATTCCTCTGGTAAAACAAATTCTGGATTATCCCCCGCTTGACCTTGCCACTGACCCAGATTTGAAATTAAAGCACCAAAAGGCTATACCACCAAGACTGGCTAAGTTATTTAATGAATCCTATTTAAAATCAATGAAGGACGCCGAGAATCCATTAGTCTCTCCTATCTATGCGGAGGATATGGAAGATTTGCCACCCGCCTTGATTATTACGGCTGAATTCGATTCACTTGCAGATGAAGCAGATTATTATGCAAGTCAGCTAGAAGAAGCAGGGGTTCCGGTTGTAAAAAAGAAATTTTTAGAAGCAGCTCATGCCTTTACACATTCAGGTGATTTGGAACAAGCTGAAGAGGCGTGGCAATTAATAAGTGATGAATTGAAGAAGGTTTTTTATTCTTGATTTTAGATCGAATTTTTTGAATTCAACCATCAAAGGTCCAGAAATTGAAATCGTACAGTACGTGTCAGTCCAATTCGCTTAGAATTGGACTGTTTCTTATTGGGTAGATTAATGCACATAATCTAGCAGGTTAGCAGAATAGGGGAAGTGATTAAAAGAGATAGGACCCACTATTCAAATGACTGATTATACTATTTATTATTGTACTAATTAGTATGTCAAAGACCTGGTTATACCGACTATCCATTGTCACTTATAAAAAGTAAATATATTAAAATAATAATTTCTTTAGAAATAAAAGATTAGTAATGTTCATATACTAATAGTGAGTCAGAAAACTTAATCAGAAATCAGGGTGATTGTCGATGAATGAATACAAGGCGATAATTGATTGGTTATGATTGGTGATTAAAAATCTCTTATGTAATCTTTTACTGAACTTCTGTTAACACTATTTTGGTTCCTTCCTGAATATGGTTATTTATCAACAGTCAAACAGCTATATTTATTGTTTTTTCCGGATTCGAAATAATGATAGATGGGAGGGCGATTGTAGCATGTCCAACTTTATAGATGATTTTTATATTGCAGTTGGCGGAAATATTGTTGCTCAAATTGAATTTGTTGCCAAGGAAAAAGAGGAAACTGCACAAGATGTCATTATCATTAACCATACATTAGTTGCAGATTGCTGTCGGGGCAAAGGATATGGAAAGGCGTTAGTAAACCGGGTTGTTGGGCATGCGAGAAAAGAAAATAAATATATAAGGCCTATATGCCCCTTTGCTAAAAAGATTCTTGAAAATGGGGAGGAATACCAGGATGTTTTAAAATAGTTTCATACACTTTCGAGAATCTTTTTTTCGCCTTATTTGAAATAGTAAGGTCTTTTTTTGTTTACTGGAAAATTGATGAACTGGCCATTCTAACGGATAAAACGAGTTAGTTTTGATATAGAATAATAAAAACAAAAGTATCTATGTCACCAATCATCATTTCCTAGAATATATTCCATTTGCCATAGCGTTAATAAATGGACTTAATAATAGTATTGGATGAAATTTTCCCAGATAAAGCTATTTTACCTTTTTCCATCATTTTATTGTTAGCAACTATCTTCATGTAGAAATCCTCCTAAGAAAAAAGAAACAATCGATAGTCAATTTAAGAAAAAGAATTTTAAAAGTATGGTGAGCAGAAAATGGTTATACAAATAGTGGGGGGTGAATAGATAATGAAAATAATTGGACTTTCTGGTTCCATAATTGGTGAAAAAACACCGAAATCTGTGGAAGAGGTTTTGGCTGCCATTAAGAATATCGATAAACAATTAAATATAGAATTAATAGATTTAAGAAAATATAATGTAGAGTTCGTAAGAGGGATTCCTTTAACATCCTATAATCAAGATACGCAAACTGTAGTGAATAAACTGAAATATGCGGATATTATTATCATTGGTACACCTATATATCAGGCTTCGATACCAGGTGTATTAAAAAATCTATTTGATCATTTAGCTCCTGATTGTTTTAAAGGAAAAGTGGTTGGAGTCGTGACAAATGGAGGCTCAGATAAACACTTTTTGGTAACAGAATATCAATTAAAGCCCATCTTATCCTACTTCAAAGCGATTATCCCATTTAATAATGTATTTCTACATACGAGTTGCTTTGGCCCCGGCAATAAAATTGTAAATAAAGAGGAGAGCAATAGAATTCTAGCTTTAGCACAGGAAGTCATTGATTTGAAAAAAATTCATTGATAATTATGCTTATTGATTGTTTTCGCTTTAGTATCTTTTTACTAATTGCAGGTTCCTCATAACCAGGAAATCAGAAATGAAATCATCATCTCAATATTAAGTATTTAAAAAAATACCGAGCTGTAGTTTGGTAGTAAAAGTTGAAGACTTAAAAATTCAAAAATGAGGTTTTTAGGTATAAATAAGGAATAAAAAATAAGAGATTGATAAAGTAACTAACTGTCCAATCTCTTATTAGGTCAGGTTTGATTGAAATTAATTTTAATTATCATAAGGATATGAATAAGTCGATAGGTTTTTTATTGAGGGTTTTTCTTGATTGATATCCAATGTCCGAAGTTTCATAATTAAATTTACGCGGCGTCTATAAAAATCTTTGTGTGATATGGTCTTATTATCATAGTACATTTGGTAATTTTTTCTTAACTCATTCAATAAGTCATTATATTTTTCCTGAGCACACACTATAGCACCTTCTTCACTCGTGATGTTATATTCCTATAATAGCAAAAAGATTCAGTAAATTCATTCCTTAAATTTTTCCATATTCAAAATAGTTTGTTAATTTAAAAAGAGCGACTATAAACGGAATTTGATAAGAGTTATCATTGAACTTGGGGATATAAGCATAATATATAGATAATAGCGGTATGGACATTAAGAATAGTTGCCTAATAATTATGAAGAGGGGCGGCATGAAGTCACGCGCTGCCCTTTAATCTTCTGTTTGATTGTGGCATTCCCGTATTTATTTATAGGACAGACAGAGTTAAGGATCAATTGAATAGGGAGGGAGTATATGCTGGATGGTGTTTCCCGGCATATACTCCTTAAATTGACTGTGTTTCAATTCCTGTAAGAGTCGACTTAACTTTTTCCAGACAAGTCATTTTTAATGTTTAAAGACGACAGCGGACCTATTTAGCCTGGAATGATTGTTGCAAAGGAATATGAGAGGGGTGTAGGGTAGGGTTTTACAAAGAGAGGAAAGGTATAGCTAAAGAATTTCAAGAGGCGGCTGCTTATATGGTTAGATAGACAATCTATAAATCAAAAGAATTTGTCTCAATACAAATAGCAGCCAATCAGCTATTCATATCGGTCTATAATTTGGTGCCGTGTATAATATGTCCCGTAGCGAAACAAAATTTTCATTTGTAATTGTTGCTCATTAAAACTAAAATGATAAATCGTATTTGTTGGATAAAAATCTTTTTTATAATCAATTGACAAAGAGTTTGCAACATTTTCGATATAAGGCTCAATTTCCATCCGTTTAATTAGGACCTTGTTGCTCGCTAAGTTTTGTTTCTTAAATGAATCAATCTTGTCTAGCAGTTTATTTTTTATTTGTATGTAATCTTCCATATCTATAAGTATCCATCTCCCTTTGATGATTTTCCCATAAAAAAAGTCAGAAAAGGACAAGTGTATCATTCCTTTTCTGACTTATGTATGGTACCATGCCCACTCATTGCTATCAGGTTAAAATTAATTTTAAATTTGAATAATATTTTATCATATATAGTATGTATTGTCAATCAAAAAATTAATTTAGCAAGATAAAAATAATATAGCTCTTATCTTTTTCGAAATTCCAAAAGGTGAATTCTTCATATATTTTACAGTTTAAATATTTCTCGAATGTGCTTTTATGCTCTTTTATTAGGCTTTTCTCCAAGTCTCGCTTAGCAATCATCAACTGCTCTTTAAAGCCAAACTTAATGAGTTCCTTTTCAATTGGTACCAATATACCTTCTCGAACAAGCATCAGCTGCCGCTTATTCAACATTGTTGAATAGGTATCTTCTGGTACCTTTTGAGCGAGCTTGCTTACTTTGGCTAATTCCTGCTCGACTATCTCTCTATTTCCATAGTCACTGAAACTGGTTGCTGTTCTTGACAGGGTAATAATAAACATGCCTGTCGAAGAAGGCAAATTCCAATCATAAAAGAATTCATCTACTTCAGTTCCTAATGTTGCTTCGATGTAAGAGGTAATGTCTTTGATTATGGTTTCCATTAGAAGATCTCGGTTCTTCTGAACGTAAACTGCACCATCCTGATTGGCTAATAAGGATTTCTCCATTGGGGAAAGGAAATTGGCAAGATGCACGGCCAGATAAGGCGAGGAAATCGTACAAATGACGTGGCTGGGACCTCGTCCGAAGGTTTCTCTTAGTACACGTCCTATATAACTGCTAATATCTTTCTCGGTAATTGTTTTCTCCAAATCATACACCTCGGAATTTACGACTTTCTTATCATTTATCCTTAAGTTGTCCTTTTAAAACATCAGATATAGACTAAACTCATGTGTAAATATGCTTATGTAACTAAGAACACCTTTATTACAAAGATTTAGTATACTTGAGATAGAGATGGAAGCAATAGGGATGGATTATGGGTATAAAGGAATTTTTTGTTTATCACTTTATTACTTAAACAAAAATGAACTACGGACTGATTATTTTGAACCAAATTATACATTATAACATTTCTAGAGGTCATACATAGACGAGGATTTTATACGGAATTAGTATAGTAACTATAAGAGAATATCTGGATCTATTTATCAGAGAAGGGAGTCTTAAATGGTCAGGCTACTAGAGTTCACATATTTCTTCATCGCCTTTATGCTGTTAAAAGCTATGCAGACATATTTGACTTATACAATAGATTCCACAGATACGAAAACTCCTAGTTATTGGGAATTTTTTAACAAAGCTGCCGAGGAAATATCTAATCTTCTCGGCAGCTTCTGTTTATATAGCTTCTTGATCTGAAAATTGGCTGTTATAAAGGTCCGCGTAGAAACCATTTTGTTTCAGTAACTCGTCATGGGTACCTTGTTCAATAACGGTACCTTTATTCATAACCAAAATTAAATCTGCATCTTTAATAGTGGAAAGGCGATGTGCAATTACGAAGCTCGTACGGTTTTCCATTAAACGATTCATCGCTTTCTGAATATAGATTTCGGTACGTGTATCGACACTGCTTGTTGCTTCATCCAATATTAAAATAGATGGGTTTGCTAAAATGGCACGGGCAATCGTTAGTAATTGCTTTTGACCTTGTGAAATATTGGAAGCCTCTTCGTTTAACTCAGTTTCATATCCTTCAGGTAATGTTCGGATAAAATGATCGGCATGAGCTGCTATGGCTGCTTCAATTATTTCTTCACGGGAGGCATTTTCTCGTCCATAGCCAATATTATCGGCTATCGTACCATTAAAGAGCCATGTATCCTGAAGAACCATACCGAATAAACTGTGCAAATCTCCTCGTTTCATTTCTTTAATATCGATGCCATCAATTAAGATGCTCCCGCCATTCAATTCATAAAAACGCATCAATAGGTTTATTAATGTCGTTTTCCCAGCACCGGTTGGCCCAACAATGGCTACTTTTTGACCTGGTTTGACATCAAGATTCATGTCTTTGATCAATAGCTGATCCTGCTTATACCCAAATGCAACATGATCGAAAACGACATGACCTTCTGGGGAGGAAATCACTTTTGGATTCTCAATTTCTGCTACTTCTTCTTCTTCATCGAGCAATTCAAAAACACGTTCTGCCGAAGCAATGGTGGATTGAATGATGTTTGCTATATTCGCTGTTTGTGTAATCGGTTGTGTAAATTGGCGTGCATATTGTATAAATGCTTGTATATCACCAACTGTTATTCTGCCATTTGCAACGAAAATACCGCCAACTACGCATATGAGCACATAGCCAATATTGCCGACAAACTGCATAAGTGGCATGATAACACCTGATATGAACTGTGCTTTCCAGGAAGATTCGTACAGCGTTTCATTAATTGCTTCAAATTCCTCTTTAGCCTTTTCCTCTTGACCAAAGGCTTTTACCACTTCATGACCAGTATAAATTTCTTCTACATGCCCGCTTAAATGTCCAAGTGATTTTTGTTGCCCTGCAAAATAGGTTTGAGATTTTTTGGCTACAAATACAGCGATGAATCCACTTAAAGGTAATGTTAATAAGAGAATACCCGTCATAATTGGACTGATTGAAAGCATCATAATGATGACACCAATAATTGTCACTACACTTGTAATAATCTGTGTTAAGCTTTGCTGTAAGGTAGTACTTATATTGTCAATATCATTTACAATTCGACTTAATGTTTCTCCTGTTGTTGTACCATCAAAATACTTTAAAGGGAGCCTGGATACCTTTGTTTCCGCTTCTTCCCTTAATGTAAATACTGTATTCTGAGCAACGCTTGCCATAATGAATTGCTGAATAAAGGCAAAGAGTGAGCTGAATAAATATAGGCCTCCAAGTATAAAAAGAATTCGTACAATATATTCAAAGTCTATCCCGGCACCTGGAATACCTGACATCTTTGCCATAATACCTTCGAATATTTTGGTAGTTGCTTTTCCTAGTACTTTTGGACCGAAAATAGTGAAAACTGTACTGAGTATAGCGGCCAGTAAGACAGTTAAAAGTCGATATTTATAAGGTGCTACATAACGAATTAAACGTTTTAACGTTCCCTTAAAGTCTTTTGCTTTTTGGATTGGTGCTCCAGGGCCGCCAGGAGGACCAAATCCTGGATTCGATTGTCTTCTTGTCATTTTGCTCATGCAATCTCCTCCTCAGAAAGCTGTGACTTAACTATTTCTTGATAGGTTTCACACGTTTTTAATAAATCTTCATGTGTTCCAATTCCCATAACTTGCCCTTCATCTAAAACAATAATGCGATCGGCATCCATAACCGTTGATACGCGCTGGGCAACCAATAAAACTGTCCCTTCTGCAGTTTCGCTTTTCAGCGCTTTACGCAGCTTAGCGTCCGTTTTGAAATCAAGTGCAGAAAAACTGTCATCAAACATATAGATTTCTGGTTTTCGAACCAAAGCTCTTGCAATCGATAGGCGTTGTTTTTGTCCTCCTGAAATATTGGTACCGCCCTGGGCGATAGGAGAGTCAAATCCTTCCTTCATATTGGATACAAAATCATAGGCCTGGGCGATTTTTGCAGCATGGATAATTTCTTCATCATTGGCATTTTCATTCCCATAAAGAATGTTTTCTTTTACAGTACCGGTGAATAAAACGGCTTTTTGAGGCACAAGTCCAATTCGGTTACGAAGCTCATCTAATTTGTACTCTTTAACATTGACTCCATTCAGGGATATACTTCCTTCAGTCGGCTCATAAAAACGCGGAATTAGTTTTAGTAATGAGGATTTACCGGAACCTGTTCCACCAATAATAGCTGTGACTTCTCCTGGACCTGCGCTGAATGAAAGATCTTTAAGAGCAGGTTCTTCTGCACCGGGATAGCTGAATGTAACATCTTTAAATTCAAGGTAACCTGTTTTGTTTAGGTTTACTGTATCTTTAGTTGGTCGATCCTTAATTGTTGGCTTTATAGACAAAACTTCATTAATACGTGCGGCAGAAGCGGAAGCACGAGGAATCATGACAAACATCATAGAAAGCATAACCATTGAAAACATAATCTGCATGGCATATTGCATAAAAGCCATTAAGTCTCCAACTTGCATATCTCCATGATCGATACGGATTGCACCGAACCAAACAATCGCAATAGTCGTATAGTTCATAATCAGCATCATAAACGGCATAAGAGTAGCCATTAATTTATTAACCTTTATAGTAGTATCTCTTAATGAGGAATTAGCCTTTTTAAATCGGTTCTTTTCAAAATTTATGCGATTAAATGAACGAATAACTCGGACACCTGTTAGATTCTCACGAAGAACACGATTTACTCCATCCAATCGGATCTGAACCTGCTTAAAAAGAGGAACCCCTTTCCAGATGACAAATAGAATAACTCCGACAAGAATGGGAATCGCAAGAATGATAACCCAGGATAGTTCGGGATCCTTCGAAAAGGCCATTATAATGCCACCGATAGCCATTAAGGGGGCCATAATCATCATTCTCAGAATCATATTCAGTACTACCTGAACCTGTGTTATATCATTGGTTGTTCTTGTAATTAACGAAGCAGTACCGACTTGTCCAAATTCATGTAATGAAAAATTCTCTACATGGGAGAATACTTTGGAACGGAGATTTTTGCCGAAAGACATGGATACTTTTGCACTGAAGTAACTTGCTGTCACAGAGCAAAGAGTACCTATAGCGGCAACCAAAAGCATAAATCCGCCAATTTTCCATATGTATGGTATGTTCTGATTAATAACACCTTTATCGATGATGTCAGACATCAATGTTGGTAAAAATAATTCTGATAATGCCTGTATAAATACTAATGCGAATATAAAAATAATCAGTATTTTATACGGTGCTAAATAGCGAAGTAATTTCCTCAAAGATTTTACATCTCCTTAATTCTGATTTTCATGAAAGTAAGTTTCTGGCTATCAACCAATCCTATGTATCCCTCGAGCTGAGTAAAAGTTTGATATAGAGGAACAAGTGTTGAACTCGCTATAGATTCGCCTGCCTTTTTTTATCGCGATGACCATGCACATCGATTCTGCGGGTGATCTTTGTTTGATGTCTTACCCTTACCTCTAAAACGAAAGTGTGCCTACTAGTTAAGAAACCCAATAAAAGCAAATAAATTATATTTATATAATATATGCAAGTCAATATACCTATTCAGATTCAAAATGTGTAAAATATGACAACGATAGAAGGGTACTGCCTATATTAGCTTGACTAGGAAGAAAATCGGAACAATAATGGAAATTTATGTATCTGTAAATGTATAATGAATCAGAAGCGATTTTGGACTTATTATAAATTTGAAATTTCCACCTAAGAATAATTTGTCTTTATAGAGATTCTTCGGTAACGTTAAATATGAAAGTCAAGCTTAGGAGGAAGCAAGCTTATGAAAGAAAGAAAACAGAAGGGGAGTTATAAACGTTTTTTTCGGTTATTGCATGCTACTAACCCTTCGTATGGAAGACTGGGTTTTGCGCTAGGTCTTAGTATAGTGACTACCCTGATAGGATTGTTAATTCCTTTGTTAACAAAGGAATTAGTAGATGGTTTCAGCATGTCCTCACTATCCAAAAATCAAATATTTATCATTGTATTCGTTTTTATCACTCAGGCAGCATTAAGTGCTTACGCTACTTATGCCCTTGGTTATAATGGCCAGAAAATCATTGCAGGTCTTCGTGATTTATTATGGAAAAAGCTGATTAAGCTCCCTGTATCTTATTCAGATAGGTATGGTTCAGGGGAAATGATCAGCAGATTGACGAATGACACAATGGTTGTGAAGGAATTAATCACCACTCATTTAGTAGGGGCAATTACTGGAATGATTTCAGTCATTGGATCCATAACCATATTGTTTATCATGAACTGGAAATTAACCCTGTTAATTTTTATTGTATTCCCTATTGCGGCTATGATCTTGATTCCAATTGGCCGAATTATGCTCAATATATCGAGGGAGACACAAGCGGAGACTGGGAAATTTACCGGCATATTAAATCAGGTATTACCTGAAATTCGTCTGGTAAAGGCTTCTAATGCAGAAGAAATTGAATACAATAGAGGATTGGCAGGTGTGAATAGGCTATTCCAATTGGGGTTAAAAGAAGCAAAAACTCAATCTCTTGTTTCTCCGGTTATTACATTGGTTCTAATGGCTGCTCTAGTCGGGATTATTGGATATGGAGGAATGCAGGTGGCGAGCGGGATAATAACCGCTGGTTCACTTGTGGCTTTTATTCTGTATATTTTTCAAATAATTATGCCAATGGGGCAAATTACTACTTTTTTTACTCAGCTGCAGCGTTCGATGGGAGCAACCATGAGGATAATTGAAATTTTAAGTGAAAAAGAAGAAGAATTATTTAGTGGAAAAGAATTAGTAAAAGCAAATGATGACATTATTTTGAAAGATTTATCATTTGGATATTCGGGAGATTCTTTAATCCTTCATCATTTAAATGCAACAATCGAAGCGGGAAAGGTAACAGCAATTGTTGGGCCAAGCGGCGGAGGCAAAACCACTTTATTCAAATTATTGGAACGCTTCTATGAACCAAGCGAGGGGATCATCCTGATTGGTGGAATACCAATCAATCAATACACTTTGCAATCTTGGAGAAACCATATCGGGTATGTCTCTCAGGAGAGTCCGCTATTGGCCGGTACTATACGGGATAATATATGCTACGGATTGGAACGGGAAGTGACCGATCTTGAACTGGAAAATGCAGCGAAAATGGCTCATGCACTTGAATTTATACACCAATTGCCAGAAGGATTTCAAACAGAAGTAGGTGAGCGCGGGTTAAAGCTGTCAGGAGGACAGCGTCAACGAATTGCGATTGCAAGAGCGTTATTGAGGAATCCGAGTATTTTAATGCTGGATGAAGCTACATCAAGTTTAGACAGCGAGTCCGAACAAACTGTGCAGGCTGCCTTAAATAAACTAATGGTGGGAAGGACGACAATCGTTATTGCCCATCGTTTATCAACCGTTGTCGATGCTGATCAATTGCTATTTATAGAAAAAGGTGCAATTACAGGTAGGGGTACACATGAAGAATTAATGCAAACTCACAAGCTCTATCAAAAATTTGCGACACAGCAATTAAAAATAAATGAGGATTTAAAAGAGAAGGCGTAATAAGAGTGTGGTTATATTGATTTTGTTTAAATCTTAATGAATACAATATAATAGTAACAGAAGAGCAAAAAAACGCTTAGAGGATGGTTCTCTAAGCGTTTTATTTTGTTTATGTAAAGAAGTGGGGGTGATTTAGAAGTACTTTACAATAATCAGAACGCCCAATTCCCATTACGGAATATTGGTTCACGGGTTCCGTCCGGCAATTCTCCGTCAATATCCATTTCAGCAGAACCAATCATGAAGTCTTCATGTACTTGGCTGATATTAACACCATATTCATGCAATTGTTCAGCATTCATTGCCTCTCCACCTTCAAGGCAAAATGGATATCCAGCGCCAATAGCGAGGTGGTTTGATGCATTTTCATCATATAACGTATTATAGAATAAGATATTTGATTCAGATATTGGTGAATGATGAGGGACCAGTGCGATTTCACCCAGGTATCTGGCGCCTTCGTCAACATTAATAAGATGATTTAAAAATTCCCCACCTTTTTTCGCCTCCGCATGCACGATTTTTCCATTTTCAAATGTCAAGGTGAATTCATCAATAACATTGCCGCCATAAGCTAATGGCTTTGTGCTCGATACAGTGCCATTCACACCCGTTTTTAAAGGAATCGTAAATACTTCTTCTGTAGGCATGTTCGCAATGAATTCCTTGCCGGTAGAGTCTTTCGCTCCTGCCGCACACCATTTATGTTTTGTGGAAAGTTCAATTTTTAAATCTGTACCAGGTGCTTGATAGTGTATGTATTTATATTTTTTGTTATTTAAATAATCAGCTTTACTTATTAATGTTTCAAGGTGCTCTTCCCATGCTTGAAGGACATTTGCTTGATCAACACGGACAGAAGAGAAGATGGCATCCCATAATAAGTCTATACTGTTTTCTTGTCCTGGAAATATTTTGTCTGCCCATCCTGTACCTGCAGCAGCGACAACTGTCCAGCTGATTTTATTGGATTGCATAGCCTCACGTAAATTATTCAGAGCCTTACCGGCTACCTTTTGAAAATTGGCGATCCGTTTTGAATCGATTCCATGCAGTAAATCCGGATTTTGGGAAACGATTGTTATAAAGGTTGCACCTTTCTCAACCATTTCATCTCTGCAGGCAGATATCCAGGATGGGAATTCCGTAAATGCTTCTTCAGGTGCCAGCAAATATTTAGTACGGTTTACTTCTTCGTCACTCCATTCCACATAAACATGCTTTGCCCCTGCTTCATAGGCTTTTCTGACAAGTTTACGTGTAAACGGTGCAGTTTCAATAGTTGATATGATGAACACAATTTGATCTTTTTGCACATTGGCCGCTTTCTTAACAGTCAATTCAGCATAACGATCTAATTTTTCTTCAAAGGTATTCATGAATAGACCCTCCCCATAAATGATAAATACTATAAAAGTATATCATGTGAATATCAGAAAATACTAAATATTAAAAAGGGTATAAATATAGAGCTGGATTTACAAGCAATCCAGCTCTATATGTTCTCTACATTAATGTCCTCCCAGGAAGACTAATTGAATAAGGAATAGTATTCCAAAGATGTAAACGAGTGGTGGAACTTCTTTCGCTTTGCCACCAACTAATTTCAAGATTGGATAGATAATAAATCCAAATGCAATTCCAGTAGAGATACTTGAAGTTAAAGGCATCGCAAGAATAATAGCAAATGCAGTAAATGCTTCATCAAATTCAGCCCATCTAATCTTTGATATACCTTCCATCATAAAGCACCCAACAATGATTAAAACCGGGGCTGTAATAGAAGCTAAGTTTGAGATAGCTGCAATAAACGGTGAGAAGAACAACGCTAAACTGAACAATATTGCGACAACAACTGCTGTTAAACCTGTACGGCCACCAGCGGCAACACCTGTGCTTGATTCTACATAAGCAGTTGAAGGACTTGTACCAAAAGCAGCACCAACAGTAGTGGCGATGGAATCACCAAGAAAAGCTTGCTTTGCTCTAGGGAACTTACCGTCTTTTAATAATCCGGCCTGTTCTGATACAGCCACCATAGTACCTGTTGTATCAAAAATAGTTACAAGTAGGAAAGAAAATACAACGGCGTATAATCCATTAGTGAATACACCACTGAGATCTAAATCAAAAAATGCTATTCCCTCTGGAAGTGAAGGGAGTAATTGCTTGGCTGTAAGGTCCAGCATACCGGTAAAATAGCCAATAATCGCTGTAATAATCATTCCAATAAATAAAGCACCTGGAACTTTTCTAACCATAAGAATAAGAGTGATGAACAGTCCTGCAATAGTTAATAGTGGAATAGGGGCTGTTAAATCTCCCAAACCAACTAGATTGCTTTCGTTAGCTACAAAGATTTGTGCTTGCTTAAATCCAAGAAAAGCAATGAATAGACCAATACCTGAAGTAATTCCATACTTAATAGAAAGAGGGATTGAGTTAATAATCTTTTCCCGTAAATTACTAAAACTTAATAACATGAATAAGAGTCCAGCGACAAAAACTGCGCCTAGTACTACTTGATAGCTAAGCCCCTGTGTAGTGACAACAGTTGTAAAATAAGCATTAATTCCCATGCCTGGTGCGACAGCGATTGGATATTTGGCATATAAACCCATTATTAACGTACCAACGACTGCCGAGATAATAGTTGCAATAAATACTTGATTAAAGGGGATTCCTGAAGCGGAAAGGATAGCCGGGTTAACAATTACAATGTAAACCATCGTAAAGAAAGTAGTTATACCAGCTAAAACTTCAGTTTTAACAGTAGAGCCACTTTGGTTTATTGAAAAAAATTTGTCTAACAAAATAATACCTCCATCTATTCGTCTGAAAAAGACGAACGTTTTTAACAACATTTATTATAATATTCGTTTTCCGAGTATTTTTCAACCATAAAATAATATTTATATTAATTATTTGCCATTAACCTCCATAATATGAGGATTATTAGATTGAAGTTGTTTGGATAGATGGGGAAATGAAGGGGATTAGTTTTTAGCATTCGTCCAATAGAGCATCGATTTATAAAAAAACTATCCGGACTTTAAGAGAACAATCAATTCTTCATCGAAAGATAACAAAACTTGAAGTATCTTTAGAATTGGAAATAAATAGATTTACTTTTCCTGATTTCAGGAGTACGATTATCACAGTTTCATATTTCTAAATCGCTTAAGCTATCAAAGCGCGGGGGACCCATCGTATGGGGTGAATCCATTTATGGTAGGGCTACTCAGAAGGCCCGAATCCGACAGCTAACCTCGTCAGCGTTTTATTTGAGAAGGAAGGTGAAACTTGTGAGACGAAACTACTATAACGTCTGCAGGTCTATTTACTGACGACATGCAGGCGTTTTTTTGTTGATTAAGACTATTAAGCTATAAATAATCTATCCAAATCTTATCAGAGCAGGTGAGCAAGAGTGGTTTCGTCATTAAAACGTTTATTAATTGGTCGTCCATTAAAGTCAACAGAAGCTGGAGAGCAGAAACTGCTTAAAAGAAAAGCATTGGCTATCTTGTCATCGGACGCTTTATCTTCAGTAGCGTACGGTCCAGAACAAATCTTGATTGTATTACTTTCTGTTGGAGCAGCAGCATTTTGGTATTCTGTACCGATCGCAATTGGAGTATTGATTCTTTTAACCATCTTGATCTCTTCCTATAAGCAAATTATTTTTGCTTATCCCAATGGAGGAGGAGCTTATCTTGTCTCTAAGAATAATCTAGGGATTAATTTTGGTTTAGTAGCCGGAGGGTCCCTGCTTGTGGACTATATTTTAACAGTAGCAGTAAGTGTCTCTGCTGGTTCAGATGCGATTACATCTGCTATACCTGTTTTACATTCTTATAAAGTTGAAATTGCCGTGATATTTGTTGTATTAATAACGATTTTAAATTTAAGGGGAATTACTGAATCTGCCAGTATCTTAGCTTATCCAGTTTATTTTTTTGTATTTGCCTTATTTCTTTTAATCGGAACTGGAATCTTTAAAATCATGACAGGACAAGTACCTGCTGATTTACATACATCAATTGGGACACCAGTTGCTGGGATAAGTTTGTTTCTATTATTAAAAGCATTCACATCCGGTAGTTCGGCGCTGACTGGTGTGGAAGCTATATCAAATGCTATTCCGAATTTTAAAGAACCGGCACCACTGAATGCTTCAAAAACATTGGTTATAATGGGCTGCTTGCTGGGTATATTATTTTCTGGCATTGTATTCCTTGCCTTCTATTATGGAATATCACCAATGAGTGAAGTGACTGTCGTTTCTCAAATTGGCGAAGCTGTGTTTGGAAGGAACATTTTCTATTATTTCTTACAGGGAGCCACGGCGCTTATTTTGGTTTTGGCTGCTAATACAGGCTATACAGCTTTTCCTTTACTGGCAGTTAATCTGGCTAAAGATAAATATATTCCGAGAATGTTTACGGTTCGTGGGGACCGTTTGGGTTATTCAAATGGCATTATGATTTTAGGATTATTATCAGTTATATTGATTCTTGTATTTAAAGGGCAAACGGAGCAACTCATCCCCTTGTATGCAGTAGGTGTCTTTATCCCGTTTACGCTCTCACAAACAGGAATGACGCTTAAGTGGTTTCGTGAAAGACCGGTAGGATGGATGCAAAAACTTGCTATTAATGCTAGTGGGGCTATCATAAGCTTCACTGTGACCATGATATTCTTTTTCACAAAATTTACACAAATATGGTCCATATTAATATTTTTACCTGTCATTATTATCGTATTTCATAAAATTCATAAACATTATGAAGGCGTAGGAGAGCAATTGCGTATTACTTCGGATGTTAAGAGTATTCCAATAGAAGGAAATGTGATTATTGTTCCCGTAGCGGGAGTTACGAGAGTAGTTGAAAATACAATTAATTATGCAAAAACCCTATCAGCACAACAAGTCATTGCTGTCTATGTATCATTTGATCGAGATGAAGAAAAGAAATTTGTACAAAAGTGGAAAGAGTGGCAGCCAGATATTCGATTGGTTAGTTTACATTCACAATATCGAAGCCTTATCCAGCCGCTTACCAAATTTGTGGATATCGTAGAGCATAAAGCGAGTGAATCAAATTATCAGGTTACTGTGATGATTCCGCAATTTATACCGAAAAAAGGATGGCATAATATCCTCCATAACCAGTCTAGTTTATTGATCCGTTCCTTTTTACTTTATAAACGAAATGTAGTGATTACAACTGTTCCTTATCATTTATTAAAGTAGTAGAAAACGGATGATGAATAAACTGTGGCAGAAAACAAATGCGGGTGGTAAAAAAATCCGTTTCTTGTTAAATACTTTTATATGGAAATAATGAAAGAGTGATTTCATATACACTGAAATCACTCTTTGTTTTATGTATGGATAGATTTAGAAATGCATAAGAAACAAGAGGGTATTTACCTGTAATTATAATGGTGATATAATTTCATATATTGTTTTTTTAGAGGGTGATTCCTATTAGAATGTTAATTTTAGAAGATGAGCCTGTGGCAAGAAATGTATTAAAGAAAAGACTGGAATTACAGGGATATATGGTTGATGATTTTGATGACCCTGAAGAGGCAATTCAGGCTTGTAACAAGACGAAGTACGATTTATTAATATTTGATATAACGATTCATGGAGCGATTATTGATGGATTAGAAGCTGCTTCCATTATACGAAAAAAACATAATATTCCGTTTGTTTTAGTGACCGGGGCAGATTCATCCGATGCAAGATTACGTGGGCTCCAGGAAGGGGCCCTATTGTATTTTACAAAGCCTTTTAGCTATAAAGAGCTAGTGCTTAACATTAAAAATATAATGGAAAATGCCGCTGTAAAAAATAATTCGTTCTATATCCACAGGGGATTAAAAGTCGAACCACTTCGCGGAACCATTACGAAGGAAGATGGAAGTGTAGAAACATTGTCGAAAATTCCCATGCAGGTATATACATATTTACTGGAGCATAAAAATCAGGTTGTCAGCAAACAGGAATTGTGGGAAAAAATATGGACTGAGCATGGCGAGATGAGTGACGACATTATTAATACGACGATAAATCGTATTAGACGAAAGATAGGTAAGAATAGTATTAATACGATTAAAAATGTTGGATATGAAATCAATGACTAATAATTGGCTGACCATAAAACGTTTTACCATAGTATCAAATATTCTATTATTCTCAATATTTACTAGCATCGTAGTACTGCAAAATATTAATCGGGTTACGGAGAGTGCAAGGCTGCGGATTAATGAATTATTGCCGGATTTCTATCTTACAGAGACTTATTTAGCTGAAAATGGTATACAAGAAGAATTTCTAAACGATAAATTTGGTAAGCTGCCTGAGCCTTATGAGTATATAGTTATCATGGATAAGGACTCAAGTTATCAAAATATTGCTTATAACAAATCAACTAAGAATATCCATTATGATGGAGAGGATAAACACTATATTCCGGTTATTTCTTGGTTTTTGAATCAAAATCGTGAAGATATTTTTGTAAAAGATGGATTGAGTAATGATAAAATAAAAGTAGATATTTACCAGAATAATAGTTGCGTAATGGCTGAATTTGGCCATGCCATACATACGGAAGCATTCAATGGGCATTTATATTCAAAAATCAATCTCTCGGCAGTACTTATTGAAGATTTTAAAGAGATTCTTGTAAAAAATAGTTATTTATATGCAATTATGTTCATCTTCTTTCTACTATTTCAAGTGGTGTTATATGAATTTATATTTAAACCTTTATCGAGAATGACCAATCATTATAAGTTGAAAAATAAGTTTAATATGACACCTCATCTTATAAATGAATTTATGTTAAGAGAGATGGAAGAGTTAAACGATGTTACCAATAAAAGTGTAGAAAAAATGCTGGCGGTAACAAATGAAACACATGCTTTCCTGGAGGAAATTGTCCACGAAGTTCGTAATCCCGCGCATAACATTAAGAATACCATTGAATATTTGGAAGATCTGATTGAAACGGATGTTCACCCGGAAATAAAAGAGGGATTATTTCATATTAAAAATGAATCCAGTAATATAGATTCCTTATTAGAGGGTATTAAACTATCTCATGAACTTTATTATTTGGGGGGAAATCCTCCTGATAGCTGGATAGAACCAAAAGATTTCATTGAACCATTAATGGCTGCCTATATGAGGAACTACCCCTCCTATACATTTATCTTAAATGATAATGTGAGCCAAACCACTAAAATCTGGATTGATGAGTATTCATTTGAATTAGTCATGCAGAATTTATTAAGTAATGCAGTTAAATATTCTACAAAAGGTTCAACCATTTTTGTGGGGATTAGAGAGAATAAGCTTGATAATACCCTAAATATTGATGTAACCAACACCGGATCAAATATACATTATTCTAATATTAATAAGATTTTTGATAAGTATGTGCGTCTAAGCAAAGCGAAGCAGATCACGTCGGGTTCAGGTATTGGATTATGGATTGTTAAAAGGGTCGCTGAAATTTATGATATGAGTATTGATGTAAGTAGTACAGACCAATCAGCAACCTTTTCGCTGAAGTTCAAGCATATTAAACAGGAAGATACAGAAGAATAAAGAGTGGGGTAACAGTTGCATGCCTCACTCTTTTTTTATTTTACTGAATGATGTATATGTCTTGTTGATTTAATGGCAATGGGATCAATTATCATATTGTTTTTTGTGGCTTGATATAGGATAAAAAGATTTAAAGGAGATGATTATCCTGGATAAGAAATCGAATAAAAAGACAAAGCGGAATGTCCTTTTGGATATTCCACTTTGTCTTTTTATGGTTTTTAATTTAATTTTGTTTCTTTTAGCTTCAATAATCCTTGCTTTTTACTTAAGGATTCATTCTTCCCGTGCATAAAATAATAAAGAATGATTAATGCAAATACCAGGATTGATATCATTAAGTATAGGAATCGATAGCCTGTTAATGGAATGATTATCCCGAGGACATAAGGTCCAATACCAAAACCTGCATCTAAAAAGATAAAAAAGGTTGCCGTAGCTAAACCAATTCGGTGGGGAGGAGTCACTTTTACAGCAATGGCCTGTGTTGTCGATTGGATATTTCCAAAACCGAATCCGATAATAGCGCCAGCTAAAAGTAAAGTAAATCCATTCTCTGCAATGCTTAATAAAAGCATACCAAGGGCAAAGAGAAGTAAGCAAGGGTACATAATGATATTGGAACCTTTTAAGTCAAGCAAGCGGCCGGTAAAAGGTCTTGAGATTAAGATGGCTGCTGCGTAAACGACAAAAAAGAAGCTTGCTGCTTCGACTAAATGAATCTCTTCAGAATAGAAGGTAATAAAAGATAAAACGCTCGAGTAGCATAATGCTGCTAGCATCGTAACAATGGCAATAGGTAATGCTTTTGGTTCAATGAAGCTAGAGATTTTAAAACCTTTACTTTCTGATTCGACTGCTGCAGGTTGTTGGTCTGATTGTATTTTTAATAGAAAAGCAGTTAAAAAGCTCACGAAACTAAGTGCCAAACAAAAACTGAATATCACTTCAAAGGATGTATGTTGTTTCAAATAAATACCGAAAAAAGGCCCAATTGCTGTAGCCAATGTAGCGCTTAAGCTGAAATAACCAACCCCCTCGCCACGGCGTTCAGGCGGTATGATTTGCGCTACAATGGTACCGGTAGCCGTACTAGCAATCCCTAATCCAATCCCATGTAATAAGCGGTTAACCAGTAAAAAGGGTAAACTATTAATCTCGAAATATAAAATAGTTGTTAACGTAAATAAGATAAGACCAATAAATAGTATTTTCTTTCTACCATACTTATCGATAATTCTGCCTGTAAGCAGCCTTCCAATTAATGCTCCAATAATAAATATTCCAGTAACCAGCCCTGCTTCACTGGGCGAAGCATTGAATTGTTCCACGGCATATACTGAAATGCTCACCATTAATAAATAAAAAACTAGCGTTAATAAAAAATTTATTGTGGATACTATAACAAAATTCTTTGTCCACAGTTTTGTTTGCTCTATTTGCATACTAGACTCCTTACTCATGAAAATTTTGTTTAATCCTTTCTAAGATGTTTAAGCATTGTTCTTGTTCATCTGCCGTTATACCTGTCAATTTTCCAAGCTGAAAATCGTCTATTTCTTTACGGACTACTTTGTATAGACTTGAACCCTTATCAGTCAGTTGAATATTTTTCTTTCGTTTATCCAAACTTGGGAAAGCTATTAAATATCCCTGCTTCTCCAGACTACTGACGGTTCGAGTAATGGACGGTTTTTCTATACTTTGATATTTAGAAATCTCAACAAGGGTATGAGGCCCGTAATTAAAAAGGATATATAAAATAGTCCATTGAGGGCTGTTCAGATTGTATCTTCCAAGTATCTTGTTTAACCGATCAATATAAGGCTTATGTAACATAGACAACTGGTGAAATAGCTGTTGATGTCTTTCCATTGCGACCTCCCAACTCTAATAGTTACTTTAGGTAACTATTTTCAATTATTCTAGTATGCCAGAGAGCAATCGAATATGTCCAGTATTTTTTCTTCTATTAATTGAAAAGTTGTAATGTGATTAAGCATATTATTTTCCTTTGAATTCAAACTATATTAAGATAAAGATGACAATAATACAAACAGGGAGGTTTACATATGTCTAGAATTTTATTTATTAAAGTAAATGACCGTCCAGCTGACCAAGCTGTTTCAGTACAAATGTATAATACGTTTTTAAATACGTATAAGGAAGCAAATCCTACGGATGAAATTACAGAATTGGATCTATTCCAAGCAGAACTTCCTTACTATGGAAATGCGGCCATTACAGCCATCTACAAAAACAATCAAGGAATGGAATTAACAGAGGAAGAAGTTAAATATGTTAACTTAGCGAATCAATATATTGATCAATTCCTATCCATGGATAAAATCGTAATTGCATTCCCTCTTTGGAATTCAACTGTGCCTGCACCATTGATTACGTATATTTCGTATTTGGCTCAAGCAGGAAAAATGTTTAAATATACAGCTGAAGGTCCAGTGGGATATGCAGCTGACAAAAAAGTGGCACTTCTTTCTGCAAGAGGATCTGATTACTCAGCTATTCCAGGCGCTGAAATGGCAGTCAATTTAGTTAAAGCGGCTATCAGCCTATGGGGAATTACAAATCCAGAAGTTGAGGTTATTGAAGGTCATAATCAATACCCAGACCGTACAATTGAAATTGTTGCAAATGGTCTTGAAGAAACAGCGAAACTTGCGAGTCGTTTCTAATACAGTAAAAACTCCAATACCAAAAGGTTTGGAGTTTTTTATTTGTATATATAGGAATTTATGTGAAATTATTTGTAACTAAAATGGTATGAAGCGGTCGTCATTTAGGACTAGGGTTCTTTAAGGATTTTTTGTATCCTATGGAATAAGACCTTTGTGAATGAATGGGATGTTTACGGTTATTCGGATTTAGTAACTACTAGTTGCTTAGCACACTCACATAAATAGTAAAGTGGCGGACTATATATCGAACTTATCCATTAAACTCAAGCGACGTTTTTATCTCCTTTTATAAAATCAGCAGAATGGTACCAATCGTAATCGCAATCCCACCCAAAATTGTATTTTTATCAGGTCTTTCTTTTAAAATGATAAAGCTTAATATCATGGTGATGACTACGCTGAATTTATCAATAGGAGCGACGATGGAAACCTGTCCGATTTGAATGGCGGCAAAGTAACATAACCAGGATAGACCTGTTGCAATACCGGATAAGATTAAGAAGAGATACGACTTATTAGTAATCGTTTTAAGTTCTTTTTGTGTCTTTTGGAAGAATACGATACTCCAGGCAAAAATTAAGATGACTACAGTTCGAATGAAGGTGGCGACGTTTGAATCAACATCCTCAATCCCAATTTTGGCCAAGATACTGGTTAGTGCTGCAAAAATGGCTGATAGGATAGCCAGAAAAATATAAGATTGAAAATAATTTTCTTGGCTCTTTTTCTCCCTTTTCCCTATAAGGATAAAGGTACCAATCGTAATAATCGTTCCGCCAGTGATCACTAAAGGAGTCATCGGCTCCTGAAGAATGATAAATGACAATAGAATTGTAATCACCACGCTTGTTTTATCAATAGGCACTACTTTGGAAACATCCCCAATTTGGATTGCTTTAAAAAAGCATAGCCAGGATAGACCAGTTGTTAGTCCTGATAAAACAATAAAAATCCATGCCTTTATTGGAATCATATATAATTCATCCCATTGACCAGTCATTCTGACAACGGCATAGGCCATAATAAGGACAACGAATGTTCGCACCGCAGTGGCTAAATTGGAATTCACATTATTAATACCGATTTTCGCTAGTATGGATGTTAATGCCGCAAATAAGGCAGAAAATAAAGCTAACAGTATACTCATCTTAATCCTCGCTTATTCATGTCTTTAACTTATATATGTACCCGATGGTTTCATATATAAATATACCTCAATCTTCTTTTAAAAGTTATGCTTATTCAATCATAAGCTGCAAGAGAAATTTACTGAATTGGTTGAAAGCTGAAAATGGTCTCTCATAAAGAAAAGAGGTCTGAAATAAAATCCCGGGTTCATTCATAAACAAACATTCTAAATTCCTGTCTGCTCTGAAAGTGTGGACTTACCAAAATATAAAAAAGACACTCCTTATGTCATTTAGATTAACTTACATGGCATAAAAAGTGTCATTTCATTTTAACAGGTCCAGGGGAGTACAGACCAATTAATGGGTTGATGAAAGCTTATTAGTTCAATCGTTCCAAAGGTTTCACGGCTGGGCCTTCTATGACTTCTCCGTCAGCTGCAAAGCGGGATCCGTGACATGGACAATCCCAGGAGCGTTCACCATTATTCCATTTTACTTCACATCCCATATGAGTACAGGTAGTATCAACTACACAAATATTCCCATTGGGATCTCGATAGGCACCTGCTCGTTTTCCGTTAAAGGTAACCATACTGCCTTCATCTGGTTTAAGTTCATCAAGACTGATGTCTGTATCGGTGATTTTTCCTTTAATTAACTCTTTCGCAACATTTACATTTTCCTTAATGAACTTACCTGCTGTTTGAATATGAGTCTCTGAGCGAGTAGGGGTAAATAAATCGAAATACGGATTTTCTTTACCGCGTACTAATTCACTTAAGATTAAAGCAGCGATTGCACCATTTGACATCCCCCATTTAGCAAAACCGGTTGCCACATAGATTTGATTCTTCATCGAGGAATAAGGACCTATATAAGGAACATGATCCAATGTTTCTAAATCCTGGGCCGACCATCTATAAGGCAGATCATCAACTGTGTAATATCGTTCGGCAAAATCTTTTAATGCTTCATAATGGTCGAGTGGATTTTCGCTTTGGCCAGTTTTATGGCTTTCACCGCCAAATAACACGAGGGTTTTATCCCCATCTTTTGTATGGCGGATGGAACGGGTAGGCTGGTCCGCGCTAATGTACATTCCATCGGGTAAGTCTTCCTTGATTTCAGCTGCAACAATGTAAGAACGTTTTGGGCTCAGGCGAGAGAAGTACAGCCCCTGCATATCATAGAATGGATAGTGGGAAGCAATAACAACTTTATTGCAATAAATGGTATGTCCATTCTTCACTTTAACCTGAACAGGTCCTTTATCGTTATCTTCAATAGTTTCTACTGGCGTTTGTTCAAATACTTGTCCGCCTTTTTTTACAATCAGGTTTAAAATATGGCCTAAAAATTTAACTGGATGGAATTGTGCTTGGTTAGGCATGATAATTGCCTTTTTGATTGGGAAAGGCAAGGGAAGTTCTGCAACAAGTTTGCCTGGTATACCAAGTTTTTGATAAGCCTCAAACTCGGACATGATTTTCTTTTCAAATGCATCGGTTTCGGCGTAAAGAATGGCATCCTGCTCTTCAAAATCACAATTAATTCCTTTTTCTTTATACAGAGATTGTATATATTCGAGCCCCTCTGTATTTGCCTGATAATATAATTTTGCTTTTTCTTCTCCAACCGTTTTAATCAGTTTGTCGTAGATAAGTCCGTGTTGAGCGGTTATTTTAGCTGTTGTATGTCCAGTTGTCCCATTTATAACTTCGCTTGCCTCTACTAATGCAACTTTAACTCCTTTATTGACCAATTCATAAGCTGTTAAGATACCGACTATACCGGCTCCAACAATAACAACATCTGTATTCAAATCATTTTGCAATTCATCAAATTTAAGTGCATCTTGATTCTTTCTGAATTGTGTCCAATAAGAACTCGATTGATTAGGTAATTGACTCATTTTAACTCCTCCGTTTTACCAATATAGTATATAGATACCCATGTTTTGTAAAAAAAATCAGGCTAGCATGATAATCTTATTGTTTATTGCAAAGACCAATTGGATATTAAGTAAAAAAATGGGATAAAAGGAGAGGGTTTAATTGAGAGATTATACCAAGAAGAAATTGTTAATATCAGGGAGCTTCTTATTGGGATTTGGATTTATGGGTTCAATGGATGGGATTATTTTTCATCAACTTTTGCAATGGCATAGTGTCGTGATGGACACTACTCGCTCAGGTCAAATTATAAGTGATGGCCTCTTCCATTTTGCGGTGACCATTGCTCTGGTGACAGGGGGATTTATTTTATGGCTAGCTGGTAACCCATTAAATCAAAAACAAGGTATTAAACAGGTAATTGGTTGGTTCTTAATGGGTGCTGGATTATTTAACATAATTGAAGGAATTATTAACCACCATATCCTACAGATTCACCGGGTAAAACCAGGCGATCCCAATGCTTTATTTTATGATATCGCCTTTTTAGTACTGGGAGCTATATTATTTATGATTGGGTTATATTTAAAAAAAAGAGCGGATAAAGATACAGATGGAGAGAGTGTATATGTATAGAATCCTTAGCTTTATTGTCATCGCAAGTTTTGTATCCATCATGCTTTATTTTCATCAACAAAACAGTCATTTTGAGAATAAAACTCAAGCAGGTCATATGGAGCATCACGAGGGATTGGAAATTAGTAAGATGAAAGATGCCAAAATTCCAGAGATTGATGGGTGGATTAAACAGGATCAAACAGGGAGTTGGATGTTGAAGATTATAACAAAAAATTTCGCCTTCAAACCGGAGAAGCTGGGTTTAGAGGAACAACAAATCAATGAAGGGCACGCTCATTTGTATATAAATGGAGATAAAAAGAACAGAATCTATGGTCATTATCATGATTTGGGTACACTGGAACCAGGCATATATGATGTGATGGTTACCCTAAATACACATAATCATAAGGTTCTATTTTATCAGGGGAAAGAAGTAGCTTTTCGATATAAACTGAAGGTGAAATAATTTACTGAACAATTATTCGTCAGTCGCTTTAATTAGGGAATATAAAATATGGGATTAAATGGTATAATGGATTAAAACGCCAGTAAGATTGATGGAGGATGATATGTTCGGAAAAATTTATATTGCCATTTTAGTTTGTTTTTCTCTTTTTTCTTGTATCATGGCTATCGCCAAACCAGCGATTTTTGATTTGCATTTAAAAAATTTCCGCCGAAGTCTCTACATGCTATTTGTGATGGCTCTTGGTATCGGGGTTATTGCAGACGGTATAAATATATCAAACTGGACATATATATTGAGTTTAACCGCAATTGTGGTATTTATTGATTTATCCATCCTTTTAACACCCAGCATTTTAAAAATATGGCAAGCAGAGTTTTTGACAGGCTCGGAATTTTTGGAAGCTACCATCAAGGAAAATGAAAAAATTCAAAGAGCGATGGTAACGAAGGTGGAGCATATGTCCATCTTAGTTCAGGATGCCATATATTATTTTGAACAAAAGGCTGTTCCTGAGAGCAGGGAGGAATATGTGAGGGAATTAAAGATATATCTTGCTCTGTATTCCGATGAATTTGGTTTGTCGGTGGATATCAATGAATACGAAGCAGACGATTTAAGTGATTTGGAGATATCCATAAAAGAAACAATAAAACA
Source organism: Bacillus sp. z33 (assembly GCF_058313615.1). Taxonomy (NCBI): domain Bacteria; kingdom Bacillati; phylum Bacillota; class Bacilli; order Caryophanales; family Bacillaceae; genus Bacillus; species Bacillus sp. z33. The sequence goes on from NZ_JBZFQN010000002.1 coordinate 851,286, forward strand.
AAAGCTTATAAGAATTGATCATATACATAATTTCGGTTTTAATCAGAGTAATTTACTCGCGTTTACAGAATCCATTTTTAATTCAGAGGTAATCACACTTGAAAATTACGATGCTTTGTTCATACCTGTCCATTTACGAATGTATAACTTTATCATTGTTGTCAAGAAAGACAAAGGCATTCCGATAGAAGTGGATGGGGTTCATATTGCCAATTTAGTTCATATTTATGATTCGTTTATGTGAATGTTTGGTATAATAAGGATATAAAGAATAAGAAAGAGGGGATTAAGATGGCTATATGGCGAAGGAGAAACAGAATTCATCCCGATGAAACCTGTGATACTATGGCAAAAAGCTCTCAAACAGGTCCAAAAATCACCCATCTCTCTGATAAATCAGTCAGCAAGCAGACTAAAAAAGTAAAAGAAATGAATAAAAAAGCATTAGCTTATATCCATTCAGTAAAATAACAAAGTCAATAGAACTTTGTTATTTTTTTTGTATTGGTTTTGCAGTTTGTAACATAACCTATAACAAATTGCATGATGGGAGTATAAGAAATGACATCTAAGAAGGAAACACAACAATCAGGAGTAAAATCAAAGTTCACGATTTTAGGCAATCAAGAATCGAGGGTTAGTAAAAGGAATCAAAAAGCAATCAGGTTCCTAAGGAGGCTTCGAGGAAAATTGGGGTAATGGAAGTGCTAGTGAGTGGCAGGGAATGTGTGCCTTCTTTCCATATTTGGATTTATAATAAGTGAGAAAAATGTACAAAAAAAGACAGCTCCATATATGGAACTGTCTTGGATGGCTTATAGCTTAGATTACTCTGGAGTATGTAGGGTTTTTTATGTTTGCAAGCCTCAATTTATATCCATCATTCTAATGCGTATAAAACCTTTAATTGAAATATATCCTTGCTCATCCCTGTGGTAATAAGTAGAAAAGGATACAAAAGAAGAGCATAATGCTTCCGGCCATAACGAACAGATGCCATATCGCATGGTGAAATTTAAATCCTCTCCAAACATAAAAAATAGATCCGATCGTATATAGAACACCTCCAACAACAAGAAGGATCATTCCATTCGGTTCCAAAAAGTTCTTTAGGGGATTCCAAGCGAATACAATCATCCATCCCATTACAATATAAAGAAGGGTGGATACAAGCATGTATTTTTTGACAAAGAAAGATTTGAAGACCGTCCCTCCGATTGCCAGACCCCAGACAATACCGAATAGAGCCCAGCGCATCGAACCGTCTAATACAATAAAACAAAATGGTGTATATGTACCTGCTATGAAAAAATAGATTGCTGAATGATCGAATATTTCAAATAAATCTTTAGCTTTGCCCTGAGGTAAGCTGTGTAAAAGTGTAGAACAGAGATACATAAGAAGCATGGTTACACCAAAAATAGTAAAACTAATGATGTGCCACTCCGTACCATATGCAGAAGAGTAGACAATTAGCAGAACCAGGGCAGCTATACTTAATAAAACGCCTAAACCATGAGTTATTGCGTTTGCGATTTCTTCACCTTTACTATAAACATGAACATGGTCTTTCATTATTTCTCCTTCTTTCTAAAACCCCATTTTATCTAGTACAATATGAATCATTAACTTTATTGTACTGTACTATTATCAAGTTGTAAATACAATAGCTCTGTGTTGCGGTGTTAACCTTTTGATATATAGTATCTAAAACTACATATCAAAAGGTTACTTTGTTTTTTGTATCACGGTATATTTAGGATGATAGATCCGCTGTGCAGAGACTTCACAATCAGTAAACAAGATAGAATATAGATTTTATAAATATAAGAAAATCATTCGTACATGAAATGATATTTACGTCATTATCACCAAGTATAGATAACTATGGATTAATTTTATTCGAGCCTAGCAGCATTTTATCCCGCTAATAAGGAATTAAATTGAACCAGAGCGCTAATCGATGATAATTTCAAGGTTGATAAAATATTTATAAGAAACTTAATTACTTTTTCTATATTTTTAAATCGTATATCACCTATTTAAATCAATAGATTTGATAGTATACTAGTATATGCAGTAATGATGTAAGTTATCGTAAAAGGAATGATAGATATTGAAATTGATTGCTACAGATATGGACGGTACTTTATTGAATGAAAAAGGCCGAATCAGTATGGAAAACAAAAATGCTATTAAAGAGGCGCAAGCGGATGGGATTCAGGTAGTTGTCGTTACAGGCAGACCGTATAGTTATGCTTTAATGCCGTTAGAAGAAGCAGGATTATGCTGTCCTATTATTGCGCTTAATGGAGCTGAAATAAGAGACGAGCAGGGAAGGATTCTAAATAAACTTCCGCTACAAAAAGAATGGTGTCGTTCTATTCAAAAAGTATTGGAAAAGGAAAATGTATATATTGAGTTCTTTACGAATATCGGTGTATTTTCAAAAAGCATGGAACACTATATTGATATTAGAATGCAATTAAAGATGGAACAATTCCCGAATGTAGATAAGGCTCTTATGTTGGAGGATGTTCGGAAAAGAGCAGAGGAACGATTTAAATTCGAACACTGCCATTTTGTAGATGATTTTGAAGAAGTATATCTGGATGAACAATTAATTATCTATAAAATTTTAGTATTATCAGCAGATATAGATAAGTTGACACGAATAGAAAGCCAATTAGGTAGCCAATCAGAATTTACCATCACCTCATCTGAACGCGGAAATATAGAATTTAATCATCCTGATGCGCAGAAAGGAAAGTCACTAAAAAAGATGGCTGATCAATTCAGTGTAGAGATGAAGGATGTAATGGCACTTGGTGATCATTTAAATGATTTATCCATGCTGCAGATGGCGGGGCGTGGAGTAGCTATGGGCAATGCATCAAATGAGGTAAAGGCACTTTGTCACTATCATACGAAAACGAATCTCGAGCATGGTGTTGCATTTGCTATCGAAGAGGTCATCGCTCTAAGGCAATAATTTAATATACCGTTAACTATCTAACCCGTGGATGGTAGAAGAGTGTTGTTGTATCGGTCACCCATATATCAGGCAAACAAACTGATATATGGGTATTTTTTTAGGGGGATATGTATTAACAAATGATTCTGGTATATCTCAAAAGTTAAACTAGTATATACTTGTTGGATTGTTTGTATTGCTTATTTTAAAATTATTAATGAAGAGTAACCGACATAGGTTATCGTGATTTTGACCTATTTTTAAAAACGCAAACAAGAACTAATTAACCATAAGGAAATCGGTAAAAATGTCGTAAAAAATATAGCGAAATAGAATGATTGGTGTATAATGGAAGCGGAGCTGACTTCTAAAAATTTTTAATGGTTATGATGGGTTTCTTTCATAACCTCAGGAGGATAAACATGACGATAATCACAGAAAATATTATGGAATTGATTACGGTGGACCAGTGGGATGATGCCTATTCCATTATGAAACAATTACGTACTGATTTGGATAAGCATACGTATTTAGAGTTAATGGATCAAATGCGAAAAGAAGGATACAGACTTTTTGCGATGTTTTCAGGTGAAGAAATAGTAGCTGTAATCGGAGTTAGCTCTCGTGTAAACTTCTATAATAAACGTCACATAATCGTTCATGATTTGGTAACGACTGAAAATAAACGTTCGATGGGTTATGGAGAAAAGCTGCTAGTGTTTATTCATGAATGGGCAAAGCAAAACGGCGCACAATATGTTGCGTTGGAATCTGCTGTTAAGCGGACGGATGCTCATCGATTTTATGAAGAAAAGTTAGATTATGATAAATGGTGTTACTCATTCCGTAAAAAATTGTAAATGAAAAAATCAAGATAACTTGTGAAACGCTCTTCTTTCAGCGTAAATAGTACAGGCTATACATATATGAATTTTTTTGCCTTTATCATCTCGGTATTTTCGCAAATCTCGTTCTTTCTTTTTGCAAAATGCACACTTATTAAAGAATGCAAACATAATCAGTCCTCTCCTTTACCAGTCGTATTAACTGATTTTATCATATATGTTAAATGGTGGTAATTTAAAGGGGCTGTCTACTTTGAAAAATGCGAAAAACATAGGGAAATGTGTTGAACTCATCATTTCTCCTATGTTTATTTTTATGTGGTTCGTTTGGGATGTTTTTTATTCTTAAACTTAAAATGCTTCTTTCCAAAGCATGGTTATCGTTAAGGCGCTGCTGCTGTCATTCGGGTTACCTGGAAATAATCTGATTAATAAAGCCCCTGGTGTGAAAACAACCTCGGGACGATGTTTCAATGGTAAACTGTTCACCATCCTCAAGACTTCATTCTTTTGACCAAGCTGAGCATATGTCATTAATTGTCTTGAAAACTGAGGATTGTTCTGGATATGGTTGGTTATCGTGTAGGCATCATTGATCAACTCTTTGGCAACGCCAGCTGAATTAATAAATATTAATGGTTGCACTGGTGGTAGCTGACGCTCATAATTTTGGAAGGTATTCGGATAGCCGGGGGGGATATTATTACTATTCATATCATATGGATTATTCATGTCCCTGTCTCCTTTTATCAATAGGATTATAAATGAAGTAATTTTATGGATGGTCTATAGTATTCATACCTATGAAGAGGACTGGCGATAGGTGATTGAATGGGTACTTAAGTGGAACCTGAAGTAGGTACAATTATTGTAAGAGCATTTGGAATGACGGGGAAAATCTGGCTGTATAGGTATATCTCAGTGAAAATTAGAAAATAAATTCGATATCCATTTTAGATAACCGGTGTGTCTGGTTATCTTTTTTTTGTGAAATAGTCCATTTTTTAATCCTGACGTGTAAAAGAAAAATATACCATTCATAAGCTGTGATAAGAAGTACAAATTATATAAGTATAGAAATTAAGGGATTAAATTAAACAATTAGCTATCTATATAAATTTACTAATTGTTTTCGAAGAATTTTTACAGAGGGCTTATAGCTGACAGGAGAGATATCATTGGAAGATAGCAAAATAAGGTTAAAAGAGAACAATGAGTTAAAAGCTGTGCCGATGATGGCCGTCCTGGCAGTAGCAGCATTCATCGGTTTATTCAGTGAAACGGCATTAAATTTAGCACTAAGCAATATAATGAATGACTTTCATATAGAAGCTTCAACAGCACAATGGCTGACAACCGGATATTTATTAACACTTGGTATTTTGGTGCCTGTATCGGCAATCTTGATTCAGTCATTTTCAACCAGGCGGCTGTTTTTCGTATCTTTGTCCTTTAGTATTCTCGGTACCTTGATTGGCGGTCTTGCGCCTTCATTTGCCATTTTAGTGATAGCCCGAGTCATTCAGGCAATTGGAACGGCCATTTTATTACCTTTGATGAATAATTGTCTTCTCGTCATTTTCCCTCCACATAAACGTGGGCTGGTAATGGGTTTAATGGGTCTCGTTATTATGTCAGCACCTGCATTTGGTCCAACTTTTTCAGGAATAATTGTAGATAAATTAAGTTGGCATTGGATTTTTTGGATTTGTCTGCCAATATTGTTACTCTCAATGATTATAGGTATATTTTTTATTAAAAATGTAACAAAGATAACGAAGCCAAAGATAGATGTTAGATCAATAATCCTATCTACTATAGGATTCGGTGGCATTGTATATGGGTTTAGTGCGGCAGGGGAAGGTGGCGGCGGCTGGGGTGAAGCCCAAGTATTGCTGCCATTAGGGATTGGAATCTTTTTCTTAACATTGTTCTCGTTCCGTCAAATTTACACAGAAAATCCGATGATTAATTTACGTGTTTTTACCTACCCTATGTTTTCCCTCGGCGTATTTGTGGTTTTTTTAGCTATGTTAATGATTTTATCAAATGCCATCTTATTGCCCATGTATTTAAAGAGAGGATTGTTATTCTCAGCCTTTACAGCGGGCTTAACTCTTTTGCCTGGGGGAGTGATGAATGGAATTATGTCCCCGATTAACGGAAAACTAATGGATAAATATGGGCCGAGGTGGTTGGTTTTGATTGGATTTATATTGACAACCATTGCCGGTTTTCTTTTTTTAAGAATTACATTAGACACCCCGTTAGCGACTATTATCATGATGCATATTTGCTTATCTGTTGGCATCTCATTTATCATGATGCCAACACAAACCAATGGATTGAATCAATTACCTCGGAAGTTATATCCAGACGGAACAGCGATAATGAGCACGCTTCAGCAAATTTCCGGAGCAATTGGAACAGCCTTGGCAGTTAGCTTGATGACTATGGGACAAACTTCTTTTTTAAGTGGTGCGGGAAAAAACCCTGATTCTGAAATCCTTACTGCTGCTCTTGTTTATGGTGTAAAAAAAGGATATATTCTCATAATGGCAGCTTCAGTTATTGGTTTAATCGCTTCATTATTTTTGAAAAGGGTTAAAGTTTAAAGAAAACTCCTTCTATATAGCAGGAGTTTTCTTTATAGATATGTGAGTCTTGTATATAATTATGAAAAAATACTCAAATAGTGTAAATTGGTTTATGAGCATATAAAAAGAGGAAAATAGATATAGTTGAGAGACCGCTTGTATATTTTTTAAGCCTATACAAATCATATAATTAAGTACCTTTTATGTCATGAAAAGGTATATGTAAACTGGATGGCACAATGGAATAGTAATTGAAAAGAGACAGAAGAACAAAAGGGGTTGCTAGGATTTGAAGCTAGAATATTTACTGCGCGATATTATTACTAATGTATCCATTCAGGATAGAGAAATAAATATAACTGGGATTGCCAATAATTCAATGGAAGTTAAAGATGGATACCTATTTGTAGCTATAAAAGGATATCAAGCGGATGGACATGCATATATTGACCAAGCCATTAAGGCGGGTGCAAGAGCAATAATCGGTGAACAAGAAATCCATGATATTTCAGTCCCATATTTCAGGGTGGATAATAGCAGGGCTATATTGGCTGATGTGGCTAAACATTTTTACCCTGTACAAGGAAATAAAACCTTGATTGGGGTGACAGGAACAAACGGAAAAACCACAACTTCCTTTATGTTGAAACATATTATGGAGGTCTATGGTAAATCATGTTCTTTGTTTGGATCAGTCTATAACTATATAAATGGTGAAAAATCCACACCATCTGTAAATACAACCATGGATGCATTGCAATTACAAAAAGAATTATCAAGAAGTCAAGATGAAGTTGTCATTATGGAAGTGTCTTCACACGCCCTGTCACAATACAGGGTGAAAGGGATTAGCTATGATTATGCTCTATTTACGAATTTAGACCATGATCATTTAGATTATCATAAAGATATGGATGATTATTTCTCCGTAAAAGCACAACTTTTTTATCAAATAAAACCCGATGGAACAGCCGTTATTAATTCAAATAATAAATGGGGCAATAAACTTGAAAAGCGGTTATGCGGTACTAATGACCAAATTTCTTGTGTAGGGAATAAAGAATCTGATTTATATATCCAACAAAATAAAACGGGGGATATACACTTTGTATATAAAAATAAAGAAATCTATCCTATAAGGCTTTCTATTAAGGGAAAACATAATATCCAAAATGCGGCTCTTGCCTTTTTGACAGCAAGAAATATGGATATACCGGGTGAAGTCATAATTGACGCACTACATACATTCCCCGGCGTGCCAGGGAGATTTGAAGTATTGAATCATCCGACCGGTGCACAATTAATTCTAGATTATGCACATACAAGTGACGCTTTTGCACAATGTCTCAAATCAGGAAGAGAAATGGGGGCAAAGCGCATCATTCATATATTTGGGTTTAGGGGAAATCGCGATGTGACAAAGCGACGCGGTATGGTCGAAATATCGGAACAGCATAGTGACCTATGTATTTTAACGCTGGATGATTTAGGGACAGAATCTTTTGAAGGAATGATAGACACACTACATGATTTAAAACCGTCAGCCAAAGGGAAGGTCATACCGGATCGTACATCTGCTATCGAATATGCCTGGAAAATTGCAAAAGAAGGTGACTGGATCTTTATTACGGGAAAAGGCGATGAAGTGTATAAAGATACGTATCTTTTACCGACTAATTCCGACAGGGAAACAATAACATATCTTATGAAAGAGGGAGAAACAGCTAAAGTCATTTAAGCTTTAATCTTATATAATTTGTCGAATCTTACAGATTAAAGAGGAATTTACGAGGAAAAAGTTTGACTATATAAATTAGTTAAATTATATTTAAGTATGTAGTAATGATTACTACATACTATTTTTAATATGAAATTGGTCATACCAGTTTACTGGGATACAGAATAATTTTTACATTAAAAAGGGGAGTAAGAAATGAATCAAGAACCACCAAGAATAGCCTGGATTACAGACACAACATGTACATTAAGTAAGGATTTTATCGAAAAAAATGAATTGAATATTATCCCGTTACAAGTTGTTATTGACGGAGTATCATACAAAGAAGCCATCGATATTACAGATAAACAATTTTATGAAAGAATGGCAAATGAAAATGCCGCTTTCCAATCCTCACAACCTTCAATAGGTGAGTTCATCGAATTATATGAAAAATTGAAAGAAAAGTATGATTGCGGTATAGCATTACATTGCTCCGGTAAACTATCGGGTACATATTCTACTTCAGTAATGGCTGCAGAACAAGTTGGTTTTAAATTGTATGCAATTGATTCACGTACCGGATCTTATCCACTTTCTTACTTGTTAAATAAAGGGCTGGAGTTATTCAATCAGGGCTATGATGCTGAAGAAATTGTTAAGCGAATCGAAGAAATGAAATCGAATTCAAGACTGTTCCTTATCCCGTCCAATCTTAACCAACTCCATAAAAGTGGCCGAGTTTCAGGGAGCCAGCGGCTTATTGCTAACTTATTGAATATAAAGCCGATCCTTTCCATAGAAACAGAAGGTGCTAAAATTAGAGATAAGGTAAGAACGGAAAAAAGAGCTATTCAATATATTCTTGATATATTAAGAGAAGATATGGAAACATCCAAAGTTAGTAAAATAGTAGTTATCCATGCTGACGATGAAGATAATGCCCGTAAACTAGAAAATAGAATAAATGAAGAAATTAAATCTATACCTACAGAACGAATGATATTGGTTCCTGTTGCCGGAGTTCATACAGGAGTGGGAACTATTGGGATCTCGTGGGTATGTGAATAAAGAAATGGTCTGATAAAAACAAAAGCTGACTGTAGACAAAGTCCTGATCTTAGGGGAGCTTGTCTGCAGTCTTTTCCGTTTTCGGTGTTCTCACCTATCGGTTCACGCGCTATTTTCTACAGAGTGGGCTCTCTTTCCGCGGGCAAGCATCAAGCCTCCTCACGCTCTGTGCTGCTGGATCTCGGATACGCTTGTTCTTCCCGCAGAAGTCTCTCCCAATCTGCAGAAAATAGAATCCGGCGTTATAAACTGATATACAATATCCTCTAAGTGTAGCTGAAATTCATCTAAAGGAAAATAAAGCTATACTCGCATGTTATGTTTTTAATTTATCTTTGATTGTCTAGTTAATGGATTACAGCTAACACATTTATCTGTTACTTGGTTTAATTTATTAATAAGAAAATTAATCAATTGGAAACGCGTATTTCAGAGTTAGAACTGAACAATAAGATACTTAAATACCTATTGATTGCAAAGTTCCACCTTGGGCAGAGAAGTCCCTTGAAGAAGTAAAAAACAAAGGAGAAGTTCCCTATCCATTTGTAAACAAATATATATGAGGAAGAGAAAAAGGCAATAACTCAGGTAGCTTCGCAGGATACACAGAATTAAGAACGACCTTTTAAAACAACAAAAACCACCAAATAATGGTGATTTTTGTCAGGTATCAGTGACCTTTATTATAAATCTCTACATTAAAGATAGAATCGATAAATCTTATTTAATAAGTGTTATTTTCATAGGTCTTCTTATTAATTTTATCGATTACCTGATGCAGGTCATCCGGCTTGTGAAATTCAATAGGGGAGAAGCCCTTTTCAAATAAAATTTGGTCTGCCTCTATCACTAAAACATATCGATTATTAATTTTGGCTAAATGAAGGGTTTCACCAAAATCAGCAAGCAACCCTTTAATACTGGTGTTATCCAGCTTCATTTTTAATTCCACATCCGGTTCTTGTTCAACAAGTTGAGCGGCAGCTTCTACGACTTGTTCAGTTGTCAGGCGTTCCTGAAGCTCTCGCTTAGGACTGTCAGCCCATATTTCAATAGCTTCTTCAAACTGGCGTCGTTCCTCACTTTCAGGCTCATACACTTCACCAATATGCTCCTGTACCATGTCTATGACATGATTTTTCATCAGTTCCTGTTTAGACTCGCCATACTCAATAAATTTTAGAAAGTCTTCAAAATAGCGGGCATGGGAGGATTGATGGATTTTTAATTCACTCTCTTCAATCATGCCTTCTTCAGGCATATGAGGATATTGGATGGATTTCATATTTTTGGTGGTGATCGCCATTTCGACATTGCGGATCAATGTATTTTCATCAGAAATGGAAGCAACTTTTGGTTCAAAATCACATTTCATTAAAAATAAAAATCGATGCTCGAAAAATTTACGAGGAACGGCCGAAGCTAATAAAAATACACCGCCCCGCACTGCGCTTGTATCAAGATATGCATGAACAAATTCCTCACTGAAGGCTTTAAAATCTTCTTTATTATCAGCAAAGCGAGTACGGTTAAATGCATTATAGTTTGGATTTGAATCTAATTCATGACCTGGTTCGATAATAAAATGCCCCAGCTTTGTAGGGACTTGTTCTGAATTTGGATGGCGTTCCACTTTACGTTTAACGATCTTTTTGAACTCTCCATCCAGAAAATCCATTAGAGCACTTTCTTCATATTCAGCTGTATCAAGTGTTTGATAATGCTTGGCTGTAGGTAGTTCCTTATCTTCAGTTTCCACAACAAAGAAAGATAAAAACTTGATTTCAAATTCCATGTTATACACCTTTTTTCTATAGAGTCAGCCACTTCAGTATCCCAAAAGCCATGTCTTTCGTCAATGGAGATCTAGTTGAGGGTGAAAAATAAGTGGATCTAGCCAGAGAAACTTTCATCATAGAGATGATAAGGTGAATCATGTATTTAGAAGAAAATAAAAAGCGAATGAAAAGATTGCTTCATCCGCTTGGTCAGTAGGGAACTTAAGAGGCTTCTATGCTATTTTTGCTATCCCTGTTAAGGATCAATAAGCGTCTTTTTAATTCGTTAGCGTACTGTATGTCATTGTGTTTCATTGCTATATTCAATAAATCTAATAAATCATCAAGTATTAAATGGGATGTTGATTGTTCATCCTCAGCAGGTATTATTCTTACGTCAGTGTCTTCAGTTACCTGGGTGGCATAAAAATCTGTAAACATTTCAACAAGAGAAGCATCTGTAATCTTTTTGTCTGTCGATTCAGGTAATTGATCATGAAACTCAAGCTCTTCAACAACCATATCGAAACCTTTATCGGATAAGGAGAATTCACCGTCATTACCAAATAATTGGTTGAAAATAGTAAGTAAGGTCGGTGTTGTTAATGATACCAATAACTTATCGTATACAGTTTTGGTCTGTCTGATTTCAGAGATCATGGCTTTTTTTGTTTTTGATTTCATTAAAACCCTCCTAGGATAGAATAATCACACTGCTCTCTCTTTTCAAACTAATGATAACATGACTATAATAAGAATTACACTGTAAAGGACTGAAAAATTGCAATTGTCACAATATAGGAAGAAAGTATCCTTAAATAGAAGGAATATCTTATAATTAGCAGCATATTATGCTTGATATTCTTCAAAAATCATCGATATATTTAAATAAAAACACTATATGAAACAAAATATAAACAAATAATTTCAAGTATTTTCGTTCTTAAGAGTAATAAAAGGGAACTTTATCATGGGTATCCCGTTCATTTTTATCGCGATACTGAACAGATTTCTGAAAGGCGCTTTTTTATGTGCTCGGCATACCCTTCATCATGATCTTCCTTTGCAAAATTCAGCAAATCAAGTAAGTCATCTACTGTTAAATAATTCGTTTCCTCTTCAATATTTTCGGTATCATCCTCAAAAACGGTTTCCGAAGTTAAATGCCGGCCAATCTTTTCATAAAATAAATGTATCAGAGTCGAACTTGCATATGGTACCGGTGTGTCTGGCAGCCATTCTTCGTAATCTTTTAATTCAGTTAAAAATTTATAATAAGTCTTTTCGCTTAGCTTATGAGTTCCAGAGGGGCCGAATAAATTATAAAACATTTTGATAACAATAGGTGTGGATAGAGAATGCAATAATTTCTGAGAAACTTGGCCTGTTTGATTAAGTTCGAATATAATTGCATGGTATGTTGTTTTTTTCATATGCGCCCTAACTTTCCCTTTTTAATAATTTATGATAGAGCAATTTGAGAGAAAAACAAAATATTTTGATTTCATCAAACGTCATGAAATATATGAAGCTGAACCATAATTAAATCAGTTCAGTTTGAATGGTTATTTTCACATGATACTAAAATGGACTATAAAATATATATCATTCCAACTTAGTGGTAGTAACCATTATATTGACTAATAAAATATCTTTATAAAATATCAGATATTGCGGGTTAACATTTGGAAACAGAATGCGGTATATTTGAAATAGTATACTTTTGGAAAGGCTGAGAATAGATGGTTAACATTATTTTATTTAATAAAAATTTAATAAATACTATGATTTCATTTGTAAAGACGCTATGTTCTGTATTATTTGTTGGGTTCATTGCTACAGCGGGCGTAGCGTTAGTGATTTATGTATTTATGTTATTGGAAGAATTGATTGCTTGGATTTTCTGATTTTTTACTAGTATGCATGAATGTATACATATAGATTGACTCTATACTAAATCAGTGGATTCTATAATACCCTGCTTTAAATAGGATAATCTGTTAATTTTAAGTATCTATTAGCAGGGGGGAGAATAAAGTTAAATGGGTCTTAAGTAAATGAAATGGTAAAGGGCCTAATATAGTGTCATATCATTTCTCCTCCGTAAAGTGCAAAAAACGATAATGGAGCTCTAAATTTGACTCCAGGTCTTAATTTTAATAGTCCGTTTAATTATGGCACGGGATTAATTGGTTCTGGCAATGGATGTACAGATTGATACATTAACTCCGAAATCGTCACACTCCGGTAATTATTTTCCTTTAAATATTTTAATACAGGTTCTAATGCTTGTACGGTTTGAGATTTACTAAGGTTTCCCCAATCATGTAATAAGATAATATCACCTGGAGTAACTCTTTTTGTAACATGAGTTACAATCCGGGCAGTACCTGGATTTCTCCAATCCTGTGGATCTTGATGCCAGGACCACATAATGACATCATAACCATTTTTTATTGCGGTATTAATAATTTCATCATTGTAAACACCCTGTACAGGTCGGTATAAACTCATTTTACGCCCCGTGATTTCTTCAAATACTTTATTGGTTTTCTCCAGTTCTAAGGTTAGCTGAGCAGAGTTTATTCTATTAGGAAAATGATGGTACGTATGATTGCCTACTTCATGACCTTCTTGTAATTGCCTCCTAATTAATTCAGGATACACTTCGGCTTTATTTCCACTAACAAAAAATGTCGCTTTCGCATTATATTTCTTTAATAAATCAAGAATCTGTGACGTGAAAATCGGGTGTGGCCCATCGTCGAACGTGATCGCAACTAAGCGTTTATCTGTATTAACTTCCCAAATAACATGACCGGTTTTTTCATACTCTTCCCTTGGTTTTATTATAGCTAATGAATTACTAATATTGAAACTTAAGGATAAGATAATACAACAGAGCAGGAAGATGTATTTTTTCATAAAAATGTTCTCCTTTCAAAGAGTACGTTAAGTACAAATTAGTATGTCATATTACTGAATAATTATAATGTTTATCCATAAGCAATTATTACATTGTTTAATGGCTTTGATCATACAGTCATTATCGTGAAAATAATAAGGGGGAGAGGAATGAAAGGATCGGTAATAAGCTCAATTCTTTCCATAATCATTATAGCTCTCAGTGTCAGTTCTTTTAGTACCTTTAAAAAAGAACAACCGGCTTATGCGATTGGAGGCAGCGAATTAGGTTCCCAGATTTCAAAAGTTTTAAGCCATCCTGACTTAAAAGGTGCCAGTATTGGGGTCAGCGTGAGAAATGCATCAACCGGTAAAGTGATTTACATGCATAACGGGGATACCAGATTACGGCCTGCCTCGAGTATGAAATTAGTTACCAGTGCAGCTGCTCTTCAGATACTTGGTGAGAACTACCGATTTTCCACAGAAGTCTATACGGATGGTAAACAAAAAGGAAGCACATTAAAGGGAAATCTGTATATTAGGGGGAAAGGTGATCCCACTCTGGGAGAGATAGATCTTATAACTATTGCTTCTGCATTAAAAAAGAGAGGGATTAAAAAGATTAAAGGAAACCTTATTGCGGATGATACTTGGTATGATCATGTCCGTTTATCATTGGACCTGCCTTGGAGTGATGAGCAAGAGTATTATGGTGCTCAAATTTCCGGATTAACAGTTTCTCCGAATTCGGATTATGATGCAGGTACTGTAATTGTTCAAGTAAGCCCCGGCAATAAAATAGGTAAAGCAGCCTCTGTTATTCTTACCCCACCTACTGGTTATGTGAAAATAGCCAACAAAACCAAAGTTGGAAAGGTTAATAGTGAAAATACGTTAAAAATAACTAAACGTCATGGCAGTAATGTCATAAATCTCGCCGGAAATATCCCTTTAAAATCTGACATAACAAACACTTGTATTTCTGTATGGGAACCAACTTTTTATACTCTTGATTTATTTAAAAAATCTCTGGAAAAGCAAAGAATAAAAATCTCTGGAAAAGCTACATATGGAAAAATTTCTGCCAATCAAACCAAACTTTTCACTGACTATTCACCTAAATTGCGTACAATTCTGGTACCTTATATGAAACTAAGCAATAATACAATATCTGAAGTTTTAGTTAAAGAAATAGGCAAGGTAAAAGGAGAAGTGGGAAGTTGGGATAAGGGTTTATCTGTTATAGAGGGGCAGTTTGCCGATTTGGGGATTGGACATAATGCCATTCTTATGAGAGATGGTTCAGGTATATCACATGTTAGTATGATTTCAACTAATGCTTTAACAAATTTACTTTATAAAGCTCAATCAAAATCATGGTATGAAACGTATAAGAATGCATTGCCCGTAGCCGGAATGAGTGATCGAATGATAGGGGGTACACTGCAAAATAGAATGAAAGGTACAAAAGCGCAAGGGAAAGTGATAGCTAAAACAGGAACTATTTCAACGTGCAGTAGTTTAACAGGTTATGTACAAGGTGAAAAAGGGAATAAATACATATTCTCCATTATTATAAATAATTCAAAGAGTGAGAGTAAGCTAAAGGATATTGAAGATCACTTGGCTGTAATCCTGGCAAGCAATTAGGAAGAAATGAAATTCACCTGCACACCATTTAAAAAGTTAAGCCGAATATTAAGTATTTGTTTGGTTCATTTACTCGAATATCAATAAATTAGGAATATAAAGTGATAAATACTCTTAATAAGAAAACCATCGGCAATAATATAATAAATTTGATGACAGAGTATTTTGAAAATCCTTCTATAACTAAAATGGCAAATAATGCATATAAGATAATGAGTATGCCAAAAATCCAATCAGTAAAACCAAAGTTTAATTGCAATAAAGCAAGGCATATAATCGCTAAGAAATGGAATCCGTCATATTTATCTCTGTTCAATAAAACCCGCTCCTTTCCCTTATAGTCTATTCAAACATTAGGAATGGGAACACTTCCTGCAAGATATTATTATAGAATGTCCTGATGCATTAATCTGTTATTTAAATACTCCATTGAAATAATAGGGTTTGGATATAGAGGTTAAGAAACTCATGGATGAAGATGCTTTTTACATAAAGAAGGGATTTCTAGACTAACTTATACTATAGGGTGGAGGGCGAAGGTATACCTAAATTACCTTAAATTATATTTATCATAGCAATATGAACTGGATTTTTTGCCAATATCGAAACCTAATCACACAGTAATACATACATTTCATTAAATTTATGTGATCGTCTTTCTAAAGGAACTAATTGAAAAGATTAATTAACAGCTTCATAAGTTTAAAGGAGGGCAGTTATGTTAATCGCTTCTATTGTACTAGCAGTGATTGGTATTTTAATCATAATGGTGGGGCATTCCATTCGAAAGGATGGAAATACTTCTTTTTTAGCTGGGAATAATGAAATTTTTATCCCCAAGAATGAAGAAAAATTAGCTGAGAGGATAAGTTGGATTGTCATATTATTTGGTATTGAAACCATCATGTTCCCTCTGTTTTTTCATTTTATTAAATTTGTAGATGGTTATCATTACACATTGTTGGCAGTCATTCATCTAGTGGCAATTTTTGTTTCGATGTTTATGGATCAAATGGAAGTACGGGATGGTTAGAATGCCAGGTTAGCAATCATTATTGGATTCTATTTGTCTTCTCCAGTCTGACGCTACCATAAGTAGCTATATACCTGCTGCTACTGCAGAGGATGTCTTTTTACATTAGAAGAATTAGCTGACACCCTCAACATGATCAGATAGATCATCAAACATTCGGCAGCCGTCACACAGGATAAGCTTGAAAAATAATAAGTACGTATCACATCGGCCAACGTTGACATAAATAAGAATAACAATGAAACAGAAAGGTGAACACTGGTTCTAACTTCCCTAGTAACCCTTCTTTTTATTAGTACCCCAACCCTCGAAACTTTAGGGGAACCTGTATAGATATAGACTGAGAATTCTTTTGTGGAGAATGCAGAAAGATACAGCTACAGGTCAACGTATAAACCTATAGAGTATGCGGAATCTTACGTAAATTCCAAATCAGGAAAATCGATATAGGGATTCCGATTACCCTGAAGTTTGTAAATCGTCCAGTTCCGATGTTTCTCATGCAGTGTGACAGGGTGGTCATGATGCCATTTTTTTAATAGGTTGATATCAAGCAATATCTTTTTTTCTTGAATCATTTCATTCGGGTATCTCATTAAGAAATACAAAGAAGCTCGAGCTATTTTGCCCTTACCGTTTTCAGGTTCAAATCTCTCATTGCCATCTTTTTTTCCACAAGAGTTTTTAATGACCTCTTTATAAGCTTCAGGCTTGTAGTCTTCAAAATCATAATAGGGGATGTTACTTCTGAATGAATTACAGTTTGCCTCACATGTAAATAAATGATGAAGATCCCCAACCATTGGATGCCTTTTCTCGAACCAGGATTGTGGGATCACATGCTCGATATTAAATTGAAGAGAGCGCAGCACGGATTCAATCAAGAAATGTTTGTGTTCATTAAGTATTCCAGAATCCTGATTTAGATTTAATATTTGTGTCATTTTTTGAATTGCCTCGTTTACTAACAGGGTATCCTCTTCTAATAAATCATTTGAATTTAGGATTTGACCTGAATAAATGCTTTGTATTTGGCCGTTTTCACGTAAATCGACCCAGGAATGGAGCGCTTTTCGGCTATATGAATAAGAGAGCTGATTCGTATGAGTGCGTGTCAGCAACTCATTTAGCCATGGAAACAATTCATTAGCAGGAAATTGATTAAATGGTAAATTTTTATAATACAAATCGATTAGGCTTTGATCCTCTTTTTCATCATAATAAACTTCTTCCATCATGGCTGTTTTTTTCTGAAACTCTATACTTTGCGATGAGTGATCCTGAAAATGACGGTTATCAGTTAAGGGAGATTCAAGAATAAAAGATTCATAGCATAAATTAAGAGTTTCTTTTATTAGTGATGCAGAAGGATTCTTATAAAATAAACCTAACAGTAATTGGACAGTATCTTGCAAGAGTGATTCGTAGGCAGGTGAGAAAGGTGGATTTGTTCGGTATTTCAATAAAATCACCTCTTCTTATTATCATATTTAGATGATATCAAGGGTGGAAACAAATGTAAATAAATGATAAATGGCTATTCTTTAGATATTGGATACATATTATTCTAGTACAATGATAACCTTGTGATAAAAGCTTGCTTATTTGAATTGAGAAGCCAACAGTTTAGGTAATAACATAATAGGATTCGGTATTAAATGATGATTAAATTGTTTGTTTAATGATATTCTGTATGAGTTAGGCTTATAATTTACGAAATGTAATAATTATCTCGATATTTTTGTTTATTTTATAAGAAAATTCTAAATTGATTTACTTTTTGTCTTCTTCTATATATTTGGAGACAACATTTGGTAAACAGTTTATACTTTTAATTACTTAGCAAAGGAGTTGGTATCGATGGTTACAAGCACTAGAATAGAAGTGGAAGAAGAGATTAAGGCTATACAAGCTGAACATGAAATGTTAGAGGATACGCCTGTGGATTTCTTTGAAAAAGCTCCATATCTGTACAAAAATAACAACGGTGTAAGGTTTGCTGCAATCATTGAAGAAGACTCTGTATTATTTACGAAGGATGATCAAGAGTGGGGAAATAAGCTTTTGATATTCTCGAAAGGGCAAGCTGAGGAAGCCATTATTCAACTAAAAAGGGAACAGAATGGACAGCTGGATCGAGATTCTATTAATATGCATAATCCAATGAATCGAATCTTAATCAGTATCGGAGAAACGCTGTTTTTAGCTTCTGTATTACAGACTGCATTGGAAAAATGGCGAAGCCCTAAAAATGGAACGTTGGATATTTAAAAATAACAATAAATACTAATTCTTAGTCTCATAGATTCCTCTATGAGACTTTTACTATTTTTGGGTATATGGGTAAGTTTTTTTACCTTAAATGAGGGAATTAAAGAGTAGATAGAGATGTGGGGGTCATGAAAAATGTCAAAACTCAAAATACCAGAACTTCAAGTAGAGAGATCGTACCTTCAATTTATTTTTCCGTTTCAAATAAAGGAATCACGAAGCGAAGAATTAATCAAAAAATTAGAGAAAGAACAATGGGAGTTTTTTAACTTAAAAGATACACAACAAGAATATAAATTTTATGGAGATATACGTATATCTCACGAGCGTATGGAGCAATTTTTTCTGCCTAATATGGAGCCAATTTTATTTCCCGCTAAAACAACTGATAAAAATGCCTTTCGTCGCTTTAGCAAGATTATTAATCAAAAGGGTCACTTGTATTCAAAATATTTGGATACAGATTTCTTTCTCACATCTTTTGATATCTTTGTGTGTCCATATAATATTGGTATTATGAATATGCGAGTAAACTTACCTGATTATATGGACTATAATCATGTTCTTCACTTTATCGACCTGTTCAGAAAATTGGATAAACCTGATGACATAGCAATCACGATAAACGAAAAGGAATATTCCGAAACAAAAGGTATTATTTTTCATGAATATTGTCCGTGGCTTGAGGACCATCTTTCGAAAAAAGAACATACAACTTATTTTGGGAGTTTACCATTTTTCATAGAAGAACGTATGCAAGTTTATTATTATTTAGCTTTTGAAGAGAATACAAGTCTTGATGAAATTTCCTTATTCCGAGCGGCTTCAATCAAAGGATATGATATGGAAGGAAAGGCTTATGCCGGCGCCATATCAGAGGCATATATCAATCGTTTCTGCAAACAACATGTATACGATCGATGGGGTGATGAATCCTATTATATCATTAGCAATTATGCATTCGTTTGTCTATCTAATGAATCTGGAGAAAGAAGCAGAATGATTGCTGAGCGTATGTATGGTGAAAATTTTTATACGAATATTTTATTCTTCTTTAACAGGCTCCTGTTATTGCAATTATCCTATGAAAATTCCCGGCTAAGAGTGGATGATAAGAAAGGATCAATAGAAAAACTCATCATTCGAATAACGAACTTTTCTGCACAATTTTATCAACCGGAAGTACATAGCAGGATATTTGGAAAAGAAATTTATTTAAAAATGAAAGAAATTTTTCATATGGATGAGCTATACAACCACGTTAATCAAACGCTTGGAAATCTTTATAAGAATCATGAAAAGTTAACGAGAAAACGACATGAATATTTGCTTACATTTTTAACGATATATACAGTCATATCGGGAATCTATGGAATGAATCTGGTTATAGAACAGGATTGGAAAGGCAGTATTAATTGGTCAGCGGCCAGTTCCTATTCCATCTTTGAATATATTGCTTTATTTGTGGCATTAACGGGCATTACGTTTGGAGGAGTACTGGGGTTTGTAACCGTGTATAAATGGTTAAAGGAAAAGATAAAATCAAGAGGTGATTGAGCAGGGGAATAGCAGGTTATTGTAGAAACTAACAAATAAACAAAATAGTAAAGGAGGTAGGAGGTTGAAAAGATGGTTATGCTTTATTATATGTATCCTCCTCTTAGCAGCATGTGGGCAAGAAGCTAATGAAAATAAAGGAAGTGATGACAAACCAGTGAATACAGATAAAAACTCAAATCGAATCAATGATGGAATATTAACTTCGAGCTTAGTTCAAAAGAATAATGATGGCCATGATTTTTTGTTTGTCTATACGGTTGAAAACGAAGCAGACCAACCCATTCAGTTAACCTTTAACAGCGGACAAACATTCGATTACATTTTAAAGGATCATTCTGGAAAAACAGTCATCCATTATTCTAAAGGAAAATCCTTTACACAGGCAATTATTGAAAAAGAATTAGTTAAAGGTGCTCAATTAACTCATGATATCCATTTGAAAAATCTTAATCCAGGTGAATATACTTTAGAAGCATGGTTAACTGCCAAGGGAATGGATAATGACTATAGGGAAAAAATTAAACTCCAAGTAGAATAAGGATAAAAAGGTGCCGATTTTGATTGGCACCTTTTTGGGGGTTATGCTTTTTTTTCAAATAATTGCACCAGTTCTACGATGACTTCGGTAGCTTTTTCCATGCTTTCTACAGCTATATACTCGAATTTGCCGTGGAAGTTTTCTCCTCCGGCAAAGATGTTCGGAGTCGGTAAACCCATATAAGAAAGCTGGGAACCATCTGTACCGCCGCGAATTGGTTTCACGATTGGTTGCACACCCAAGTTTTCCATGGCTTGATGTGCTACATCTACAATTTCCTTTACAGGCTCAATCTTTTCTCCCATATTATAATATTGATCATTCATATCCAATATTATATTTTCTTCGCCATATTTGGCTTTGTATTTTGCAACAAGTTCTTTCATAGTTGCTTTTTTTGCTTCAAATTTTTCACGGTCATGATCACGGATAATATAAGCTGCATGAGTACGTTCTACATCACCGGTTAATGATAAGAGATGATAGAAGCCCTCGTAACCCTCTGTAAATTCGGGTGCTTCTTCTTTTGGAAGCTCCGCATTGAAATTCATGGCAATCTTTAAGGAGTTAACCATTTTATTTTTGGCGGAACCAGGGTGGACATTGCTGCCTTTAAATGTTAATTTGGCACTGGCCGCGTTAAAGCTTTCGAATTCAAGTTCACCGAGGGGGCCGCCATCCAATGTATAAGCGAAATCCGCATTAAAGCGCTCCACATCAAATTTATGAGGGCCTCTGCCAATTTCTTCATCCGGTGTAAAAGCGACACGAAGTTTGCCGTGCTTAATTTCCGGATGCTTGATTAGGTAATTCATCGCGGTAACGATTTCCGCAATCCCAGCTTTATCATCAGCACCAAGGAGCGTTGTCCCATCCGTAGTGATAAGCGTTTTACCTATATACTCTTTTAGCTCAGGGAAGTCTTTCGGTGATAGAACAATATTTTGATTTTTATTAAGTGTGATATCACCGCCATCATAATTCTCGACGATTTGAGGCTTTACATTTTTCCCGGTAAAATCAGTAGCCGTATCCACATGGGCAAGGAAACCAATAGTTGGGACCTCTTTATCTGTATTTGCAGGAAGGGTGGCGAATAAATAACCATTTTCGTCAAGGGTTATATCTTCCATCCCAATTTCCTGCAATTCATCTTTTAAAAGATTTAAGAGGTCAAATTGCTTTTCAGTAGAGGGGCATGTTGGACTGTTTTCATCAGATTGGGTATCAATTTTAACATATGTAAGAAATCGTTCAACTAATTCTTTTTTCATCAAATTCATCTCCTTCTGTCTTCTTATTATAGCGAAAGTTCGATTAATCAACAAAAAGTTATTCAAATTTTCTCTCGGTTACTAATTTCATTTTGGAGTGGATTTATTTATTTTGCGCATTCTTATATAATGGGATGGTAAGAAAGAAGGGAAGATATTAACCATGTTTACGATAGGAAGCCGCACAGTTAAAACAGCGATAGGTGCTATGATAGCCTTGGTTATTGCTCAAGTTCTATCATTGGAAAACACGGCCACTGCTGCAGTTATCACCTTATTAAGTGTTCAAAGTACACAGCGCAGAAGTATACAAATTGCTTGGCAGCGATTTGCTGCTTGTATCCTTGGGATTTTATTGGCTGTCTTAATATTTGAAGGGTGTGCTTATACAGCTGTAGGGGTTGGAGTGCTGTTGTTTATTTACATACCGGTTATGGCCAAGCTCGGTCTCCAGGACGGTATTGTACCTGGTTTTGTCATCATTATGCAATTGTACATATCACAGAATATTACGTATGAGCTTATTTTAAACCAAATCTGTATCGTTGCGATTGGTATTCTGGTAGCTCTTTTATTCAATTTATATATGCCAAGTGTAGAAGGCGAAATTAAGAAAATTTCAAAAGAACTTGAGGGGAATTTTAAAGTGATTTTTCTCCAGTTCGGTCGGTTCATTCGAAAAAAAGAACGTGTATGGAATGATGAGTATATCATTAAAACAAAGAAGTTAATCGATGAAGGAATGGGTTTAGCCAAGAGAAGTGAGGAGAATAATTTTTTCAAAAGAGA
Source organism: Bacillus sp. z33 (assembly GCF_058313615.1). Taxonomy (NCBI): domain Bacteria; kingdom Bacillati; phylum Bacillota; class Bacilli; order Caryophanales; family Bacillaceae; genus Bacillus; species Bacillus sp. z33. The sequence goes on from NZ_JBZFQN010000002.1 coordinate 874,290, forward strand.
CTCCTATTATTTACAATATTTCACAAAAGTCCATCAGCAATTTCAAATCGTAGAGCGAATGGTCCCCTTAATCATTCAATTGCCGACAACATTTGAACAAAATGAAATGGTTGCTGAATTTGTCGATGATTTAGGAACAAATATGGAAGATCGAAATCGTCTGTTATTAAAATTACAGGAACTAAGAGGTGAGTTCGAACAAATGGACTTACCGAAAACAAGGGAAGAGTTTGAAACGCGTGCAGCATTATTAATTTTGATTAATAAAATTGAGCAATTTATCGAAATTGAACGATAGTGAAAGATCAATAACAAAGATAACGGGCTGTTTTTACATGAACAGTCCATTTTTATTGGGGTCAGTTTATAGACACTAGCGCCTCCGGTCGTAAACTTTCACAATACTCATGCAGCAATTTCCACCCATCCTCATATTTTTTAAAGCGTTGCACAAATAGCTTAGCAACATCTTTCTTTTCTCCATCCATTTCAAACGTAACCGAAAATATAATAATCATTTCATCTTTGGAAGCGGGTGTAATGTGCATGGTAGTGAAATTCCATTGAGGATTATGTCCGCAATATTGATCGAAAGCCTCTCCCCACCCTATGCAAGCTTCTTTATATCCCCAATCTGAAACGATACCATCTGCATTTGCCCATCGAACAGCTAGGTCAGGTGAAAGCTTTGAAATCATCAATTCAGTGTTACAGCTATTCCATATTGACTGAAATTCACGAAAGAATGAGTTAAAATCTTCCATTAATAATTGATTCAATTTGCTTCCTCCTTTGATTAAGGTAAGTATATATTCCTTGATAAAGTTATTCTATACATTGGATATATTTCCCTTTTTATTGATGAAGAAACTATTTTGTAATATGATTATGCATTAATCATTCGTTTCAGTTACGGCCGTTGTCTTAATTGGTATTAAACCAAATATGGTACCAGATAAAGTATTTGTTGCTAACCTCATAACTAACCTAGTGAATAAAAAAGAACTATTCTTTATGTCGAATAGTTCTTTTCATTCATCTTAGAAAATCTAATGCTATTTGATTGAATTTTGCGTGCTGATCCACATTACATACATGGCCGCAATTTTCGATTACCTTTAATTTCGAATGATTTTCATTTTTAATGTCATTTTTGACTGTATCTAGAAACATATAATCTTCTTTACCCATTACATATAGAGTTGGTATATTTACAGGTTCTTTTACTATATCAACATGTATTTCTTCTATCTGATCGACTAAGTCAAACCATCTGAGGAATTCCTTTTGATTCATTTTCTTTGCTTCCCTGATAAACATGCTTCTGGAATACTTATGATTTTTATTCGGCATTAGCACCCAAGCGAAAAAAGAATATAACCACATATATGGAACGAAATTTTTAATGAGTAAACCAATTTTTAACCAGAACTTTATTCGTTTGTTGTATGTGGTTATAGCTCCGGCCAGGATTGCTTTTTCTATCCTCTCCGGTGCTATTTTATACATTTTTTTAATCAATAAAGTACCCATTGATACGCCTATAAACGTTGCCTTTTTTATATTATTATAGTCAAGAACCTTGATAATATCATCGCAAAGTAATTCAAAGTTATATTTCTTATCTGTTTTACTTATTCTTGTCTTCCCATGTCCTCTTAAATCAATTAACAGCAGATTAAAGTGCTTTTTTAATACTTTAATCTGGTTCGCAAATATAGTAGAACTTCCTCCTATGCCGTGAATACATACTACCCACTTAGTGGAGGATTCATTTTTATACTCTCTATAGAATAACATCGCCACACTCCTCATTCCTCTAAAGTTGTATTCCCCTAAAAAGGAGTAAACATGTCAAAAAATATACGAGTATATAAATATTTGAAAAAAATATAAAAATATTCTCTGAGCTAGTCTACTGAAAAACAAATATTGCTTTTTAATTAATAGGCATAACAGTACTTTTTCATAAAAATAGTAACAAATATCCAAATAAAAGGAAACCGGAAAACGATGGATAGAAATAAGACCATTTAGAAGGCAAAGTAGTTTAAAAATAATATAGGACAAGCTTTGCTATTATTCAACAAATAGTGGTGTGTAGATTTAATTAATGTCAAAAAGGAACGAACGATTCATTCGTACTATCACTGACAATTAATTGAAAATGGTAAATAAATGGAATATACTGAAAGCGTTCACAAAATGAAAATATAAATGGAGGAAATTTAATGACTACTACCTTAAGTCCCAATGTTAGTCCGAAACTAGCAAATTTTTTAAAAGGCACAAAACAGTTATATGTAAATGGTCAATTTGTAGATTCAGTTTCCGGCAAAACGTTTGAAACGATGAATCCAGCTACAGGCGAAGTTTTGGCTGTGATTTCAGAAGCTCAGACTGAAGACATTGATTTAGCAGTCAAAGGGGCACGAAAAGCATTTGATCTTGGCCCATGGAGAACGATGAATGCTGCAGAACGCAGTCGTTTAATATATAAATTGGCAGACTTAATGGAGGAAAACAAGCTGGAATTGGCTCAGCTGGAAACATTGGATAACGGGAAGCCATTCCGTGAAACATCCAATGCAGATATTCCGTTAGCTATTGAACATTTCCGTTATTTTGCAGGTTGGTCGACTAAAATTACAGGACAAACCATTCCTGTTGCCGGTAACTTTTTTAACTATACTAAACATGAACCAGTGGGAGTGGTAGGGCAGATTATCCCATGGAATTTCCCATTATTAATGGCTGCCTGGAAACTTGGAGCAGCACTGGCTACCGGATGTACAGTTGTATTAAAACCAGCAGAAAATACGCCACTTTCTGCCTTATATTTGGCAGAACTCATTAGTGAAGCCGGATTTCCGGATGGAGTTGTCAATATTGTACCAGGCTATGGTCAAACGGCCGGACAACCATTGGTTGATCATCCAATGGTCGATAAAATCGCTTTTACAGGATCTACAAAAGTAGGGAAGCAAATTATGAAATCAGCTGCTGACACACTAAAACGCGTAACATTGGAACTTGGTGGCAAATCACCGAATATCATCCTTCCAGATGCAGATTTATCGAAGGCAGTTCCAGGTGCGCTAATGGGAATCATGTTCAATCAAGGACAAGTTTGTTGTGCAGGAAGCCGTTTATATGTTCAAAAGAAAATGTATGATAATGTCGTCGCTGATTTAATATCCTGTGCCAAGGATATTAAACAGGGGAATGGCTTAGAAGAAGATACAACGATGGGACCGCTTATTTCCTCTCAACAGCAATCCCGAGTTAAAGGATATATCGACAAAGGTGTTGAAGAGGGGGCAGAAGTATTATTTGGGGGCGATATTCCTTTCGATAAAGGATATTTTATATCGCCGACTATATTTGCTGATGTAAATCATAGTATGACCATCGCGAAGGAAGAAATATTTGGGCCTGTTGTAGCGGCCATGCCATTTGATGATATCGATGATCTCGTCCAAAAAGCAAATGACAGCCACTATGGATTGGCTGCCGGAGTTTGGACGCAGGATTTGAAAAAAGCCCACGAGATTGCTCATAAATTACAAGCAGGGACTGTATGGGTGAATACGTATAACACATTCGATGCGGCTTCCCCATTCGGAGGATATAAACAATCCGGTATCGGTCGTGAAATGGGGAGCTATGCTTTAGAAAATTACACAGAAGTGAAGAGTGTCTGGATTAATATGGACTAAGGATGAGTGAGTGTAATAGACTTTGAGTTTGGGCAGTGTGGTTAGGATGGTAACCACACTGTTTCTTTGACTTTTTCTGGTCAAAAAGCCCCGTGAAAGTCAGAGTAGTATCTGATTTTTATGGAGTCATTTAACTAACGGTTAGCTTTTCTTTAGAGAATGATCAGTTTGAATTTCTGATAGGTCATTTAAATTAACCTGTCCTTGCATAATTTGGTATAGGTGCAATAATCCTGCTGATCAGGACTAAATCATTTCTCTCTAAATCCAATTAACTTTGTCAGCAGTACCTGAATAATTATGTTTGTAACCAAAAAAGAAACTCGTCAGCATGGACGAGTTTCTTTTTTTGTCTATATTATTTTGCTCCTCATTTAGAGCGTTATTATTTTTAAAACTGTACTCAGTAGCAATATGCTTTAAAAGTAATCAGGTACAGTCAGATCAGACGATAATAATCGTTACATCTATATTCCCACGTGTTGCCTTTGAGTAAGGGCAAACTTGGTGCGCCTTTTCTGCATATTGTTTAGCCTCTTCCTTATCTAATTCAGGGATAGAGACATCTAAACGAACAGCCAGTTTAAATCCGCCGTCTTCTTCATCCTTGCCAATCGTTACATTTGATGTCACGGTTGTGTCCACTTTTTTTCGATCTTTACGCAATACAAGGTTTAATGCACCGTCAAAGCAAGCTGCATAGCCTGCTGCAAATAGTAATTCCGGGTTTGCAGCCTGTTCTCCGCTTCCTCCCATTGCTTTTGGTTGTCTCACATCTAAATTAATAATTCCTTCTTCGGATTTTACATGTCCTTCGCGGCCGCCGGTAGCTGTGACTGCTGCTGTATATAATGGTTCCATCCTATCCACTCCTTATTAAATGATATATAGCACTTTTCCCTGTTTCTGTTTTATTAAACAGCGGTGAAAGAAAACATGATTAAAAAATATATAGGCATTCCCTATTATCTCTATTATAGAAATAAAAATAAGTGTGGATTATATGGGGAACAGTGAGTGTGGACATGGAGACATAAATACTAACTATTTTAAGATGAGTCAGGTTAATCGGTTGAGGTAGCTACGCTCGAGGCAGTTCATAAAAAGGGGTACTCATTACTATTTCAATGTTATGAAGGTGGGTAGAGAACCATAAATATATCTATATCCAGCTCAGAAGTCATTTGAAAATCACATTGTTTATTTGTACGGCGTCACAGCCGCAGGGCATATTTATTTCTTATGAGTCGGTTCCTGATGGAGTCAGGGAATTTAAAGAGGAGCTTGGTCTACATATTATTTCATATAATCAACTCACTAGTCTTGGTAGGATCCCTAATATAATAGAAAGCGAGACAATCACTGTACATGAATTAAGTCCTGTTTTTTTAATGAAAGGACAGATTAAGTGGAGATTGAGGGGTTTAAGCTTAATTATAGTGGGAATATTCTGATTTAGGGACACGATTAATAAAATTTAAATCGTCCTATATTCCCGGAAATAGTTGAATGTGTAGCAAAAACTATTCGTTTTAGAAAAGGATAAACAAAACAGCTTTCTTTACTCAAAAGAAGCTGATCAGAAGGTTATTATATTTAAGATACTATCATTTAATCTGTTCTATGAATTTATCAATTTTCATGTTTGATTTATAAGTGATATTGGAAGCAATCCTATGTCTGTAACCGGGAGTCAAGTGATTATTTTTAGAAGCATTCCAAAAGTTTCGTTACTTCTGGGATGTCTTTATTTCATAGTTATGATGAGTAGGGTGGAAGAATAAAACTTCATTCTACATCAGTGTAAAATATTTTGTCAATAATAAATTTGTGAATTTATGAGAAAAATGTTATAATTATATTATTAATTGCTTTTTTAATTCGTATTTAAATTTATACCGGACTTTATGGGAAATGGAAGTTAGATACATTTTTTATCCTTTTTTGACTCAAACAGTTTTGTAAGCTTTAAAGTAAGTTAGTTGAATAAAATGATCAGTATCCTATTTATTAGTAACCGAGTTTTTATTACAAGGAGGACTTGAATAATGGATTTAATCAATAAGAAAGTTACACACGAACGTTTTGGTGAAGGTACGATAGTTAAGCATAATGAATCTACTGTTGAAATACATTTCGAATCAGAAAACAAAATGTTTGTTTTCCCTGATGGTTTTGGAAAGCACTTAAAACTACATGATGAGAGTGATGCTAATTCACTTGAAGAAATATTGCAAATTAAGGAAAATGAACGATTAGAGGAAGAATCGACAAAAGAAGAAGAAAAAAAACTGCAACGTAAAAAACAGGAACTTAACTTAGAACATGAAAAACTTATGAAACATCATAAACTACATCCTGAATCACAAATGGTATTTTGGTGTGATACAGAAGAACAGAGCAGTGCCTTATCAGAGTGGAAGGTGTTTTCAGGCGTTATAAAAAGTGGTACAAACAAGGGGAAGCCAAACAAGCCGATTCGCTTGCAACGAAATAGTGCTGTCCTTTTAACAGCAAGAGATTCCAGCATGTCTGAAAAAGACAGACGTATCATAGGTGTCTATATGGTACATGAAAAATTTATCGGTAAGCTTTGTGAAGATGGATATATTCCTGCTCATTCAAAATACCGACTTCAACTAACAGAACAGGAATCAGATCAATTGCTTTTCTGGGAATATTATGTGAATGAAAAATCCCCGGAAAAAGTGACATGGAATACAGGTAAATACCGTTATTTTGACAATGCATGGATGGCTCAAATTTTGCTTGATATCATTTCTTTAAAAACAGACCCAAATGAACGAGAGCTGGCACAACAATTTTTTGAATATTTTTGTAAAATGAATAAGATAACAGAACAAGAGTTACCAAAGCCTAATGGCGCAATAATGCGTACTTAGATAGTAGTCCAAGTTTAGTTAAAGACTAAAAAAACGGAATCTGTTTCATTAAGATAAAACAATCTAAGATAATTAAACCCGCCAGCATTACGTGCGTTATTATATCCACTCCACACATGTGTAGTGCGTGGTACAGTTTTAAAAAGGTATAGTTTGAATAAAAGTGCCCTAATCTAGAACAGAGATTTGGGCATTTTTGTATACCGATAAAAAATTCAGGTGACAAACAAAGTAAAAGAATAAACTAATTTTTTTGGTTTATATAATTAATTAAGCATTATATTAAAATGGTGATAAAGACGTAAGTATAATCAATTCTATAGGGAGAGTAAGTACTGCTGTATCGATACTTTCAAAGAAATTGGATCAGCTTATTTACTATACTCATGAACCTAATAAAGCCTTATTTGGATGGATAAAAGTAGTTTTATAATAGAGTAGCTAATCTGTTTATTTGACCTAATTTCCTTTCCTATTTTACCTTGAAATAGTGGATGTATCGAATAATGCAGAAAGAGGGATGACTAATGATTGGTGCCGTTATAGGTGACATTGTTGGATCTCGTTTTGAATTTAATAATCATCATAGTAAGGAATTTGAGTTCTTTACTGAAGATTGCCGAGTTACGGACGACAGTATTATGACCCTTGCGATTGCTAAGGCCCTTATGGAGACAGAGAAGGTCATTCAACCTTCTGTTCATGGAAGTATGTATGATTGTAAAGATTTGCTGGAGAGATTGTCCACTACCTATATGCAAGACATGGGACGTAAATATCCAAATTGTGGATTTGGCGGGATGTTTTTTAAATGGATATTCAAGGAGAATCCCGAACCTTATAACAGTTTTGGAAACGGGGCAGCGATGCGAATAAGTCCTGTAGGTTTTTTAGCAAGGACGGAGAGCGAAGCAAGGGAGCTATCTGAAATTATTACCGGGACAACACATAATCATGTAGAGGGAATAAAAGGGGCAGAGGCTACCGCTGTTGCTATATTTATGGCGAGACGTGGATTTACCAAAAATGATATACAAAACAAGATTAACGAATATTACTATCCAATAGATTTCACAATCGATGAAATTAAAGGTACATACCACTTTAATGAGACATGCCAAGGTACTGTACCGCAAGCTATAGCAGCCTTTTTAGAATCTTCTTCTTTTGAAGATGCTATTCGTACCGCCATCTCAATCGGGGGTGATAGTGATACAATTGCAGCCATTACTGGTTCTATTGCAGAAGCGTATTATGGAGTTCCTGAAGCTCTTAGAGAAAAGGCGTTATCTTATTTAGATAGTGAACTGCTGGCCATTTATGATGAATGGTCCACTTTTATAAAAAGTGCATACGCTCCTGGTAAGTTTAAAGTGCTGACGAAATACATCGGGAAATTATGTGATGCTGATTCGTTTGGTGAATGGTTTATTAATAAGGAGAACGATGGCACACAGGAAAACACATTTTATATGCCATATGTTCTGTTCAATGAGCTCGTACATTCATTTATTCAGGAGTTCTATCAGTTCTCCGAAAGCCATCCTGAATACGAATTAACTGAGTACAGGTCTATTTTGGAGAAAAATGGTCTCGCATGGGATGGTGATTCTATGCGTAATGCTGACCTGGCTTCTCTAGATTCCCAATGTATCCTTGCACTAATTATGGGTACCATACGAGCAGATCGTTTCTATGAAGGCACATTGCTACGCTTCTTTGAGGATGGTTTTATTGTAAATTGGTTAAAGAGGCTTGAGACTATTGATAAAAATAAAGAGTAAGGTATTCTATTTCTAAATGATACACAAAAGGACGTCATTCATCATTGCAACAGTTTTCTGTGATAGAAAAGATTTGATAGCGGGGGATGATGAAGGTCAAAGTATTTATGATTCAATTAGCAGAAAAAGAGGAGAGACCCTCGTTTGAAGAGGTAGTGGATTAGATATTCATGTATACACATACAATAGGAGAATCTTAATAGAGTAGCATTCCTATCAGACCATAAAACAGATATGCTGCTCTTTTTATTGACACCTCCTATCTTTTTGTTCTTTTTATATTTTATCTACCGTTATATTGTCTTCTAAATCACCAAGATCTCCTCTAAATTCTGTTGAACAGGTAACAAGTGAGTCGAATTCTTATTCATAACCGGTGACGAATGCCGGTATTGAAATCAGGAGGATATAATTTCAATAACATTAACTAATGAGCTTGCTATCTTTCTTTTTATTAAGACATAACAATGGCATACTTTTTTTCCTCTTCTTCTTCATCAAATATAAAAGCAAAGTTAAGTGTCATATCGATTCCATCTTCTGTTAACCAATTAAAGGGATGGATAGTAGGATTGGCCCTATTTGTCAGCCCGTGTTTTAGGATTACTTTACGTTCAAACGTGCTGAATGCTTCTTCAAGTCCGTGTTCCTGGAAATTGTATTCCTGTATTAAGTGATTACTTAATAAGGGCCAGCTGTAAAATTCAATCATGATTCAGACTCCTTCTTAGATTATCAAATTATTATAAGGGGTGTTCGAAGAATAAACAAATTCTACGGGTAGTTGTGATCCCTGAGGAATGGTTCTCCTGTTTTGGCTAGTGTAATGATGAAATTTCACCATAAATATTTTAATTTTGCTGGGAGGGAAAAGAGTGAATAACTATCTTTTGGCAGTCATGAGTGTTTCATTTATTATGGTGATTATTGGTTGTTCAAATGAAAGCTATTCATCTGATGAAGCAATGACTAGAGGGGATATTGTTATCCAATCAGAGGTGGAGAATTTCGAAAGATTCGATGATTTTTTACAGAATCTATCCAAAAATAAAGGGGACACAATAAGAATAACTGGCTATACTCACGAAGGTGACCCTATATTCGTAGATTTAAAATATGATGGAAAGGTTATTCAATATACGCATGATAATACGCATGATGATTACGCAGGAGATAACAATAAAGGGATAGAGAAAGATGTATGCACGGAAATAATTGAGAAGGAAGATGAGGTAGGATACATAGAATTTATTTTAACAGGTTGTGCGGAATATGATAAAAGCCTAATGCGTATTGAGGAAGAAAATGTGAAGATTCCATAAACTGAGACTGCACCTTGAAATAGTGAATAATTGCAGGTGCAGCTCTTTTTTGTCAGGAGACCATTAGGGAATCCCTATATTTATCCTATATTAATAGTTGTTTAAGAACCGAACTCTTTTCTTAATTCCGCCCCCAAAAATTTGGCCAGCTCCAGCATCCCATATTGGTTAGCTTCTATTTCCGCATCGGAATTGTAATTGGTATTTGTATTGATATCATACGTATAAATTGTTCCATCTTGATCACGGATAAATTCAATTCCGGCGATGTCAATACTTACTGATGCCAGAAATTTTTCGTATTCTGAAATGATCGGTTCATTAAATTCTTTGATAATTTCAAATTGTGGCCTAGTCTCTGCTTGTTCTCCGACTGGGCAAAATAAGTCCTCTATTTGACATGCATCGGCCGGACACAATTCGAAACCTTTTGATGTATCTACACGGACAGCGTATAGAAATTTCCCTCCGATAAACTCGCATCTTGTTATAGAAGAATCCGGGGATAGGATATATTCCTGTATGAGGGTAATCCCGTCGACAGGCTCTTCAAAAATAGGGCTGTTTACATATTCCTCGAGAGCCTCTACAGATTGGAATAACTGTACACCAAGACCTTTGCCAGCTCGGTTATGTTTAGTAATAAAAGGTGTTTTTCCTAATTTTTTAGCGGCCTCAATGATATGTTCCCGACCGACAGCTGCAATCGTGGCAGGTGTTTTAATACCGGCCGCTTGAAGGGACGTATATTGATTAATTTTGCTGACTTCCATTCCTAACGCTTTTGAGCCATTAAATACTTTTCGAGGATGACGTTCCAGCCAGTTGATTACGCCACTTGCCAGTTCTGGAGCGTAACGGTGACCTCTTGTATGAGAAGAAGCGCTCATACGATTGTAAAAAATTCCTTCAGGAGGTGTTTCTGTCAAATTGACAATGCCTTCTGCTAAATGCCAATTTTTATATGGGAGATTTAACTCTTCCAATCTGTTGATTAAATGATTTGTCCAATCATCATTTTCGTGAATTATATGTATGTGCGCCATTATAGAATCACCTTCTGATTTTCGTTATTTTATGTAAATCATACCATTCCGCTTGGAAAATGGTCAATTCTTGAAATTCAGAAAAATAATTGTTGCAGTGGAAAAACGTTTTGGCAAAGTTTATACTGTTGAGTGAGAAAGAATTTAAAAGGGAGATAACATGCCAAATTTTTCGCCATACAGATATTTTTCAAAAAAAGACTGGTCTAACTTGCGATTTAATACACCAATGACATTAACTCAGTCAGAAATAGAAGAACTACAGGGTGTTAATGAAAAACTTTCTGTCGAGGAAATTACAACGATTTATTTACCGTTAACCCGTTTATTGAATTTATATGTTAATTCATCACAAATGCTGCACACTGTCACAGACACTTTCTTTGGAAATACGACAAGAAAAGTGCCTTATGTAATCGGAGTGGCAGGCAGTGTAGCTGTAGGGAAAAGTACAACTGCCCGAATTATTCAGGCTCTACTGTCCCGTTGGCCTAATACTCCACAGGTGGAGCTCATTACAACAGATGGCTTTCTTTATCCCAATGCTGTGCTCGAGGAAAAAGGGATAATGGATAAAAAAGGATTTCCTGAAAGTTATAATACGAAGGAGCTCATTAAGGTTTTATCCAGAATTAAAGCGGGCCATCCAAAAGTGAAAGCACCAATTTATTCTCATTTGTACTATGATATCTTGCCAAACCAATACACAGTTATTAAGCAGCCCGATATTGTGATTGTAGAAGGAATTAACGTCCTGCAGACGCCTAAACAAGACGATCACAATCCGAGTGTTTACGTATCTGATTTTTTTGACATTTCGATTTATGTCGATGCCAAGGAAAATGATATTTTTAATTGGTATGTTGAACGTTTTAAAACGTTGCGTAAAACAGCATTTGCCAAACCAGAATCATATTTTCACCGCTATACTGATTTAACGGATGAAGAAGCAGACCATATTGCAACAAATATTTGGAATACAATAAATAAAATCAATCTAGATTTAAATATAGCTCCGACAAAAAATAGAGCGAATATTATTCTGGAGAAGGATTCTGATCACTCTATTTCCTCGGTAAAGTTGAGGAAAATATAAAACAAATATTTCCATATGAGTGGAATGAATAATGGCAACTGAAAAGAAAAAATGATTAATGGAGAATTATATAGACTAGGAAGACGAGGAGCTTCTAAATGACCGTCTTCGAGCAAGAAAGCTTACAAGATTATATAGCCAGACAATAGAAATGGATTATGCTGAGCGAAACGCTTTATTAAAAAAAAGCTTGGTTCCACAGGTGAAAATGGTAGATAGAACCGACTATTCGATGTGATTATGGTTACAATATTCATGTGGGTGAAAATATTATGCTCATTTTGATTGTATTATTTCAAATATTTGTAAAGTCTGGTGTCAAAATTGTATGCTTGGCCAGGTGTGTATATTTATACTGCCACGCATCCACTCAATGCACAGTGAATGGATACCTGGCATAGAATATGGGCAACCGGTTACAATAGGTGACATTGTATGTATTGGTGGACGAGCGGTTTTATTAATCCAGGTGTGACAATTAGTAATAACATTTTGCTTCTGGGGCTGTAGTTACGAAAGATTTCCCTGATCATGCAGCGGTAGGTGGTAACCCAGTCCTAATAATTAAACAAATAGTTGAAAAATCCGATTTTGCGCCATATGTGTAAGTAATTCTGCATACTGAAAAAGTTGGGTGAATCCTGCCTTACTCTTTAAAGTGAGACTACACCTACACATAAATAAGATGAAGAACAAGAATAGGTAGAATAATTTTGTGGATTTTAGAAGAAGAGTTCACATTTACTGGATGCTTTTGATAAAATTTAAATAATAGTTTAAGATAAAGTAACCATTGTTCTAAAAGGAAAAGATTTAAATAAAGTACATATACAAATTGAGGATGTGAAGAATGAAGAAACAAATACCAAATCTCATGACTTTAGGAAACTTATATTGTGGTTATCTTTCCATTTCTTATATAATCAGCGGCGATGTACGAAATGCGACGATACTCATTTTTATTGCGTTGATGCTTGATGCGCTGGATGGGAGAATGGCAAGAATTTTAGGGGTAGCTGATGATATGGGCAAGCAGCTCGATTCATTGGCTGATATTGTATCCTTTGGGGTGGCTCCAGCCTTTTTGGCTTCTTATACATATTTAATCGATTTTGATCCATATGGACTATTGATTGCTGGATTATTCCCTCTTTTTGGATGCTATCGACTTGCGAGATTTAATATTACGCCTGCTGAGGAATCATTAAAGCATTTTAAAGGAATCCCTATTACATTTGCCGGGGGACTTGTTGCATTTTTAGTGTTATTGGAGAACTGGATTCATGTCAGCATTTTTATTATTATTTTCTTTGGTTTGGCGATCTTGATGGTCAGTACGATTAAAATTCCGAGCTTCAAAAAAGTGAAACTTAACTATTATACGGTCATTATAACTTTATTCCTATTGTATATGTTTTACCTTATTGCGAAATCAGGATTTAAGAGTGTTCCTGAATTTTTCTATGTAGCTATTGCTATTTATATTTTCTTTATCGTTGCGAGATATATTAAAGGGAAAACACCTAAATTTCGCATCAAAAAAACAAGAACGATTCGAGTTAGAAAAAAGAAAATTAAGAAATTGAAAAAATAAGGATCGCAATTCAAAACTGCTATCGTTTGTACATTTGGATTTTCATTTGCAGGATCCCAAGTGTTTTTAGCTGGTTAGATGATAAAATGGACATCTGTTTCGTATTAAAGTAAAAAGTGGCCAGCTTTCAGACTAATGTTTTAAAAGGACTGCCACCATCTGCGGTTTATGCACTCCAAATGTCGGATTTAAATTCTGACTTTTGGGGTGTTTATTTATGGCTAAATAGCGTGAGGTAAGAAGGGTGATTTTTAAATAAGGTTAAACTTCAAAATCAATAGATTGAATCTTGCAAAATTAGAAAGAATTAAGAAAGCATAAACCAAAGATATCCTATTAAACATTCTATCTATTGCACGATATAGAAAGATACCGAATGTTTGACAGCAAAAGTGAAGGTAGGTATTTGAATGAATTCATTTTTAGCATTAGTGAATTACTTGAAACCATACAAATTAATTGTATGGCTTGGCCCCCTATGTATGGTTGTGGAAGTAACCATGGATTTGCTTCAGCCGACCATCATGCAAACCATTATTGATAAAGGAATAGCTACCAGTGATAGCCGATATGTAGTAAGCATGAGCATACTTATGCTGCTTTCTGCGATTATAGGCCTGTTTGGGGGAATGGGCAGTACGATTTTCAGTACACGGTCAGCTATTCATTTTTCAACTGATCTCCGCAGGGATGTCTTTGAACAAATTAATTACTTTTCCGGTGAAAACACGGATAAATTCGGTACTGGTAAACTGATCACGATTATGACAAACGATATTACCGCTGTACAACAAGCGGTTATGATGACATTACGAATCTTTGTACGTGGCCCTATCATGTTTTTTGGCAGTATTATTATTGTATTTTTCACAGCAAGAGAGTTATTTCCCATTCTATTGTTGGTTGTGCCTCTACTGACCATTTTGATCGTTTTATTTACAGTAAAGGCAGGGAAACTCTTCCATTTCGTACAGAAAGCAATAGACCGAGTCAATACTAAATTGCAGGAAAACCTAGCAGGAATTCGCGTGATCAAAGCATTCGGAACACAGGATCATGAAATGAAGCAATTTCAAAAAGTAAATAAAGAGTTAACGGCAGTGAATATCCGCGCTGACCAACTCATTATGGGTTTAATGCCGATTTTGTTGTTTATCGTTAATATGGGAATTGTAGCTGCCATCTGGATGGGTGCCATTAAGGTCGATAATGGGAGCTTGAATGTGGGAGTAATCGTAGCGTTTATTAATTATTTAACGATCATTATGAACTCCCTAATGACCAGCAGTAATGTTCTCATGCAAATTACACGAGCATTTCCATCGGCTGGGCGAATTGTAGATGTATTAAATACAGAACAAGACATTAAACAATCTGAACATCCGCTTGTTCCCATACTGGAAAAAGGAACTCTGGAGTTTAAAAATGTGAGCTTTAGTTACAGTAAAAATGGGGAGAGGGTACTTTCTAATGTATCCTTTCATGTGTCAAGCGGGCAAACTCTTGGAATAATTGGAGGCACGGGAAGCGGAAAGACTACGTTAGTTAAATTATTGCCAAGACTTTATGACGTAGATGAAGGCGAAATCCTAATGAATGGAATAAATATAAAACAGATGGATATAGAGAAGTTACGTCAATCGATCGGATTTGTTCCTCAAAAAGCATTGTTATTTTCCGGTACGATTAAACGTAATTTAAGCCATGGTAAACCGGATGCAACGATGGAAGACATGATAGAAGCTTTAAGAAATGCTGAGGCTCTTCAGTTTGTAAATCAGTTGGATCCAGAATTTGCATATGAGCTCATGCAAGGAGCAACTAATTTATCGGGAGGTCAAAGGCAGAGACTTTCACTGGCACGTGCATTCATTCGAAAGCCATCAATCATGATATTGGATGATTCTACTTCAGCGGTGGATGCGATATCGGAAAGCCGTATACGAAAAGTACTACTGAATGAGTATCCTGATTCAACAAAAATCATTATTTCTTCTAAGCTTTCGTCTATAAAATACGCAGATCAAATTTTGGTTTTGGAAGATGGAAAAGTGACGGGGCTTGGCAGCCATAATGAGCTGTACCATACCAACGAACTTTATCGTGAATTATGTGGCATACAGGGTGAGCAGGAGGTGAGCTATTGATGAGCCAGCATACTAAAAATCAGAAACAACTGAATATGAGACCAGGTCACATACATTCTTTTGGACCTAAAAGCAAAGCAACACATCAAAACGAAACGATCCTTAGAATATGGTCCTACCTAAAAAGGAGAAAATTCAGCCTGCTTGCAACCATCGTTTGCGTACTCTTTTCGACAGTACTCAGTTTACTGGGTCCCTATTATATCGGTATCACAATTGATGAATATGTACTTGTTAAAGATGTTGATGGTTCCATTCGAATGGCTGTGCTGTTAGCGGGTATCTATATAGCAGGTGCTGTCATCACTTGGCTGCAGCAAAACTTGATGATTCATATTTCCTTAAAAACAATTCGTACCATTCGCGAGGAGTTATTCTCTACATTACATACACTTAGCCTGCGATTCTTTGATAAACGGTCGTCAGGTGATTTAATGAGCAGGGTAACAAATGATATTGACAATTTAAATAGTGCATTAAGCCAAAGTGTAGTCCAGATTTTATCTTCGTTACTGACTATAATTGGGGTTTCTATTGCTATGTTTACCTTAAACTGGATGCTGGCAATTGTCTCATTTCTTGTGATTCCGATTATGATCCTGACATCTAAAAAAATCATCCAGGTAAGCAGTAGTAATTACGCCAAGAGGCAGAGAAACTTAGGTAATCTGAATGGTTATGTGGAAGAAGTAATTGGTGGTAAAGAAGTCGTTACTCTCTTCGGACAGGAACAGGAGACCATCAAAGAGTTTAAAAAGATCAATGAAGAGTTGCGTGAATCAGCCATACTTGCTGATACATATGGTGGATTCCTGGGTCCGGTCAATAATTTTATCAATAATCTGGGTCTCAGTTTGATTATTGGAACCGGGGCCATATTATCAGTTCATGAACTAACAACAATCGGTGTAATCGCTGCTTTTGTCACATATTCAAGATTGTTTTTCAGGCCGATTAATCAATTATCCAATTTAATGAATACGATACAATCTGCTATTGCTGGGGCAGAACGTGTATTTGAAATTATGGATGAAATACCTGATTTACAGAATAATCACGGGGCTTTGCCTGCCACTTCTATTAAAGGATACATCCAATTTAAAGATGTTCGATTTGGATATGAAAAAGAGAAGGAAATCATTAAGGGCATATCGATGGAAGCAAAAAGAGGGCAAACAATTGCTTTGGTAGGTCCAACCGGTTCAGGAAAAACGACTATTATTAATCTATTATCCAGGTTCTATGATCGATTAAGCGGTGAAATTCGAATTGACGGGAGACTAATAGAAGATTATTTAATAGAAGATTTAAGAAAAAGGATAGGAATTGTCCTTCAGGAGACGTATTTGTTTTCTGGGACAATCATGGAGAATATCCGTTATGGGAAGCTGGATGCTACGGATGAAGAAGTTATTCGAGCTGCAAAGATCGCAGCTGCCCATCAGTTTATTAAACATTTACCAAATCAATACCAGACAGTTATTACTTCGGGTGGAATCAATTTAAGTCAGGGACAAAGACAGCTAATCTCAATTGCGAGGGTAGTTTTAGCAGATTCAGATATTTTAATATTGGATGAAGCTACTTCAAGTATAGATACACGGACAGAAATAGCCATCCAAAATGGGTTGAAAAACTTAACTAAAGGCCGGACTACATTTGTGATTGCCCACCGATTGAAAACAATAGAGAATGCTGATTGTATATATGTGATAAATGATGGATTAATAGTTGAACACGGGAATCATCAAGAGCTTATTCGTAATAAAGGTTTTTATTACGGGCTATATGAGAGCCAATTCACGACTTAAATACAATTTAAAAGGAGAGCAACGGATTTCATTGCTGTTGCTCTCCTTTTTTGTCAGCTATTTTCTTTTTCGTCTTATTCGCATATTCATCAGGATATAAATGACAATCAGCACAGCAGTACTTCCGATAAGAATGAAGTACATAGTTAAAAGCTCCACTTTATCTCCGAAGAAGTATAAATTACAGTCAACCGTATCTTTGAATGCCTCCACGACTTCCGCAGGGAAGCCTTGAGATTCCATCTCCCGAAACACACCATCGAGGGAATGGTTACGTAGAAGTGAGGTGCCATATGTGCCTGGCAAAAAGGAAATGACCTTTTGCAGACCGTCGCTGAACTGAGAAATAGGCATATATGCTCCACAGATGAAGCCGTAACCTGCACTAATGATGGTTCCAACCGCAGACATTTGTCCTTGAGAGGACAAAAAGAAATTGATAATGGAAGAAAGGGCAGTACCAAATATCACAAGCAGAAAGATATCCAGAAAAATAAATAGGACATCTGATACCGATAAATACCATCCTACCCAGGATAGATAGAGAAAGCAGGCACACATAGCAACAAGAGATATTAAAAGTGTAGTTAGTGCGGTGGAAATATAGTACCCTATTGCTAATTTGGACGGTTTTACCGGTGTAATGGTTAAATCATTTCTTGCCCCTGTCACTTTATCCTGCACCATCAACATATTCGAACAGAAAGCTACGGTTACGCAGGATACTGCTAAGAGGGAAGAAAAAAGCTGACCGCCCACCAATCCGTTTAGTAAATCATCAGACACTTTAAAACCTTTAGGGATTGCCGATAGGAAACTGTCATGATAGACATTTGCAAGGAAGGTCATATAAAGCACTAACAGGATTATTGGTGTGATGAGTGACGTAAAGAACATCCCTTTATCCTTGAAAAATATTTTGCTATTACGTTTTACAAGAGCGTTCAAGGCAGTCATTTTTCTCCACCTCCAAGTAATGTTTTGCCTGTTACGGCAAGGAAAACATCATCCATCTTGCCTTTGGTAATCTCATAATCAGTGAATATTTCAGGGTGTTTAAGGATAAGTTCAGTTGCGACAGTTGTATTAGGTATGTCGATGCGAAAAGCATCTTTTATAGACTCATAGGGTTTATTTAAAATTTTTATCTGCTGCTCGTTCAACCCATAGAGGGTAATATAATCTCGAGTATATGTATTTTTAAGTTGATGTGGTGTCCCTTCAGCGGTAATCACCCCATTGTCGAGAATAATAACATAATCGGCATCTGCTGCTTCTTCCATATAATGTGTAGTAAGAAAAATCGTCATATTCTGTTCTTGTCGCAGTTTGGTCATGACATTCCAAAGGATCTTTCTCGTCTGGGGATCAAGGCCAGTGGTTGGTTCGTCAAGAATGAGAATCTTAGGTTTATGGAGCAGTGCACGAGCAATGTCAATTCGTCGCCGCTGTCCGCCGGAGAGTTTGCCGACGGGACGTTTTAGAAGTTCGCTAAAGTCAAGAAGGTTGGACAGCTCAGAAAGTCGAGTTTTAAATGTATTGCCGGTAATACCGTATAGTGCCGCACGGCTTTCTAGGTTATCTTTAACCGACAAGTCCTTATCTAATACGGAATTTTGGAAGACTACACCTATATCTTTTTTAATTTTGTCAACATTTCGATCCAAATCAGCCCCATCGATTATCACTTTGCCTGCGTCTTTTTCAAGCTGTCCGCATATAATAGAAATGGTTGTACTTTTGCCAGCGCCATTGAGTCCTAAAAAGGCGAACAATTCCCCTTCTCTTACACGAAAGCTCAAATTCTGTACTGCTTTAACCTTACCGAAGTATTTACACAATTGATTTATTTCAATTACATTGTTCATCTCTTCTCTGTCCTCCTTCATTGAATTCTTATTCAGGTTTCTTCGGATGACGTGACTGTACGATTCGTCTGCAACTCCTGCAGTTATGGGAAACAAATCGATGGGAATAGTGCAATGTAACCTCCGAAATAACACTCTTTGTTATCTTGCAAATTAGTATGGAAATTACATGTTTATACCTTAATTTTATCATTATTCAGAATTATCGCGGGTAAAAAGGGTTGGTAATATATGTTTTTATGTCGATTTAATGGAATAAATAAAAAGTTTGAAGTTACGATAGTGAGAGAATCATGTAAAAACACCTGTTCTCATTATTAAGAAGGTTATGCATACACAACGCTTTGGAAAGTAGATTATGACAGAGAATTGGTCACGTAGTATCAGCTACGGGATTATTGATAAGGAGCCATGGAAAAAGATAGTTAGTAAACATGAGTGTTAACATCATCAAAACTATTATTGAAAAAGTTATTTTTAGATGCTCCTTTTTGCCCTCTGGATTTATATATAAGAGGTGAAAAGGAGGTGAGAACATGGAAAATCAATTTTTAGAGTTAACAAAGCTACAAATAGAATTTATCGTTGGAACGGATGCAAAAGGAGAAGACATTATCCAAAAAAGAACACTGTCCAATATTAATAATGGTGTGGATGGTGCAGCACTAAAAAAATGTGCAGATGCGATTATATCCCTTCAAAAACATAATGTAGCTGGAGTTAAGCGTTTGGACACGTGGGAAATCTAGTATCAATAACAGGGAAAATTTAATAGAAGGGAGGATTTACAGATGGAAAACGTACTTGAACTTTATTTTCTGACAGAAGAAGGTAAGACAGCCAAACTATCAATCAGTAATCCAATTATGCCAGTTGATCAAGAAGCGGTTAGTCAGGCTATGGATCGTATCATTGAATCGAAAGTATTTTTAACTAAAACTGGTTTCTACAATAGCAAAAAAGAAGCACAGTTAGTGGAAACAGCTAAAACAGACTACACATTTGTATAATAAGCAGGGGGCTAATCCAAATAAGTTGGATTAGCCTTTTTAAAAAGAATAGAGTGAGGGGGTTATTTCGTGGAGGATTTAATTTTGTTAATTAAAGATGTAGGTTTTCCAGTTGTGGTTACCGTATATCTTTTATATCGAATTGAAGGCAAGCTCGAAATGCTGAACAATTCTATCCAATCATTACCATTTATGCTTAGTGAACTAATAAAAAAATAATTTTAAAGGCTTGTCGTTGTATAAGATGACAAGCCTTATTAATTGGTATAATAGCTCTCCTATCCTCATCGAATTTTCATAATAACGCTTTATCTCCGCTTCGGCCCATGCAAATGAATCAATTACCTTTTTCTCATCAAATCGATTTCCACTATATACATTAACAATCTTCGCAGTATTTGTTTAAAAATAGACGAAAATCTTTTCAACCCAAATGCTTTTTTATAAAAGTGATTATCTATGGTTTGACGTGAAATCAACATTTAAAGAATATTGCCTATTAGTTGTGGTTTGAAAAGAGTACGTAAGTGGTAATTTTTATAAGAGTATAGATAGGTAGATTTTGATAAATATTTAATAATCAAATCAAATGATTAAGAGATGAGGTAGAATAGGTGGCTAATACCAATAATCAAAATGAGAAAGATAAACAATTAGAAGATTTTAGAGTGGATAATAGCAATAAAAAATTAACGACTAATCATGGGGTGCGTATATCAGAAGATGAGCATTCTTTAAAAGCGGGTGACCGCGGTCCGACTTTAATGGAAGATTTTCATTTTAGGGAAAAAATGACCCACTTTGACCATGAGAGAATTCCAGAAAGAATTGTTCATGCGCGTGGATTTGGCGTACATGGTTATTTCCAGGTGTATGAACCAATGACAAAGCTGACTAAAGCAGGCTTTCTACAGGATCCAACTAAAAAGACACCTGTTTTTGTCCGTTTTTCTACTGTAGCAGGCTCAAAGGGTTCTGCTGATACAGTTAGGGATGCGCGTGGGTTTGCAACAAAATTTTATACAGATGAAGGGAACTTTGATCTTGTAGGGAATAATATACCGGTATTTTTCATCCAGGATGCGATTAAGTTTCCGGATTTAGTACATTCATTTAAACCTGAGCCGCATAATGAGATGCCACAGGCAGCAACAGCTCATGATACGTTTTATGATTTTGTCGTAAATAATCCCGAATCAGCACATATGGTGATGTGGACAAATTCTGATAGAGGAATACCTCGAAGTTACCGAATGATGGAAGGATTTGGTGTGCATACTTTTAGACTTGTAAATGAACAAGGAGAGTCGCACTTTGTTAAATTCCACTGGAAACCAGTGCTTGGAGTTCATTCTCTTGTCTGGGATGAAGCTCAAAAAATTGCGGGTAAAGACCCTGATTTTCATCGCCGTGATTTATATGAAGCAATTGAGATGGGGAATTATCCTGAATATGAATTCGGTATTCAGGTAATTAAGGAAGAAGATGAATTTGAGTTTGATTTCGATATTCTGGATCCTACTAAGTTATGGCCAGAAGAACTGATACCAGTCCAAAAAATAGGTAAAATGACGCTGAATAAAAATGTGGATAATGTATTTGCTGAGACAGAACAGGCAGCATTTCATATTGGCCATGTTGTTCCCGGAATTGATTTTACCAATGATCCGTTATTACAGGGACGTTTATTCTCTTATACAGATACACAACTACTTAGATTGGGTGGCCCGAACTTCCAGCAAATTCCGATTAATCGTCCAATTTCACCCGTAAATAATCACCAGCGTGATGGATTCCATCAAATGCGAATTGATCAGGGACAAGTAAGCTACCATAAAAATGGGTTAGCCAATAATTCTCCATCACCTGCCTCACCTGAAGAAGGCGGATTTGAACATTATCAGGAAAAAGTAGATGGATACAAGGTCCGAAAGAGAAGTGATAGTTTCAAAGATCACTACAGCCAGGCTAAATTGTTTTGGAACAGTATGTCTACTGTAGAAAAACAACATATCATTGATGCATTCCGATTTGAGCTTGGTAAATGCCTAAATGAGAATATTCAACAACAGGTCGTGAAT
Source organism: Bacillus sp. z33 (assembly GCF_058313615.1). NCBI lineage: Bacteria > Bacillati > Bacillota > Bacilli > Caryophanales > Bacillaceae > Bacillus > Bacillus sp. z33. The sequence continues at coordinate 896,671 of NZ_JBZFQN010000002.1, forward strand.
ATGTTCGCCAATGTGGATCATGATCTGGCTGAACAAATTGCCATTGGCTTAGGTCTTCAAGTTCCGGCCTCAAGTGAAGTTGAAGAATCGAGAGTAACCGATTCATCACCGGCAATCAGTCAATTGAACACAACAATGGGAGTCGCGACAAGAAAAATTGCTGTACTTGTTCATAATGGATTTGATGGGCAAGATCTTAAACAGGCATTATTAGCCTTGGACGAAGCTGGCTTAACAGTAGAAATTGTTTCTGAGCACCAAGGGAAGATTAAAAGTGCAAATGGAGCTGAGCTAAAGGTAGACCAGACATTTTTAACAACAGATTCAGTTCTATATGATGCTATTTATCTTGCATCAGGCCAACAAAGTGTTGATGCACTTAAAAAAGTAACCAAAGTGAATGAATTTATCATGGATACGTTCAACCATTTTAAAGCTATTGGTGCTCCTAAAGAAGCGGCCGATTTAGTTGCTCCATTTATTCGAACATCCAATGGAGCTGCAGGCATCATCACATCTGCATCAGATGAGCCAATCAAGACGGGGGTAGAACAATTTATTGAAGCAGTTGGCAAGCATCGCCACTGGGATCGTATTCAATAAGGAGTACTCCGATTTATTAATCATAAAAGCCTCTTTATCCATTAGGGTTAGAGGCTTTTAGTCTTTTAAGAATATGAATAGATTCTTGTTTTTTGTCTGGTGGACCAATCTTCTTTCCCATGGGCGGTTAAGAGATATGTAAAGATAATACCCTTTGCATCACGAGATAAAGTCATTTACTAGAATCCTATGGACTTTATACTGACCATATAATGGGCTTTAGTATCGATAATTAAAATGTATAGGTGAGGTATTAGTCCGAGTAGTCCACAATATTGGAGGCTAATGAGGAAGCAGTCCCACAATAAAAAAATCTAGCAGGGACTTTGATCCATGAATGATTAAAGCCTTTTTTTAACTTCTTAGATGAAGTAAAGCGGTAGGTTGGCGGAAGAGTGGTATTTAACTTGTGTTCTATAATGGGAACATTTACCGGAGTAAGGATCTAAAATGGATTGAGATGATTTTATAGAGAGATAGGTGTTTTGTTGCAACTACGGCAAAGTTACATTAAGTTTAATATATGTATTTCAATGCATTTGAAACAAAAAATAAGAGGTGAAATTTTATGAGTTGGAAACTCAAAAAATTTGATGAGTTAACAAATATTGAACTTTATAATCTTTTAAAAGAAAGAACTTTAGTTTTTGTAGTGGAACAAAATTGTCCTTATCTTGAAGTTGATGGTAAAGATCCTTTTTCATATCATCTTTTTAAAGAAGACAATGGAGAAATCGTTGCATATTTAAGAATTGTACCCGCAGGTGTTACTTATCAAGAAACTTCTATAGGTAGAGTCTTTGTAAAGAAAGAATACAGAGGACAAGGAATAGCAGGGGAACTTTTAAAGAAAGGTCTAGATTTTATCCAAAATGAATTAAAAGAAACAAAGGTTAAAATTCAAGCCCAAGATTATTTAAGAAATTTCTATACATCCTTTGGTTTTCAACCTATATCCGAAACATATTTAGAAGATAACATTCCTCACGTCGATATGACTTTACAAAGATAACACAATCGTCATTACAGCTAGGGATTGGAGCTATATTAAGGTAGAAGAGATTGAAAAAGATTACACTTCAACAAACAGAGGCATTGACCCTTAGAAGGTTTAATGCCTTTTTGTGTTGAATTCCTTATTGAAGAAAAGGGGCAGGTTAACGGCATAAGAACAGCAGGTGAAAAATGAAAGGTTAAGCAATATACTCTATGTGAATTCCGGTATTAATTGGATAATTATGTTAAAGTTTATAGTAAGGTTTTTAGGATGATCACAATCTTGGAGGTGATGGATAATAGAAACCATAATCATATCTTAAATGGGCTTTTTTTAATATTTATAGGGTTTTTGGTACTCAAGAAAAAGCTCTCTTCTTAGTGAATATTGTTTTGTGGAATGGGGTTTCAGGAGACGAAAAATTACTATCTCGGATTTTTGGTACTATCATACTAGTGGCTGGATTTTTGGTTATCCCATTGCCATTCTTAATGTGATTAATCTATCCGACAACTTCATAAAATGGAATAAATGAGTTTCGAATTCAAGAATTCATTAATATCTTTTAATCATCTGTTGTAGTTTTAAGAAGGATTAAAGAACAGCAAATGCTGGGAATTGTAAGGGGGATAAAAATGTCACCTTCAAAGAAAATGCCTTTAGAAATTATTATGAATAATTTATCACTATTAATTCTTGCTCTGGGTTTCATACAAGTGTTCTATAAATGGAGTGTTTTAGGAGGCGATGACGTAAAGAAATTTATGGCGTTACCTCTAATAGGAGTTATAGTTTGGGGTGGATTTACATTCATAGAAAAGTTTGATGAAAACATTAATTTACCTATATTTTTAAGTGAAGATAAAGATGTAAATATCAAATTTAACAGGTTGTTGGTGAATATTCTTAAAAATATAATTGTTATTGGATTAATTGTGGTAAATTGGATAGATTTAAACTCATTGACTTTGCTTCAAATAATAAAATGAGAGTATGGTTAAACGAAATAATACTCTGGTTGTGACGTTTTTCACTTAAACAAACGGGTCATTACTCCAATATCAAGGGCTGCGATCAGCTCTTTTTTTATGCAGCTAAGAGGTTAGCGGAAGAAGGATAATATGAAAACTATGACGAATAAAGTAAGTTAGATGATTTTTGGGGGGGAGCAACTTTGGAAAAGCAAAAGCCTAAAATAATGGTAGTAGGCACATTTCATATGCGGTATACACCAGATTTATATAAATATGAAGTTGATCATTTGCTAAATGATAGAAGGCAAAAGGAAATAAGAGAAGTTGTAGATAAAATAAAAAGGTTTAATCCAACCAAATTAGCATTTGAAGTAGTTAAAGAAAAGGAAGAAGAATTAAATCAAGATTATAGTCTATATTTAAAAAATGAGTTTGAGTTAACCATTGATGAAGTTCATCAATATGGTTTTAGAATTGCTTCTGAATCAGGTCATAAAAAGGTATATGCAGTTGATTGGATGAAAACCGTCGGGAACCGAGGAATTGGTCAGGTATATGATTGGGCAAAAAGTGAACAGCCAGACCTATATAAGCACATACACGAAAAGTATCATTCAGAAAAAGACTATAATATTGGCGATAAAAGCCTAGTTGAGTTGATGAGAGAACTAAATGAAGAAGTTGGAGTAAAAAAAGAGCACGAAATGTATATGGCAGTAGCACGTATCGGGAAAGGAGATGACTATGTAGGAATTGACTGGCTAAGATGGTGGTACCAAAGAAATTTAATAATTTACTCTAACTTGACAAAGATAACACATTCTTCTTCAGACAGAATCATTTTAATAATAGGAGCAGCCCACATACATTTAGTTTCCCAATTTCTCGAAGAAAGTGGTATGTATAACGTAGAGCCAGCAATAAATTATCTTGATTTTTAACAAACGAAGACATAAGCGGAAGTTCACGGCTGTCAAATTGAGGGTCATTACTTATGCGGCTAAAGGGGCAGGGTAGCGGAAGAAGGAATTCTTGAAATTAGTATAGAATATCTGATTGAAAGATATTATTAATGAAAAACGTTAAGTCGAATTAAGGGGGAAATATAATGCATACTGTTTCAGGTCACGAGTTGAATACTGGTTATGATGCAAAAAAATTAACCTTAGTATTAACCCAGGCTACCCTAGATGAGCTGCATAAAGAAGGGGATAAAAAAATCCAGATAACCACTTCTCATTGCTTAATTATTGCTGATAAGATCAATACTAAAGAACCTATTAAGGATGAGTTGACTTTATTGGAACAAGCGATACTAGAATCAGAAGATAGTTTATTCACCATCATTAATGAAGGCAATACAACTAATCTATATGGAATGATCTTACTCAGAAATGTTAAAATTATACCATTTGCATCACCAGATAAAGTCATTGAACTAGAATCCTATGCACTTTATACGGACCATATAATGGGCTTTAGTATTGCCGATTGAAATGAATAGATAAGAGTCATATTCTAAGTAATCCTCATTATTTGATACTGATAGACAACAGTAGTCCCACAAAGAATAGTAATTTGAAGATTAATCAAGTTATTGAAGAAATCTACTTTTATGTTGGACTTCTTATGGAAGTAAAGGGGCAGGTTAGTTATGGATCTTTTCACAGAACAATTACTACTAATATCATTATTTATACTTATCATTCATTCTATAGAAACACTTGCATATGCAGTCAGGCTATCTGGTGCCAGAGTAAGGTTATTAGCTTCAGCCTTATCTTTATTTAATATAATGGTTATGGTTTCCAGATTAGCGAATATGATGCAACAACCCTTTACTGGGAGTCTAATTGACAATGCACCTAATGAAAATACTTTGGAGTTTGTAGAAAGTCAATACAGGGTAATCATTGGTTCTGCTACTATTGGAACAATAGTAGGAATGGTTTTACTTCCAACTTTTATTGCTTTATTTTCAAGGGCAATCATTCAGTTATCTGAAGAAAGAGGTTCTATACCTTCTTTAATTAAAAAAGGATTAACTTTCGAATATATAAAGCGTGGAGTAAAACACATTCATTTACCAAGATGGTCTTATTTGCAGGAAATTAACTGGCGAGACATTCCAATAAAGTTATTCTTAATCAATACGATAATAACAGCAATCTATACAATTGGCGTATTATCTGCTTTATATGCTGCTTTAATTGTACCTGAAAGAGCAACAACAGCTGTAATGGCTTCGGGTCTAGTTAATGGGATAGCTACAATCTTACTAATTATTTTTATTGATCCAAAGGTTTCTATTCTCGCAGATGATGTAATAAATCAAAAAGGGAGTTATCTTAAATTAAAAAGTGTATCACTTATGATGATTACTTCTCGATTATTAGGAACTATCTTAGCACAATTATTCTTTATTCCTGGAGCAGAATATATTGCTTGGTTTACTAAATTAATTGTGTAGTTGATATGTGGCATTGCTATTACATAAACTGCTAACTAATAACAAGCTCAATATTTAGCTTGTTATTATAAAAGCTACGGGTGCGATTGCAAAATAAGAGTAGTCGCTTTTTAACTAAAGGGGCAGTTTAGTTGAAGAATTGGGTTTTATATCAAAAAGGAATTTGTCCCTTTCTATCGAACTTCTTATAGTAAGGTTCATAGTTATAAAGAAAAAATACAAAATTTAAGGACGATAACTTATGAACAAGATACAGCAATTATGGAATGACTTTTGTGTAGCAAATCATATGGAAGGGATCGAATATAAAGATGCTTTTCAATTTGGTGTTTCCGCTGATTGGCTAGCTGACTTAGTTGTTGAAGGAAAGAAGACAGCGACAACATCGGGTTTTATATTTTATGAGTTAGAAAAGGAACATATACCGCAGGCTAGTGAATACTCTATTGTTTTAGATGGGCAGGATAAGCCAGTCGCAGTCATTCAAACTCAATCTGTTGAAGTAGTACCGTTGAATGAGGTTACAGAGGAATTCGCTTTAGCTGAAGGTGAAGGAGATTATTGTTTTTGGTGGGACGCCCACGAAAGATTTTTTACCCAAGCATTAAAAGAATTTAATATAGAATTTACGCCAAATATGTTAGTAGTATGTGAACGGTTTAAAAAAGTATATCCTAAATAAAGTGTTAAATAACTTTATGTATCAATGAAGGCTTTGATCTGAGGAGGATTAAAGCCTATTTATGTTGAATTTCTTATTGAAGTAACGGGGCAGTTTAGCGGAAGAAGCAAAGAAAGGTTATTATCACATATTATCTCTCCTAGTCTTTAGAGATTATTCAACATTGGTTGTGATTATGGATTAAAATTCTCCCTCGAACTTTTATAATTTTTGTAAAATTAACCAGAAAGTAACTGAGCCAATTCTACGGGGCATTGAACTAAAGATAAGTAGAATTAAATGAATCGTAATCTTATTCTAAGGAAGTTTACATATGAAAAAGAATGTAGATCGCTTGATAGTGGTAACCAAAATTCTTTTTACATTATTTGTAGTGTCTGTATTTCTTATTCCTTTCGGGGTCATTTATATTATGAATAATGGCAATCCTTATACACACTATATTCTGAATAAAAGTTTGCCACCTTATCTGGAACAAAGAGGGCACAGTGATGAAGATATTATTGAGCAACTTGCGGTTGAACCGAAGGACATTATTAACAAGGATTTTTATCACGCCCGTTATATGGTGACTTTTAAAGATGAGCCTAATTTGACATATTATTATGATATTAAGAAAAAAGGTAAATTGATAAAGCAATTTTGTGAAAAGGATGATTTAGTGGATGGAGTAACAACAATAAATACAGAACAAACAAAGCACAGCGAAGATAAATGTGTAAGTATGTATGCGAATAGATGACTAATTAACCTTCTATATTTTCTGATATTGAATAGAAATTCACTATTTAATCGTTTATTTTAGATTGTTCCATTTAACTCTTTGTCAAAACAGTTTTATTCTGGATAATATCAGCAACTGCCCATCCAACTAAAATAGCACCAATCAAGCAAGGGAAGACAACTGTTATATAGTTAGGGTAAGGAACCAACATCACATATGCCGAGCTACTTAGACCAAGAATAGATCCAATTATTATTTTTAAAATTATTGATTGCATTTAATCATCTCCATTTTAAAATATTTATATTGTAATATAAATTATAGTTTATACTTCCAGAAATTCCGATAAATTCATTTTAACTACCTTTAAATTGAAGCGAAATGAAGAACATTAAAGAATATTATATCAAGTAAATTCTATTGCCAACAATAAGAACCCCTTAGCTTAATATAGGGACAGTATTCCTGTGATGAGTATCCAAGTTTAAGTGCCTTTACACTTAAACTAACGGGGGCATTCGTATTATAGAGTTCAGCCAGAACTTTCTGGTTGAACTTTTTTTATATGGATTTATTCTATCAGTAGCCAGGGTAGAACGTACGGGGGCGTGGGACCTTGATCCCGTCGGCTAAACTGTTCACCCCCTACTAGTAGAAATATGTTTGCGGCTGGTTGGGACTGAGATCTCGTATAACAAGCGAAGCTATAATACTACTTGGAGGTAATAGGGGTTACTGGTGAATACGTAAGAGGAGGAAAAAGAATGAACCCAGTTGTGGGTATAGATGTAGCTAAAGGAGAGAGTGAAATTCAGGCTTTTTTAGATAAAGGAAAGCCATATGGAAAGAACTTTTCAATTAAGCATAATCGTGATGAATTGGATCGGCTTGTAAGTTTCTTGAGCGAAATTAAAACAATGACAGGTAAGATGCCAGTAGTCATATTAGAATCAACGGGACATTATCATACTCCTATTATTCAATGCTTAGAAGAAAACGCGTTGCCTTATATTCTGTTAAATCCACTCATTTCTCATCAAGCAAAGAAATCAAGTTTAAGAAAAGTAAAAACAGATGCCTTTGATGCGTATCAGTTATGTGTCCTTTATTACAAGGAGGACTTTGAACCTTATAAAATGAGGGGAATTCAGCTGTTGAACCTTCGTAACCTATCTAGACAACAGGAAATCGTGACGAATATGTATGTAGAAGCAAAATTGCAGTTTCATACGATTTTGGATCAGGTTTTTCCTGATTACCGAAAGGTATTTGGAGATCTATTTTCGAAAGTATCTTTATCGATATTAAGAGAATATCCAACGTCGGAGAAGATTTTAAAGACGGATGAAGAGGAATTAACAGAACGAATAAAAGGGTATTGTCCAACTCGTTCTCTTCAGTGGGCAAGAGAAAAAGCAAGGAAATTAATCTATTCAGCTTCTCAAAATCCTTTTCAAAAGGTGATGTATCAAAGCCATCTCATCAATCTTAATATGTATATAGACATCCTATTTCATTACCAAGGACACCTTTCGGAATTGGAGAGTCAAATGGTATCCCTGGCCAATGAAATAGAAGAATATAAGATTATCCAATCTATCCCTGGAATCGGAGAAAAAATCGCTGCCACGATTATCTCCGAAATTGGTGAGATTGATCGGTTTAATCACCCTAAGAAATTGGTTGCCTTCGCTGGCATCGATCCAAGTGTCCATTCATCTGGCAAGTTTATAGCGACGACGAATCGGATTACCAAACGAGGTTCCAGCAGGCTAAGGCACAGCTTGTATCTAGCAGTTTTATGTGGAATAAGAAGATCCAGAAATAAAAAGCTCAAGGAGTTCTATGACAAGAAACGCTTAGAAGGAAAGCCGTCGAAAGTGGCAATGATCGCTTGTATCAATAAACTTCTTCACTGGATTTATGCTTTATTAAAAAGGAAAGAACATTTCCTAGATATAGCTTAGAAAGACATTTTAACCACATAAAGAAAAACCTTCCACAAGTTATCTGGAGGGTTATTTGGTATGCCTAAAAACAGTATAGCATATAAAAAAATAAATTTTACAGAGAGATATTGACATCCTATTAGCTGGTTTAGTTCAATAACGATGACAGCGAAACACTGTCTTTAATACAATTTTTACTAATTAAGTCTATTTTTTAAACCATCGATTTTAAGAATGGTGATATGAAAAAGCTGGAAGCTGTGGAGGCGACGCAATCCAGAGGTATTCTGTTTGCATGGGCAGGATTAATGATGCTCTTATCCATAGCTTCTGCTTCCAACCCAGCCTGAAATGGTTTAATAATTATCATGATTGAAATGACTTTACATAGCTTTAACCCTGTTAAGAAGAAAAATAAAGTTATTTTTGAAAAAGAATAATATAGCTTTACAAGACTGATTATTATTCATTCTTAAAATGTTGATTCCGCTTGAAATGACATTTTTTCTTCTTTATCAGCTTAGTAAGACTTTCTTCTTGGTGTTTTAACAAAAAATTCTGATAAATCTCTTGCTTCGCACTTAGGATGCATTGTATTATGGGAAAGATAGTTTGATTACACATATATCTTTATACCTACTCATCTGACAACTATACTATATCCTCTCCTCGGTTTAACACATATATTATCGTTTACTCCGCATCTGAATTTTCTCTTGAATTTCACATATAAGATTCGTCGTTGAATGACCGAATAGAAAGATTTCTTTACGTATTTATGAATGTATATATTGGAAGGAGTATTGTGATAACATGAACTACGCGATTTTTAAAGACTATGAGGAAATGTCAACGTCAGCTGCAGAAATCATCATACAGGAAGTCAATGATAATCCACGTCTTTTTATAGGTCTCCCAGCCGAAAACAGTCTTAAACGAGTATTGGAAATATTGACAGATCAATACCAGCTAGGCATGGTTGATTTCTCAAAGTGCCGGTTTGCCGTTATGTATGAATGGTTGGGAAGAAGTTCTTATGAAGAAGGCAGTTGCAGCCAGTTTCTAAATAATAAGTTTTTTTCCAAAGTCAATGTCAAACAGACTCAGTTGGTTTTTTTTGATGGGAAATCTAAGAAGCCTTATAAGGAATGCAAGAGAATCGATAATGATATCATTAGTTATGGTGGATTGGATTTAGTCCTACTGGGAATAGGTGCAGATTCTAAAATAGAGTTTAATGTACCTAGGAGTTCTTATTCTTGTTATTCGCATGTTCGTCGTATAGGCAGTAAGGACTATTATCGACAGCCTGCTTTTAAGGAGTTTCCTGCTGCTTATTTAGTAGGGCATAAACATATATTAGGGGCCAAAGAAGTTATTGTGTTAGCAAATGGTTTACACAAAGCCCAGTTGATTCGGAAAACATTAAAAGAGAATATACACATACATACACAAAAGAAAGCGCTGCATCGTAACACAACCTATTTATTAGATCAGGAGGCTTATTACGTGTTTTTTAAGCAGACGAATAATGATTAAAACATGTACTCAATTGAATCATTACAGCAAACAAAAAAAATCAGTGCAAATGTACCTATATTAATCCTTTATATATTGTTAATATATGGGTAACACCTGGTACCGGCTTCAAATTAATCCCAATGGAGGAGATAAGATGAAGAGAGAAGTGCAAGTTATACCATATCATATTGATGAAAAAATTGATGCGGTAAATGAGGTGCCAAAGGGGATTGAAATAATTGATGCTCCGGAAATTTGGAGTATAACGAAGGGTGAAGGAGTGACTGTTGCGATATTGGATACGGGTTGTGACTTAAACCACCCTGATCTGAAGGACCAAATTATTGGCGGTCGGAATTTTACGACAGATGATGCCAGTGATCAAAACCAGTTTCAGGATTATAACGGTCACGGTACACATGTCGCAGGAACAATTGCAGCAACGCAAAATAATATTGGCGTAGTAGGAGTTGCACCAGCTGCCAAGCTGCTTATTTTGAAAGTGCTGGATAAGGAAGGTTCCGGGCAATATGAATGGATTGTTAATGGAATTCTTTATGCCATAGAGCAAAAGGTAGATGTCATATCTATGTCTCTTGGAGGACCTGAAGATGTACCAGAGTTGCATGAAGCCATTAAGAACGCAGTAAAGAATGATATTTTAGTTGTTTGTGCCGCCGGCAATGAGGGGGATGGAAATGATCAAACAGATGAGTATGGCTATCCAGCTGCATATAATGAAGTCATCAGTGTTGGAGCGATTGATCTTAATCATCGTTCATCCCAGTTCTCTAATTCCAATAAAGAAATCGATTTAGTAGCGCCGGGTGAAAAAATTCTTTCTACTTATTTGGATGGAAAATATGCAAGCTTGAGTGGTACATCCATGGCCACGCCCCATGTTGCAGGAGCGTTAGCCCTTATTAAGATTATGGCTAATACCAGCTTCGAACGGAAGTTAAGTGAGCCGGAGTTATATGCACAATTAATAAAAAGGACAATTCCGCTAGGAAACTCTCCGAAATTAGAGGGGAATGGTTTATTATATTTGACTGCCCCCGATTACTTAACAGAGTTAATTAATAAACTGTCACTACGTGATGCAATTGATATGTAGTTAGACGATTACCATGTTTTTATAAGATAATTTATCAAAAAGATATTATTGAAAGTATAGCGATAGATTGGGAAAGGTATTCCTGGTTGAATCAAGGGTAAGTAGTATCTTGATATATATATAAGAATACAATTAGTTGAAAAGGACTGTTACACTGTTGGGGTTAGCCAGTGTGACAGTCCTTGTAATTGTATATTTAATTATGGTCACGGTTCAATAATGGCGATTTACATGGTCTGTATGTATTGTACGCCAACCTCGGTGAGTCAACGCCCCAATAAAGGAAATAAAAAGCAGAGCACCAGTCCAGATTTCAAATTTATCAGGAAGAAAGTTAAAAACTGAAAATGTAAAGTTTTCCACATCCAGGATAAAGGACAGGATTAACACAAAGAAACCAATTATTAATATCTCTTTCATTAAATGAATTAGCTTAATTTGATCCTGGTCCCAGCGAATAAGAAAAATAGCAATTGCTAATCCGCCAAATAAATTCCAATCCATTATATCCACTCCTTTTATGTAGGTTCTTCTCTACTGAATAATGTTTAAGGAGAAAAAAAGATAAGTCTTCCTTTAATGAATGTCCGTAAGATTTAAAATATATCATTATCCAATAAATGGATAATGATATATTTATTATAATGGCAGACGAACTGCAAAGGCAATAAATATTTATAGGCAGGAATACGCATCTGAATGTAGAAATGTTATGAAGAGGGGAATTATGAATGTCAAGGGAGTGGCAAAATGGATTATAAGAATCTTTATTTTTCAGACGGTTTTTTTTCATCGGGTCAAAAAAATATTTATACAGAAGATGAACACATTGTTGGTAAATTAGATTTGAAAAGTGCTTTCACTTCAACAATTGATGTATTAGATTTGAAGGGCAATATTTTGATAAGTGGTAAATTTCCTCTTTTTAGTAATAGGTGGATTATTACAAACCAAGAAGGAGATGAACTTGGTTTTGTACGTGCCAGATTTAGTTTTTTTGCTAAAAAATACGAATATACAGCTCATAATAGAGGGATATTCCGCATAGATTCTGAAACCTTCTCCCAAAGATATGAAATCCTCAATGAAAACAGAAAGCAAGTAGGCAGATTTCAAAAAGTGAGTGCCATCTTATCCCATCCTGCTTATGAATTATCCCAAGTATCCGAAGATATTAAAATAGTTGAAATGATCGCTGTCGTAATGGGTGTAAATGCTATCAAAAAAAGAAGTCATTCTGCAGCGAAAAGTACAGTGTAGATGAATAATATACATTTAATCATTACAGCAAAAATGGAATCGTCATTCTAATGGCATAAAAGTGGCTCATTACCAAAATTGATCGAATGAAATAATAATTGAAATACCTCCAATAAGCAGTTGGCTAATAAAGTTAACAAGACCATGATAGGTTTTCAATAAATCTAATTGAATGATTTTTACAAGAAGCATCATCGTTATAAGAGGGCAGAGGAAGCATGCGAGTTTGAAAAAGAAAATGACCAATCCTGAAGTGTCGACTCTGTTAAGAGGGGCAACAGGATAAATAAATTAAGGGCGGTGATTCCATATAAGGTCTTCATACTTACCATTAGGAACCTCCGTTAATTTGTTCTAATCCTTAATAGTATATTAGGTATTTTTAAAAAAAGTAGTTGTATTTTATTCGAATCATCAGGACACTTTTATGGCATACAAAAATCATTACACAAACATTCTGAGACTGGAATGAACCCTGGGAGTAATATAGGGGTTCATTCTGGTTTTTTATATTTTTGTCAAGATGGGATTATATGCCATATATTTATTCTTATAGAATATTCACATCTAATGATAATTGATCGGTAATTGCCTTTATACGAAATATTGAACACATTAGGCTAAAAGAGGGGTTTTAAATTTTACGGTTGTTAAAGTGTTTGTTAAAATTTATTTAGCAGGACTTATGATATATAGGAGGAATAGAATGGATAAAACCATAGACAAAGCTGCTTTGATTAGGGGTTACATTGAGGAAAATCGTCAATCCTTCAGCGATATGCTATTATCTGAAGCGGTAAACGTCAGGAGCAAAATTGAGGAAATTTTACTGGTTGGCAATATTGATTTGTTGAATAATGCCCAGAAACTAGTTATATATGTCATTGACGATCAGAAGAAAGAAGTCATTGATTTTGCTAAACAAGAAGGTATTGCGTGGGCTACTCATGCTATTACGTTAAATTTTAAATTAGAATGGGTACAGGCAATAAGAAGAACATTATGGAAAATTATCTATCAGTTTGTTCACGAATCTAATGAATCTTTTGGTCTGGAAGATTTTTTTATTTTGGAAAAACGGATCAATAATCAAATTGATAGCTTTTTAAATACCTTTTTCATCAGCTATTCCAATTTTAAAGATTTATTGATTGAGAAACAGACTAAAATTGTTGAAAATTTATCGGTTCCGATTATTCCGATTACACCGACAATTTGTATCTTACCTATGATTGGTGTATGGGATGATAATAGGTCAGAAATTATAGAAAAGAAAGCTTTACAGGCAGTTGGGGAAAATCATATCCAAACATTAATCATTGATTTATCAGCTATAGCCGAAATGGACCCTTATGTTATAGAACAATTAATGAAATTAATCGAAGGGACAGCTATGATGGGGTGTGAATCAGTAATCACAGGACTTCGACCTGAAATTGTACAGCAAATAATCCATTTGGGTATTAATTTTGAGAATAAAGCTACTACAATTGGCAGTCTCCAACAGGCTATCAAAAAATATTTTTAATAGATAAAAAAATAGAAGAGATTGACAGACTGTAGACAAAAGGAATTCAGATTGGCCCAGTAGTGGTCCTGTTACTGAATTCCTTCTTTGTATTTTGCCTTTTCAGGAGAATCGACTTATCCTTATCTTTATTTAGTCCATTTTTGAACTTTCCCAAGTCCAATTGGCTCTTATTCTAATCGGTTTGACGAAGATGTTCAGCTTCTTCCATATATTCTTCCCACACATCTAATGTAATCATCTCTAGCTGTTCACGATTCATTTGCATATGTTTGGTTAACATCCTCATCACCTTGGTAAATAACAGCTACCTATGTATACGAAAAAACACGGAGAATTTCTTCCTTAAACTGAGGAAACGCCCCTAAAACGCCGGATTCAATTTACTGCAGAATGGAAGAGTCTCCTGCGGGAAGAACAAGCGTACCCGAAACCCCGCAGCGCAAAGTACGAGGAGGCTTGATACTTGTCCGCGGAAAGCAAGCCCATTCGGCAGAAAATAGCGTAACCGGATAGGAGAGAACAGCGAAATCAAAAAACTGTAGACAAGGCCTTCTAAAATAAGGACTTTGTCTACAGTCTGACAGGCTCTCTTTAAATAGAAGAGCCCTTATTATATTATACTAGGTTAAATAAATAATAATAAACTGATTGCCATTAATGCCATTCCGGCAATTAAGCCATATATGGCATGATGACCTTCATCATACTTTTTAGCAGCAGGCAATAATTCATCCAATGAAATGAACACCATAATCCCAGCTACTGCTGAAAAGATAATTCCAAAAACCAGATCATTTAAAAATGGCATCAATAGTAAATATGCTACCAAAGCACCAACTGGTTCTGCCAAGCCGGATAAAAAGGATAGTTTAAAGGCTTTTCGTTTATTTCCTGTCGCAAAATATACAGGTACGGCTACAGCGATGCCTTCCGGAATATTATGAATGGCAATAGCTACTGCAATGGCAATACCCAAGCCAGGGTCCTGTATCGCTGATGTGAACGTAGCAATACCCTCTGGAAAGTTGTGAATACCAATCGCCAAAGCTGTAAATGTACCCATCTTCATAAGCTCATCACTGTGTATTTCATTAAGTGGCTTATTCATATCTTCCACTTTTTTGGGTTCGTGGGGATTTCCCTGCTTTGGGATGAAACGGTCAATTAATGCGATAAGTAAGATACCGCCAAAAAAACCAACCACAGTCATTGTATAGCCTTTTTCATAACCCATAGCACTTACAAGAGAATCTTTTGCTTTTACAAAAATTTCAACCATTGAAACATAAATCATGACTCCAGCAGAAAAGCCCAGTGAGACGGATAAAAACATCTTATTGGTACGGGATGTTAATAGAGCAATTAAACTCCCGATTCCTGTTGCTAATCCAGCCAGGAGTGTTAATGAAAAGGCAAATAAAACACTTTGATCCATATGTGAAAACCTCTCTAATTCGTAATAACTTAACCATAGTGTACCTTTATATAAAGAAAAATCAAAATTATAACTATCTATTTCATAATCATATACTCTAATAAATATATTCGTCAAAAGAATATTAGGTAAGTTAATAATTGTGTTTTCTATCATAATATGGTTATTATTAAATATTATTCCGATTATTTATCATATATTAAAAATATGGGGGATGAGGTATGGGAACATCTGAAATCGAACTGTCAATGTACTCAGATAAATATATAGATAGCTTGATGGACTATAAGCTTCCACCTGAACAATATCAATTTACATCTTTTCCTATGGAAATATTAAATCGATATCCTCATGACCAAGATCAGTTTCCAGTTTTAATTCTGTATGAGGGTCAGGCAGTCGGATTTTTCTGTTTAAATAAGGGCAAAAGAGTAGCTGAAATAACAACTAATAATAAATCACTGTTATTAACCAGTTTTTCAATCAATTATAAGTTTCAAAAAAAGGGATATGCCAAACAAGCATTAGCTAATTTAGCCGACTTTATAAAAGATCAATTTAATGAAATGGATGAAGTAATTCTGGCTGTGAATATGAGAAATATCTCCGCTCAATCTTTATATAAAGCCAGTGGTTTTAAGGATCTGGGTAATAGGAGAATGGGGAAAAAAGGGGAACAAATGGTCCTTCAATTGGAGATTTGAAGGGATTAGGAAATGGGGGGAGTAAAGTGGATTTTGTAGAATTAGAGACTAATCGGTTGGAATTGGTAAAATTAAATAAATCACATTTAAATGAGTATTATTCGATTATGTCTAAACAAGAAGTTATGGAGTATTATGGCATGGAGCCTTTAACCAAAAAGAAAGATGCTGCCCTGATTATGGACTCTTTGGAAAAAGGATGGTCGCTGGGACAATCCATAAGGTGGGGCATTACTTTAAAAGATTCCGGTCGATTAATCGGTACGGTTGGTTTGAACAATCTAAGTTTAAAAAGCAAACGTGCTGAGGTCGGCTATGAGCTTCATCCAGATTATTGGAGGGCAGGGTATGCAAGAGAAGCTGTTTCAACAGTATTGGATTTTTCCTTTCGTCAACTTGGGCTATACCGTTTAGGAGCGATTACTTTTCCCGCAAATACAGCTTCCAATCAACTGTTGTTAAAAATAGGTTTTACGTTAGAAGGAACGTTGCGAGGATATTTATACCAGAGAAATCAATCTCATGATGCCTATATATTTTCAGTGACTCGCCCGGAATGGGAAGCTTAAAGTTTCCATCTCCTTGAAGGACTTATCTAACATATGTCCATTCCTTATAGGTTCTTTTCTGCAAACTTAATCAAAAGAGAAGGAGAAAAAATGACGGTAATGTTAGTGTATATGGCTGGTTTTCATTCAATTTCTCCCTTACTGAATAAAGAGTTGGAAGACTCAGTATAATTGTTTGAAAGATGAGATAACTGATACTATTTCATTTAGCTCTCCTACTGACTTTGCAGGGGATATTGATTTTTTTTATGTTCACTCCTTAAACAACACTGAGAATGAATGATTAACAGGTAGGTATTGATTTTAAAGATCCAAGTGGAATAGACAAACGCAATGATATCAATTTATGTGTTTTTGTTCAAAATGATAAAGTTGTAAAGTGCAAGGAGCTATGCACATTCTTCATTAGAAGAAGCTAATCTGACTATGCAAAGAGAAGAATAAATGAAAATAACGGAACTTCATGAACCTAGTCCCGTTATTTTTTAAATGAAAGGATTTACGTTAAAATCCAAACATCATCTTAGTTATTTTTCGCTTTCTTTTACGCGTTGTTTGAAGGGTTTCCAACGCGAGCGGTTTGGTCACTGCAGGCGGTTTTTTTGTTTTGCTCAATTGAGTTTCAAGATGATCGATTCGTGTTGTCAGTTCATTAACAAGCGTCAGTAAATCTTCAAGTTCATTTCGATGTTGCAGCAACTGAACAGATGCAACACCATCCGCTTTTTTATACAAGTTCAATTCGAGCTCAATCACTTTTAATTTCAGCTGTTCAAATTCTTCATTATTAGGATGCGGGATTGTATCAAGAGAATACAATTGGTCTTGGTTATGATAGTGTTCCAATTGGCCGAATTCTTCTTTCGTAAATATAAAATGTCCTTTAGAATTTCTGGCTGGATCAATAGAAAGCTGTTTAACCCATCTTTTAATGGTACTGGATGATACGCCTAAGGATTTAGCTACTTCGTTCGTGTTCATCTTGCCACCCCATTTAGTTTTATTTCTTGCGTCGGAAACTCCACCATTTTTTTTCTGTTGGAACTACTTCTTTTTCCTTCAATGTCGGTTTATCTTGTTTATTTTTTGTGGCTTTTACTTTTGTTTGGTCCTTAGTTGTTTTCTTTTTAGGAGCTTTGAATTTTACGGTTTTAGGTTTTTCTAGTTCTTTCGTTGGAGCAGCATCACGGAAGCTCGTAACCAATTGTTGAAAAGCTTCTTCTCGTTGGCGAATGTCATTTCGATATTTTTCCAATTCATTATTCATCGTTTCGAAGTATTGCTCGCGATCCTGATAAATTGCCTCGGTCACACTTTTGATTTCTTGCTGTGCTTCGGTTACGGAGTCAGAGAGGTCTGCGAGTAAATCTCGATAGCCGTCTGCAGCGGCTTCAGATATCCTCTTGGAGAACGATTCAAAGGCTCCTTCCGAAGATCTCGCAATACTGGTAGTCAGTGCTCCGAAAGTTTCTGAAGTACGTTCCGATGCTTTTGAAACATTCAGAGATAGCTTCCGTAACTCCCCATTTGTTTTCAAGTTAGACCGCTGAATGGTTTTGGAAAGACCTTTAATGGTATCAATTGATCCTTGTGAAATCTCTTTTTTTACCTCTTCAATCATGAGATGCCGATTATTACGCATTTCAGAAAACATCTCTTTCATTAATCGATCTTTATATTCATCCATGGCTACAAGGAAATCTTCCATCCTTGGTTCAGCAGGTTTTTCTGCGACCGCCGGAGATGTTTCGATTGTTTCGGAGGGGGGGTCTGAAATAGATTGTTTTTCCTGATTTAAATGTTTTTCAAGCATGTCTTTAATAATCTCCTTACTGAGATTCTTATCGCGCATTTCTTTAATTCTTTTTAAAATAGCAATTTCGACTTCAGTATAAAAACGGGCACCCTGTTTAGATCGCGGAATGATTAATACACCATTTAAATCCTTCTCCCATTGGCGGATTGTTCCGGCTGGTACATTAATTCTCCGTGAAACCTCTTTAATGGAATATGCTCGTAAAATTTGATTTTCTTTCATATTTAACAATCCCTTCCCTTTATCATTTGGGTATGTTTGTATCTCTGTATTACATGTATTCTTCACTGGTAATATACTTTTCCTGCTACATGACAAAAGCTATCAAAACAAGTTGAATTTCT
Organism: Bacillus sp. z33; assembly: GCF_058313615.1. Lineage (NCBI taxonomy): Bacteria > Bacillati > Bacillota > Bacilli > Caryophanales > Bacillaceae > Bacillus > Bacillus sp. z33. Next base: position 915,367 of record NZ_JBZFQN010000002.1, read on the forward strand.
TCAGAGTCCTTGTTTTTCTGTTACTTTCGTGAGTTTTACCTATCTAAAAACAGTGAATGCTGGGAAGGAATAAAGGTCATGACAATTAAATGCACGATAAAAGGGTGAACTGTATGAGGTCTAAGGTGGTTGAATGAAGGAATAGGGCGAAGTCTGTAGTTAAATTAAATCATTAGAAAATGGGGGGGGAGGAGTTTTCGGAACGAAAGCATATAAAAACCCTCGTGGTTTCCCAGAGGGTTTAACATTATGATTGTTCTTTTACAAAATTATAGACAGAATAAGCTAACATACCGATTCCGATAAAGAATACAAAGCCACCTAATAAAACCCCATTTGAGATGCTCTCCATAACAGGAGTGTTGGAATACACTTCAACTCCATTAGGCTTAACACTGCCAGATACTTTAAAATGTCCTATAACTGCAAAAATAATTGAAAGAATAAATAAACCGTATGTTTTAAATTTCATAATAACCCCATCCTTTGTAGGAATTGTAAAACCGTTTAAATTGTTACAATTATCGTAACAGATTGTGTACGTTTTGTGAACAAAAAATACTTAAAATTTTTTGGTATTTATCATATACTATAAATGTAGATTATTTAAGTGTTTACTTAATTATTTAAATATTTCTGACAAGGAGGAGTATGAGAAGTGGAACTGAAGTTAGTCTTGCCAATCATCGTCTTAGAATTATTGTTAAAAATTATTGCTTTATATGATTTAAGTAAAAAGAATGCGGAAGAGGTAAAGGGTGAGAAACGAATTATCTGGGTATTCGTTATTCTGTTGTTCTCAACCATTGGTCCAGTCCTATATTTAGTTTTTGGAAAGAAAGCTCATATAGAGGAAGGAAGGTAGATGGATTGATTTCATGCAAAAATGTGACCAAAAAGTATAAGACAACGGATGCGTTAAAGGGAGTAAGTTTTGATGTGGAAGGTCCTGGTTGTTATGGTTTTATCGGAAGAAACGGATCCGGCAAAACGACAACGATTCGGATCCTTGCAGGCTTGGCCAAGGCAACTTCCGGAGATGTCCATATTGCCGGATATAATGTGAAAACTGAAACCAGAGAAATTCTTAAAATCACGGGTTATTTACCTCAGCAACCTGCTTTTTATGATTATATGACGGGGGAGGAATGGTTACATTTCACAGCAGACCTCTTTGGATTTACTGCTAAAGAACGGAAGTCTCGTACAGATGAATTGTTGCAGACATGTGGTTTATGGGAAGCTAGGAAAAGGAAAATCAGCGGGTACAGTGGTGGGATGAAACAAAGGTTGGGGTTGGCCCAGGCATTGCTGAACAACCCAAGAATTTTACTTTTAGATGAGCCCGTATCTGCACTTGACCCTGTTGGACGTTATCAGGTTCTGCACATCCTAGAGGAATTAAAAAAGAATCATACCATTTTTATGTCCAGTCATATTCTTGATGATGTTGAAAAGATTGCAGATCATATCATCATATTGAATCAGGGACAAGTTGTTCATTCCTCATCTAAAGAAGAACTAATGAATCGATACGCTGATTTAATTATACGATTTACGATTATGAATCAGGTGCCAGACTTAAAAGAAAAACTAAACAACCAAACATGGGTTACGAATGTTGATGAAACATTATTATCCTATAAAGTGTATGTGAACGATTTTAAGCGGGCAAAAGAACAGATTCCTCAGATCATACATACGGCTGGTGGAATCATCACAGAGTATAAGGTTGAATCGCCATCCTTAGAGGATATCTTTATGAAGGTGGTGAACTAAAGATGCACACGTTCCTGACGATGTTAAAAAAAGAATGGTTAGAACTTATGCGATCTTATAAATTGTTTATTATGCCTATTGCTTATGCCATTATCATGTTAAGTTTACCAATTGTGATGAAATTGCTACCTGATTTAATCGAGCAGGATTTACCTGAAGGGACGATTATAGAAATTCCTGAAAGTACCTCCACAGATATCCTAAATGGGATGTTCAGTAATTTTGAGCAAATGGGAATTATAGCTCTGATTCTCTTTGTAATGGGTGCAATTTCTTCTGAAAGAGAAAAAGGCGTTGCTGCCATGGTATTGTCCAAACCAATTACTCGTTTTACTTATTTTTCGGCAAAATGGACGATTTTTAATCTATTGAGTGTCGTTTCCTATATTATTGGATTGGTATTATCGTTATATTACACCCGTATTTTATTTGAAGGTACAATGGACTGGTCATCTATAATGAAAGGAAATAGTATTCTCCTGCTCATCTTGCTTTTATGTGTAACGATCACGTTATTCTATTCAGCTTTCTGTAAAAGTACATTGCTAGCAGGACTTCTTTCTTATGCCACTTACTTAGCCATTACAAAAGTAGGCGCCTTTTTGCCATCTAGTCTGGAGAATTATACACCTTCTAAACTGATTGAAGATGCAAATGATATGATGGTTGGAAAGCAAGAGAACCTGACAGCCTCTATCACAGGAACTACATTGATTATCATAATCCTGTTCGTACTTGGAAATAGGATGCTAAAACGCCAGGAAATATAATAGGAATGATCACACAGAATCCGAACAAGACAATAATCAACTAATCGTTCCTTCAAATATTGATATATCGATGAATTCATAGCAAAAATGAGTTAATTAGTCATAAAAATTCACTAGTCACAAAAATTATTTATAAAAGTATTGGGAAACCTTATTAATCAGGTTTCCCTTTTTTTGGTATTGAAAGAGACAATTTGTTCATTCATTTACAAATAAAATTAAATTTACTAAAAATTTACTAAATTTTGTTGACAAGATATTTTGGTAATAATAGAATAATAATGTAAACGCTACCAATATTAGGGGAGGGAGATAATAATGAAAAAATTTAAGTTTTTGATTTTTATTTTGATTTTAAGCTTGGTATTAAGTGGATGCAGCAGTAGTAGTTCTTCTAATTCCAAGGAAGGTAATAAAGAGGTTACTGCTTGGGCTTGGAATATTAATATACCAGTTTTAGAGAAAGCGGCAAAGGAGTTTGAAAAGGATCATCCTGGTTTCAAACTGAAGGTAGTAGAACTTGGACGTGAAGATGTTTATTCGAAATTAACTACAGGTCTTCAGGCTGGCGGGAAAGGTCTTCCGGATATTGTTCTCATGGAAGATGACCGGGTTCAAGGATATTTTGAGTCATTCCCCGAAGCATTTATGAATGTTTCTGAAAAAGGATTTGACGACCATGCAAGGCAATTCGCTACATATAAAATTGATTTACTAACGCAGGAAGATGGCAATGTTTATGGTTTTCCATTTGATGCAGGTCCGACAGGTGTGTTCTATAGAACGGATTATTTTGAAAAAGCAGGTGTAAACCCGGATGAGATTAAGACTTGGGATGATTTAATTAAAGCGGGTACAGTGATAAAAGAAAAAGTTGGTGTTAACCTGCTTGGACTAGATTTAAATGGTGATGACGGTCTTTATCGTATGATTATGAACCAGCAAGGAACCTTGTATTTTAATGAAAAGGGTGAAATTGATTTCCTTTCTGAGGCTTCTAAGAATGCGATGAGTGTAATAAAGAAAATGAATGATGCTGATTTGATCAAAAACACAGTAGGATGGGATGCATGGATTAGCGCTATGGCTAATGGCGATGTAGCAATAGCTCCATCAGGTGCATGGCTTTCTGGTTCATTGACTCAGCAGGCTATTGATACTTCTGGTAAATGGGGAGTATTCCAATTGCCAGCTTTTGAAGAAGGTGGAAACCGTGCGGCTAATCTGGGAGGAAGTAACTATGTCATACTTGACAGCAGTGAGAAAAAAGATGAAGCATATGACTTCATGGAATACTTCTCTACTTCTGAAGATGCTCAGTTAGATGCAATGGCAGGAGGATTATTCCCTTCCTTGAACACAGTTTACGATAATGAAGTGTTTACTGCTGAAGATAAATTCTTCGCTAATCAATCAATCTGGAAATTGTTCGCTGATGAAATGAAAGATATTCCATCTGTAAACTATACAAACAATTATACCCTTGCGCAAGATGAGGCTGAAAAAGCCCAATCAGAAATATCTAATGGCACCAGCGTCGAAAAAGCACTTAAAGATGCAATGAGCCGTTTAGAGAACAGAATCAATAAATAGAAATACATTTAGGGGGGTGAATGGATATCATTCAGCTCCTCTTTTTAAAAAAGGGGATGATTTCGATGAATAGACAAAAGCTTTTTCCATATTTATTTATAGCTCCAGCAGTTATCCTATTTTCCATATTTACAATATATCCGATCATATCTTCCTTTATTTTAAGCTTCCAAACTTCGGAAAGAGGACAATATTTATTTGTGGGTCTTGATAACTATAGACGTCTATTGGATGATGCGATTTTCTGGAAGGCGTTAGGTAATACCTTTATCATTTTTATAGTTCAGGTTCCCATTATGCTCATTTTAGCTTTGATTCTTGCAACATTACTAAATAATCAATTATTGAAATTAAAAGGATTTTTTAGAGTTTCGTTTTTCCTTCCAGCAGTTACTTCCTTGGTTGCCTATTCTATTTTGTTTTCAATTATGCTGCAGGAAGACGGAATTTTTAATACTTTACTAGGTTACTTAGGAATTGGAGATGTTGGTTGGCTCTCTACACCTTTTTGGGCAAAAGTATCGATTATATTAGCGATGACATGGCGTTGGACCGGTTATAATATGGTTATTTTTTTGGCCGCACTTCAAAATGTACCCGGTGAAATCTATGAAGCAGCTTCGATTGATGGTGCAGGAAAGATTCGTAAATTCTTTTCTATCACGATTCCTTCTCTTAAACCTGTCATTTTATTCGCTGCCATTTTATCAACCATCGGTACATTACAATTATTCGACGAACCGTATAACTTGACTAAAGGTGGACCAGCAGACGCAACAATGTCCTTAGGTCTATATATTTATCAAAACGGCTTTAACTATTTCGATTTTGGTTATGCATCTGCCATTGCTTATACCGTTGTAATACTTGTAGGAGTACTAACCTTTATCCAGTTTAAGGTTACAGGAGATGATTAATATGGAAAAATTACAAAGTCAAAAATCTAGTAGAGTAGAGCCTGTGAAAACTAAAAAAAACCGTTCAGCGTTAGCTTCGAAGATAGGCATGTATGTGGTATTAGGGATATTTACTATTGTCTCTATTTTCCCTTTTTATTGGATGATAATTGGTGCAACTAACCATTCCAGTAAGATGTTTGCTAAAACACCGACACTTTTACCTGGTAAAGAATTTGTTACAAATTTTACTAACTTAAATGAATCAATTGATATTGTACGGGTACTGATGAACTCATTGATTGTTTCAGGTATTTATGTGGTAGCTGCACTGTTTGTTTGTTCAACAGCCGCCTATGTGATTGCAAAATATCAATTTAAAGGACGTAACTTACTTTTCACCTTATTCTTACTGTCTATGATGATCCCATATCAGGCTACCTTAATTCCATTATTTCAAATGATGACAAATCTGAATTTATTAAATACATACGCGGCACTAATTTTACCTACAGTATGTTACCCATTCGCCATTTTCTTAATGAGGCAGAATTTCTTGTCATTCCCTACAGAATTAATAGAGGCTGCAAGGATCGATGGAGCAGGAGAATCGAGAATATTCTTTAAAATCGTACTGCCATCAATGAAGCCTGCATTAGCTGCTACTGCAATCTTTCTTTTTATGGCTCAATGGAATAACTTCATGTGGCCGCTTGTGGCAACAACATCGAGTGATATGTATACATTCCCTGTAGCATTATCAAGTTTAATAGGTTTATCGATTATAGATTATGGTCAGATTATGACTGGAGTTTCGTTGGCTACTGTACCTATTATTATATTCTTTTTGGCATTACAAAAACACTTCATTTCTGGCATGTTAGGCAGTGCGGTTAAGTAAAAAAGGAGCGGTTATTATGCTGACAGTTGATAGGGAACAATTTCTATTAGACGGAAGACCATTTCAAATTCTATCCGGGGCTATTCATTACTTCAGGGTTGTGCCTGAGCATTGGCGGGATCGCCTGTTAAAATTGAAAGAATGCGGGCTTAATACGGTTGAAACATACTTACCCTGGAATCTTCATGAACCGAAGAAAGGTGAATTTAATTTTAGCTACCTGGCAGATGTGGAAGCTTTTATCGAGTTGGCTCAAGAGTTAGATCTTTACGTTATTTTAAGGCCATCCCCCTATATTTGTGCAGAATGGGAGTTTGGTGGGTTGCCGGCATGGCTATTAGCGGATAAAAATATCGAGCTACGCTGTTCAAATGAGCAGTTTTTACAACATGTAAGTGATTACTATGACGAGTTAATTCCAAGGATTGAGAAATACCAATATGAAAAAGGCGGTCCTGTATTGGCCTTTCAAATCGAGAATGAATATGGGGCATATGGAAATGACAAACAATACTTGACGTTTCTCAAAAATGCTTTAGTGAATAGGGGTATCACTAGTTTACTGTTCACATCTGATGGTCCTGAAATGGTAGAAGCAGGTTCACTCACTGATGTATTAACAACTGTAAACTTTGGTTCTCGTCCATTAGAGGGTTTTGCAAAAGTGGAAGAGCTTAAGGCAAACCATCCTAAAATGTGTATGGAATTTTGGATTGGTTGGTTTGATCATTGGGGCGGGGAGCATCATATCAGGTCGGGTGCTGATGTAGCCGAAACACTGAGAGTTATGTTGGAAAGTGGTGCCTCGATTAATTTCTATATGTTCCATGGCGGTACTAATTTTGGATATATGAATGGGGCTAATTGTTATGATGAATATACTCCAACCGTAACAAGCTATGATTACGATGCGTTGTTATCGGAATCTGGAGAAATTACCGAGAAATACTTACTTGTTCAAAAAATTATAAGTGAGTTTAAACAGCTCCCATCTGAGGTTAGGAAAGAGCAGCCAAAATCCAAACATTATGGAAAACTGGAAGTTAAGGAAGTATGCAGCTTGTTTGATGCCCTTCCAGTAATCAGTGAAAAAAAGACATGTTCTCATCCATTATCAATGGAGCAGTTAGGGCAAAATTATGGATTGACGTTATATCGGACAATTGTACCTTACTGCGGTAATTTCGAAATGGATATTACACCTATTCGAGATAGGGCGTTTGTATATATCAATGGTGTACTAGAGAGGATTATCTATCGAAATGATAAGGTGAAGAATATTCAATTAACTGGAACAAATGAGGAAAATATCATTGAAATACTAGTAGAAAATATGGGTCGAGTGAACTATGGAAAGAATCTTAAAGATTCCAAGGGGATTATTGAGCCATTGTGGGTAAATAATCAATTTCAGTTTGGTTGGGATATTTATCCAATTGAATTAGGAGATGTTTGTTTAAATGGCATCGTACCAAAAGATGAAAGGTATCCAAAATTCTTCGATGGATCACTCTATATTGACGAATCATGTGACACCTTTGTCTCCATGAAAGGCTGGAAAAAAGGGTATGTTTTTGTTAACGGATTCAACTTGGGTCGCTATTGGGAAGAAGGTCCACAAACAACTCTTTATATCCCTGGCCCATTGCTAAAAAACGGCGAGAATGAGATTTTGATAGTAGAGCTCGAAGGAAATACAGATCATATTATAACTTTTTTGGAAAAGGCAGACTTGGGATAGGGGGTTTTTATGGATGTACATTCATATTTCAAATAATAATACTCAATTTCATCTGACAAACGGGCAAATCAGCTATATATTCCATATTATGAAAAATGGGCAACTAGGTCATTTATATTATGGCAAAGCCATTCAGGGGCGCGAAGACTTTTCGCGCCTTCAGGCATATGGAAATCCAACAGGTAATAGTACACATCTTGAAGATGATCCTGCCTTTTCAATTGAATCTTTCAGGCAAGAATACCCTGTATATGGAAAAGGTGATTTTCGTGACCCAGCAATAAGCCTGCGTAAGAATGATGGCAGCCATGTCGTGAATTTTATATATAAAACTCACAAGATACTAAAAGGGAAAAAAGAAATCCCTGGACTGCCGGCCACATATGCAGATAGTCAAGATGCTACATCTTTGCAAATAATACTGATTGATAAGCGGCTTAATGCGGAATTAACTTTACATTACACTATTTATCACCATTTGCCAGTCATTACCCGCTCGGCATCATTAAAAAATAATAGCCATGAGCGGATATCCATTGAAAAATTCATGAGTTTATCCATTGATTATCCAAATATGGATTATAGGATGGTTCACTTGGCAGGAGCTTGGTCAAGAGAGCGGCACATAAAAACACGACGAATTGAATCGGGTATTCAATCGATTGGCAGTATTAGAGGAGCTAGCTCACATCATCATAATCCATTCTTAGCATTAACCAGCCTTGATGCAACTGAGCATACAGGGGAAGTGTATGGCTTTAATCTGGTGTATAGCAGTAATTTTCTTGCACAGGCAGAGGTTGATCACTATGAAAATACTAGAATCATGATTGGTATCCATCCATATCGTTTCGAATGGTGTCTTGAACCAGGTACACAGTTTCATTCACCCGAAGCTGTCATGGTATATTCAGAAATGGGCATGAACGGAATGAGCCAAGCATTCCATAATCTTTACCGTAATCACCTGCTCCCAAGCAGATGGAAAAATGAATTAAGGCCAATCCTGATTAATAATTGGGAAGCAACGTATTTTGATTTTAATGAAGAAAAGCTTCTGACCATTGCAGAAAAGGCAAAGAAACTCGGTATTGAATTATTTGTTCTAGATGATGGATGGTTTGGCAAACGAGACAATGACAAAAGCTCTCTTGGTGATTGGATTGTGGACAATGAGAAATTGCCGAACGGATTAAAATTCTTGTCCGATGAAATAAAGAAGCGTGGACTAAAGTTTGGACTTTGGTTTGAACCTGAGATGATCAGCCCGAACAGTAACCTATCTAAAAACCATCCGGAATGGGCGATTAGCAGCCCGAAAGATACGCAGACCCTAAGCCGCAACCAACTGGTTTTGGATTTCACAAGGGACGAAGTGGTGGACACTATTTATACGATGATGGCAAAAATTATCAAAGAAACCAACCTAACTTATATTAAGTGGGATATGAACCGTTATATCACAGAGGCCTATTCGGAAGGATTAGAAGCACATTGTCAGGGAGAGTTTTTCCACCGCTATATATTAGGTGTCTATAAGCTATATGACCGCTTAACATCGGATTTTCCAGAAGTCCTATTTGAATCTTGTGCTGGAGGAGGGGGAAGAGTAGATCCTGGATTATTGTATTATGCCCCTCAAATTTGGATTAGTGATAATACAGATGCAGTAGAACGCTTAAAAATACAGTATGGAACCTCTTTAGTTTATCCAATATATAGTATGGGTTCGCATGTATCGGCTGTTCCGAATCATCAGACTCTTCGAAATACGCCGATTTCTGTTCGGGCTGATGTTGCGTATTTTGGTACATTTGGATATGAACTTAATCCAAATCAATTAACGGATAGTGAGCAAAAGGAGATTGTACAGCAAGTTCAGTTTTATAAAGAACACCGAAAATTAATCCGTGATGGTGATTTCTATCGTTTGAAGAATCCGTTTGCAGGCAATGAGACAGCTTGGATGATTGTAAGTAAGGATAAAAACGAAGCGTTAATCGGGTATTATCAAGTACTGGCTATACCAAATCCAAAACGTCAGCAATATCTTCGCCTTGTTGGGTTGATTGAAGACGCAACCTACAAATTGGATAGCCAAGCCCATTATGGAGATGAATTAATGGCTATCGGGATTCCTTTGCCAATAGAATTCAATGGGGTAAATAGACAAGTTGCCCAACGTGGTGGAGATTACCAATCTCACGTGTTTTATATTAGACAGAGCGAATAATAGGGAGGCTTTACGATGTATTTAGGAGTCGATTACTATCCGGAACATTGGGATTTTGTTTCAATAGATTCAGATTTAGAGAGAATGAAAGGAATGGACGTAAATCTTATTCGTATTGGTGAATTTGCTTGGCACTTGATGGAGAAAGAAGAAGGTCAGTTTGATTTTTCATTTTTTGACGGAGTTGTAGCTAAAGCAAAAGAATATGGAATTAAGATTATGTTTGGAACGCCTACTGCTACTTTTCCGGCATGGCTGGGAAAGAACTATGCTTCAGTTTTTCTAAAGGATGAAAATGGGCAGCAGATGGGTTACGGCGGCAGACGGCAATACTGCTATAATTCAGAGAAATATACGGAGTTATCTTTACGTATAGCCGGACGTCTTGTTCAGCATTATCGTCAGGAGGAGCAAATCATTTCATGGCAAATCGATAATGAACTGGGCCACGAAGGAAGTGACATGTGTTATTGTGATCACTGCCATAAGGAATTCCATCTATATTTGAAAGAAAAGTATGGAACAGTAAGTCAATTGAATGATCGTTGGGGTACCGTTTTTTGGGGACAAACGTATAACGATTTCAGTGAGATTCCGTTACCAGTTAAAACTATTACCGTCCATAACCCTTCACTACTCCAGGATTGGGCTAGATTTCGTTCTTATTCACTTAGCCGATTTGCATTGAAGCACGTGAACTTAGTGAAGAGCTTAAAAGGAGATCATCAAACGGTTACCACAAATCTGCCGGGAGGTTTCTTTGATAAGTGGTTTGATCATAATGAGTTTTCCAGAGAATTAGATTTTGTATCATATGATAATTACCCGGTTTGGGGCGGTCTGGCCGAACCTGTTACACCGGCTGAGTTGTCCATGTCCCTTGATTTTATTAGAGGGTTGAAAAGACAGAATTTCTGGATTGCCGAACAGTTAATGGGGGCTCAAGGTCATGATATTATTGGTTATCTTCCTCGTCCAAAGCAAGCGATAGCCTGGTCTTATCATGCTTTTGCCCACGGCTGTAACAATATGCTCTATTTCCGTTGGCGCGGTATGAACCGCGGAGCTGAACAATATTGCTTAGGAATACTTGATGCCAATAATCGACCTTCCAGAAAATATCTTGAGGTACAGAACTTTTTTAGAGATATTAAAAAGTACCAACATATAGTGGATAGCCCAATTAAGGCTGAAATAGCGGTATTATATGACTTTGATAATATTTGGTCTTGGCGCACACAAAGGGAGAACCCCGGAATTAATTTTTCACAGGAGGTTATTCGTTTATATGAGCCGTTTTATAAGCAGAATGTAGCGATAGATGTGATACGGTACGATCATGAATTTTCGGATTATAAGATCTTACTCATCCCGATTATGAAAATGGTTGATGAAGAATTGGCAAAAAGGCTGGAGGCCTTTACAGCTGCCGGAGGAACAGTCGTTATGTCATATCGGGCAGGTGTGAAGAACAAGGATAATAATATCCGTTTTGGTGAAATGGTTCCAGGACCTTTGTCCAATTTATTGGGAATAGAGATAGATGAATCTGAATCCTTACTTGGAGGAAGAACTGCTGAAATAGTCGACTTAAACGGAGGTTTTTCAATATGCTCGATTTGGAGAGATATGGTACATCCAACGACAGCAAAGCCGCTCAGCCATTATCATGATTCTTACTATTCTAATTATGCCTGCATTACAATGAATCACTTTGGGAAAGGCAACGCTTATTATATTGGAGCAGATGTAGATCATTCTGTAATGGAACCACTTTGTAAGAGGATTGCATTAGAAGCAGAGTTAACCGTTTATCACTCTGATGAAGGAATTGAAGTGATGGAACGTATTGTTAATGGGGAAAAATATTTAATGGTTATCAATCATTCAGAAACAAAAGGGTGCTTTGCTGAAATTGATGTGCAACCATTTGGGTGTGTAATTTGCAAAGTGGATCAAAATGGTTCTATTCATGAGTATAAGGGAATTGAAAGTACATAACATGGGAGGGAAGAGGACTTATGGCGACCATAAAAGATATAGCACAAAAGGCTGGTGTCTCCAATGCGACCGTTTCGAGGGTTCTAAACTATGATAATACCCTGTCTGTCAGTGATGAGACCAAAAGAAAAATATTTGAAGCAGCCGAAGAACTCTCCTATAACAAAACACCTACACGAAAGATTACTTTACCAAAAGTGGCCATTATTAATTGGTATACAGACAAAGAAGAGCTTGACGATCTTTACTATATGTCCATTAGGATAGGTGCAGAAAATGGTTGCCAAGCCTGTCAAGTTCAGGCTATGAAATACACGTATAAGAATCTGGAAGAAATCAATCCTGATGAGATTGCCGGTGTTATCGCTATAGGTAAATTCAGGGAAAAACAAGTTGAGCGCATTAGTCGAATTTCTCCCAATATAGTCTTTGTGGACTTTAACCCTGATGAAGACCGTTTTGATTCAGTCATAATTGATTTAAGAAAGGCTACTGAGAAAATACTAAAATATTTTATAAAATTAGGTCATCAGCATATTGGCTATATAGGGGGACATGAATCCTATATGGATGAAGGTATGGATATTGAAGATGTACGAATAGATGCCTTTTGTAGTTATTTAAGGGGGAAGGGTCTTTTAGATAAAGCATCCATTTACACGGGTTCTTTTACAATCAATGATGGCTATAAGTTAATGAAGAAAGCCATAAGAGAAGAGGGAGATAACTTGCCAACGGCTTTTTTTGCCGGTAATGATTCCATTGCGATTGGTTGTTTGAAGGCATTGCACGAAGAAAAAATCTCTGTTCCTGATCGGGTTAATATTGTGGGGTTAAATGATTCAAGTTTAGTCAAGTTTGTTTATCCATCTTTAAGTACAATTAAGATACATACAGAATTAATGGGAGAAACAGCAGTAAGTTTATTAATGGAGCAAATGACAAACAGGATTGTACCAAAAAAGGTAGTGCTCCCCACTGAATTAATTATTAGGGATAGTAGCTTTTGAATAGGTTAGGAAGGAACATGTTTAACATCTTAAGCTAGTACTGGATAAGTAGCTTCCGTAATTAAAATTCATTCTTCTGCTCTTTTCTCTTAAGTGTTACGTACATTGATTTGGTGATTTAAATCCTTTGATAATTGTGTAAGAGCCGCCCATTCAATCATAGGGCGGTTTATTACTATGCAAAGTAAGAAAGGTGCAAGTTGGCTTCATAATATGGGGGGAATAAATAAATTTTAATTTGAAAACTGGTTTAAAATCTTACTTCTTTCTTTATAATGCCCATTAAATGTATAATAAATGAGGTAAAGTAGTTAAGTTGTTCTTTTATACATAGAATCTTTTAGTTAAAATATGAAATGTATCAAAAAGTATTGAAGTGACAGCTTATTCATATTACTATTTTTAAGTAGATATAGTGGAAAGAGAGTGTTCATAATGGGACGTAAATGGAATAACATTAAAGAAAAAAAAGCTTCTAAAGATGCCAATACCAGTCGTATTTATGCCAAATTTGGACGTGAAATATACGTAGCAGCTAAACAGGGTGAGCCAAATCCCGAATCCAACCAAGCATTAAAAATGGTACTCGAACGTGCAAAAACATACAGTGTGCCAAAGGCTATCATTGATCGTGCAATTGAGAAAGCTAAAGGCGGATCTGAAGAAAACTATGACGAACTTCGTTATGAAGGTTTTGGACCAAACGGATCTATGGTGATTGTTGATGCGTTAACAAATAATGTGAACCGTACAGCATCAGAAGTCCGTGCAGCGTTTGGTAAGAATGGCGGGAATATGGGTGTCAGCGGATCGGTTGCGTACATGTTCGATGCTACAGCCGTTTTTGGTATTGAAGGAAAGACATCTGATGAAGTGCTTGAATTGCTAATGGAAGCAGACATTGATGTCCGTGATATCCTGGAAGAAGATGAGGCAGTTATTATCTATGCAGAACCACATCAATTCCATGCTGTTCAGGAAGCCTTTAAAAATGTAGGTATAACAGAATTCACAGTTGCTGAACTGACAATGCTTGCGCAAAATGATGTAACATTGGACGCAGATGCTCAAGTACAATTTGAGAAAATGATTGACGCAATTGAAGATTTGGAAGATGTTCAGCAAGTTTATCATAATGTGGACCTTGGTGAATAAATCATTATCCATGTTAACGTCTCTCCGGGGGGAATGTCCCATGGGGAGACGTTTTTAGTTTAAAGAAGGAGAATGGAGGTAAAAGTAAGAGATAAACTTAAGTATTGGAGGTTATCTTATGCCCTATAAATCTGTTAAAGATTTGCCTGATTCAGTGAAGGATTCATTACCAAATCATGCACAGGAAATATTTAAAGAAGCGTTTAATTCCGCAAAAGATGAATATAATGAAGAGGAAACTGCTTTTAAAGTAGCTTGGAGTGCAGTGAAGAACAAGTATGAAAAAAATGACGATGGTAAATGGGTAGAAAAATAATACTTATATTGGAATACTCATAGCTTATTGAGTATTCCTTGTTTTTTCATAAAGAATCTTTAATTCGAAAAATTTTGGATGGTTTAACAAATCAAGGTTATCTGACAAGAGAATTTCTTTTAAGGCTTCTTCTTTTGAGATGGCATAGCCGATGCTTTCTTGTTCAATCCACTGTCTTTGTTCAATAATTAGAAAGCTGCCATCCTCCAAGCAGGTTATTCCCTTCTGACAGGATAAGCCATTATTTTGATGTTCCCAGTACTCTTGCTCAGTGTGGCCGGGAATTGTAGCAAAAAGTATATGTAATGGGTTATTTCGAAATCCATTAGCCATCCGACAATCTCCTTACATAACAGATTTAAGAATATGATGTCCGAATGAAAGGTCACTATACGATAGTTCACGAATTGCATAAATTTAGTTAAAGGAAGTCATATTAAAAATAAAGTCAAACATAAAAAACGGTAAGCTAAGGTTCGCTTACCGTTTTTACAATATAAACTTAGAGGCTTCTTGCACCTAAGTATTTTGGTTTCCAATAAGAGGATGTCATATCAGCTTGTACAACACCGCTTGAGCCTGCATGGATAAATTTATTGTTTCCAACATAGATACCCATATGAGAAGCTCCGGAAGTATAGGTTTCAAAGAAGACAAAGTCCCCTACAGATGGTGTGCTTACTTTCTTCATAGAAGAATAGTAGCCAGCTGTGTTTGTGCGTGTAAAGCTTGAGCGTTCTTTTTTAACAATATAGTAAATGAATCCGCTGCAATCGAATCCTGCTGGAGTCGTTCCACCCCATACATAAGGAGTACCGATTAAGCTTTTTGCAGTAGCAACCATACGTTCAGCTTCTGATTTAGTAACTGTAGAACCTGATGTAGTACCAGCTGAAGTAGATGATTTGCTAACAACCAATACTTGTCCTACATAAATCGTATCGCTTTTTAAATTATTCCATGATTTTAAATTCGCAATTGTAGTGTTATATTTATTTGCAATTTTCCACAAGGAATCTCCGGATTTTACCGTATATTTACTTGTCGAAGTAGAAGAACTTGTAGATGCTTTTTCACCTATATTAAGAGATTGTCCTATGTAAATTGTATCGGACTTTAGATTGTTTTCATTTTTAATTGCAGACACAGTAGTATTATATTTAACTGCTAATTCCGATAAAGTATCACCTTTAGCAACTTTAACAGTAGCGGCAGATGCAGCACCGGCAAAAATAGAAGAAGCCAGGACAGCGGTAGCAGTAATTGATAGAACTTTATTTTTCATGTTGACCCCCACTAAACTTAGTATATTTCTTAAGTACTAGCTTAGTGTAGTAGATTCGACAAGATAATACTATAGTTGTTCCCTAAATGTAACAAAAAAGAAAGTTTAATGTAATAAAAGTGAGTTTTCTGTTTATTGGTAAGATTTATTTAATTGTAAATGCTTTATAATCATCCGCTATCTGTGTACTGATCTCGACATGGTTTACTTCACTGTATTTCGGCCCGATTCTAATTTTACCAATGAAGTGACCCAATGCCTCTTCAGTACCCTGCGCCATAATCTCTACATCACCATTTGATCGATTTCGAACCCATCCCTTTATATCATGATTTCTTGCTGTATAAAGAGTAAAATAGCGAAACCCTACACCCTGGACCAGCCCCGTGACCACTATGTGAAATTGCTTCATCATTGATCCTCCTAATCTGTTATTTACATATTTCAGTAACTGTTTAATTTTATTGAATGTAAAATGACATGATTTCTTTTTAATCTGGACAGTTTTTATCTGTAACCAAGTGAACTGCTTAAAAAGAATAACTTCTTAATTAAATGGTACGTATTTTTATTGTGACAATCAACAAATAGGATGAAATATATCATGGAAGTAAACGCTAGAATACCTGGTATGATAGAATAATATAAACCAAATAATGGAAATTTTGTGGGGGGATAACATGAAGAGTATTTATTTAGTCAGGCATTGTGAGGCTACCGGTCAGGCATCCGATTGTTCATTAACAGATAAAGGAATCATGCAAGCTTTAGAGCTGACAGATTTTTTTAACGAGATTCCCTTAGAACGGATTATATCCAGTCCATACAAAAGAACTGTTGAATCATGTAAAGCAATTGCAGAAACAAAGAGTATACATATTGAATATGATGACCGTTTAAAGGAACGAGTATTATGTGAGCATGATTTGCCTGATTGGAGAGAAAAATTGTATCAATCTTTTATGGAACCTGATGTAAAATTAGCAGGCGGAGAATCAAGTAATGAGGCTGGAAAAAGAGGAATGGCCGTGATAAAAGAAATATTGGCCAGCCAATGTGCCAACACATTAATCGTCACTCACGGGAATTTATTGACTTTGATTTTGAACAATATGGATAATTCATATGGATATCATGCTTGGATGAAACTTACAAATCCAGATGTTTACCATTTAATTATAGATGAAAAGTACATCGATATACAGAGAGTATGGAAAGTTAACCAATAATTTCACACTAGAGGAAGTATAAGATGATAGGTAAAGGGTTGGTTTCCTTCATGTGTCGGGTACTGTAAAAAATTCCATGGATACAGATCTATAGGAGATTAAAAAATGAAATACAAAATTGTATTTACGGGTGGGCTGATGAAGGAACGAATAAAATGTTCTGTGTGGTATTAAAGAATAGATAAAGGACCAATATCTTCCTATATTATATGATTTCATTTACCGACTCAGATGCAGAGTAGGGGGGACTGGCACTAATAGTTCTTCATCCGTAGAATAAACAATTGGAATAAGCTAAATAAAAATACAAATTCATTTATTGGTCTAAACGGAAAAGAGTAGAAAATTAACTAGTAGTTCAAAAAATGGGAGTGTCGCAATCATGAATTTAAGAAACTACGCTAACTATGATGGTCTTGGATTGGCAAAGCTCATAAAAGAAAAGCAACTTACCTCAAAAGAAATAATTGAGGATGCATTCGAGCAAGTTAATGAACTTAACCCTAAATTAAATGCGGTTGTCAGAACAAGAATGGGAAAAGCATTGATAGAAGCAGAAAAATCAGAATCCATTCAAGGCCCATATGCAGGGGTCCCTATTTTATTAAAGGATTTGTCTCAAGCTATTAAAGATGAACCGATTACGGCTGGTACAAAACTGCTGTTAAATCGAATTGCGAACCGTGATTCTAATTATGTGAGAAAAATTCGCGAGGCTGGGTTTGTGATTATTGGACAAACGAGTACACCGGAATTCGGACTGAAAAATATTACGGAGCCCGTTGTTTATGGTCCAACCCGTAATCCGTGGAATTTGGATTATTCATCCGGAGGGTCAAGCGGCGGGGCTTCAGCCAGTACCGCCTCAGGCATGGTGCCGATCAGCGGAGCCAGTGATGGAGGGGGCTCCATTCGCATTCCAGCATCCTTTACTGGTTTAGTTGGATTAAAGCCAACAAGGGGCAGGACTCCGGTTGGTCCGGGGATAGGGCGTCAATGGCATGGAGCGGCGGGTGATTTTGCCTTAACAAAAACCATTCGTGACAGTGCAGCTATGTTGGATGCATTGCAAATCATTCAGCCGGATACAGCTTTTCAGGTGCCATTATTCAATGGAAGTTATTTAGAGTATCTCTCGAAACCGCTGAAAAAAACTCTTAAAATAGCTTTCTCTACTAAATCTCCTGTAGGTACACCGGTCAGTGAAGAGGCAGTAATAGCAGTACATAAGACAGTAGAATGGCTCGAGCAGTCAGGATTTAGTGTAGAAGAACGTGAAAACGGCGTAGATGGAATCCGTCTGATGGAAAATTACTATATTATGAACAGCGGGGAGATGGCAGCTGATCTTCTTTCGATTGAAGAAGCGATTGGACGTCCAATTACAGTTAATGATATAGAAATCGTCACTTGGGTTCTCAAAACTGCTGGACAAAATGTATCAGCCGTTCAATTTACTCGCAGTATAGCAGAATGGGATACAGCTGCTGCGCAAATGGCAAAGTTTAATGAAGTATACGATTTATATCTCACGCCGGCAACGGCTTTCCCGGCACCAAAGGTTGGAGAATTGACTCATACTCCTGAACAGAGCGCAGAGTTATTAAAAGTGAATGAATTAAATACTTCTGAGCAGTTAGCATTGGTCTATGAGATGTTTAAGCCAAGTTTAACCTATACTCCATTCACACAGCTTGCGAACATTATTGGCCAGCCAGCCATCAGCTTGCCTGTTCATATAACAGCTCAAGGGTTGCCGCTAGGGGTACAAATAATGGCACCAAAGGGAAGAGAGGATTGGTTGCTTCAGATTGGAGCATTAATGGAGCAATCGGATATTTGGGTTGGCCAAAAGGGAAATCCTTATTTAGGATAAATTTAAACTAGTTTGAGTAAACTCATGGAATATGGCTTGGCTCATTGGTTGAATGGTGGTCAGTCAAAGACGACATAGAGCTAACCCCGCGTGAATTTGATTTACTTGTCCACTTCATCCGGAATGCACGTATGGTACAAACGAGAGAACAAATTTTAGAAGAAGTATGGGGAAATAAGTGCTATTCTTTGACTGAAATAGGTGAAAGAATAGCATTTATTTGTTTATAAGGAGGAGCATTAGTAGGATAAGCCTTCTATCCATGTTACTATCTAGTTAAATACGAAGAAACATAAAGTATCAGTCTGACTGGAAACTATACATATTAGGAGCGTTGCAACTATGCTGGATAAATTAAAAACGAAATTTAACGAAATGAGTAAAAAAGGAGTGACTGTACCTATTAAGCCGATGATGTTAGAACAGCTTATAAAAAGGCAGTCTGGTCAAAAAAATATAAAAGTAGAAATAACAACAGGCCTTCTGATCATTCGTGGTACAACAGATACAAATATTTCATATATGGTAACACTAAAACCTGTCCATATGGAAAAAAGAGTGATTATTTTTGAAGTCGAGAGTGTGAACCCAGTTAACATGAAAATGGTTGACATTAAGATTTTTAACAGTCCACCTTTTTCTGGATACTCAAATCAAACGGTTAACATGGATTTCAATTCCTGGGATATCGTAAAAAAAATCCCTGTTGGAAGAATTAAATCATATGAGATGGAAGAGGGTACAATAAAGTTATCATTATCTTTATAATTGTAAGTCAGGATTTCCGTACTAGTGCGGAAATCTTTTTTTGCGATCTAAAATATAAAAATCCCATCGATCTTTTTCAAAATCACTTCTAGTAAACTGCAAATGTCCAAAGCCGATATTATAATGATAAAATCACACCACTAAATGGTTTGTTTTGGTATGTGCAAGATTGACCTTCTTTTAACAGCGAGATTGAAGAGAGAGTATCTAAAGGCTCCTATCAAATCTTAGGAATAACCGGGCCAACCTTGTTAGTTATTCCTAAACAGAATCTCGTTGCGGGTAAAAATGTATAATAAGCGATACAACTATAGTGGAGTAGATTACCGTCATTATTTGAGGGAATTCAGCAAAATGGTAGCGGATACATATAGTTAATCACATTACAATTTATTGATGGTTAAACCGCCTTCTCATAAAAGGGGGACATAAAAATGAGTTCTAAGTTTCCTATCTTTATGATAAAAATGAACAGGAGTCAAAGCTGATTCAACAGATAATTCAGTACTCCTCATTCTATTTGCCCTGCATAGGAATAAAGTTTGAATTCAAGAGTAAAATTCTTTTAATTAATAGGAAAACCTAAACTGTTTTAATGGCAGCTAATTTACTAGAATGGAAGTGCGAAATTACGAAAGCGATTTCAATTAAGTGGTTAAGCAATTGTTTGCCTATTAAAAGAAAAATCAAGGAGGATTGAAAAATGACTTTGCCGAAGAAGCGGATTTTTGCACTGCTAGGTGTAATTTTCATGTTATTGGCAATGCTCCCTCAGGCAAGTGCAAATGCAGAACCTGGAAACACGGAGATTGTCATCCATTATCAGGGAGGTGAGTATACGAAGGATTGGAACCTATGGGTATGGGCTGAAAATGAAGAAGGTCATGTTGAGCAGTTTAACGAAGAGGATGCTTTTGGAAAAGTTGCAAGATTTACACTGGAAGGGCTTCATGAACGGGTTGGTTTTATAATTCGTACAGATTCATGGGAAAAAGATGGCGGAGACCATTGGATTGATGGAATAAAGGATGGAAAGGCGGAGGTGTGGGTCATTTCAGGAGATGATGAAGTGTACTATTCAGAACCTAGCAGTGAGCCAAACATCAAAAAGGCAGAGATGGACAGCTTTACAGAAATCACTGTCACGACAAATAAGCCACTTGATGTAAAGGGGACAGGAATTGAGCTTGAAGGTGCACAAATTCAAGCAATTGTCCCTGTTGATGGGAATAACTCAGTAACAAATAAGTTGAGGATTAAAACAAAAAAGAAGCTCGATGTACGCGGCAGCTATGCCGTGAAAATTGAGGGCTATGGGAAGCAGGGTGTAGAGATAGGCCGAGTGGTACGGACTGAAGAGTTTGACCGCCAGTATTATTATAGCGGTAACGATCTAGGGAACACCTACTCTCGTTTCTCAACAAAATTTCGTTTGTGGGCTCCAACTGCTCAAGAGGCAAAGCTCGTTCTCTATAACAATTGGAATGATTCAAAGGGTAAGGAAATAAAGATGAGACCGAGTAAGAAGGGAACATGGACGGCGAATTTAATAGGAAATAAAGACGGTCTATTTTATACGTATAAAGTAAATATAGGTGGAAAATGGACAGAGGCTGTTGACCCATATACAAGAGCAGCGTCAGTCAATGGGCAAAAAGGAGCCGTGATTGACTTGGCGAAAACGAATCCTAAGGGCTGGTATAAACAAAAGAAACCCAAGTTGGCGAACCCAGAGGATTCAGTTATTTATGAATTGCATGTGCGCGACCTTTCCATTCAGCCAGAAAGTGGAATTAAGCAAAAGGGGAAATATCTAGGAGTTACCGAGAGTGGTACAAAGGGGCCGAAAGAGCTGTCGACTGGTCTTGACCATATAAAATCATTAGGAGTGACTCATGTTCAATTTTTGCCAATCTATGATTATAAAACAGTAGATGAAACAAAGCTTGAAGAGCCGCAATATAACTGGGGGTATGACCCGCAAAACTACAATGTACCCGAAGGCTCTTATTCAACCAATCCCTATGAGCCTAATGTAAGAATAAAAGAATTGAAGCAAATGATCCAAACGCTCCATGAGGAAGAGCTGCGTGTAGTGATGGATGTCGTCTATAACCATATGTTTGATGCTGCGGAGTCAAACTTTCAAAAGTTGGTTCCCGGCTATTACTACCGCTACAATGAGGACGGTACATCGGCCAATGGTACCGGTGTCGGCAATGATACTGCCTCCGAGCGAAGAATGATGCGTAAATTCATAATCGATTCCTCAACCTATTGGGTGAAGGAATATAAACTGGATGGATTTCGATTTGATTTAATGGGAATCCATGATGTTGAAACAATGAATGAAGTAAGGAAGGCTTTGAAGCGTATTGACTCATCATTTATCATACATGGGGAAGGCTGGGATTTAAATACCCCGCTTCCGGCAGATGTAAAAGCAAATCAGAAAAATGCTGAAAAAATGCCCGGCATTGCTCATTTCAATGATGATATTCGGGACGGACTGAAGGGCAGCGTATTTGAAGAGCAGGATAATGGTTTCGTAAATGGAAAATTAAATATGGAAGATCGTATCAAAAAAGGCATTATGGCCGGTCTTGATTATGATGAAACCTTGGCAACATACCGTGATCCGGAACAGGTGATCACTTATGTCGAAGCACATGATAATCTTACTCTTTGGGATAAGTTGGAATTGACGAATCCCAATGCAAGTTACGAAGAGAAAAAACAAAGGCATAAACTAGCCTCGTCTATGATTTTAACCTCACAGGGGATTCCATTTATTCACGCCGGACAAGAATTTATGCGAACGAAGTATGGAGACCATAATAGCTATAAATCCCCAGATGAAATTAATCAATTAGATTGGAAACGGAATGCGGAATTTGCGAATGAAGTAAAGTACATGTCAGGTTTGATTGAGCTTCGAAAGAATCATCCTGTATTCAGGATGACGGATGCTCATACTATTAAAGAAAGGATAACTTTTTTGCATGCGCCTGCTAATGCGATTGCCTATAAAATGGATAGCTCAGCGAAAGGTAAGCAAGGAGAAAAGTATTTTGTCGTGCATAATGCAAATACCTATGATATTCAACTTACACTACCTGAAAATACTGTTTGGAATGTTCTTGTAAACGAGAATCAGGCTTCCTCAAAACCCTTATATAAACTAAAAGGGGATAAGGTAATTGTTCCTCCATTGAGTACATTTGTACTTAAAGGAGGAAAGAAAGGGGGATACTAAGAGAAGCGAGTTACTAAATAAGTAAGTCATCAGGTCAACCAGCCTTTCATTATTTTAGAAAGGTTGTTTGGCCTTGCTTGCTACTATTATTTTTAAGTATACTTTCATTTTTTGTACTCCTTCTTATTATATATGTAAACTTTCCTGGCTTTTTTGTCTAAAAAGTCAGAACTTTGTAAAAGTTATAGGCAATTAGACTTAATTTGCAGGAAGAAGTTTCCTGTTTTCTTTTTTTTGCGCTATAATTATGAATTATATACAAGAGTATGCGTCAAATCTTTTACGATTTAAACGACGTTTACTCAAAAATGATTGAATATTCTCTCTTTTTCCTTCGAAGATACTTCACGAAATCATCTCTGCAAAGCAGACTGATTCAAATCACTCTCGCATTATGGCAACCACTCGCAAATGATAGCTGAATCATGACGCATTTCAGCTACCTGTTAATTCAGAATCAATCCTTGTACTTTCGTTTAATCGTAGGACATACGTAAGAACCTTTTTTGTGCATTTGGCAATATGAAAGGTTTATTTCACATTCTCATTTTTAGTAGTATGCAATATTTATCTTGTAGTCAGGTGGATGAGGTGCATCCGCAGTATCGTTGATTAAGTCTAGCCACAATCTAGAGGCGATATAAGTGAGCTGCCGCAAAATATGCTAACGAAGCCATTTTAAGAAGGAGGTTTTTTCATGAGCTTGACAGAAGTTGATATTCGGAAAAATTTTCAAGAAGTTTTCAAGGGTCTGACTAAACAGGAAGCGGTAGAGGAGTCAAACCGCTGTCTGTACTGTTATGACGCGCCTTGTATTCAGGCATGCCCGACAGGAATTAATATTCCATCATTCATCAAGAAAATCGCTACAAATAATTTGAAAGGTTCGGCTAAGGCCATTATGAAAGCCAATCCAATGGGTGCAAGCTGTGCGCGGGTTTGCCCAACAGAAGAATTATGTGAGGGGGCATGCGTTCTTAATCACTCGACAAAACCAATTATGATTGGCAACCTCCAGCGATATGCGACAGATTGGGCGATAAAAAATGAACAGTTATTGTTCAAGGCAGGCAAATCCAATGGAAAATCGGTAGCAATCATTGGGGGAGGGCCGGCCGGATTATCGGCTGCAAGGGAGCTGGCCTTGCTTGGATATAAAGTAGTTGTATTTGAAGCTGAAGATAAAGCAGGTGGTTTAAATACGTATGGGATCGTATCGTTCAGGCTCCCGCAAGCAGTATCGTTTTGGGAAGTCGAACAGGTAAGCGGCCTAGGAGTTGAAATTCGTACAGGGCAGCGAGTAGGCATTGATATTCAAGCTGAAGAGATTCTTGCAACCTATGATTATACGCTTTTGGCTGCTGGAATGTCGCATGTTCCGAATCTTGGTATTAACGGTGAAGGACTAGAAGGGGTATTTGACGCAATCGAGTTTGTAAAAGAAACGAAAGTTCATCCGGGCGAAACTCATCTAGCGGGAAAAAAAGCCGTTGTGATTGGGGCTGGGAACACAGCGATTGATGCTGCTACTTGCTCTGTTCGACTTGGAGCAGAAAATGTCAAAATTTTATACAGACGCACAGAGGAAGAAATGACAGCCTATGAGTTTGAGTATGAGTTTGCCAAACAGGATGGTGTTGAATTCAGATGGTTGACTGCCCCAATTGAGATTATTGGCAATGAAGAGGGAAAAGTGATCGGTATAAAATGCATCAAGATGAAGCTCGAAAAATCGGAAGGGGATGGGCGTTCACGACCAGTTCCAGTCCCAGGGACTGAATTTATTCTTGAAACTGATGCTGTCATTAAAGCCATTGGCCAAACAAGACATACGAGCTTAATTGAGCAGTTCGGCATTAAGCACATAGGTGGTGTGGCCATCGTTGATCCTGAGACTTATCAAACCTCAAATGAAAAAGTTTCTGCTTGTGGGGATTGTATTTTTGGTCAAGGTCAAGGGGAAGCGATGGTTGTATCGGCTACCCAGCAGGGAAAGGAAGCGGCCTATCAGATTCATCATTTATTGTCGCCATCAATGGAGGGAGAAGCACAGATTTTGTAAGTATGAAAAGCATGCAAAGACAGGGGAGGTTTTTGATATGGCAGATTTAAAGATAAATCTTGGGGGCATTAAATCACCAAATCCATTTTGGCTGGCATCTGCGCCGCCGACAAATTCCGGCTACCAGGTGCAAAGGGCATTTGAAGCTGGATGGGGAGGAGCTGTTTGGAAAACGCTTGGTGACCCGATTCTAAATGTATCATCACGGTTTGCCGCTGTTCATTTTAACGGACAGCGTGTAGCAGGATTTAATAATATTGAGCTCATTACAGACCGTCCGCTTGAAGTGAACTTAAAGGAAATTTACGAAACGAAGAAGCGTTTTCCGAATCATGCCATTATTGCATCACTCATGGTGGAACCAAAGCAGGAGAAGTGGCATGAAATCGTTAAGCGTGTCGAAGATGTTGGCGTAGATGGCCTCGAATTGAATTTCGGATGTCCTCACGGCATGGCTGAAAGGGGGATGGGAGCTGCCTCAGGACAGGTGCCGGAGCTAGTCGAGCGTCAAACTTATTGGGCAAAGGAAGTAGCAAAGACACCTGTCATTGTAAAATTGACTCCTAATATTACGGATATCACCGCGACAGCAGAAGCGGCTGTCAATGGAGGAGCAGATTCCATCAGTATGATTAATACCATTAATAGTCTGGCGGGGGTCGACATTGATACGTGGGATACGATTCCTCATGTGGCTGGAAAGGGTGCTCATGGTGGTTATTGCGGGCCGGCTGTTAAACCGATCGCTCTGAATATGGTAGGTGAATGCGCCCGTAACCCACGTATATTGGTCCCTATCTCCGGGATTGGCGGAATCTCGACATGGCAGGATGCTGTTGAATTCATGTTGATGGGAGCGACTGGGGTACAAGTATGTACAGCTGCGATGCATCACGGTTTCAGTATTGTTGAGGACATGATTGAAGGCTTATCTAACTATCTCGATGACAAAGGGATTGGATCAGTTATGGAGTTAGTCGGGAAGTCTGTTAACAAGTATTCCGATTGGGGAAATCTTGACCTTAATTATAAGGTTGTTGCCCGTATTAATCAGGAAAATTGTATACATTGCAATAAATGCCATATTGCCTGTGAAGACACTTCTCACCAGTGCATTGATCTATTAAAGGATGCGAGTGGTGCAAGCTATGTCCAGGTAAGGGAGGAAGACTGTGTAGGGTGCAATCTTTGCTCCATCGTATGCCCTGCTGAAGGGGCAATTGATATGTTGGAGTTGCCAAACACTTTGCCACCGATGACCTGGAATGAACGGCAGGCGGCTCTCCAGGGAAGCGTAATGGGGAAATAATAAGTAGGTAAGATCATACATTTAAGGGGGAAATAAGGATGAAAAAGATTATTAAAAATGGTGTTATTGTAACGGCGACGGATACGTATGAAGCTGATATAGAAATCAATGAAGGTATCATCACCCAAATTGGCAAGAATTTGGGTGAGAAAGATGCAGAGATTATTGATGCAAAGGGTTCTTATATTTTCCCCGGAGGTATTGACCCACACACCCACTTAGACATGCCATTTGGAGGCACGGTCACAAAGGATGATTTTGAGAGTGGAACGAAGGCGGCGGCTTTCGGAGGGACGACGACAATCATCGATTTCTGTCTAACTTCTAAAGGAGTACCATTAAAGGATGCCGTAAAAACATGGCACGAAAAATCAGAAGATAAAGCAGTTATTGATTATGGATTCCATCTTCAAATAGTTGAAATGACAGATAGTGTTCTGACTGAGCTGCCGGTGATTTCAAAGGAAGAAGGGATTACCTCCTTTAAGGTATTTATGGCATATAAAAATCAATTCCAGGCAGATGATGAAACGCTTTTTAAAACGCTGATAGCCGGCAAAGAGCTTGGCGCACTCGTCATGGTTCACGCTGAAAATGGGGATGTGATTGATTATCTCGTGAAAAAGGCTCTCGCTGAAGGGAATACAGATCCGATTTTCCATGCGCTCACAAGGCCGCCGGAAGTGGAGGGAGAAGCAACAGGAAGGGCCGCTACTCTGACTGGATTAGCGGATTCACAATTATACGTCGTCCATGTCTCCTGTGCGGAAGCAGCGAAAAAGATTGCCGAGGCGAGAGCGAATGGAATCAATATATGGGGTGAAACATGCCCGCAATATTTAGTGCTTGACCAAAGCTATTTGGAGAAAGCTGATTTTGAAGGGGCCAAATATGTATGGTCGCCTCCACTCAGGGAGAAATGGAATCAGGATGTGCTCTGGAATGCCCTGAAAACAGGACAATTACAGACGATTGGATCAGACCAGTGTTCCTTTGATTTTAATGGCCAAAAAAATATTGGCAAGAATGATTTTTCTAAAATACCAAATGGCGGGCCGCTTATTGAAGATAGGGTCAGTATTCTTTACTCAGAAGGTGTTGATAAAGGACGTATTACCTTGAATCAATTTGTTGATTTAGTTTCTACACGTGCAGCCAAGCTGTTTGGATTATTTCCGAAAAAAGGGACAATCGCCATCGGGGCAGACGCTGATGTGGTCCTCTTTGACCCGAATGTAGAGAGGGTAATATCCGCTGAAACTCATCACATGGCTGTAGATTACAATCCGTTTGAAGGAATGAAGGTGAAGGGTGAGCCTGTCTCTGTGTTATCAAGAGGAGAATTCGTCATTAAGGATAAACAGTTTGTCGGGAAACCGGGAGCCGGCCAATACATTAAGCGGGCTAAGTATCAAGAAACATTGACGGCAAGGGAGACAGCTATATTGTCTAAATAAAAATAAGGATGTGTGCCGGAATGGAAAAGAACACTAATTATTTGAAGTCTCCCGATTTACTTCCTATTAAATATGAAAATCGAAAGATAGGACCATTCGGTTTTGCCGTCATTTGGGTAGGGATGGCCATCGTACTTGCTGCCTTTGCCATAGGCGGAGGCGGTATCGTTAACCTGCCTTTAGGATTGGTTATTCTGGCCACGGTAATCGGTTCTGTTGCTATTGGGATATTAATGACAATAATTGGAGACATCGGCGTGGAACATGGTCTATCTTTTCCAGTTTATATGAGAGCACCTTTTGGGACAATTGGAACGCATATCCCATCCATTGTACGGGGGATTACCGCCTCCTGCTGGTTTGGAATCAATACGTATTTTGGCTCAACAGCCATAAATTCAGTATTAAATCTCTTGTTCGATTTTGATAATTGGATCTTCTGTTTTCTTTTATTCACGGCCTTTCAGCTGGTAAACACGGCGATGGGCATCAAGTCCATTGAACGGTTTGCTGATTTGGCTGCACCCATTATCATCCTGATCTCTTGCTGGATGTACATTACCCTTGCTGACAAGGCAGAATCAGCGGGACGGGATATTTGGTCATGGGTGGAGAGTCCGGCAGCAGGAGGTTCTGCTTTTACGGCTTTCATGATTGTCGTGATGGCCAATATGGGATTTTGGGCGACACTTGCAGCTGATATGCCGACTCTCTCCAGATTTTTTAAAGCGCCTAAGAATGAGAGAAGTTGGTTTAAACGTAATAAGACCCAACTATTCGGAAGCCTTATTGTGATGCCGATTTTCAATACCCTCATGATTGTCATCGGGGCTGTCTCGTATATAGCTGTCGGCACATCTGATCCGATTGTTGCACTTCAAGAATCGGCAAGCGGCATTGTGCTTGGCATCCTATTGTTAATGATCGTATTGGCGCAATGGTCGACTAATACGTCCGCGAATGTCATTCCGGCAGCGACCATCTTCTCGAATGTAGGAGGTCCAAAAGTACCATTTTGGGTCGGTGTCGTGATTGCGGGTATAATCGGGATCATCGCGCAGCCTTGGAGTCTTTTTGATGTTTTGAATTCAGTTCTATTGATTATTGGTGGGATTTTGAGCTCCATTGTCGGTATCCTATTCGCAGATTATTATTTACTTCGGAAACGAAGGGTTCATGTTAAGGATCTTTATGAATTAAACGGTCAGTTTCATTATTGGAAAGGAATTAATATGGCTGGATTTATTGCCTGGGTTGTAGGAGGAACAGCGGCAAATCTGCTGTCAGCTTATTCTTCTCTTGTCGGCTTCATTGTTGGAGGTGCACTCTATTATGTTCTGGCCAGGTACTGGTGGTTTGTGATGTATCCTCAGGCAGAACTGATTGATCCGAGTGATGAAAAATATTTAGGTCTTACAGCCGGGAGAGACTGGGAGATTGACGGGAAAGAAACAGGCCGAGTACCGGAGACAAAAACCATCTCTAAGCAAATTTAGAAGAAGGAGGCTTTCTCTTATGTCAGATTACACGCAGTATCTAGATGAGAAGAAGCGAATTGATTCTTTCCTCGAACAGGGCTTTATTATCAAGTCCATCATGGAAAATTTGAATGGAGCCTATGTAGAGTTCAGTAGCAAGGAGCTCATGCAAGATCCATATGAAAAGCATATTCTACATATCACTTCGCCGGATGCAAGGAAATATTTCTCCGTTAAGCTGATTGAACAACAGGCTTCACTGAAGAATAAAATGTAGCCATTTATGAAAAGGAGAGTGGTTAGTTTAATGGAAGGGCAAAAACTATTAATTAATGGTGAACGCTTAAAGGAGTCGCTAGAAGCATTTGCGCAATATGGCAAAACGGATAATAACGGAGTGACCAGACTGGCCTTAACAGAGGAGGACCGAGCTGCCAGAAATTATTTAAGGGATTGCTGTGATGAGCTAGGGCTTGAAATCAAGCATGATGACCTAGGCAATATGTACGCTACCTTAAATGGCAGAGAAGATAGACCGCCTATCCTGATTGGCTCACATCTTGATTCTGTAAAAAAGGGAGGTAGATTTGACGGGGTTTTAGGGGTGGCGGCCGGGCTTGAGGTGGTCAGAACACTCATCGAAAATGAAATAACGCCCCGCATTCCAATTACAATTGTTAACTATACGAATGAAGAGGGAGCCCGCTTTGAACCGTCCATGATGTCATCTGGTATACTGTCGGGAAAATTTGCCAAAGATACCATGTTCCAAAAAAAGGATGAAGATGGAATCACTTTTAAAGAAGCTTTGAAATCAATTGGCTATGCAGGAGATGAGAAAAACAGACTGAAAGAAGGAACAGCCTTTTTAGAACTTCATATTGAACAAGGACCGATTTTGGAACAGGAATCTATGTCCATTGGTATCGTCGAGTGTGTAGTTGGGATGGTTTGTTATGAGTGGGAGATTAGTGGAGAATCAGATCATGCAGGAACAACCCCGATGTCGATGAGAAAGGATGCCTTATTCACTGCTAATGATATTATCAGCGAAATACGCAGCCAATTGAGTGAATTGGACACTGAGCTAGTCTATACAGTTGGCCGCATGAATGTCTGGCCAAATATTCATACTGTCATACCAGAGAAGGCAGTCTTTTCCTTAGAGGCGAGACATCAAGATTCAAAAGTAATTAAACAGGTTGAGGAAATGATTCGGAAGATTAAGGACTCTTATCAACTAGAAGATTGCCAGGTGGAGATTAGGAAACTTTGGGGAAGGGAAACGGTGCTCTTTAATGAGGATCTTTGCAGACAGCTTACAAAAGCAGCAGAGACACTAGGCTATTCGTATAAGGAAATGGTAAGCGGAGCAGGACATGACGCTCAATTCATAGCTTCCTATATTCCCACTGCCATGGTGTTCGTCCCGAGCGTGAATGGAAAAAGTCATACTGAAGTGGAGCTGACCTCTTGGGAGGATTGTGAGAAAGGGGTAAACGTTCTTCTCGAAACAATTCTTGATATGCAATCTGTTTGATGAATACGTACACATGCCAATAATCTTTTATCAAGTGAAGGTCTATTGTTTAAATACGAACTATAGGAGGAAGCAAAGATGTCGATGATCAAAGAGGAAACTCTAGTATTGAAGAATTACATAAATGGTGAGTGGGTGGATGCTCACGGCACGGAAACATTAGATGTTCCGAACCCAGCAACGGGAGAGGTGCTCGCGCGAGTTCCCCTATCTTCTCTTGAAGATGTAGACAAAGCGGTGCAAGTAGCGAGTGCTGCTTTTAAGGAATGGAGGCATGTGCCTGTTCCAAAACGTGCCCGTATTCTCTATAAATATCACTATCTCTTAACGGAACATCATGAAGAGCTAGCAAAGCTTGTTGTAAAAGAAAATGGCAAGGCTTACAAGGAGGCGTATGGGGAAGTTCAGCGAGGGATTGAGTGTGTCGAATTCGCGGCTGGGGCTCCGACTTTAATGATGGGTGAGACCTTGTCTAATATTGCAGAGGATATTGATTCAGAAATGTTCCGTTATCCGCATGGGGTCGTCGGCGGCATTGCCCCCTTTAATTTTCCGATGATGGTTCCTCTCTGGATGTTCCCACTTGCGATTGCTTGTGGCAACACATTTATTCTCAAGCCATCTGAGCGGACACCGATGCTTGCGAATAAGCTGGCAGAGCTATTTACGAAAGCGGGAGCCCCAAGAGGTGTGCTGAATGTTGTGCATGGCGCCCATGACGTTGTGAATGGGCTGCTTGATCATCCAGATGTAAAAGCCATTTCCTTTGTCGGCTCACAGCCGGTCGCGAAATATGTGTATAGCCGTGCTGCTGCGAACGGGAAAAGAGTACAGGCTCTCTCCGGTGCAAAAAATCATCATATTGTAATGCCTGATGCAGATGTGAAAAAGGCAGCTAGGAATATCATCAGCTCTTCATTCGGGAGTGCTGGTCAGCGTTGCATGGCTTGCAGCGCGGTTGTCATTGTTGGTGAGGGAGAGGCATTTACTGAGGAGCTGAAAAGGCAGGCGGATCAGCTCACAATTGGAAATGGAATGGACGAAGATGTATTATTGACCCCTGTTATTAGAGAAGGGCAGCGGGAGAAACTTTTAGGCTATATTGAAAACGGTTTGAAGGAATGGGCAGATTTAATTCGAGATGGAAGAAGCGAAGCGGATTTGCAAAAGGAAGGCTATTTTCTTGGAGCAACTATATTTGATCATGTGAAGCCTGAAATGATGCTTGCTAAGGAAGAAATGTTCGGTCCTATCCTTAGCCTGCTCCGAGCTGATTCATTAGATGAAGCTTTAGAGTTTATCAAAAAGTCTAAATATGGAAATGGGGCAACGATTTATACGAAAGATGCCCGTGCAATTAGGCAGTTCCGGGAAGAAGCGGATGCGGGAATGCTCGGGATTAATGTTGGGGTACCGGCTACGATGGCCTTTTTTCCATTCTCCGGTTGGAAGGATTCCTTTTATGGAGACCTTCATGTGAACGGAAAAGACGGCGTTAATTTCTATACACGCAAGAAAATGATTACTTCCAGATTTGATTTTTAATGAAAGGAGGAGACAGATGGTGATGGGTGAGATTAAGGAAGAGACAGATTGGCTGACAAAGGATCGGAACTATGTATGGCATTCAATGAAGCCGTATAACCCGAATGCAACCATGATAGCCGAGCAGGCGCAAGGATGCTGGGTCACAGACGCAAATGGCAATCGATTGATTGATGCGATGGCAGGCCTCTGGTGTGTCAATATCGGATATGGCCGGGAAGAACTGGCCGAGGCGGCTTATGAACAATTAAAGAAATTGGCTTATTTTCCATTGAGCCAAAGCCATCAGCCTGCTATTGAGCTTGCGGAAAAGCTTAATAATATGCTTGGAGGCGACTATGTTGTTTTCTTTTCTAACAGTGGATCGGAAGCGAATGAAGCTGCTTTTAAAATAGCAAGGCAATATCATGCACAAAAGGGGGAGCATTCTCGCTATAAATTTATCTCCCGTTATCGCTCTTACCACGGCAATTCAATGGGGGCACTTGCCGCAACGGGACAGGCCCAGCGCAAATATAAGTATGAACCGCTCGCACCGGGATTTATTCACGTAGCTCCGCCAGACTCGTACCGATGCCCGGAAGCGGATGACAGTAATCCGCTAGAACTGCAATCGGTAAAGGATATGGATCAGGTAATGACGTGGGAGTTAGGTGAGACAATCGCCGGGGTTATTATGGAGCCAATCATTACGGGTGGAGGAGTGCTCATGCCGCCAGAAGGCTATATGTCCGGTGTCCGCGAACTCTGTGACAAACACGGAGCCTTATTAATTGCCGATGAGGTGATCTGCGGATTTGGAAGGACAGGTGAGCCGTTCGGATTTATGAACTACGGCGTGAAGCCAGATATTGTCACGATGGCAAAAGGAATTACAAGTGGGTATCTTCCATTGTCAGCGACAGCGGTAAAAAGAGAAATCTATGAATCCTTCCAGGGAACAGAGGAGTACGATTATTTCCGCCATGTTAATACTTTTGGCGGAAATCCTGCAGCTTGTGCACTTGCTTTGAAAAATCTTGAACTTATGGAACAAGAGGGCTTATATGAAAATTCCAAAATACTTGGAAAATATATGAAGGAGCGTCTAGAAAAGTCGATTGGCAATCACTCCTTGGTCGGCAATATCCGCGGAAAGGGGTTGTTAATTGGAATTGAGCTTGTTAGGGATAAGGAGACAAAAGCTCCGACTGATATAAATGCAGTCAATCAAGTTATAGCCGGTTGTAAAGAAAAAGGTGTGCTGATTGGCAAAAACGGTGCAACTGTCGCCGGGTTTAATAATATTCTAACCATTGCGCCGCCTTTATCCATCAGCAAGGAAGAGGCAGATATTGTGTGTACCACGGTTGCGGAGGAAATAGCAGCTTTATAAGAATAAGATAGGGTATTTACAGAGATCATTATAATGAAGAAATCAGTCTATAACCAGCCATCATGATAATCTTGTATGTTTTATGATTTAGATTTAATCAATAAGTTCTATAATTACTTATTTGGTCAAAAAAAGAAAGCCGAGAAGGCTTTCTTTTTACTTAGATATAAATTGTTGAGTCCAAATATGACCGTCTTTAGCATAACCAACGCCAATATGAGTATATTTTGTACTCAATATATTCGCTCTGTGTCCTGAGCTATTCATCCATGATTTTACGGCTTGTTCCGGAGTAGTTTGTCCTTTTGCGATATTTTCAGCAGCAGCTTTATAGGTGATGCCGAAGTTCTTAATCATCTCAAATGGGG
This sequence comes from Bacillus sp. z33, assembly GCF_058313615.1. Taxonomy (NCBI): domain Bacteria; kingdom Bacillati; phylum Bacillota; class Bacilli; order Caryophanales; family Bacillaceae; genus Bacillus; species Bacillus sp. z33. The sequence continues at coordinate 949,310 of NZ_JBZFQN010000002.1, forward strand.
AACCATACACAGGACTAGTATGGCTAAAGTATTTGTAATCTCTCATGTCCTCTGACTTGTATCTTGCAACTCTGGCAAGCTCCCAATCATATTGTAATTCTTTTAGACCTTGTTTGGTTCTTTCTGCATTAACGAGTCTGATAACTTCTTGCTCATATGCTTTTATATCATCCTGGGTAGGAATATTAATCTTTTGTCCTGGATAAATGAGGTTTATATTTGAGATTTGTGTATTTGCAGCAATTAGTTCACTGATCCCTGTCTCAGTTTTGACGGCAATTTTCCATAAAGTATCTCCAGAGACAACGCTATATTGATAGTCTGCAAAAACTGATGCTGTAGGTAGCAATAAAGTGGTTGTGAGTGTAATAGATATAATTTTTCTCTTCATCTTTCCTCTCCTTATGAATTTTTAATAGAAGTTTCATTATATAAAAGGATAGAAGAGAAAAGGGTTGTAAATAATAGGAAATCTATAATATCCATAATGGATCCTTAATAGAAACTGTTTTATACGAAAATGGTAGTTTATGGTTTCGGTATTTAGAGTATGGAGAGAGGAAGCTGGTGATTAATGGTTTTAGGGGGAAGACATTGTTAAAATATACCGGAAATTATATAGGAGGGGATTAACTTCCGGACCGCAGAGCCTTTCGTTAACCGATGAAAGGGACATTATTTAAAGCGGTATAAATATATGATTTAAAATATGGATATATTGAAATGTGACAAATTTAAAAACTTACTATCCTTTCCGGCTATAAGTCTTTTATACTAGAAACAGATAGGTGGAAAGGGGTTCTAAATAATGAAAAAAATGGTAATAGGAGTGAGTGTTGCATTATTATTAACAGGCTGCCATGTTCCTGAAAATTACATCAAGGACAATCAAAAGGCGGAGGTTGAAAGTTCTGTTGACCAGAAAACAGTATATACGTATATTAAGAAAGCAAAAGCACATCTCAGTACAGCTCCAAATTATAATTCAGCAGTTTTTGAAGACCGATTTATGAAGATGGCAAGCGATTCTTTTCAACTCTCCGTTAATGAAGTCACAGAGATTTACACAGCTTACGAATATAATGAATAAATGTTTACGCATTAATAAAGTGAGATGATTTATTTGTGACCACTTAAAATAAAGCGCTTTCAAATATTACTTTTAATACTATAATTAATATTGTATTAACAATTATAATAAATGGGTAATATTCTATAGAGGGTTAATGCAGAGAGGAAGTGGCACTATGAGTCTCCAAACTGTTCTTTTTGATTACGATGGAACCATTGCCGATACTTTACCTGTATGTTTCGAGGCATTTAGGTATGTATTTAATAAATATGATCAAAGAAATTTAACTAATGAAGAAATCATTCATTTATTTGGTCCTATTGAGGATCTTATTATTAGAAAACATTTGCAAAATAAGGAAAAAGTTGAGTATGCCATAGAAGATTTTTATGATCAATACGAAAAAGGGCATAATCGAGAGTTTGAATACTTAACAGAAATTCAGGAAATGTTGGATGTTTTGAAGGATATGGATGTTAATCTCGGGATTATTACAAGAAAAAGCAGAAGATCTTTAACATTATCATTAGAAACTTTGAATCTATATGATTATTTTGATGTGACCATCTCCGGAGATGAAGTGAAGGAAAACAAACCAAGTCCTGAAGGTATCCAGAAAGCATTAAAGTTACTTCATAATGCGCCCTCTGAAGCATTATTCGTTGGGGATAGTCAAGTTGATATGGCTGCAGGAGCCTCGGCAAAAGTGACAACGATTGCAGCTCAATGGTTTAGCACGGTTCAATCCACAACATATGAAACAAAACCATCACATATATGTAAAACATTGCCTGATTTTACTAAATTAATAAAAAAATATAAACATGTCCCTGTTAATAAGCTGTAAAAATGACGAATCTACTAGTGTAATCTTTTTATTTAACATCTCTTGTTAAATGAAAAGGTTTTTTTTATTTCCAATAAGGTAATTCTAGGATAAATCATTGTGAAAACAATTCCTTAGTTTAGTATAATAAGAGTGTATGTGAAAGGGGGCAATTCATTGAAGAGTAAAAAAACGATATGGGGAAGTATAGGAATTTTCTTATTGATTCTTCTCTTAGGTGGTTGTAATAATATTGCCAGTCCGGAAGAGCGATTAAATGAATACATAAACCTTTGGAACGAACAAAAATTTGAAAAAATGTATTCGGATTATGTAGCAATTTCAGCAAAAGATAAGGTTAAGAAAGAACAATATGTCGATCGGTATGAAAAGGTATATGAGGATTTGGAAATTTCGGATTTATCAGTAAAAAGTGCATTCAAGGAAGAGAAAGAGTTGAAGGATCAGAAAAGCATAACCCTTCCGATTCAAGTGAAAATGAATTCGCTTGCAGGTCCAATTGAATTCGAAAAAGAAGTAACCATGAAGCTTGAAACAAAAGATGAGGAAGAGAATTGGTATGTTGATTGGGATACAACTTATATTTTCCCGGAACTAAAACCGGACGATAAGATAGGTATTAATCATACTACTGGTAAAAGGGGAGAAATCCTGGACCGAAACGGAAATGGCCTTGCTATAAATGGAGTTGCACAAACAGTAGGAATTGTTCCGGAGAATTTTGATGAATCTAAAAAAGCTGAGTTAACCAAATTATTGAATCTCAGCGATGATTATATTGACAAGCAGCTAAATCAGAGCTGGGTGCAACCGAGTTATTTTGTACCGATCAAAACGATTCAAAATAATCAAAAAGAGCTAATTGAAAAGATAAAAGTAATCAATGGTGTCAGTTTCCAAGAAAAAGAAATTCGGGAATATCCTTATAAAGAAAGTGCCGCTCATTTAACAGGTTATGTTGGAACCATTACTGCTGAAGAGTTGGAGAAAAATAAAGATAAAGGGTATACGAATGACAGTGTCATTGGTAAAAGAGGGCTAGAGCAATTATTAGAGGACAAGCTTCGTCCGAAAGATGGGTATACCATTTATATTGATCGTGAAGAAGATCCTGTGGTGATTGCGGAAACAGAAGCTCAGGATGGGGAAAACTTTAGATTAGTAATAGATGCTGAATTGCAAAAGTTGGCCTTTCAAAATATGAAGGGAGCTGCGGGTACCTTTTCAGCTGTTCAGCCCAAAACGGGTGATGTGTTGGCGCTTGTAAGTTCTCCATCATTTAATCCAAATGATTTTGTGCTTGGGATTAGCTCAGAGAAGTATAGTCAACTGGAAAAAGATAAGAAACAACCGCTGCTGAATCGATTTGCAGCAACCTATTCGCCAGGCTCAACCATTAAGCCAATTATTGCAGCGATTGGTTTAAGTTCCGGTAAACTTGACCCAGAGAAACAAATGGATATTAAAGGGTTAAAATGGTCCAAAGGAAAAGAATGGGGAGATGCCTCCATTACAAGGGTAAGCGATCCAGGACATCCTGTTAATTTGCAGACCGCATTGCAAATATCAGATAATATTTACTTTGCCCAAACAGCCCTTTCAATTGGTGAGAAGGATTTAATTAATGGATTTAAGGAATTGGGAATTGGTGAAGATCAATTTCCGCTCGAATATCCAATTCGAGCTTCACAATATTCAAATAGCGATAAGTTAGAAAGTAGTAAGCTATTAGCAGATACAGGTTATGGACAAGGAGAAGTATTGATGAGTTCGGTGCATTTGTCCAGCATTTACGGAACAATTGTAAATGATGGGAAATTAATGAAGCCTCGTCTTTATCTTGATACTGAATCAGCTGTGTGGCATGATTCTTTTTTAACGAAGGAACAGGCAAAGACCTTGAAAACTGATTTGAGAAAAGTTGTAACAAGTGGTACAGGTAAAGCGGCCAACACACCTAAATTAGAGTTAGCTGGTAAGACAGGAACAGCCGAATTGAAAAAAACACAGGATGAAGAAGGCGTGGAAAATGGACTATTCGTAGCCTATGATCAAAAAAATCCAAAAGCCGTTATGTCATTATTAATTGAAGATGTGCAAAATAATGGCGGAGGCAAAGAGGTACAATCCATTATCCAAAAGACATTCCTAAACTGGGATTCTTCTGAAATTGAATAATTAAAAGGTAATAGAACAAGAATTAGAAAAGAAGCTTCCACTAGAAAATAGAGTGGAAGCATCTTTTTTATGTAAGTCTTTTTAAAAAGTCATTTCGCATTAAATGTAGAATAGCTATAATAGTGTGAGTAAAAAAACTCCAGAGTGAAGTCTATATGTTGGTATCCCGTTTAATGATTCATTATATTTTTGTACAAGAAAACGCTAATACAACTGGAATTCTGAGTCTTCTATTATATTCTTTTCATCATTGAAGTTTTTACGTACAGGTTGACCTTCTCGTAAATCAGTCACTGAAAATCCAGAACAGACAAGAGCTCTAAAGTATTGTTCGACTGTTCGGTGATATTTTACCACTATTTGTTCAATCCAAGGTTCTTTTCTTTCCCCATCAAGGAAATAATCATCTACAATCCAATTTTCACGTTTATCTCCAGTTGCTTTACTTTGAAAAGAAGCTGTAGTAATTGGATGTTGAACGCTGAAAACAAACTTACCTTCGTCTTTTAATGACAAATGTATGTTTTTAAAGAGAGAGTGAATATCAGATACATAATGTATAGCAAATCTTGACGTTACAATATCAAACTTTTCTTTTAAGTAAGGATATGATTCCATTGTATGATGATACACGCTTCCATTAACCCCTGATAGATTCCTTCTAGCAGCTTTCACCATTTGTTCAGAACCCTCAATCCCAGTGTAAGTTGCTGCACCCCGTTCTAATAAATCCTTGCCAAAAGAAGCGTCACCACAACCCAAGTCTAATAGATCTTTATTTTTAAAGTCATCCATTAGATCAAAAATAATCGGAGTTTCAATAGCATTATTAGGACTATCTTTCCTAGCTCTTCTTGTCATATAGTTTGAAAAAAACTCTTCCTCTTCATAAACGCTAGGTCCCCTGAATTCCATAAATTCCTCCTCGTAATTTTTAGGTATTTGAGTACTTTCATACAGCGATCAACTCTCAGTAGAATATGCTTTTGTATATAATACCATAAAAGGTAAATTAACCCTTGTTTTCTTGCGGGGTGAGTAAAATAGCTGGAAAAAGAACCAGGAGAGAATAAATTTGAGGATATAGTAAGAAAACTACGAGGAAGAAAGATAACAAGTTTAATAAGGGAAACCGTCTATTTGATCTTGGATATCAATTCAAGGGATGGTGGCATGTCAGTACATTCGACCAGCAATTACCTAATTTATAGTTTTTCATTTCGATTGAACACTAACATGGGAATGAAATTCATTAAGAAGTAGGAATAAAGTGACCTCCAAAAGGTAGAGTTGGGATTTAAATTAGGGGGTGCAGAACAGAAGAAGGGGGAGGAAGTAGGCCTGTTCTTTCGAAAAATTCATATCTTCCATTTTGTTAGAGTTTGAGATTCAGGTTAACGGATTTTTTTAATAGTTATGGAAAAAGGCATCAGTCAAACACTGATGCCTTCAGTCTGTTTATCTGGAAATATCAATAATCCTGTCTTCAACATACGGTGATACAGTTTGATCAGGGAAGGATTGGATGTAATCGGAGAAAATCTCCCAATCTACGAATCCTGGTTCGCTTACACGGCCATCTGCGTAAATATCTGCAAAGACGGAATAGCCATCTCCGCCTTTAGCGGTGAAGATGTTCGTGGCAGCGAAGTAGGTCTCTGTATCAGAGAGTGGGGTATATTCCCCATCCTGGAGTATTTCTACTGATTGGACGCGTGCTCCTACTGGTTTAGAGCTGTCATAGGTAAAGTGCATGCCTGCAACCTGCAGGTAACCGCCGCTAGCACTTGGAGCTGCACTAACGCTATGTTCAAGAGCTGTTTTTAGTTCAGTACCGCTGATTTCTATGATTGCGAGTGCGTTACTGAATGGAAGGACTGTCATCACGTCCGCTAATGTGATTGGTCCAGCCTTTAAGGTTGTCCGGACACCGCCGCCATTTTGGAGTGCAATTACTGTATTTGAGTTGATGGTTTTTGCCTTGTCGAGCATCCCATCAGCAATCAAGTTGCCAAGATTTGTTTCGCCAGTCCTTGCAGCAGGATTGCCCCCAATTAAGTCAACTGTTGTTGTGCCGACAACTTGTTTTTTCTTTGCATCAACAACCGGCTTGTACTTCGCTAGAATTTGAGCTGCTGCCGGGTTTTCGGTAAAGATATAAGAACCATGCTCATTCTTGGCGTCAATGCTTATCAGCTCCCCTTCATAGGCGATGACTTTTCCTTTTTTATCAAAGCTTACATCAAGCTCCCCTAGATATTTGGAATACTCGTTAGCTTGGACGATGATCGTTGGTTCTTTGAATTTATCCACAACGACTGGCTGATCCAGCTGTGAATGAGAATGGCCGCCGACAATGATGTCGATACCATCGACTTGATTGGCCAGCTCGAGGTCATTGTCACCGCCGCCATCATTGTAACCAATATGGGTAAGGGCAACGATTTTATCAACGCCTTGTTTCTTGAATGCTTTCACAGAAGCTTTTGCTGAAGCGATATACTCTTCGAATCTAACATCTCCAGGACTTGAGATACTGGTAGTCTCAGCTGTCGTTAAGCCGAAAATGCCGACTTTCTCACCATTTATATTCTTGATGATGCCGTCATAGATTTTTCCATCATGGGGTTTTGCGGAATATGTGTTGTTATTTTGAAGGTTCTTCATGAGGGTATCCTTGCTGAAATTAACATTTGCGCTTACAAATGGGAATTCGGCATTTTGTACAAATGGTAGCAATGTCTCAGTCCCAAGATCAAATTCATGGTTGCCGAATGTAAACGCATCGAATTCGGCGAGGTTCATCAATTCTAAATCGGCTAGCCCCTTAAATTCATTGAAATAAAGGGTGCCAGAGAACACATCACCGGCATGGAGAAGAAGATTATTTGTATTTCCATTGCGATGTTCATCGATTGCGGTTAGTTGCCGAGGTGTATTTTCAATGTTGGCGTGCGTATCGTTGACATGAAGGACACGTAATTGATAATCAGGGGCTTTTAATGCTAGTTGCAGCATGGTAATAAATTCAGATAGGCTAACCTTGTGGCTATAGCCAAATTCAGTATCGGAAATGCCTTCAGCAATACCATAAAGAACGATAGAACCAATTCTTTCTCGGTGTTTCTTAGGTACATCAGTGAAGGCTGTTTCTGTGCTTCCTTTCAAATCGAAAGCATTGGCAATCCATACTGTAAGCTCTCCTCGAGTTAAAGTCTCATTGCTGCCGAACTTATTCTTGCTTTTCGCTTCAAGGATACCAGCATGGATTAATGAGCTTACAGCTTTTTGGGACGATTTTGGCACATCTGTAAAACTTGTCTTTGGTGCTTTTTGGTAATCGAGCTTTAATGCACGCGCTATCAGATCCGCTGCATCAATTCGGGTTAAGGATTCCTGTTTCTTAGCGGTTTGAGGAGAAACACCCAGTTCCTGAATAAAACGAGCTTCACTCTGCCGGTTAGCTGTCTTTGCATCCACCATCGGAACAACCAATGTTCCAGCAAGCGTGGCAGCCATTGTGATAACGGTAAACATACGACAAAACTTCAATCGCAACTTCATAAATCGCTCCCCTTTTTGTTTGATGTGGCCAAGATATTGGCCTTATATCTGATTATAATTAGTTTTTAGGATAATTGAGGTAATTTTCAGATAAATAGTTATTTAGAACTATTTATTTAGCATTCAATTGCGTTATTATCCATTATAAGATTCCTTTACGTGTTTACTTTTGGTTAAGGAATCGGTCCATTTATATATCAAGATAGGCCTAGAACTAATTGTTGGATTATTCCAATTAATGTTAAAGGTATATTGGAGGTGTGATGGTGAGAAAATTCAGTTTATGGTCAATAGTCTTCGTGATCGTGGGACTAATATTAATCGGTTTAGCGGGGAGATTAGAGAATCATATTGAAATGACCTTTCTTTTGGGGGTTTTTTCTTGTTTAATTGGGATTGTCTTTAGTGTTGTGGCGTTTTTTAAACAAGAAAAAGGAATTTTAAAATTTGTTTCACTTAGTTCATTTTTTATCGCGCTCTTTTTGATTAGCTGGTTTGAACCATTTCATTTCATTCGCGTCTTAATCTGGCTAAAAAATATAGCATAGCTATCAAAGGGACAAATATAAGAACATGAATGATTTACTTCTTAATTTAATTCTGAAGGATAGGGATAGTGACTAAAATGAAATGATGAATAGGAAGGGTGATGACATGAATAATGAAGGAATTAAGATCTTATTAAGTGAAACATTTGAAGGACCCAAAGGAAATGGGAGTTGGTTCACTGAATCAAAGCCTGGGAGCGGATTGTTCGGTACTATTGATTCTTTAAGCTCGGAGGAAGCTTCCGTACTAGTCGAAGGTGTGACAATTGCTGCCCATACGGATCATACACGTTACCACTTATGGGCCATTAACCAATCATTAAAGGGTAAGACGGAAGATCTTGATTGGGATGAGAGTTGGAAAATTGGAGTGGTGACAAAAGATGAATGGGAGGAAATAAAGAAAGGGCTTCATCATGAGTACATGAAGATAACTAAATACATTACTGAGGAGCATAATTTTAATTCTTCAATGTCTACTAACCTCTTAGGGGCGTTAGCCCATGCTGCGTATCATTTAGGAGCAATCAAGCAGATGGTAAAGGTTGTTAAAAAACATACAAGCTACTAGAGGGGCTGGGTTTATTCATGAAAAGGGAGTGCTTTTTGAATTAGTATTCCTTTTCGTATCGTTAGTTGAATAACAAGTATGGCCGCTTTCTTACGGGAGAATACGCCGCATTTCAAATTAATGATAAACGGTAGTCCTAATCCTTATGAAAAAAGCTTATAGAAAAGAGGTACTGCATATTGCAGTACCTCTAAATTAATTGAGAATAAAAGAATATAATTGAGAATGAGAAATAGGATTAAATTTTTTGGAAAATAAAATTATATATCTATTAAACTTCTTCAGTTACTGTTAAGCCTAATCCTGCAGCTACAAGTGTTCCATATTCAGGATCAGCTTTGTAGAAGTGCTGAATTTGACGTTCGATAATTTCAGGTATAGATACACCTTGCATAGCACCAACGATGTTGTTAACTAAGTTAGCGCGTTCTTCGCTGCTTAACAATCTATATAGGTCACCAGCTTGTGTGTAGAAATCATCTCTATCATAAGCGGTGCTTGCAGCATAACCTTCTACTTCAAAAGTAGCTTGTTGATCTTCAGGAGATTCTTTCGGTCCTCCAAAGCTGTTTGGCTCGTAATATACAGATGATCCGCCATTAATACTTGGGTTCATTTGTCCGTCACGTTGGTAGTTATTCACTTCTGTTTTAGGACGGTTAACTGGCAAGTGATTATGGTTTGCTCCTACGCGGTAACGGTGAGCGTCTGCATAGGCGAATAAACGGCCTTGTAATAATTTATCTGGTGATACATCAATACCAGGAACGAAATTACCAGGAGAGAACGTAGCTTGTTCTACTTCAGCAAAATAGTTTTCTGGGTTTCTATCTAATACCATACGGCCAACTTCGATTAAAGGATAATCTTTTTGAGACCAAACTTTCGTTACATCGAATGGATCGAAACGATACGTATTGGCATCTTCAAGCGGCATGATTTGTACGCATAATTTCCAAGCAGGGTAATCTCCAGCATCAATCGCATTGAATAAATCTTCAATATGATAGTCTGGGTTTGTACCAGCAAGTTCAGCAGCTAAATCAGTAGCTAGGTTTTTAATTCCTTGTTCTGTTTTCCAGTGGTATTTAACCCATACGGATTTGCCTTCAGCATTCGTCCATTTGAATGTGTGGCTTCCAAATCCGTGCATATGACGCCAAGTAGCGGGAATTCCGCGGTCAGACATTAGGATGGTAATTTGGTGTAATGATTCAGGTGAAAGAGACCAGAAATCCCAAACTGCATCCGGGTTTTTCAAATGTGTTTGCGGGTTCCTTTTTTGTGTATGTATAAAATCAGGGAATTTAATCGCATCACGGATAAAGAAGACAGGAGTGTTGTTACCAACGATGTCATAGTTGCCTTCTTCCGTATAAATTTTAACTGCGAATCCACGTGGGTCACGTAAAGTATCAGCAGAACCAAGTTCACCTGCGACTGTTGAGAAACGAGTGAACAGTGGAGTTTTTTTCCCAACTTCAGATAGGAAAGCCGCTTTAGTATATTCAGTTAGGTCATTTGTAACTTCAAAATAACCGTGCGCTCCGCCACCTTTTGCATGCACGACACGCTCAGGCACACGTTCTCTGTTAAAGTGAGCTAATTTTTCTAATAAATGAACATCTTGAATTAAAGTTGGTCCGCGTTTTCCAGCTGTAATGGAATTCTGGTTGTCTCCAACAGGAGCTCCCCAACTAGTCGTTAATTTTTTGGACAATATGTATACCACCCTTTTTCGTAAGATAAACCTATTATAGTGACTTTTTTTATCTTTATCAAATAAAAACCTTTATTTATTTAAAATTATTATAAATAAAAGTCGATATTATGACAGAATTCTCTTTTGGAGATAACGGGCGAATTCGTAGTTGGTACGAGTTTGTTTAAAGTTTCGGGAGTTATTTAAGTCATTCTCAATTAGAAACTGCATTTCTTTTCATACAATTTTTGAAATCTGCAAAACTATATTAAGAAGAGGTCCTTATAGCTTTTATGGCTTACTAAAGATATATAGCAGTCAGAAACGTTTATTATGTCTGATAAAGAATGCAAGTTATTTTTGACCCTCTCTTATAGATTGAGTAACTTCAAAAATAGGCCATATTATATAAAATTTACAGGTTGAGAAATCATTTTCCTTTCAAATGAGGATGATTCCAAGTAAGATGATTTATAACTCATAAAACATATATGAAAGGTATGATATAATGACAGAGGCTATTCGTACGGTCCCGAGGCCATTGGTTCGTTTGAATCAATGGGTGATTTTTCTCAGTGTAGTCGCAGTATGGAGTACAGGCAATGAATGGATTTTAGCTCTGCCTTTAATTGCAGGAATAATGGGATTAATATTCGGATTTAATCCAATCATGCAAGCAGGTAAATTATTTTTAAGAAAAAAACCTTCTGACTATATCCCGGAAGAATGGGCTCAGCAACAATTCAATCAACTAATTGCGGTGATTTGCCTTGCTGGAGGACTGATCAGTTATTTACTTGATTGGGATATTGCGGCATATACCTTTACTGCTTTAGTAGCGATTGCTTCATTTGTTGCTATACTTGGATTCTGTATTGGTTGTTTTATCCGTTTTCAGTGGCAGCAATATATGTACAAAAAATCAGCAAATAAAACAGTTTAAAATAGGATGAGAATCTTTGATTAAAGAAGATTCTCTTTTTTCTTTTATATAGAAGAATCACGCACAACTTGTTCCTATTTTCAAATCAAGGTCACCTTTTTTTCCCATGGGCATAAACTGTAGCATTCAATCCTTGTTGAACTGATAATTAACTTTCACACTAGATATTTATCACGCATAGGATGAAATGAAAATGGTTGAGGAGGGTAACCTTGTATGTCACAATATAGAGAAATCATCACGAAAGCAGTAGTGGCAAAAGGACGGAAGTTTACCAAAGCGAATCATACGGTTTGTCCGGATCATGATCCTACCAGTATACTGGGCTGCTGGATTATTAATCATACGTATGAAGCCAGGAAACAAGGTAAAAAGGTAGAAATTGCAGGGTACTATGATATCAATGTATGGTATTCTTTCAGCAATAATACAAAAACAGAGGTTAGAACAGAAAAGGTTCCGTATAAAGATATTATAAAGTTAAAATATCGGGATCAAACGGTATACGATGATAATGAAGTCATTGCAAAAGTAGTTCAGCAGCCAAATTGTATAGAATGTCTAATCACTCCAGATGGCGAAAAAATCTCTGTTCATGTTGAACGTGAATTTTTAGTGGAAATCATTGGTGAAACGAAAGTATGTGTTTCAGTAAGGGAAAATGGGTGCAATGATGAGGAAAGCTGGGAACTTGATGTAGATGATGAAGAATTGGCGGAAATTATCCCTGATTTCCTAGATCATAGTGAAGAGTCCAGCACTTATGAACCGAGTAGGAAACAAGGCAAAGGCAATCGGGTTTAAGGAACTAGAGAGAAAACTCTCTAGTTTTTTTGAGTTAGAACAGCTGGCTCCTATGATATAATACTTCTATTAATTATCTGACTGAAAGAAAGGTTTTGGGAAAATGGCAGTAGCAACCTATACCCCTATGATTCAACAATACTTGAGTATAAAGGCAGATTATCAAGATGCGTTCTTGTTTTTCCGCCTTGGTGATTTTTATGAAATGTTCTTTGAGGATGCGATTAAGGCATCAAAAGAACTAGAGATAACGTTAACAGCAAAAAACGGCGGAGGAGATCAAAAAATTCCGATGTGCGGGGTCCCTTATCATTCCGCGCAATCCTATATAGAAACTTTAGTAGATCGAGGCTATAAAGTAGCAATCTGCGAGCAAACGGAGGACCCGAAAGCAGCAAAAGGGGTCGTTAAACGTGAAGTTGTACAATTGATTACTCCGGGGACTGTTATGGAAGGCAAGAGCCTGGCAGAAAAAGAAAATAATTACCTGACTTCTATTTCATTGATGGATAACGCTGCATTTGGAGTCGCCTATATCGATTTAACAACCGGTGAAAACCGTGTAACTCATTTCGCTGATTTTAAAGATGTGTTAAACGAGGTGTCGGTGATTGGGTCTAAGGAAGTTGTGGTTCCGTCCGATTTTGGGGATGAAAAAGAAGTGTTATTAAAAGAGAGAGGGGTTGTCACCGTCTCTCACGAAGTGGATTCTGAACCTAAAGCTGAGTTTAGCCATCTGGTAAAAGAACTTCCGAAAAAAAATTTAAAACAAACAGTAGCCCGTTTACTTAACTATATACAACGTACTCAAAAGAGAAATATTGAACATATCCAACCTGTTGAATTATATGAAACAGAACAGTATTTAAAAATCGATTATTATTCAAAAAGAAATCTAGAGCTAACCGAGACAATCCGTTCGAAAGGAAAAAAAGGATCTCTTTTATGGCTTCTTGATGAAACAAAGACAGCCATGGGAGGCCGCAGATTAAAGCAATGGATTGAGCGCCCGTTAATCAATGAAGCAGAAATAGAAGCTCGTTTATCGATGGTCGATACATTTATGAACCAATTTTTTGAACGGGAAGAGCTTCGTGAGCTATTGCATGAAGTTTATGATCTGGAACGTTTGACTGGCCGTGTATCCTATGGCAATGTAAATGCCCGGGATCTATTGCAGCTAAAGCGTTCCCTGCAGCAAGTGCCGGCTATTATAGATGTGATAGGAAGACTTCCGAATGATACGGCAAAAGAAATAGCTTCTCGTATGGATCCGTGTGAAGAAGTGACTGATTTACTTGAACTGGCGCTTCATGAAAATCCGCCGATTTCGATTAAAGAGGGAGGCATTATTCGCGAAGGGTATAATGAGGATTTAGATCGTTATCGCGATGCATCCAAAAACGGCAAAACATGGATTGCCCAGTTGGAACAAATAGAAAGAGAGAAAACAGGCATACGTTCACTTAAAATCGGCTATAATCGTGTATTCGGGTACTATTTAGAAGTGACGAAAGCAAATGTTCATCTTTTAAAAGATGATCGATATGACAGAAAACAAACTCTAGCCAATGCAGAGCGCTATATAACACCAGAATTGAAGGAAAAAGAAACCATCATTCTTGAAGCAGAAGAGAAAAGTACGGGCCTCGAATATGATTTATTCTGTGAATTGCGTGATCAAATTAAAGATTATATCCCTCGTTTGCAAAAATTGGCGATGGAAATCAGTGAATTGGATGTTTTACAATGCTTCTCTACCATCAGTGAACGTTATCACTATGTGAAGCCCCAATTTTCTAAAACTCGCCAAATGAGTATTAAAAATGGCAGGCATCCAGTCGTAGAAAAAGTCTTGAAAGCTATTGAATATGTACCAAACGATTGCTTTTTGGACAAAAAGAAAGAAATATTATTAATCACCGGTCCGAATATGTCTGGTAAGAGTACGTATATGCGCCAGGTTGCCCTTACAGCCATTATGGCTCAAATCGGTTGCTTTGTACCTGCAGATGAAGCTATTCTGCCTATTTTTGATCAGGTCTTTACGAGAATCGGTGCTGCAGATGATTTGATATCAGGACAAAGTACGTTCATGGTAGAAATGCTTGAGGCAAACCATGCCATTACGAATGCAACTGAAAATAGTCTGCTGTTATTTGATGAGATTGGAAGAGGGACATCGACCTATGATGGGATGGCATTGGCACAGTCCATTATTGAATATATTCATCATCATATTGGAGCTGCTACCTTATTCTCCACGCATTATCATGAATTGACAGCTCTCTCTGAACAATTGGACAAGCTGAAAAACGTACATGTGCGCGCGATTGAACAAAATGGAAATGTTATTTTCCTTCATAAGGTTGTTGATGGCCCTGCCGATCGAAGTTACGGTATTCATGTTGCTAAGCTTGCAGAAATGCCAGATACCGTTATCAGGCGGGCTGAGGAGATATTAAATGTGCTGGAGCAAGGTGATAAGCATCCTAAAATAACACCTTCTGCAGAAATTAACTCACGGGCTGAAAAGGTCAGTGAACAGGCGCAATTATCTTTCTTTACAGAAGAAAGAAAGGAAAAAACACCGCAACCATCCCGACACTCGAAAGAATGGAAGGTAGCAGAAGAACTCAAATCCTTATCCATTTTAGAAATGAATCCTTTAGAGGCGTTAAATACATTGTATGAATTACAAAAAAAATTAAAATAGGGAGGAGAAATCAGAATGGGGAAAATTGTACTGTTAGATGATCTATTATCCAATAAAATCGCTGCTGGAGAAGTAGTCGAGAGACCTGCATCTGTTGTAAAAGAGTTAGTAGAAAACTCTATAGATGCTAACAGTACGGTTATTGAGATTTATGTGACGGAAGCCGGTTTGGAATCCATTCGTATCATTGATAATGGAGATGGTATGGAAGATGACGATGCCCTGAATGCTTTTCATAGGCATGCGACCAGTAAGATCAAAGATGAAAATGATTTATTCAGAATTCGAACATTAGGTTTCCGCGGTGAGGCCCTGCCTTCCATTGCCTCTGTATCCAGATTTGAATTGAAGACATCTACAGGTGAAGGACCTGGAACCCGCCTTTTACTGGAAGGCGGCAAAGTTCTGACGCATGAGTCCTTTTCGAGTCGTAAAGGAACCGATATGACGGTAAGTGAACTGTTTTTTAATACACCTGCTCGTTTGAAATATGTTAAGAGCGTTCATACTGAACTCGGCAATATAACGGATGTTGTGAATAGGCTGGCTCTGTCTCATCCCGATGTATCATTTAAGCTTGTTCACAATGACAGGACTTTATTGCAAACGTCAGGTAATGGCAATTCGCTTCAAGTACTTGCAGGGATTTATGGAATCCAAACTGCTCAAAAAATGCTGCCCTTTGAAGCATCTACACTTGATTTTTCAATAAAAGGCTATGCAGGTCATCCGGAAATGACGAGAGCATCACGGAACTATATGACAATACTCGTCAATGGACGTTTCATTAAAAATTATTTAATCGCCAAAGCTATTATGGAAGGATACCACACATTATTACCGATTGGACGTTATCCAATAGCTATGCTCAATATCGAAATGGACCCATTATTGGTGGATGTCAATGTGCATCCGTCGAAAATGGAAGTCCGTTTCAGTAAAGAGCAAGAGCTGATGGAGGTAATCAGTGAGGCAATCCGGAACACATTTAAAAAAGAGACGTTAATTCCAACGGGTGCTCCTGTTAAACGTGATGAAAAAACCAAAGCGGAACAAACTCAATTTACATTTAGGGAGGAAAGTACCAAGCAGCCTGAACCGCCGAAGCAGGCTCCCCCAATTTTAAAGGCAAATGAAGGGTTTTCAGTGATTTATGATCCACCCGAGTTTGAACAACCAAAGCCGGAGTTCAATGCTTCTCATCCTGTTCCGGTGCAGGATGAGGATGATCTAGAATCCAATCAAGTACTGGATGAGGAAGGAATTATGGCTAGTACTCGATCTGTGCCACAAAATATAGAGCCGACAGTGGATAGAAAGAAAGAGGAATTACAGCCGGATCAGGCAAATCACGATAATCAAGAAAGCCGGATTCCACCTTTATATCCAATTGGACAATTGCATGGTACGTATATTTTGGCTCAAAATGACCAAGGGCTCTATATGATTGATCAGCATGCTGCCCAGGAACGGATTAAGTACGAGTACTTCAAGCATAGAGTGGGTGAAGTCAATAAAGAACTGCAAGAGATGCTGGTTCCAATGACATTGGAGTATTCGACGGATGAATTTGTAAAGTTGGAAGAGCATAAAGACGAATTGGAAGCAGTTGGCGTATTTTTAGAGCCATTTGGATTAAATAGCTATATTGTCCGTGCGCATCCTACGTGGTTCCCAAATGGTATGGAAGAAACAATCATTGATGAGATGGTCCACCAAGTATTAACCATGAAAAAGGTAGATATAAAGAAATTGCGTGAGGAAGCGGCTATCATGATGAGCTGTAAAGGGTCTATAAAAGCAAACAGGCATTTGCGGAATGATGAAATAAGCGCACTGCTGGATGAATTGCGGCGTACTAACGATCCATTTACATGCCCGCATGGCCGTCCGATTATTGTCCATTATTCAATTTATGAACTGGAAAAGATGTTTAAACGGGTTATGTAATCGAATGAGTCATGAAGAATAAGACAGAATGAAAGGTGGCGGAAAACGAGTTGTTTTTCGTCGCCTTTTATGTTTCTATAATCATTATTTGGTAGTTGTAAAAATATAGATCTGTCACATGGTGAATATTATAGAAGTATATTCTGAGACGTTCCTAATCGTAACTCACCTAATGAATGTAACAAGTGAGTATAGTATAAGTTTACGTAAGTCCTTTACTAAGAAACCTTCATTTATGGATTTTACTGATTTTAATCAAATGGATTGTCGAAAAAAAGAGGTGCCTATCATCTTATAAGACTGATTAGACACCCCAGTATTTACTCCATATCAATCGTTTTTTCTTGCTTTGCCTGCCATAATTTGAATTTATCCAGCTCTTCCGTTATTTGTTTAACAGTAAATGCAATGATAGCAGCATCATCAGCAAAGCCAAGACCTAATATGAAATCAGGTAGAAAATCCAGAGGTGACACAAAGTAAATAATGGCTGCGATAATGGATATAATCGTTTTTGTCGAGATCTCCTTATATTCGCCTTTTACCCAGGAACGAAACATAGCAATGAGTGATTGGAGGTTATCCCATCCTTCTTCCAATGCATTTTTGTTTGTGTTCGATTTTGTTGTTGCCTCATCTAATAACTCGTTTGATTTTGTTTTATTGTTGAGATACGTTTTGGCAGTATCCAGGTATTTTTTATATTTAAACTTACCTTTATTTTGGTCGTCCATAACTAATTCCTCCTTCATACTCACTTCTATACATTTTAAGGCAAATAGTATTAACTCACAACATTCCTGCGTACTCCAGTATTAAGTTAATTACTGTCTCCAAATGTAAAATCAATGCTTTTAGGTCATTTTCCCTAAAACTGTGTATAATAATCCTATCCTGTGAAAAATAGAGGAGGAAAGAGAATGAGTGAAAGTCGAGCTAAAAAACACCGGTTAAAATTACAAAGGGAAGGAAAGAGAAATCCTGAAACTCTTCGTGGGGGGCTATATCCGATCGATTTGAGTACAAGGATGACGAAAACCAAAAAGGAACAAATAAATCAGGTTAAACATAAAAAGAGATTTCAGCATCTTAAAGAGGATGATGGGATCTTTTTTAGTATCATCTCTGCATAAGAAATAAGAATAAAAGGAGTGAAACGACAATATACATACATGCAATAAATAGTTTATTGGCAAGAAATTCTCTAATTCCTGTTATCAGAAATAAAAGGGATAAACAGAGAGAAAGCAATTCCATCAAGATAAATACTCTGAACAAAAATATATACCCTATTAAGAAAAAAGCGAGTAATCCAGTTAACCATTGTAAGATTTGTATCACAAATCAGTCTCCTCATTACTCTATAGTTTCCCATCATATATGCTTCCCGTTTTCTTTCTCCCATTTAAGTTTACGCCCTCAATTGTTAGGATATTCTAATAGTAATATTCTCTCTCTATTTATAGTTGTTTTAAAGGTAGAATTTTTCATCGAAATTACTGCATTTTTAAATTGTAGTTTGCTGTGATATTTAATAGTGAGTGATTATTAGAAGAAGTTTAGTGTGAAGTTCATTATTTCGACGTTAGTCTGTATGTTTTTAATAAGTGTTTGTATGATGAACAAGGAAATAGTTATTCCAAAATAACAAAAGAATGAGAAAAAGATGAATAGAGTGTAATTGATCTGTCTATACTTATTAGATGTTACTTGCTCATGTTCAGATAATACCGATTTGTGTTAAGATAAGAAAAAATGAATAGGGCAGTGTGAAGGAAAATGGAAATGCAAAAATTGGTCGTGATTATTGGACCAACAGCAGTGGGAAAGACAAAGCTATCAATCGATTTGGCCAAAAAGTTCAATGGAGAAATTATTAGTGGAGACTCAGCGCAGGTCTTTAAAGGAATGGATATTGGGACGGCTAAAATAACCGCAGACGAAATGGAAGGGATTCCTCATCATTTAATTGATTGCAGGGAACCTTCTGAATCCTATAATGTTTATGATTTTAAAAATGAAGTGAACAGGATGATTACAGATATAACGAATAGGGGTAAACTGCCCATATTGGTAGGCGGCACAGGTTTGTATATTCAATCCGTTCTCTATGATTATCAGTTCCCTGAAACCACAGCAAACCCTAATATTCGAAAAGAACTTGAAGAACGAATTGATAGAGAAGGCCCTGATGCTGTTTATCAAACACTTGTGGAAATAGACCCTGTAGCAGCGGAAAAAATACATCCCAATAATACAAAAAGGGTAATCCGTGCTTTAGAAGTATTTTATGATTCCGGCAAGCGTTTCAGTGAACAGGAACTATCTGAAGAAAGAACGTTATTATATGATGTTGCCCTGATTGGATTAACAATGGACCGTGACCTTTTATACAAAAGGATAAATGAACGTGTTGAAACCATGATGCAAATGGGTCTTGAAAAAGAAGTCAGAGATCTTTATGATCAAGGGTTAAAAGATGCTCAATCGATGCAGGCAATAGGTTATAAAGAATTTTCCGGTCTTTTCGAGGGAAGTGAGACACGTGAAAATGTCATATCGGAAATTCAGCGAAATTCACGCCGCTTTGCAAAAAGACAATTTACATGGTTCCGAAATAAGATGGATGTTCATTGGTTTGATGTAACCGATTTAGCCAACTTTGATAAAATTTCTGAAGAAATATCAATCGAAGTGGCAGGAATGCTCGATTTAAAAGCGAATAGATAAACATAGAGAGAAAAGAGGAGGCCAAAATAATGAAACAAGGAATTAATATTCAAGATCAAATTTTAAATCAATTACGCAAGGAAAATGTTTATGTAACGATTTTTTTACTTAATGGTTTTCAGTTACGCGGACTGATAAAAGGTTTTGACAATTTTACGGTCTTAATTGAAACAGAGGGCAAACATCAATTGGTCTATAAACATGCGATATCGACTTTTGCTCCTCAAAAAAATGTACAAGTTGACCTTGAAGGTTAAGGATAAGTACGGCAGACTCCCAAAAAAGGGAGTCTGTTTTTTAATTTAATGATATTTTTTCATTCTGTAAAAGGATGGTCGGGAATATAAATGAAGAGAGGAAATATAATTATTTTCCGGGCAATCGCAGTATATGACAATCAAGCGTGCCTTCAATGAAATAATTTATATTTATTTTGTAGTTTTAGGAGGGCTCTTGTCTCTTTTGCCTTCACTTTGTCGAATGTATTTGATAAAAAAGGGAAGAAGGGTTCATGTAAAGAGGTGATCAGGTGGAGCGGCAACCATTGCGGGTAAGAAATAATGGGCAAATTAACATTGTGTTGAAGAATGAGCAAACAAATGCTCAAGATAAGCCACTTTCAAATGTTTCTCCACTACCCAGGGAAATACCTTCTCATCATATAGCGCTTAAAGAAATTGAGACAGAACTGAATAGTCTTGTAGGTATGGAAGAAATGAAAAGAGTTATAAAGGAAATATATGCATGGATATATGTAAATAAACAACGCGAAGTTGCTGGCCTCAAGGCCGAAAAACAGGCACTGCATATGATGTTTAAAGGCAATCCGGGTACAGGGAAAACGACAGTTGCACGTTTAATTGGAGAACTATTTGTAAAGATGAATGTCTTGAGTAAGGGTCACTTGATTGAAGCTGAACGCGCTGATCTTGTTGGAGAATACATTGGCCACACAGCTCAAAAAACACGTGATTTGATTAAAAAGGCAATTGGAGGTATCTTGTTTGTGGATGAAGCCTATTCGCTTGGGCGAGGGGGAGAAAAGGATTTTGGCAAGGAAGCGATCGATACATTAGTAAAGCATATGGAGGATCGCCAACACGATTTCATCCTTATCCTTGCAGGGTATTCACGGGAAATGGAGTATTTTTTAACGTTGAATCCCGGGTTACATTCCCGATTTCCCATTGTAATCGATTTTCCGGATTACACAGTTGATCAGTTAATGGATATCAGTAAAAGGATGCTAAATGCACGGCAATATGCTTATAGTTTAAATGCGGAGAGAAAACTCCGTGATCACTTATATTATTTAACAAACGTTTTAAATTTAAAGTCATTTTCAAATGGAAGATATGTGAGGAATGTGATTGAAAAATCAATCAGAGCCCAGGCGATGCGTCTTTTGATGTCTAATCAATATGACAGACAGGATTTAATGACCATCAGAAGTGATGATTTGGTCTTTGATACGTTTGAGTAATAATGGAAATAACAGATAAGAGTGTCTCATAAGTTGTCAATCAACTTAATGGGCACTCTTATTTTTTGAAGAATGTATTTAAAAGAATACCCAAATTTCGTTTTTATAAATGAATTACTTATACAACATTCAAGTCAGATTAGTTTAAGAACAAATGGTGTAATTGGTAAATGTGTTAAACTAGAAGGTAGTAAGAGTTTCACCTATCTCATAGTTTGATCTGATGAAACAAAGAAATGGTTTATATAAAAAAGGTTTTGTTAAAGATCAATTTATTATTAAATTGATTAGAATGATGATACTATCATTTTTAAATGAAGGATTCAGGAGAATGATAATGTTACGAAATATAGTTGGCCAGCATGTGAGTGTTTACGAAATATAATTTGTATACTGAGGAATGAATGGAGGGGTAAAGGATGAAAAAATTATTAGCCATGATTATTGTAGCCATGACTATTTTTGCTACGGGTTGTTCGACAATAGAGGAAGTGTCGAATTCTTTAGATTATGTTACTGAAGCTACGGGCTACATTGATGATGTAAATCAATTTGCAAACGAATTACCAGCTGTAGCAGAAGCAGCAATTACTGATTTAAATTCAAAAGAGCAATTAGAAGAATTATTAACAGAAATGCAAAATGAAATAGAAAAATTCAATACCCTTGAAGCACCGGCTATGTTAGAGGATATCCACAATCAAGTGGTAGAGCATAATAGTGAACTGGCAAGTAAAATTGAGTTGTATTTAGAAAAGATAGAGGCAGGCACTTTAAACTCGGAATTACTTTCGGAAACGGGTTTATTGGAGGAAATAGCTGTTTATAACGATTTGTTAAGTCAAATGAAGAAATTAAGCGAATAAATGAATAGCTATTCCGATTATACAGTTATTGGATGGAGTAAAATTAAGCATGATAGGAATCGTTAAAGAAAGGGGACTCTATGCGATGATAGAGTTCCCTTTCTTTAGTAGAAATCTATATGCCCCTTTAATAAGGCTGAAAATGACCGTATGTAAATCTATCGTCTAACAGTCTATTCAGCATTTTTTCTGAACAATAGGTAATTGCCACTGATACTGATAAGATAGCATTCTTAAAAACGTAATAATGACAAATAAAAGGTATAATTCAAGGCTGGATGTCATCACGCCGAGGCCGATTAAGAGACCTGCTATACCCGCCCAGATTGCATAAATTTCAGATTTGAGTACAATAGGCTTCCTGGCAGCCAGCACATCACGAACAATCCCGCCCCCGCTTCCTGTGAGGATAGCGGCAAATACGACCGCGATAAGTGGAAGAGTCATATCTGTTGCCACTAAAGCACCCTGCACGGCGAATGCACTAAGACCGATAGCATCAAAAAAATCACCCCATGGGTTCCAATGCTTTAAAAGACATTGATGAAATAGACAAACGACAGTTATAGAAATAAAAGCGATTAAAAAAAGTCCATTTTGTTCCCAAATATTAATAATCGGAATGCCGAGCAGGAGGTTGCGAATGGCTCCGCCTCCAAATGCTGTTACAAACCCAAGTAAATAAAGGCCAAATAAGTCATACTCCTCTTCCATTGCTACTATAGCACCGCTTATTGCAAATGCTACTGTTCCGATAATACTTAAAACATCCCATGTCATACTTTTTTACTTTCTCCTAACATAAAAATTCAAATAATCCTTTAAAATCCGGCTGATTTATCATATCATTTGAGTACAATGTTTGGAACGGGTATTTTTTTTGGTATGATAAGATAAAGAGTGAAGAATTGAAGGAAGTGACATAATGGAAGAGACATATGAAAAAGCTATACTCGTCGGTTGTCAGCGTGAAAATATTGACGATAACAGATTTGAATCCTCTATGGAGGAGCTTGAATCTTTAACGGAAACTGCAGGAGGACAGGGTCTTGTACGAATCTCTCAAAAGAGAGTGAAGCCTCACCCGGCTACATATATCGGAAAAGGGAAAGTAGAGGAGCTCGTTGCATTAGTAGAGGAGCTTGAACCGGATGTCGTCATCTTTAATGATGAACTGTCTCCGAGTCAAATACGAAATCTGGGCAAAGAACTGGGAACACGAATCGTTGACCGCACACAGCTTATATTAGATATCTTTGCTCAACGTGCGCGTTCTCGTGAAGGTCAAATGCAAGTAGAGTTGGCACAATTACAATATATGCTGCCAAGATTAGCTGGACAAGGTACTGAATTATCAAGACTCGGTGGTGGGATCGGTACGAGGGGACCTGGGGAAACAAAATTGGAATCTGATCGACGCCATATTCGCCGTAGGCTAGATGAGATAAAAAGGCAATTGGACTCAGTCGTTAAACACCGTGAACGTTACAGAGCTCGCAGAAAAAGAAACAACCGTTTCCAGATTGCGCTGGCAGGTTATACGAATGCCGGTAAGTCGACGTTATTTAACCGTCTGGCTGAAGCAGACTCTTATGAAGAAAATCAACTGTTTGCAACCCTTGATCCGATGACGAGAGAATGTCTTCTGCCATCAGGATATAAAATTCTTATCAGTGATACCGTTGGATTTATTCAAGATTTACCAACATCGTTAGTTGCGGCTTTCAGGTCAACGCTTGAAGAAGTGACGGAATCTGATGCTATTTTACATGTAGTAGATTCTTCTCATCCTGATGCCTATAATCATGAGAAGACGGTACAAAAAATAATAAAAGATTTGGAAGCAGAGGATATTCCTCAATTAATAGTTTATAACAAAAAAGATGCTGCCCATCCAGAATTTGTGCCAACATCTAAGGAGAAATCCATTCATATATCTGCACGTCAGGATGAAGATATTCAACAGCTTCTTCAGGAAATGGAAAAGTTGATTGAAAGCTTTATGGAACCATATTCTGTTAAGATTCCTGCAAGTGAAGGGAAGCTCATAGCCCGCTTAAAGGATGAGACAATTGTTAAATCAAATGAGTTCCACGAAAGCAATGAGACCTATCATTTAAAAGGATTGGCTTTAGCAGACCATGCGATCATGGGAATTATTAAAAATTATGAGTAGGAGTAGGAATACAGCATGTTTGAACAACTGAAGAACGGTGAGAGAATAAAAGAAACTGTTCAGGAAACTGAGACAATGATTGCTGAAAGATTTTCAGAGATTGATGAAAATGTAGACTTTAATACAGCGAAGGTTTTAAAAGCTTTCCAGGAAAATCAGGTAAGTGATGCTCATTTTAATCCATCAACTGGATATGGGTATGATGATATGGGAAGGGATACGTTGGAAAAGGTGTATGCCCATGTATTTGGTGCGGAAGCAGCGCTTGTCCGTCCGCAAATCATATCAGGAACCCACGCCATTTCAACCTCCTTATTCGGTGTGTTGCGGCCCGGAGATGAACTATTATATATTACGGGTAAGCCTTATGATACTCTTGAGGAAATTGTCGGCATACGCGGCAGTGGTATAGGTTCATTAAAGGAATATCAAATTTCCTATCAATCTGTAGCTTTAAAAGAAGATGGGTATGTTGATATGGAAGAAGTAGCAAAAGCAATCAAACCGAATACGAAAATGATTGGAATTCAGCGCTCAAAAGGCTACGATAACCGTCCTTCGTTCACAATTTCTGAAATACAAGAAATGATTCGATTTGTAAAAGCCATCAAACCTGATGTCATTGTCTTTGTTGATAATTGTTATGGAGAGTTTGTTGAGAAAATGGAGCCTACAGAAGTTGGCGCTGATTTAATGGCAGGTTCCCTAATTAAGAATCCTGGTGGCGGTTTAGCAAAAACCGGTGGATATATCGCCGGCAGAGCTGATTTAGTTGAACGTTGTGCGTATCGTTTAACAACACCGGGAATTGGTGCTGAAGCAGGTGCATCGCTGTATAGTTTATTGGAGATGTACCAGGGATTCTTTTTGGCACCTCATGTTGTGGGACAATCCTTAAAAGGGGCGATCTTTACAGCGGCTATGCTGGAGAAGTGGGGATTCAATCCTTCACCAACCTGGAATGAACCAAGGACAGATTTGATTCAATCCGTCCAATTCCATGACAGAGAGAAAATGGTTCTGTTCTGTCAGCAAATTCAATTCGCATCTCCTGTCAACTCCCATGTGACACCATATCCAGCATATATGCCAGGATATGAGGACGATGTAATCATGGCAGCGGGAACCTTCATACAGGGTGCAAGTATCGAATTAACGGCTGATGGGCCCCTGAGACCGCCATACACAGCTTTTGTACAGGGCGGCTTAACGTACTCTCATGTCAAAATAGCTATCTGCAAAGCCATCGATCAAATGATTGAAAAAGGTTTAATATAGAATTTCGAAAAAACTCCCTTATTTTTTAATGAGGGAGTTTTTAATTTGTGAAAAACAGTATTTCTACTATTAGCAATAAAATTTTTTGATGGATGATTCATGGATTTTAATACAATATATGGAGGTTTGTTATAAACTTAGTTTACCTGTTTTCGTAATATAAATATCCATTTTTTTAAAGCTGTTTTTATAAAGATTGTTGCTTTTGATTAATAGTTAGTAAGGAGACTGTACTTGCTATCGAACTAACAACCTTGTTAATTTAGTATCACAGTATCGTTAAATGAAATTCCCAGATATTTATATTTTATTTGAACCTTATATATTTCTTCGTTATGAATAACACTAACCCCATAAATTTCATCTTTATTAGAAGCTGTGCTATCATCTAATTTTTCGTAACTTAAAGATGGTGAAGTTCTTGTTTTTATAGCAACCTCATCAATATTGGTAAATCCATGTTTTTTTGCTTCTATACTATTATAGTCATCCATTATGATGAAACCTTGTAACGCATTACTAATTTGTAACCTTGTTGTTGTAGGTTTTTCATGGTTATTCACCCAAACATCTACTATTTTGACTTCGTAAAAGCCATTATTACCGACTTCGACAACAACTGATTTATTGTCTGTACTTAAAGCAAGTGTACCAATCTCCAATGGTGGCTTAAATTTCAAAAAGAAAGAAACACCACAAATTATTACTGCTACGATTAGAACGCCCCAAAAAATGATCCTCTTCACATGAAAATCCCCTTTCTAGTGTTTGTTTTACCATATAAATCCAACATATGACTTAACCTGCCCATCCTTAGAACTGCTAAAACTAGTCGAGGAAAAAAAGCATTGGCGCTCATTCTAATTGGACGTGTTATTTTTTCTAACTCAACCACTAACTTTTATTTAGCCTCTATGAATGTTAATCAAAGGTTACATTTATTTTACAAATAGATTATTAGGTTATTTGCATTCAAATGAGGGAAAAGGGAGGAGGTGGAGTAAGAATAAGCGAATAATCATGAAATTTCATGTTAGAAAACCTCACATCAGATTGACAAAGAAGTTTACATAGCATAAACTTACATTATCATTAAGAGATTGGTATTGAAGGAGGATGTAGTGGTGAGCGGTAACATCAGGAGGACAATGCCACTTTTTCCAATGAGTATTGTCATGCAGCTGACCGATTTAACTGCACGGCAAATTCGCTATTATGAAGAGCACCAATTGGTTCATCCTGCAAGAACAGATGGCAATCGAAGGATGTTTTCATTAAATGATATCGATCGTCTGCTGGAAATTAAAGAATTACTTGATCAAGGCATAAATATGGCAGGGATCAAAAAAATTCTTGGATTATCTGAATTGGAGCCAACTGAAACACTAGATAAAGAGAAACATTCAAAAGAACAAAGTAAACCAGAATTGACTAATGCACAATTAAGAAAATTACTGCGTGACGAAATTTTACAGGCTGGCCGTTTTACGACAAGAGGCAGCAACCAATCTGGTGATATGCATCGTTTTTTTCATTAAAAATTAAAATATAAAAAGCTTTATTATTCAAGGAGGACGAGGAAGATGGGGAAATACACTGCTGATGACATTAGAAAGTTAGCAAAAGAAGGAAACGTTAAGTTCATTCGACTACAATTCACTGATATTTTAGGAACAATTAAAAATGTTGAAATTCCTGTAAGTCAGCTGGATAAAGCATTAGATAATAAAATGATGTTTGACGGTTCATCAATTGAAGGATTCGTACGTATTGAAGAATCAGATATGCTATTATATCCGGATCTTGATACATGGGTGATTTTCCCTTGGACTGCTGAAAAAGGAAAAGTGGCTCGCCTAATATGTGATATTTACAATCCAGATGGAACACCATTCTCGGGTGACCCACGTGCTAATTTAAAACGTGTATTAGAGGAAATGAAAGAGCTAGGTTTCACAGATTTCAATCTTGGGCCTGAACCAGAATTCTTCTTATTCAAATTGGATCAAGCTGGGGAACCAACTTTGGAGTTAAATGATAAAGGCGGATACTTTGACCTTGCTCCTACAGATTTAGGTGAAAACTGCCGTCGCGATATCGTTCTTGAGCTAGAAGAAATGGGATTTGAAATTGAAGCGTCCCACCATGAGGTAGCTCCTGGACAACATGAGATAGATTTTAAATATGCTGATGCCATTACAGCATGTGATCAAATCCAAACATTCAAATTGGTAGTAAAAACTATCGCTCGTAAACATGGCTTGCACGCAACCTTCATGGCAAAACCATTATTCGGTGTGAATGGATCCGGAATGCATATGAACTTATCATTATTCTCTGATGGGAAAAATGCATTCTATGATACAAAGGGAGATATTGAATTGAGTGATACGGCTCGTCAATTTATCGCTGGTATCATTGAGCATGCACCTGCGTTTACAGCAGTAACAAATCCAACCGTTAACTCATACAAACGTTTAGTTCCTGGATACGAAGCACCTTGTTATGTTGCTTGGTCTGCTCGTAACCGCAGTCCTTTAATCCGTATTCCGGCTTCCCGCGGATTAAGCACACGTGTTGAGGTTCGTTCCGTTGACCCAACTGCAAATCCATACCTTGCAATGGCTGTATTACTTAGTGCCGGTCTCGATGGTATTCGGAATCAGAAAAAAGCTCCGGCTCCAATCGACCGCAATATCTATGTAATGTCTGCACAAGAACGAGAAGAAGAAGGCATTAAAGATTTGCCGTCTACATTGTATCAAGCCTTAGTCGAATTACAAAAAAACCCTATCATCATGCAAGGTCTCGGTGATCATATCCTTGAACACTTTGTTGAAGCGAAAGAGATTGAATGGGATATGTTTAGAACCCAAGTTCATCCATGGGAAAGAGAACAATACATTCAAATGTATTAATAGTGTAAAACCCTTGATACTGCGGTATTGAGGGTTTTTTCTTTTTGTGGGTAAATACGTAATTCTAAGTTGTTTTGAAAAACTGCCCACAATCTGCCCACGAATTTTCAACTAATTTAATATATTCTTCTTGTAATCCTCAAATTTATTCATGCTATCTGCTTCAATTTTTTTGGATACGTGCGAATATACATCGGTGGTAATCTGCATAGAACCATGTCGTAAACGTTCTTGTACATATTTCATGGAAGTGCCTGACTCTAATAATAGAACAGTGTGAGTGTGGAGAAGAGCGTGAATAGACACATACGGAATGTTGGCTCTCTTTAAAATTCGTATTACAGCATTGAACAGGGTAGAGTTGGGAAGGTAATTTCTATCTGGGCGGCTTAGGACTAATTTGAGATCATGGCTGCATTAATCCACTGGATAAAATCCTCTAATTTCTCCATTATATCTTTTTCTATCTTCATGAAAACGTCGAATACATACTTCAGTGATTTGCATGGAACCATGTCCTAATCGTTCTGTAGTTCACTAAAGGACCATAGAATAATATCTGAACACATTATGTCACAATAAAGATTATGTTTACATACGATGTAGGAAAGGGATATCAATGATTTAAGAGTTCTTAAAAAATCAGGGAATGAGACTTTTTTTGCACTGGTATTTATATAATGATAACTATAACTTATGCCATGAGAGCCATTCCGTTAAATTTGGGAACTGATATTTTCTTTCTATTCTTTGTTTTTAGTTTATCGAATATTTTTGAAATTAAACATACTAAATTATTGTAATCAGAGGATGAACCAATTTGAACTGGAAAATTCGTTTTAAAAACCCGACATTTATTATAACTACTGCTATTCCTGGAATGATTTTCTTGGCCCAAATGATTTTAGCTTTCATTAATGAATTTATCACACCGACAGGCTACACCATTACAGATGATGCAGTTAAAGGAATTATGGGTATTGTGAACTTTTTTGCTTTAACTTTCTTGGGTATCGGTGGAGTTGTGGATCCAACCACAAAAGGAATAGCAGACAGCAAACTGGCCATGACATATACCGAGCCAAAAGGATAATCGAGTTCTTAGGGGTTATTAAAAGGGAAGAGTAGTACGGTGTATATGCTCGCATTTGAATAATAAATGTGATCCAAATATCATTCTGATGTTATTTAATATTACTAGGTTGCTTGGCAGGTTTGGTAATATAGGGGTATTTGTTTTTTATGCAAGAAGAAGAGGATAAATGATATATGATTGGGGATTAGGTCAGTCATTGTAATGTATAAGATATGGATATTAAAAAACCCCTCTCAATGATTGAGACGGGGTACTTTGAGTTCTGCGTATCGTTTGGCAACTAAGTGCTTTAGTTGTTCTAAATCTTCCAATGTTGCTTGATTTCCGATAAAGTCTTTAATAACCGGAGGGATTGTTATCTGCTTCGGTTTTTGTGCTGGCTCTTTAATGTCCATTATCATCTATCCTTCTAAAAAACTATTATAAACTGATTATATAATTACATTATTACGTACAGATTAATAGAAGTTTACATTTTTATATAATTATGAAGTCATTTTGGATTTAGTCGTATTTCTTAAATGCAAAAAGAATCCGGCGAATTTGCACGGATCCTTTTTGGATGGGGCATGTAGGATTCGAACCTACGACCTGATGATTAAGAGTCAACTGCTCTACCAACTAAGCTAATGCCCCGTTAGTTGTTTACAATATTATTATACTCTTGTTATAGCGGTAACGATAATTATATGCTCACAGGAAAGGAATTAAGATTAATAAGGGGTTAAAAATACTATACTTTCGAATCGGCACTAGTCATATAATGAACGTATAAATATGACCAATAAACTATTCAATAGGAGGGAGGGCTTGGCCCTCCCATGTAGGAGTGGTTTGAAAAGAACAGGATGATAAGAGGTTTAATAATTTGGGTATTGTTAGTTATTTTCGAGTATTCATAATGTGTATGGCTGTATATTTTGTTTTGCGCTGCTTCTTACCTTAAAGGGAAATATCTACTTACCATCAAAGATTGTACCTTAGCAGCATGATCTGATAAAACAATCGAGCATCTCTGCCCAATTTAGTGTGGGGATTTATTTGAGATCGGAGACAATTTAATAACATCTCGTCACACTGTCTGGTAGGTCCAAATCTTTCATAACAATCATCGTGTTTTTTGCAACATGAATCTACCTGATTGGTAGGACCCCATGGGCCCGAACAGCCTGGACCGCACCAATTGTATCCGGGATAACATAATCCCCTACCTTTTCGCCTTTTTCTTCTATTCATAATGTCACCTCGCATGTTGATTTTTATTAATATATGAAAGATTGGACAAAGTGTAAGGGCAAATAAAC
Organism: Bacillus sp. z33; assembly: GCF_058313615.1. Lineage (NCBI taxonomy): Bacteria > Bacillati > Bacillota > Bacilli > Caryophanales > Bacillaceae > Bacillus > Bacillus sp. z33. Next base: position 980,056 of record NZ_JBZFQN010000002.1, read on the forward strand.
GGTTAAAACACCTCCCTGAAAAAAGGTTCAATAAAAAGGGGGAACCGATCTAAAATGATTATTTACAAACGAAGATGTTCAGGAGCGGAACGGATTTTAAGTTGTTTCATAATAAAGAAAAGCCCAGAGTATTTATCTCTGGACTTTAGTCATCATGTTAAATTCGTGGAAAGTATCGCCATATTTAAATCTAACAAACTATTATTTATTTAATTCACGAATGATATGCAGACCTGAAATCCATCCTTGTTTACCATTAGATAGGTTCACTTTATACCATCCATTGCTTGTTATCGGATTGTTCTTAGCATCAACCGATAGCTCAATATATTGGTAATTGGATAGGGTACCAACTACATTACTGCCTGTATTGGCAGCAGCGCGTACATTTAAGCTTGTAGCATCCACACGGGCCAGGTTTTTAACGGACATGTGCTGATAATATTTGCTTAAGCTAATACTGGAGGTAAAATACATCTTTCCATTGTATTTTATTTTTAATGTTTCATCATTATGTTTCTCTAACAAGTTGAAGGTTTCTCCAGCCTGAATGTTTACAGAAGATCCCGAGCTTGTTTTTGTTACATATCCAGAGTTCACCCATCCGGTTTTGCCACTGTACTGAACTTTCATCCAGTTCCCGCTGGTACTAAGGTAAGTGATAGTTGCCCCTTTAGGTATGGTAAGCAGAACAGTTCCATCTATCGATGCCGCTGATCGCAGATTCAGATTAGAAGTTGTTTTGTATCCATTGGCACCAGCATTTTCTCCGGGTGTCAGAGTGATTGTCTTATGAGCAACGGCTAGTGTACCAGCTGGAAAGACATCTTTTGCATCAGGGTAGGAAGGCTTGCTTGGCACCGTTTTATTTGGTGTTGCGTTTTTAGCGCCTTCCTTGCTGTAATTAAGCATGGCGGACATATGTTTAGCTATGGCTTTTCCCCAATTAGAATCGCTGGCGTAAAAGAAATTCATTCCGCTGCTTTGACTGTCTATTCTGTTTCCATTACGATCCTTAACAGTGTTTCCAAGATAAGCGCCCCTATAAGTCCAGTAACCTTCATTTAAATACGTAGCTTTCATCATTTGGGCAATAAATTCTATATTTGATTGGATGGTAGTAAACTTAACCGCACCGACAAATGGAGCAGCATCGTAGGCACCGTACCCAAACAAATTATTTTTCGCCAGGGAAATAGTAGATTTACCGTAATTACTCTCATGAATGGCGTGTGCTGCAAGATATAGTGCATTCACGCCATACTTATTAGCTGCATCAATTACAATATTGCCCTTGTTATATAAGACACTGTTAGCAGATGTTGCGTTATTAGCAATATACGCATTGATCTGAGCAGCCGTTACGGATGATTTAGTCCTTAAATCCATTGTTACATAGGAGTCTGAACTGATTTGATCAGATGAGTCCGAAGCGGGGGCTCCCTTCTCTAGAAATTCAGAGCTGACCCAACCTGTAAAGGAATTATAGGAAACTTTATACCATGTGCCGCTTTTTGAAAGATACGTAACTTGTTTTCCTTTTGGAATGGTTGTAATCTCAGTTGAATCTACTGAACCTTTTGTTCTTAATTTTAAATTAGCAGTCGTGCTGTAAATGACGTCTATCTTCGTTTCCTCTTGTTTATCTTCAGTTGTTTTCTTTAGAAATTCAGAGCTGACCCAGCCTGTTTTATTTCCGTATTTCACCTTATACCAAAAACTGCTTTTTGATAAGTAGGTCACTTTTTCTCCTTTAGAGATAACTGTTAAAACAGAACTCAGACTAGAAGCATCGGCTCTAAGGTTCAGGTTGGCAGTTGTTTGATAGGTAACGTCCTGTTTCGGCTTTTCAGTAGGAGGAATGCTGCTTATTGGTTTGGCAGGAGTAACCCCGTTTAAATAACTGGAACTGACCCAACCGGTTTTCCCATTATATTTTACTTTAAACCACGAACCGTCTTTAGAAACATACGTAACAGATTTGCCTTTAGGAATCGTTGATAGTATAGATCCTTTCGTTGAAGAAGAGGATCGTAAATTCAAATTAGAAGTTGTTTGATACGTCTTCTCTTCCTTTGGCTTTACCACAGGAGAAGGGGTGTTGCTTATAGGTTTGGCAGGAGTAACCCCATTTAAATAACTGGAGCTGACCCAGCCGGTTTTACCATTAAATTTTACTTTAAACCACGAACCGTCTTTAGAAACATACGTAACAGATTTGCCTTTAGGAATCGTTGATAGTATAGATCCTTTCGTTGAAGCAGAGGATCGTAAATTCAAATTAGAAGTTGTTTGATACGTCTTCTCTTCCTTTGGCTTTACCACAGGAGAAGGGGTGTTGATTATAGGTTTGGCAGGAGTAACCCCATTTAAATAACTGGAGCTGACCCAGCCGGTTTTACCACTATATTTCACTTTAAACCACGAACCGTCTTTAGAAACATACGTAACGGATTTGCCTTTAGGAATCGTTGATAGTATAGATCCTTTCGTTGAAGAAGAGGATCGTAAATTTAAGTTTGCCGTAGCAGTATAAGTTAAGGAGTTACTAGAAGCAACTTTTACAGTCGCTGTTTCCTCTTTTGCGGTCTCTTTTTTTACGTAATCCGAGCTTACCCATCCTGTAGTAGTTTGATATTTTACTTTATACCAAGAACCGCTGCTAGATATATAGGTTATAGATTTGCCTTTAGGAATTGTTTTCAGGACTTTTCCGTTACTGGATGCTATTGATCTAATATTTAGATTCGCGGTTGTGTGATAGTTAGAGACAATCGCTTTACTTGGGCTGTTTTTTGTTATTTTTTTCGCATATTGGTCATTGATCCAACCAGTCCGATTGTTGTAGTTAACTTTAAACCACGAACCACTTTTCGAAATATAAGTAACCTGTTTCCCTTTTGGAATGGTTAATAAAATAGCACTTTTGGTAGAACTGCTGGCCCGTAGGTTCACATTAGCAGTCATTTCGTAATACGTTGAACTAGCTGCTTCCGCTTTTATTGTATCCAATAATTTTAATGAAGTATCTCCGCTATAAAGGATAAATCCTGCAGATAATAAGAGTGTTGTCCCCTTTTTGATCAATGGCTTACGACGTGCCTTATGATTTTGCAAATGTACATCCTCCTGTATTCTCCCTCTTTTCCCATAAAGTCTAGTTGTTTAGTGATTAAATTCTAAAATTAAATATGTAAAAGTGTGCAACTAAAATATATGGGCATCATAGAATGTTATAGAGGGGTGCTATATCACTTATCGACATAATTGTATGAAATTTAATGGAAAATGTAATTTAACATAAAATAGATGTTATTTTTTCATTAAAAAAAGGAATAAAGGTAATAATAAGGATGGAAAGGGGGAGGACAATGGAAGGGTATTTGCCAAAGTTGACAAAAAAATTGAGTAGTTATTGTTTACACCAAGATTTGAAAAGCAAGGTGAAAAATGGTCATTTCACACTTATCTCAGATAATGATTGGGGCAAGAAAGTATATGATGACTTAGGTATGGAATACCACTCGCCATTTATAGGTATGTTCATATTTGCACCAGACTATATTGAACTTGTATCTAACTTTGAACACTATATGAAATCTCCCCTTAAATTTACACTTCATTCAAAATATGATGGCATAAAAGGTGTCTATCCAATTGGTTTGTTGGACAAAAAAGTGGAAATACATTTTTATTCCTATAAATATAAACAAACGGCATTAGAAGACTGGAACGAGAGAATTCAACGTATAAATTGGAACCAATTATTTTTTAAATTCAGTGATCAGTATCAGTGCAGAAAAGAATATATCGAAACGTTTAACCAATTACCATTAAGTAATAAAGTGTGCTTTACGGCAAAGCCAATGGGACATTTAGAGAGTATCATCTATTTTTCAAATCAATCTTTAGAAACAAAAATAGAACATGAACTAACTTCCTATAAAAAATACTTTGATGTAGCTGAATGGCTTAACACTGGGCAAGTCATCAAAAAAGAACCAAAAAAAAGAAAAGCTATTTTTGAACTGCAATTTCCATTTAAATTGATAGGTAATAAATAAACAGATATTTTGACGCCGGATTTTATCCGGCGCTTTTTTATGTATAGGAACGATTATTAAGTATGTCTTCTTGTCCAAAACAATCGGCGATATTTTAGATAAGGAATCTTGGAATCGTTCTCATAACAAATCAGGTACTTACGATCGGGATTATATCTTGCTTTGATTAAATCATATATGAATCGGTATAATACGGTTTTTACCAGCAGTTGTTTTAGTTCCGCCGATCATATATCTTTATACTTTTTCATTTTCGATTTCCAAAAGTTCGGTAATTCGCATGCCTGTATAAAGTAATATGATGGCCGTATCGGTATAAGGATGCTCAAAAGATTTTATTGCATTTATCTGATCTATTGTAAAAGGCAATTTTGGCTTTTTGTTTTCATGGATCTTGTGGAAAGTACAAATGATAGGTTGATAGTTTTCTATAACTTCAACGGTGAAACTGCAAACTTATGGGATATTGCAGAAGATTGCAAACGGCAAGTTTCAATGATAACAGGAAGCATGAAAACCCTTGAAAAATTTCAAGAAAGTCTATCAATTGAGCAACACAATAGAATGGAAAGCAAAATTAATCAACTTATAGAGCAACATATTGTACAAGAAGGCGATCTAAATTATTCAGAAAAGCTTACACTTGAATTACCGAATAATTTTTCTGATAAGCCAGAATCAGAAGAATAATAAAAAGCACCTTCACAGGTGCTTTTTATTATTGCATTTTACAATTATTTCAATATAATATTTTCATATAAAGGAGGAAATCATCGTGAAAAAATTATCTGTTTTATTGCTTAGTGCCATTTTACTTTTGACAGGTTGCGGCAGTAGCATCCCTGACGGAATGGATCAAGAAACCTATGATTTGGGAATCCGTGCCATTGAAATCATAGAAAAATATAATAACGCCGAAATATCAGCAGATGATTGCCATGATCGACTGGATAAAATATATGATTCATTGAAAAATTTAGAGTTAGAAGAAGACTATACCAGCAAAAATTTATCTTTAAAAATTTATATCCAGTCTTATACATGGAATCTACTGAAACCAGGCGGCGATACCTATGAACAAGAAAAAAACATAAAAGAAACACTGGGAATAGAATAAGACATAGAAAAACCACCCTTGAATGGGTGTTTTTTTTATTTTGATACATTCACACAGATATTTTACCAAAATAATTAAATTACAAAATAACAAATGAGCAACCACTAAGGAGGTACAATATTATGGAAGTATTGATAAGACTTACAAAATCTTAGTAGTAAGCACGAATGAGGTGCAGAAATTCACAACAAGCCTGACAGAAAAGGAATTTTACAAGAACTTAGATGCAGTATATGGAGCAGGAAATTACACAGCTCTGGATGTAGAATAAATCACAAACCGGTCGCGGAATGTATGGCCAAACTTGTGTGGGGATCGTAACCTTCCAATCACCAATAAAAATAATCACTGCTCTTTTCCGACATTTGATTGATGAAGTCATGGACGCGGATGTAATTGAAGATATTTTAAGTGAAGCAAAAACTGATAACATGGGAAAAGACATTATTGTTTATTTTCCAAGTATCGAATGTGAATAAAAAATAGAGGTTCTTCGGGACCTCTTTTCTTTAATATACATGTAATCTACAAAAAGGCTTGTAAAAGTTGGTATTATAATATTTGAAACTTATCTCTCTGTTGGTTCGTATGTATAGTATGATAAAATAGCCTTAGAAAGGGGTGACTGTTATGTTCTATGTTATCCTGCTGGGATTGGTAGGAGCCACAACCGTAGTTTTTCTGCAAGACGCAAAGTCGGGAGAACCTAAACAGGAACGACTGGCCAATGTAATGAAGCGAATAGCTGGAAAAAATCAAAAAGACCAGTTTGTATGCACTCAATTAGATGAACGTTATGCATCTTATGTATACGAAATGGATTCAAATATACTATCTATTTTGGCTGGGCCGGATTATATTACGATTAATGCCCAAAGAGCCAAAACAAAACAGCCATTACTGGGCGTTCGTTATGATACAAGATCGAGAGTCTATACAGAGAAGAAGATTTCCGAACAGTTATTGAAAAAAGAAAATGATATAGAAAAGATAGATCTTTTTTTACAATGGGCTATAAGGAATTTCCAACCCGAAAAGACAAAATTATTATATAAAAATAACAAAAACTATACGGCGCTTATTAATGAACTGGAAGATGCGAGGAATCGAAACCGCCTTTCATCACCGATCGATCATGCTTTCACGCAAATCATCCCTAGTTTAGGTTATTTGCTGGAGCATATAGAGTTAATTACAGACATTGATTATGAGCATCAGGTTAAGGAGACACTAATCAAAGATTTACGAAAGCTGATTGCTGACTTTATTCAATTGGGTACGAAACAACAAGAAAAATATGAGCATGATACATTAAACCGATTAATTACCATACAGGAGAGAATTACACAAATCCGTAGACATATTGACAATAAAAGAGAATTCGATTTAAAGAAAACACTAACTACGATCGATCAACGATATGAAAAATAATACTGATTAAGAGGTGAAAAGCCAATGAGTGAACAAAACAGGGATTTTGATGAAACAGTAATTCAATCCGTCATTAATCCTGACGATATGAAAAAATTAAACGAAGAAGCAAGTCAGGTCATCAAGAAAATATCTGATACGGATACACATAATATTGATTCAGTTTTGGAGCAATTAAGCAATTTCGGCGGAAATGAACAAAGGATGGCAGGAGAATCGTTAAACAGCCTGCGAAGACCTGTTAAAGATATGATGGATAATAAAGATAATCATGATATACCAAGTAATTTGTTGAAGCTTCGTGAAGCGGTATCCGACCTGAATCCAAAAGCTTATCAAACAAAAGGAATAGCCAAGATCGTTCCGAAGTTTTTACGAAAGAATTCTAACGAAAAATTTATTGCCAAATATCAAACAGTAGAAAAAAATATCGATGAAATCGTCCAGTCCTTGCTAAGAGGTAGAGACATGCTTCAGGAAGATAATGCAGAGCTTGATGTCATTAAGAAGGATGTCCACGATAAGATTTACCTGCTGGACAAACAAGTCTATATGGGGCGGCATCTGTTCCAAATGATTGAAGATAAAAGGAACGAACCTGAATGGCAAAATAAGCAGCAGCTTGTCAATGAAGCACAGGAGAAAATCATTGTCAGAACAAAAAATATGAGTTCCATGGTCAATGTTTTGCAACAGTCCCTTGCTTCAGTAGATATTATCAAGAAAAATAATGATAAATTGAAAGAAGCTATTCGAAATGCGATTGATACAACCAAAAATCTGGCTCCTGTCACATCTGCTATTCACATGGCCTTGCAAAACCAGGAAAGAATCATTACGGCGATCAATGACGTTAATGAAGCTACAGAAAACATCATCCTGGCCAATGCGCAAATGTTAAAAGAAAATACGGAGAAAACAACCAAGCTTCTGGAGAATCCATCCATCTCGATCGAAAAGTTACAAAAGGCTTATCAAGATATTTATTCAGCTATTGAGACTCAGGAAGCATCCAGCCGCAGGATTATCGCGAGCAGTAAAGAGTTTGTGGAGAAGCTCGATGATATGAACAAAGAAATGAAAACGAAATTATTAAATCAATAAGGGGGGAAGATAAATGCAATATGTTAGATATTCTCTCTTGCTGCTAACATGTTATATGACCGTCATGTTAAGTGGAATGATCCCGGTAATATTCTTTGATTCATTCGGAATGTTCCTCGGTTCCTATATTTCGATGTCGATTGGGATAACCATTCTCCTGTTCGGATTATTTTTTATTAAGATGAAAGAAAATCATTCCTTGAAAATGAGGCTGTTTGTTATTAACACCATAGCTTTCCTGCTATTCCATTTTAATTTTGCGGGATTTGCTTCATACAGCTCAATGGTGCTTTGTTATCCTATCCTTGCAGTTTTAACATTGGTTGTATATGACAAATACTATAAAAAACAGAAGGAAAGAACAACTATAGTTTACTACTAAAACGTCGAATGAATCGGCGTTTATTTTTTTGTCGTTTTTGTCAGGGGGTAGTATTTCTAATAGCTAATATAGAAGGCTGCAGTGTAAAGAAATGGTACTAATGATTTTTGTATATTATACTTTAAAAGGATTATCATTGGGCTAATGAAATGACTTGCAATCCTTAGAACTAATTGCATTAAGTGCGGTATAGTACCATATTAGTAGGAGGAACTATTTTGAAAAAACTTATTTTGATCACGTTGCTATTATCGGTGTATTTTGTACCAACTGCTTTTGCACATTCTCATTTAGAGAGTTCTGCACCAGCCGATGGCCAGGTTGTCACAGAAGTGCTGCGTGAAATAGCATTAACCTTTGATGGGAAGGTTGAACAAGGAAGCACTTTTGAATTAATGTATTCAGATGGAAAAGTTATTTCAATCGAAGACAGTACTATTACAGATAATAAAGTTATAGGTACCCTTCCAAATGGTTTAGGGAATGGAACTTATAATGTTGTATGGAGTATCATCAGTGCAGATGGACATCAAATCGAAGGGGAGTTTTCATTTGAAGTAGATATCGCGGAGACTGAAACACCAGCATCTACTGATAATAATGAAGAAGAACCAGTGAATGAAAATATGGAAGACAGTGACACAAATCAGGAAGATGTAGATGTAAGTGAACAAGGATCTGAACAAAAAGCAACTGAGACAGAAAATGATGTTGCTAGTGATCAATTAGAAAACAAAGGTTCTTCCACCCTCGTTCCTATTCTTGCCGTACTGTTAATATTGGCTATGATTATCATCTTTATTCTATTAAGGAGAAAGAAATAATCAGTGGCTTCTGTAATGGTAAGCGAAATTTTGCTATATCTTTGTTTTTCCATTTTAATGGGTAGCTTTATTTTAACCATGGTTCCAAGTCATTTTCGTCCAGGTCTACTTGTGAGCAAAAGATATATGATTTTAGCTGCAATCGGAATAGCACTATTTTCCTTTATGCCCATACTTGTACTAATCGTAAATCTGCAGCAAACATTAGGATGGCAAGATGGATTGCAACTGGTACTGTTGACCTTTGATATTGGGAATGCGTGGATTTTTACAACCATTGTTGTTTTGATTTTACTCGTAGTTATTACTAAATTTTATCAAGCGGAAAATCCTACCTATTCTTGGATTGGATGTTTATTAACAATATTTTTAATTATTGGACTTGCATGGTCCAGTCATGCAAGTTCCTTGGAACAAGGAAAAGGGTTTTTAACACATATTATCCATTTTACTGCTGTTACTGTTTGGGTTGGAATCATGTATGTTGCTAGCTGGTTTTCCAAAGATCAAGAAAATTGGCTTCGTTTTTTGCATTGGTTTACTCCTCTTGCAATTAGCTGCGTCCTCGTGATAACGGCTTCTGGAATTGCCCTTATGAGTTTCGTGATGGATATCTCGCAATTTCCAAACTCTTGGATGATTGATTATGGTCAATATTTATTAATAAAACATATACTAATTATTTCATTGCTTGTCTTTGCTGTGATCAATGGCATATTCATTCGGCGGAGATTAATTAAAAATCAAAAATTTAATCCTGTTCCCTGGATGAAAGCTGAAAGTATCGTTGCGCTCCTTGTTTTTTCAGCAACTGCTGCAATGAGCCAACAATCTCCTCCTAGTGCAAGTATGCTGGAACAGGAAGGACTATCTTTCCTATTTGAACTCTTTTATCAAGGTCAGTATTATCCGGGAATGGAAGTTCAACTGAGTGTAAATTCAATGAGCATTTTCCTTATTATTATTGCGTTCCTATTTTTAGCTATGATTTTATATTCCTTCTTTAAAAAAACATCGCCCATCATCACAGTTTTGCTTAGTATCCTTTTTGTCTTTTCTAGCTATTTGGCGATAATCATGAGTATCAGTTGAAAGGAAGCTGGCTTTAATTGAGGAGAACAAGATATAAATACTTACCGTAGATTTTAGGTTGGATAGTAATTCTAATAGTAGATAGAAAAGATATAAGGTATACCATCGAGCATGAGGATGCTTTACTTCAATGTTATGACTTATGTTTTGTGATATGAATGCCACCTTTTTTAATAGGTTAGTATTTAAACAGAAAGACAAGCTGGAAGATTCAGTACCGGCTTGTCTTATTTTAATTGTTTAATAATCTAGGTTTTCTTTAGGGGTAATTGCAGTGTGCATCAAGGTTGAAGGAGTACTCAGTAGGCTCAACTAGACCGAAGAAATGCTTTGAATGGAGTTTGACCTTTATATTATCTAAATTTATAAAACAATATTTTTCTTTTATATAAGTTTACTTTACTTTTATATAAGTATGGTTTATTGTATGTTTATGGTTAAAAAAGGAAGGTGTTGACCTTGAAAGATGGAATTGAGGACTACATTGAAAATAAAGTGTATGAGCATCGAGTCTTAAAAAGATTGTCCCAGAAAGAATTAGCTGACGCTGTAGGAGTATCTAAACAAACCATATATGTTATGGAGAAGAATAACTACTCTCCTTCTCTAGTTTTAGCTTATCGAATAGCAGATTTTTTTAACGTAGAGGTTAACGATATTTTTACTTATATGAAGGGGAGTGATCAAAAATGAAAAATGAGTCTATATCGGAAATATCAAATACCATTTTTAATCCCTTAAAAATATGGGCGGAGAAATCAACTGGTAACTGGAATATGCTTATTGGCAGCGGGTTTGTATTGCTTTTAGTGGGAACGATTCTGATATACGTATATTATAAAAAAATAGGTAAACCTGACGAAAGAACTAATCCCATACACTTAAAAAGTACCTTCATTATGTTAGGTGCAGTCATTTTGTGTGACATAATTTTCCCGAAAGAATATATGTGGCAAATTTTCTTCTTATTTAAATATTCCTTTGCATTCATCGCTTCAGGAATATATCTGGCTATTCGATATAAAAGAGATTTTTAAACGAAGGAACTAAACAAGAGTAACAGATGCTTAAAGTTTCATCATCTAAACTCAAAAACTAATATCTATTGTGCCTGCTATGATTGATCACCATTAAGAGACAGTTTACAATGGGGATCAATAACTGTTGTTCATGAAAAATTGTCATACTTAATCAAGGAAAAGGGATTAGACCTAATCAAAGACTGCTATCGGGCAGTCTTTTTTTAAAAACGGGGAATCTTCCCTAAGCGAAAATGTAGGTTTAGGTTGGAACTACCAGGATTAACAGAGCATTAGATTGTCAGTTTGGTATTCTTTTCTCCTGCTACTAAGGGAAGGTTGGTTCGAGTATTAAGTAAGGCCAAAAACCATTATTTGTTAAACAAGGATACTCAATTCCAATTTGATGCTATATAATAATTATAAATACGCCTCTGTAGCTCAAGAAGGGAAGAGCGCCGTAAAACAATTGTATAAACGGGTCGCAAGGTAAGGGTTTCAGAAGCACCGAAAAGCAAATTAGCTGAGACAGGTGAAATTCCTGTCGGTGAAATTCCGTAGGGAAGCGTGTTCTCCCTAACCTATGCTCACGAAAGGAGTACGGGTTCGAATCCCGTCGGAGGCATACATCTTTTATTCCACGTTTAGGGTCAACTTTATATTACGAAAAAGGAATAACAGAAAATCGAGACTGTCAAATTGGCGGTCTTTTCTTGTGCTGATAAAGGGACAGCCCTCAGTAATGAATGAAAAGTGTTTGAGTAAATTTTATGAAAAAATACTTAAAGTAACGAAGGCATTACTCCGATATCAAGGGTGGGGCATCTCTTTTATGCAGTTAAAGGGGATGGTTAGCAATAAGGATAGATTTGAATAATTAAAATGGTAAATTATTACAAATTTATTGGTTTGGAGGAGATTAGATTGTTCTTTGTTGGAATAGCGGTTCTAATTGTAATAGTTGTGTCTACAAGTACGATAGAAAAGAGTTTAAAGTCGATGGAAAAACAAAATGCTATAGTCATAGAGCTTTTAAAAGAAATTCGTGATAAACATTAATATGTCTTATTTCTAAGGGAGCAGGTTACAGAGCAACTTAAACAACTATTCTCAGCAGATGTGATGGAATATATATAGCCAATTTGTTGAAGTTAAACAGGGGGTAGGGATATGAAAGAGACCGAGTTTTATGCTTATCATATTGTTACTAATAAAGAAATGAGTATTGGACAGATTATTAATTTTGATAGGAACCAAAAAAACACCTTATATCGCTTCTTTTTTGAAAGGGAAATATTAAATTCTAAAGACGAAGACTTTATGCAGGTTTTATTCAGTCATTTTACAAATGAAGGCTTGTACTTGAATACAGAGAATGCCAAGGTAGTTGTAGATTATGCGGATCAAACAATCAGAGCAATAAGAGAAGTGATAGCAGAAATGGTTAGACTGCAAGAATACCCTGTCTATCCCTCAAGATTATCTTGCTTATATGCTGCAAAAAGCTATGAAGATGCTCTGAAATGGAAAGAGTTATTTGATACTTACCACCGAAAAGTTCTTCAGATTGTTAAGTTACGAGTAGTAGGAAATTATTTTGAGGGTGATGGAGACCTTTTACCAAAGGCAGATGGAGTTCCTTTCTCAAAAAAAATCGAACAAGCCAGAGAATATTGGAAGGGTAATCTAAAAAACAATCTTCCCGAACTATTGATTAACGGAAAAATTGAAGTGGTGGAAATTATACACGATTACGCCTTAAGTAAATTTAGTTAGGAAAGTCCGAATAAAAAGACGTACTTTTATCTCTTTAAACAAGACTGGAAAATGGACAGTTATTTCTTATGCAGATAAAACAGTTAGATCAAGGAGGATTATGTAATAAGTAAGGTCATATTCGATCTCTATTTGTTTATTTATGGTAAAATAACTAAAATATAACTAATGGATATAGGAGAGAGATTATGAAATTTGTTTTTGTATTTGGACCGCAAGCGGTTGGTAAAATGACAGTCGGGCAAGAATTAGCAAAGATAACGGATTTGAAACTTTTTCATAATCATATGACAATTGATTTGGTTAATCATTTCTTTGACTACGACACTAAAGAAGGAAAGAGATTAGTCAATTTGTTTCGTCAAGAGATATTTGAAGAAGTATCGAAAAGCAGTTTGGATGGAATGATTTTCACATATGTTTGGGCATTTAATATGCAAGAAGACTGGGATTATGTTAATCAGGTTTCTCAGTTGTTTGAGTCCAGAGGAGGAACTGTTTACTTTGTGGAACTTGAGGCTGATTTAGAAGAAAGGCTTAAGCGAAATAAAAGTTCTAATAGACTTGAACATAAGCCATCGAAAAGGGATATTGAGTGGTCTGAAGATGAGTTGAAAAAGTCGATGGAGATATACAGATTGAATTCTTTAGAAGGAGAAATTAAACATTTAAACTATATAAAAATAAACAATACAAACTTGGATGCGCAAGAAGTGGCAAATATCATCAAAGAGAACTTCCGCTTATAGTATTGAAAATACTTAAGCCCATTTAACGAGGGGTACAGTGGGAACTGAGCTATATTAAAAGCTTACTGATAAAAACAGTGGCATTGATCCCAAAGGATGAATGTCTATTTGTGATGAATATCATATAGAAGTAAAGTAGCGTTTACCGGAAAATCGATATTATAAGCGGTATTTTCTCATAGATTGTATTTTTACAAATCATCGTAGGTAGTGAGGGGATAAAAAATAGCCATTCTTTGTGAAATGGCTTGTTTGTAGCATTTAAAATAGGTTAAAAGTAAATGACGAGCATAAGGACTAAACTAACAATTGTATACAGAACTGCCCCATAAAATACTCCGCCCACGTTAACTTTCAACTCATTGTTATCCTTCTGTACTTGCCAGGTCGCTTCACTTGCTTCTAGAGTAGCTCCCTTCGATAAATATCCTCCGCTGCTATTAAAGAGGAACATAATGACAGTTATACCTAAACCTATAAAGAAGCTCCATTCACTATAAGAAAAAGGTATGATTGCACTTGCTATCCAAACAAATGCTCCAATGATTATCGAGGTAATCATTGCCCACTGTATGATTTTTTTCATTCAATATAACCTCCTATATTTAATAACTAGTACGGAATAATTTTAACAAAGTTACAAATTTTTGTAAAATTCACAAAAATTATACGTTGGCTATTTAATTTGCTGAATAGTTATTAATACTTTAATTTAATTTCTCTTTAAATAAATGGATTAAAATATGAAAACATCAAAAAAGTTGAGAGGAGTTTCAACTAAAGGAAATACCGAATACAATTAATCATTTTAATAGCATTTTCGATATTAATTTATAATACTGGAAGGGAATGATACCTTAAGAATGGAAATATAATGTATAGAAGATAGACGTATAGTTATTTTTTAAAGGATTGAAGGGGCGATAAGATGTGAATATGATAGCAAAGTTCAAACTCATATTTTATGCAATAGTAGTCTTTTCAATCTATCTGTATGCCATTATTTATGCTACTGGAGATCATGAATCATTTTTGAGTAACAAGCCTCCAAAACAAACCGCTGACTCGTCAGAAAGAGCTTTCATTAGGAAAAGTGTAAAGATAAAGATTGTGCTTTTGGATTCAACTGGAAAAAACCTCCGTGAAACTGATGTATTTATCAAGAATAACCAAAAGAAAGAGGAGGTTGAACCACTAAAGATAAAAACTAACCTAAAAGGGGAAGTTGAGTTAAATATGGAACCTGGTTCCTATCTCATATACTTAGATAAAAACCCCTCCAGTCAAAATCTAATAACCATTAACTCTAATGATGAAGGTAAATCTATATCACTTATGTTTTAATTGAGCCGTACTACGCCTATTCCAAAGCAAGGCTTCTTTTGGTTTATATATGTTTCAGACTTTTTTTAACAGGTTATAAAAGTTTGCTAAATTTAAGTTCACCCAAATAGGTTTTCAACGATTTAGGGTATTAATTTATAAAAAAAGTACTTAAAGGGAGGAATGGGTATGCAACAGGTCATTGCTTTAGGGGGTGGCGGTTTTTCAATGGAACCGGATAATCCTTTATTGGATCAATATATATTGAAACAGGTTGCTGCTAAAAGACCGAAAATATGTTTTATTGGGACAGCCAGCGGGGATGCAGAAGGATATATCAAGCGATTTTATGATTTTTTTAGTAGGCTGGAATGCGAACCTACCCACTTATCCTTATTTAAGCCACCTACAGAAAATATACAAGATTTTATTCTCGAGCAGGATATTATATATGTTGGCGGAGGAAATACAAAGAACTTATTGATTCTCTGGAAAGAATGGGGTTTGGAAGATATTCTTCAAACAGCCTATCAACGAGGGATATTACTATGTGGAATCAGCGCAGGTGCGATTTGCTGGTATGAGGAAGGAATAACAGACTCCTATGGTGAGAAATTAGAACCAATAAAGGCTCTGGGAATATTGGCGGGAAGTCATTCACCACATTATGATGGTGAAACGAATCGAAGACCAGCTTATCAGCAGATGATTAAGGACAGGCTCTTAAAACCAGGGATTGCCGCTGATGACGGAGTAGGGCTTCATTATATGAATGGCAAACTATTCAAAGTGGTTAGCTCACGTCCACACCCAGCAGCTTATAAAGTTGAAATAGTTGAAAATTCCATTCAAGAAACGATTCTTCCAGCCTATTATTTAGGAGAGAATTCTTTTTAAATAGATAAAACCTATAGCTTTGTATACATAATTAAGTTTAGATAAATGTTTATAACTCCATAATCTAAGGAAGAGTGAAATAGCACGTAGAACAAAGTCAGAAAATTTAAATAATTTGAGTGTGGGGAAATAAATGGGGTGTAAATAATGAAAATTGCGATTGCAGGAGGAAGTGGATTTGTCAGAAAAGAATTGGCAGCCTTATTTATTGGTGTCTTTATTTTTCACGTTATCAGACATGGATGGCCGTCCTTTCTGTTTAGATTAAAAATAGTAAATTCTACAAGGCGGAAGAGGTGGTATGATGCAACTGGAGTAAGGAAGCAAAAAAATCTAAAAGCTACATGACAAAACCATGCTCTTTGAAGCGGCAGAATAAAAAAAGAAGAGTCAGTATTTTTACTGACTTTCTTTTTGTTCCTTTAATATTTCATCAACATCTTTTTCGATTCCTGGTTTCACCAGATCTTCTCGCACTTCTTTTGAAAAGCTTACACTCCCATTGAATTCGTCTTCATCTCCAAGCACATCTGCTGAGAAACGATATTTCGGATTATCATTTAAGTAGCCATCAATATAGACCCCCATAGGAGTTTGCCCTGATTCTGTGTAAGTAATGGTTTGAATATCTTTGAAGTTGTAACGGAAGAATAATTCGATTCTTGGCTTCTGTTTCTCCCAAAAGGTAGTTTCTTCAGCTTCAGCTTTTTCCACCTTTTTTTTCTGCATATACATACCTCCTGCTATTACTGCCAATAAAATAACTATAGCACCAATAATAATGGACTTTTTTCTCATGTATCATTTTCCCTTTTATAGAATTTATAATTTAATATTAATACAAAAATGGTAAATTATACAATTTAAGTGGGGTGGGAAAATGGAATTACCTTACACTTCAAAAAAGGTTTCAGTTTTAGAGTTTTATAGTTTTGCAGAACAGAGTTATAAACCTAATTTTTGGGTCCTGTTAACTTGACAGTCCCAAATCCACTGAGAATGGCTGATTTCGGGAAGGCGCTGGGAAAAGCTCTTCATAAGCCACACTGGATAATGATTTCTTCCATGTTTATGAAAATGGCTTTGGGAGAGATGATTACGTTAATTGTGGAGGGATAAAAGGTAATTCCTAAAAGATTAATTAAATCTGGATACACATTTTTGTATCCAGATTTAAACTCTGCTTTAAAGCAATTAGTGAAATAGAAAAAGGACTCTGAAGTGAAAACAGAGCCCCTTAGTTATTTCATTTATCTTGATGGAATTCATGGTCATCATCTAATTGAACGTCATCATGCTGATCCTCTATACTAACTTCTTGTTCTTCTGCCCAAAGTTGTGGGCCAAAAAATAAAGGCCTTTTTCTTTCTAGGTTTTTTGAAATTCCAATTATTTTTTTTAGGCGTATGGCTATGATGCTGCTTTGACCCCGATTACTTGTAAGCAACAATAGAAAGTCGCTTTTCAATTTTTTTAATTCTCCATAATATGAACCCTCAACAGTAATAACCTGAACCTGTTCACCAATCAGGTCAGAAGCATATTCAAAGAAATCCTCATCATGTTCTCTGCTCAATTGTTCTCTCTCCTTTCTATATAATTAGTTAATGCACATGGTTAAATTTTGCATGGGCTATTGCTCAGAAGAGAGGATATATATGCTTTGGCAATGGGTATAGAAGAAACAAAGTGATAAGATAAACATATAAACCGTACTATTCAACCCAGAATAGTACTATTCGATAAGGGAGCTGGCACCATGCAGGATTATATAACAAAGCAACAAGAGAATATTTTGCAACCATTAAAAATAGCTGCGAAAAAGTTTTCTGAAAGAGCACCAAAATATGATGAGGAAAGGTCATTCCCTGCCGAAAATATTGATGATTTGAAAAAAATAAAATATACAACCCTAACCTTGCCAAGAGAATATGGAGGGGCCGGGGAAGGGTTAATGACCTTTTTATATGGACAGGAAATTATCGCTCAACATTGCGGCTCAACCGCGCTCGCGATTGGGTGGCACAATATGGTGGTACTGGAGCTCTTAGAAAATGAAACATGGACTGATCGGAATAAAAAGAAATTATTTAAAGAAATTGCTGAAGGAGCATTGATTAATCGTGCAGCTTCGGAACCAGCGACAGGCAGCCCAACAAGGGGTGGAAGACCGCAGACGGTTGCGCGCAAAGAAGGCAGTCAATGGATTTTGAATGGAAAAAAAACGTACACCTCACTGGCTCCGGCACTGGATATCATTCTTGTCAGTGCCTGGATACCAGAAGAAGAGACAATAGGTTGGTTTAAAGTGTACAAAAATCAGAGCGGCTTGAGTATTGATGAAACATGGGATATGATTTCCATGCAAGGGACTGGCAGCCATGATTTAATCCTAGAAAATGTCGTGTTATCTGAAGAAGATTATGTGGAAAAAGCAACTGCCAGAAAAGCTTCAGGCTGGCTATTACATATACCTGCCTGTTATTTAGGCATTGCAACTGGTGCACGTAACTATGCCATCCAATTTGCAAAAACGTACTCCCCAAACAGCTTAAACGGAACTATCTCGGAATTGCCTCATATTCAGGCTAAAATTGGACAAATGGAGCTTGAACTGATGCAATCTAGAAGCTTTCTGTACTCAGTTGCCGATCGCTGGGACCAGTATCCAGAGAAACGGGAACAGATGGGTTCTGAACTGGCAGCTGTCAAAACAGCAATAACCAATCAGGCAATCTCAATCGTAGATATAGCCATGCGAATTGTAGGAGCCCAAAGTCTGCAGCGGAAAAATCCTATGCAAAGATATTATCGTGATGTAAGAGCTGGACTGCATAATCCTCCGATGGACGATTCCACGTTGAGCTTACTGGCGAAGAGTGCGTTGGAGGATTCGTTAGAATAGAATGTCGTGACCAATCAAGGGTAACTATCAAATTAAGTTCACAAATATCAGTGCATCTACTATTACCGATTCATATGGACTCATGAATTACAGGAAAGTGAATCTGCAGAGTCGAGTCATAAGCATAGATTAAGAATCAAGGGAGGCTGGGACAAAAGGTATTCAGTCAATAAAAAACCGTACTATTTTCTAAAACTCTTATCTTGATAGAGTATCAGAATAGTTCGGTTTTTATTTTTTTTCTGCTGTTGAATACCTACTAATTATTCGGCTTTAGAGTGGAAGTTTTGTTCTGTTCCAGCTTCTTTATTTCTATATGGGTTTCATTATTGAAATTATTGGCTCTGTTACATTCGCATCTGACTTAATCATAGTAAAAGACTCTTTAGAAAACGTCAGTATTGCGAAACATCGGGATGACAAAAAAGAGAAGAGGGAAGTCTCCCTTTCTTTATAGTTACTGAGAATGTAAGTTTCCTTCAATAAATTGATTGACCGTGTGATTGAATTTTTTTCGCTCCTCCCAGAAAGGACCATGCCCGCTATAATAAAACTGGACAAGCTTTGAATTTCTTATCTTTTGCTTTAATTCTTCTGCCTGTACAAATGGTATAACTTTGTCGTGAATACCATGAATAATTAATGTTGGGGCATGAATTCTTGGTAAATCTTCATATAGTTTCTCATTCTTTAGCATCCTGATTACAGCTGCTGTAGACCAGCCGGCTGCTTGTAATCCCAATTGAAAAAACCACTCAGAGAATGGATTGGTGATATTTTGAAAGAAAAAGCTTTCTGTGACTTCACGCATCATTTTTGGCCGATCATTCAAGGATAAGTTAAGTAAGTGTTCCGCCGTTTCTGCGGTAAACCCAGTAGGAGCTGCTGAGTCTACAAGAATGAGCTTGGAAACTTCATGACCATTATGCCTTGACATATATCGCAGAGCAATTGCCCCACCCGTGGAGTGACCTAAGAGAGTGAAATCCTTTATTTCAAGAATCTCTACTACTTGCCTTAAATCATCTGCCAGTTGATTATAATTATAGCCATGCAGTGGTTTGTCAGACCGCCCAAACCCTCTCCAATCGATTCCAATACAACGGTACCCTAATGACGGAAGAACATTAAACTGATACTCAAACTGCTCATGGCTTAATGGCCAGCCATGTAAGAACACTATTGGGATATTGCCTTCAGGATTTAAATCTTCCACATACAAATTGACGTCCTCTTCAACACTAACATAATATCCCACATTCAATTCCCCCGTATCAATAAAGTGTCTACAAAAATATACTATTCATCAGGTGAATCATAAATGTATACATATATGCCACGTAATGCTTAAAGTTATCCTTGCAATCACAATCTTTACTTAAGGAAAGATTAGGATAATAAGTATGATCAGGAAGTAATTCATGCTGAGCTTGATACTAATGGCAAAGTTGCAATGTGGCTAATAATAATCAGGCAGTCGCAAAAGGAACAAGCAGGGCAGGCTGAATTTATGATACGTTCAGCGATCTATGCATGGGGCAAGTGTTCTTCATTGTAAAGAATACAATCATCGTCAAATTATTGGGACATGATGATAGTGTTTAAAGGGATACCCTCCAACCTAATTTATGTATGCCGTCCCCTAAATCTTATTAGATAGCAATAAGGCTCAAACTTTTGATATATCTTGGATTGACTCTTTTTAAATTAAACGCATGATTAATTAAAAATATTTAATAATAAAGAAATAAGAGGTGAAAAATAAAAGGCAATCATCCTTTAGGGTGCTTTCTTTAGCAGGAAAACATATCCTATTGTCGAATGTAT
Source organism: Bacillus sp. z33 (assembly GCF_058313615.1). Classification (NCBI taxonomy): domain Bacteria; kingdom Bacillati; phylum Bacillota; class Bacilli; order Caryophanales; family Bacillaceae; genus Bacillus; species Bacillus sp. z33. The sequence goes on from NZ_JBZFQN010000002.1 coordinate 1,000,566, forward strand.
AGAGCGAAAGGTGGTGTTTATATATGAAAGTAAAAGTAGTAAAAGCATCCGATACTAACATATTAGAGAGTAAGATTAATACAGCTTTAAGTGACTTATCACTTAATCAGATAATTGATATTAAATTTGCAGGTGCTTACGATGGTAAAGATGAATCTTTTGCGGCGATTATTATATATAATTAAAATTTTAAAAAGGACCTAATTAATATTGATGTGCCCCCAAAAAAGTCAGTGTCCCTATCAATCGGCTTATTGGCTGGTGTGACCGCTGGGCTCATGCTAGCCAATTAGCTTCAGTATGTTTGTAAATTTCCGTTAGGATCGGTATTGAACCATGCCAGAATTTTAAATTTTAAAGAAGATTAATTCATAAGGTTTAGTGTGTTTATAGAGGGTAAGAGTCTAATAATTTGCTATTTTAAAATATGTCTGTTATTCTAAAGAAGAATTATTTTTGTTCGGCGGTTTCAGATTGATAAACAATTTTTGATTTTCGTCTAAGGTATTTGAGCAGGGATAGTAACACATTGTGTGGAAACACACTAGGAGGCAACAATTATGGAACAAGGTAAAGTGAAATGGTTTAATGCAGATAAAGGTTTTGGATTTATTGAACGTGAAGACGGAGA